>CAYMCO010000006.1:0-54717 GCA_964388955.1 uncultured Anaerolineaceae bacterium | reverse complement strand
CCTCCACTCGCCGGGCAGCCGTCAGGCCGCCCCTCACCCAGGCCGTGCTGCCATGAAGATTGACATACTCTTCTGCCATGGCGTTCCATCGCGCCGCTTCGGCCGCCAGCGCCCGCTCCCGAGCGAGAGGAGCCGAGCCTTGGCTCGAAGGGTCGCCCTGCGAGAGCCAGCGCACCCCGCTCCCCGATGATCCCGCAATCAGGCTCCCGAGCACGATGGCCAAGCCGAAGATGGCTATGATGATGAGTGCGAGGAGAAGCCGATCCCGCTGCAGAAGTCGTCCCTCAAACATGATGCTTGCCTCTCTTTCTTCGCTCGCCGCCCGATGGGCGCCGCTGCTGTTCGACACCAGGCTACTCCATGCCCCGAAGGACAGCGTATGCAGTGGCGTTATTTAGCGTATGCGAGGGGGAGGGCTTCCGCTGCCTCGACTCATTCGGGGTCCTAGCCATGCTTGCAAGCAGCTTCGTTTGCCGTTAACATGCGAACCTGGGCCGGAGGCATCAGGGGAGTCACCATGCTGGAGATACGCGTCTTGGGGCAATTCGCGCTGACCCGAGACGGGCAATCGATTGCAATACCCTCTAGGCCCGCCCAATCGCTGTTCGCCTATCTGGCGCTGCACAAAGGTCTCCACAACCGCCGAGAGAAGCTGGCCGGCATGTTGTGGCCAGAGGCCAGTGAATCCAATTCTCGGGCCTACCTGCGATCTGCTCTCTGGCGGATTCGGAAATCCTTCGAGGAGGCTCGATTGGGTTGGGAGGATTTCCTGGAGATCAGCGACATCGATCTCGTCTTCCGGGCCGATTCGCCGGCTTGGCTGGACGCTGACCTCATCCTGCAGCGCCGGGACACGCATCATTGGACCACAGAGGAACTTTCCAAAATCACCAGGCAATACACAGGCGACCTGCTCCCCGGCTTCTACGACGAATGGATCGTCCTGGAGCGTGAGCGCCTGCATGCGGCCTATGAGAGCAAGATGCGCCTGCTGCTCGACGCATTGCTCTCTGCAGGGGATTGGAACGATGCATTGGCACAGGCGGAGCGCTGGATTGCGCTGGGATATGCGCCCGAAAGCGCCTACCGAGCCATGATGATCGCCCATACGGCGCTTGGAGACCTGAGCGCCATGCGACTGGCATTCAGGCGCTGCCAGCAAGACCTGGCGCGCGACTTCGGTCTGGCACCTTCGGACGCGATGGTGCAACTGGCGGCGGATCTGGAGCAGAAGGGCATCCCCGAGTTGACCAACCCTGTTGCGGAGCCCTCCCCTCCTGAAATCGAAGAACTGCCGCCCGAACCGGGAGAGCCTCCCTATAGGGGCCTGGCTTACTTCGATATCGAGGACTCGCAGATTTTCTTCGGTCGCGAGGCATTGATCGCACGGTTAGTCAATCGATTGAACTCACGGCCTTCGCTTGCCGCCGTGGTTGGCCCATCGGGCAGCGGCAAATCCTCGTTGGTGCGGGCAGGCTTGGTCTCCGCCCTTACGGGCGGACGCCAAGTCGCCGGCAGCATCGTTCCCAAGAAGGATCTCGGGCCATATCTGCTGCGCGTGATGACCCCCTCAGAACTCCCGCTGGAGGCCCTCGCCGGGGCCTTGAGCCGCAATGCGGTCTCCCGATCCGGTCGAGAGAACCTGTCGGGCGCGATGCTCGATGATCAGACGGCGCTTCAACAGGCCGCCAATGGCCTGCTGGAATCGACGCGTTCTGCCCACCTGCTGCTGATCGTCGATCAATTCGAAGAGTTATTCACCCGATGCAGCTCGGAGGTCCAGCGCGCTGCCTTCATCGCAAACCTGATGTCCGCAAACGGGCGCGATCAAGTGGGGGCAATCACCATTGTGATTGCGCTGCGCTCCGACTTCTACTCCCAATGCGCAGCTTTCCCACGTCTGCGGAATGCGTTGTCGGAGTGCCAGGAATTCATCGGCCCGATGGAGGCAGAGGAGCTTAGGAGAGCGATCGAACAGCCAGCCATTCAAGCGGGGTGGGAGTTCCAGCCCGGATTGGTGGATTTGATCATCCGCGAGGTGCGCGGAGAACCCGGCGCCCTCCCGCTGCTCTCCCACGCCTTGCTGGAATGCTGGAAGCGGCGCAGCGGCCGCACGATGACCTTGAAGGGCTACGCCCAGGCCGGGGGCGTAAGAGGCGCAATTGCCAAGACGGCGGAGACGGTATACCGGGGTTTTTCATCCGACGAGCAAGC
The DNA here is from genome assembly GCA_964388955.1 of uncultured Anaerolineaceae bacterium. Taxonomy (GTDB): domain Bacteria; phylum Chloroflexota; class Anaerolineae; order Anaerolineales; family E44-bin32; genus CAYMCO01. The sequence continues at coordinate 52,503 of CAYMCO010000006.1, read as the reverse complement.
CCTCGCGCGCCGAATTCTTCTCCGGCTGACCGACCCCGGAGAGTCGGGGGTCGAAACGCGCCGGCGCGCCCCGATCGCCGAGCTGACCGGCGATCCGGCCGGCCCCGCGCCGACGAAGCGCGTACTGGAGACGCTTGCGGCCAACCGGCTGGTAACACTGGGACAGGATTGGGTCGAGGTATCGCACGAAGCCCTTCTGCGGGAATGGCCAACCCTGCAAACGTGGCTGGAGGGCGGCCGAGAGGCGCTCAGAATACACCGCCACCTCACCCAGGCCAGCCAGGAGTGGGACGCACGCGGTGAGGATGAAGCGGACCTCTATCGCGGTGCACGTCTCCTTAGGGCGCAGGAATGGGCGGCCGAACATGCCGACGATCTCAATCCGCTGGAACGATCGTTCCTGACTACTTCGGCCGAATTGGCTCAGCACCGACAGAGGGAGAGGGAGGCGCAGCGCCGGCGAGAATTGGAGGCGGCCCGTAGGCTCGCCGAATCTGAGCAGTCGCGCGCCGTGCAGGAGGCACGGACCTCCCGGAGACTGCGCCGCTATGCCTATGCGCTGGCCGTGCTGCTGGCGGTAGCCTTGGTTGCGGCTGGATTTGCAGTGCAGCAGCGGAACCTGGCCACCGTCGAGGCCCACATGGCGAAGGCGAGGGAATTGACCTCCGCATCCCAAATCAACCTGCAGACGGATCCAGCACTCAGCATGTTGCTCGCCCTGGAGGCGCTGGATGAGTCGGCGTCCGTGGGCGAACCGGCCCCGCGCCGGGCCCAGGAGGCCCTGCATCAAGCTGTCCTCGCCTCCCGCACAGAAGTGGTCCTTGAAGGCCACACTGACCGGATATTTGACGCCACGTTCAGCCCGGATGGGAAGCTCGTGGCTACGGCCAGTGCTGACGGCACCATCCGAATTTGGGACTCCAGAAGCGGGCAAGAGCGCCTACTCTTGGATACGGGCTCGCACAGACCCATGAAGGCGGTCGATTTCCACCCCCAGGGCCGGTATTTGGCCAGTGGCGGAAATGACCGCATTGTCCGAGTTTGGGATCTCGTTTCAGGGGAACCTATACGCGAGCTGGAGGGCCACTCACACTGGGTGCAGGACGTCGCCTTCAGCCCGGATGGAAAACTGCTGGCGTCAGTTGGCAAGGATGGGATGGTTGAGATTTGGGAATGGGATAAGGCTGAAATCCGCGCCAAGCTCTCCTCCTATGAAGACTGGCCGATGGCCTCCGTGGATTTCACCCCCGATGGCAGGCATGTGGCTGCAGGGGATCTGTCGGGGCAGCTCATATTCTGGAGCATCGCTCAACCCACTCCGGAGTCCGTGATCACGATCGAGGATATCCCGCCTGACATCCAGGGGATACCCGGTTTCGTCGGCGCCATCGACTTGAGCCCCGATGGCCGACGAGTCGCGGGCATCAACCCGCGAGGAACCGCCTACATTTGGTCTGTCGACGGCGGAGAGCCCCTGCTCTCTATTGATGCGGACACAGCCTCAGCAAGCGACTTGGCATTCAGCCCGGACGGCAGATGGCTGGCCTCCGCCGGAGTCGACCGCCAGGGGCACATTTGGGATGCGGCCACTGGCGACCTTCTGCTCAACCTGGTCGGCCATACGGATCGCATCTACAGCGTGGCGTTCGCTCCGGATGGCCGTCGCCTGGTCACAGCCGGGGAGGATCAGACCGCCCGCATTTGGAACATCTCGCTGGCGAGGGAAGTAGCCTCCACCCCCACTGATACGGCGGTCACCGCCCTGGCCTTTGGCGCGGAGGGCCAGATGATCGTAGCCGGCCTGCAGGGACGTGCAGCTCCATCCGTCTGGGACCTGGAGAATGGAGAAATGCGGTCCCTCGGCGGAGATCATACAGAAGGCAGTTGGGCCACCAGGCTTGCGGTCACTTCGAATGGGCAGATGGCTGCCGTCGCCGGGATCGATCACCGTGTCCACCTTTGGAGCTTGTCCACTGAGCAGGCATTGAGCGATCTGCCTCCCCAAGATGGTCGGGTCGATGCGGTGGCGTTTTCTCCCGACGGTTTGACGCTAGCAGCCGGCGGCTCTGACGGGGTGGTCGAGCTTTGGGATCCATCCAACCGCAAGGCCCTTGGGACGCCCCTCCTTGCAGGCGATTCTGTGACGGGTCTCGCGTTCAGCCCCGGCGGCGACCGGCTGTGCGCGGGAAGTATTCGGGGGGACATCACAGTATGGGATCTCGAAAGCGGGCAGGTTCTATACCTGACGGCGCATACGGGCCGGATCAACCAGGTGGTCTTCGGCCCAAAGGGCTCGCGATTGGCTTCTGCGAGCGAAGACGGCACGGCCCGGATCTGGGGCCTGGACGCACCAGATCAATCAATCGATCTTGTTGGGCATGACGCCCCTGTAAAGGACATCGCCTTCAGCCGGGATGGCTCGCAGGTTGCCACCGTCGGCGCCGATGGCAGCCTGCGCCTATGGGACAGCAGGAGCGGGGAGGAGCTGCTTTCCCTGTCGCCGGCTGGATGGGAAAGCCCCTCGCGGGTCGCCTTCTCCCCGACGGAGGATGTTCTCGCGATCTCCGACTCGAAGGGTATCTACCTGCTGGCGAGCGATGTCGACAAGCTCGCGCAAATGGCGCGCGGCAGGGTGGGCCGCGATTTTACGGCCGACGAGTGCCGGGTTTATCTGATGGGTGAGGATTGCACGGCCTATGAGAGGACCGAGGTGGCGGAATACCTTCCCCCGCCGCAAGGGCACAGGATATGTGAATTTACAGAGGCGGCCGGGGTCTACGACGGGGGGTATGGCCAAGAGAGCTATGAGGGCATCCTGCTGGTGTCCGACGAACTTGGCTGGGATCATTTCGTGTATGAGTCGGAATTTCTCGACGACCCGCCTCGGGCGATGCAGCGGCTGCTGCGCTCCAACTGCGACTTGATCGTTTCCCCGGGGACGGTGTTTGCCGGCATGACAAAGAACGCCGCGCAAGCAAATCCGGATCTCGCCTTTCAGTTGATTGACATCCCCGTAGATGACCCGCCGGACAATATGTGGATCCAATTGTATGCCCCCGATCAGGCAGCCTTCCTGGCGGGGTACCTGGCGGCCGCCGTCAGCCGGACAGGCATCGTCGCCACCTATGGCGGCGTCGCCATTCCGTCCGTGGAGGCCTTCATGTCCGGCTTCGACTCCGGAGTTCGCCACTTCAATGCGGTCAAAGGGGCGGATGTGACGCTGCTGGGATGGGACTCCGAAAGCGGGACGGGTGATTTTGTGGGGGACTTCTGCTGCCCACCGGAGGGCATACAGTTCACGCGCCAATTCATCGAATCAGGCGCGGATGTGATCATGCCCGTGGGCGGCCCATACATCACCTACGGCAGTGTGATTGAGGCCAGCAAGCACGAGGGTCGCTACATCATCGGCGTGGATGTGGATCAGACCTTGGCCACGCCCCAGTTTGCGCAGGTGGTTCTCACGAGCGTGGAGAAGCGCGCCCGCGTCAGCGTGCTGCGAGCCGCCCAGGCGGTCGAGGCGGGGACCTTTGCGGGTGGGACGTTTATCGGTACCCTGGAAACCGGCGAGGTGGCGATCTCACCCTTCCATAAACTCGACGCTCTGGTCTCGGAAGAGCTGAAGGCGGAGCTCGACCAACTGCGGGCGGAAATCATCGCCGGCACGATCCAGACCCGGCCGTAGCAGCCAAGTCCAGTCACGACCATCGAATCGCTTCGAAGAATGCCGCCCCCCGGTCCAGCCTATGCCGGATTGCCGATCGCGATCAAGAACATCACGCTCTTCCCATCGGCATGCGGCGCGAAGAACTCGGTAACCGCATCGTCGTAGAAAGTGAGCCCCGTCGCTCCAATATGCTGGGCATAGGCAGCCAGATAGATCCGGCCGGCGGCGATGCTCGCTTGGATCTGCGCCCCTCGGTAGCCGCGGTTTCCGAAATGTTGCAGAACCGGCTCCAGGTCCGTGAGGAAGAAAAGCGCGGCGCTGCAATCCGCAGCCAGCCGCTGGCCGAGCGCCAGATCGCCCGCTTGGCGCCGGAAGTCACCCATCGCCAGCCGTTCCAGCCCGCCCTCCCGTGGGTGGAAAACATATGATCCAGGTGGAATCCCTGCGACCGCGTTTACAATCAGATAGCCATGATTGAGTGACAGGGGCGACCCCAAGCTATCGCTGGCCAGCGGGGCCGCAGCCGCTGCCAGGCAGCCGGAGATCACCTCACCTGAAATAGGGGTACGCAAGAACCGACGAGCGCTTCCGCGACGCTGAATGACGGCCTCGATGGTTTCATGCGTGGCGCTCCCGGCCTCGTCCATCTTCGTCAGAGGGATCCACTCCCCCTCTGGCCGCGATACCGGCAGCTCCAGGGTGGCTTGCCTCCAGCTCATCGCCGCCTCACCGCCCGTCAAGGCGCTCGCTGACTGGATCACTTCGATGCCTGGGTAGCTGGTCCGATAGCCCTCGCTCCCCTGCTCTGCATCGGGGAAAGGCGCGAGATCGGGCGCTGGGGGGAGGGCGCTATCATCCTTGCCTACCGCCACCAGAATCACGGGGAATTCAGGCTGGTCGCCCAAGCCCAGTAGATCGCGCACCTCTGCATCCGCGAAGCCCAGCGCCAACCGGGCATCCAATCCGAGGCCGGCGCAGATGGCGAGCGAGTTGGCGGCCATGGTCCCGCTGTCCCAGAAGGTATGCCGGAATTCGCGCGCCTGGTACTTGTAAGCGTTGCGCCAATAAGCGTCGGTGAAAACCAACACTGCAGCCGCACGCCGGAGCGAATCCTCCTCGCCGCTGGCCCTCCACAACCGTCGGCGATGGTCTCCCCGCTGCAGCAGGGAGAGGGAGTGGGATTCGGGGGCGAAATGGTAGACGCCCGCTGAGATTCCGGACAGGTCTCTACAAACCACGTACAGCTCGATGTGGTACAGAGCGCCGGTGCAAGCCGCAGCCCGGAAGGGAACTGGCCGCGGCAGCCCTGAGAAGCGCAGGCGTTTGGTAATGCCTCCCGTGTAGTGCAGTATCCGGGCGATGTCATTGGAATCCGGGATAGGGGATTCACGAACAGGTCTCTTCTGCTCCGTGATGGCATGCATCGCCGGGGCTCCGGCGCTCGGTGCCACCGCCCCCAACGGGGTCTCTGATGCCCCAGGATAGATCTTGTGGCCTCGCGGCTCCCGGCGAGGATCATAAATGTGCCCGGGGTGGAAGAGGTTCCCTCGCGGATGTTTGGTGCCGCGATGATAAGCGCGCGCCTGCTCAAGACGCCAATTGGCGTTGTGCCGATCATCCATCTGCCCACCACCTCCGTTGCGCCCTCGACCAGCGGCCTGCCGAACAAGAAAGCCCCCCATAGTGGGGGGCTCTCAATGAGTATTGCGGCGTGTGGCTATATGGTCGTGACAGAAGCTGCCTGGGGGCCCTTTTCGCCTTGCTGGACGGTGAATTCCACGCGCTGGCCTTCTTCCAGGTTGCGGAAGCCCACTCCCAGGATCGCCGAATAGTGCACGAACACATCGTCGCCCGAGTCGCGCTCAATGAAGCCGTAGCCCTTGGCGCTGTCGAACCATTTGACCGTTCCGGTCTCTCGCTCAGTCATTACCGATTGCCTCCTATGGCAAAGTTGGGTCTTTGGTGCCTGCGCTGTTCTCCCCAAGTCGGTCCACCGGTGCAACCGGTCGTGCAACAATGTCGCCCGAGCCTCAGCAGCCCGGGCTCTAATCTTGCGACTTCCAGACAGAACTTGCGTGCCACCACATTCTATCTATAAATCATAACAGCTATTATCCAAATTGAAAAGGGGGAACTGGCTGCTGCCAGAGATGCCTTGCTCCAACGTGCCGAACTCCGTGCCGCGCGACCCCCGCATCCGCCGAGGCGGAATGGAGGAAGAAAGCGCCCCCGCTAGGCGGGGGCTTCTTCAACTGGGTGATTGGCTTACAGCCGGATTACGCCGGCGGCTTGAAGGCCTTTGGGTCCTTGTTCCACGCTGAACTCGACCCGCTCGCCTTCCTCCAGGCTGCGGAAACCTTCGCCCTGAATGGCGGTGTAGTGGACGAATACATCTTCGCCCGACTCACGCTCGATGAAGCCGTAGCCCTTGCCGTTGTTGAACCACTTGACCGTCCCGGTCTCTCGTTCCGACATCTAGAATTGCCTCCTTCTGGCAAAAAGTTTAGGTGCAGCGATTGTTCCCGGGTGGTCGGGTCCACCGGCGAGGCCGGCCTACCACGAAAAAGGTCTGAGCTGCAGAAGCTCAGACTGTGATCTTTCGACTTCCAGGCAGAACATGCATGCAACCTTCGGCGAACAGAATAACAGTATTTTGCCCGCTTGTAAAGGGCTCAATCGCGCGTGATTATAATGTCATTCTGTCATATAGTATGGGGGAACCCATAACTGCATGACCCCAGATCTTCAGGGAGTGTGATCGAGATGGCCGACAAGACCACGCCCGTCACAATGTATGGCACGACAGCCCGGCTTTGCGTAAAGATGGCAGGTGCAGGCCTGGGTCTGGCTTTGGGCGGAGCCCTTATCTCAGCCTGCTCGGGCGGCTCCGACCAAGCCGCCCAACTCGCTACGCTATCCGCGGCGACAATTCAGGCCCAAGCCACCGAGATATCGAATATGGCAGCGGACATCACTGCGACCGCCGCGGCGACGCCGGAGGCCAGCCCAACGCCACTTCCAAGCCCGATCCCCCCGACGGAGCTACCGACAGAGACAACTATCCCATCCCCCGAACCAACAACGGTTGCCTGCACGCTGAGAGGGGGAGATGTGGTGGATGTGGGCGTCGTGGACCTCGCCCGTTTGGTCGAGGGGCAAGTATTCGACAAGATCTGGCGAATCACCAATTTGGGCACATGTACGTGGTCGACGGAGTATTCATTGGTATTCGCCGGCGGTGAGGCCATGAATGGGCCGGATGCGGTGCCCTTGGACCGTGCGGTCGGGCCAGGCGAGAGCATCGACCTGCGGCTGCGGCTGAACGCGCCGGAGGGTATCGGCATCTTCTCAGGTGAGTGGATGCTGCAGAACGAAGCAGGAGAGCAGTTCGGGATTGGAGAGGACGGAGATCAGCCGCTTGTCGTGCGGGTGGATGTGATCTCGACGGAGATGGCGGAGGCGAGCGGATGGTCGGCGGAATACTTCGACAATGGCAATGTCAACGGGCTGCCCGTCCTAACTCGGACAGATGCGGCTGTGGATTTCAATTGGGGTTTTGGATCTCCCGCCCCTACACTGCCGCAGGATCATTTTTCGGTGCGTTGGACCTCGCGCCGGGAATTTGAGGCTGGTTCCTATCGATTCCGCGTTCGAGCCGACGACGCCATCCAGCTATATGTCGATAAGAATCTGCTCATCAACGCATGGGAGCTGAGCGAAATCCGATGGCTGGGCGCCACGGTCAGTCTGGAAGAGGGCAAGCACACCATTACGCTGGAGTATGGCGAGCGGATCGGCAGCGCGCGCGTCTACCTCACCTGGCAAGAGCAATAGCCTCCCCCACTGGCACTGGATCCGCCCGGGGTCACTCCATCTCTCGGTAGAGATCCCAGGTTTCCGGCGCCGGCTTGGGGGCCCTCGAAGGCCTCTTGGATCGCCCCTCTGGAAAGTGACGAATGCCTGCGTCTGCGGCGATGCTTCGAAGTCCTGCCGGGGGATATTTGGCTGGAAACCAGAGTTCCCACCAGGGCCAGTCCCATGAGGAGCTTGAGCCTGTCCTCTGGGCCGCTCATTTGCCCCGCGCCTCTTGTGAACTTGCCCTCGAGAGGCGTCTGAACCCTCCGCGATGTTCCCTCAAGCTTCCACCAAGCCGGATTCTTTCACAAAGGTGCCGTTCCGCAGATCGGCGAGCGCCTGGCGTATTTCGCTTTCGGTATTCATCACGAAGGGGCCATAGGGGACGATGGGTTCGTTAAAAGGGGCACCGGCCATGAGCATGAAACGCGCCTCCGCTTCGGATCCCGTGCGCACTCTCAACGTATCGCCCTCGCCCATAATCAGCATTCTCACCGCATCCGTCACCTCGTCCGCGGCGATCTCGGAACGGGTGAACGCAGCCTTCCCCTCGAACAGATAGGTGATCAAGGTGTGGCCCCGAGGTACAGGCAGGGTGAAGGCAGAGTCACGCTCCAGACGCACATCCATGTAGATCGGCCGGGCGGCAATTTCCGTCACCGGGCCAGACCGGCCTCCAAAATCACCCGCCACCAATCTGACCCGGGCTCCAGGCAGCTCAACTTCGGGGATGTCCGCAGCCTTCACTTCCTGGTAGCGTGGGCGGCTCATCTTCCTCGCCCTTGGCAGATTTACCCACAATTGAAAACCATAGACGTTGCCAGAGGGGCCGCGTTTGGGCATCTCCTCATGCATGATCCCACTGCCGCTCGTCATCCACTGCACGTCCCCTGGCCCGATCACGCCGACGTTCCCCAGTGAGTCGCGGTGGCGGGTGTTCCCTTCGAGCATGTAGGTGACCGTCTCGATCCCGCGATGGGGATGCATTGGAAAGCCGACGATGGGCCCCTCGATGGGATCGTTGAAGGCAAAATGATCGAACAACAGGAACGGACCGAAGGGGTTGCTCCGCGTCGGCCCGAAGGAGCGCCGCAGCCGCACTCCAGCGCCCTCTATTACGATTTGCGGCTCGATGACCTGCGCCACTGCTCGCGTTCTGTCCACCATTAGCTCCTCATCTCCTCAGGATTGGCCGGCTCACCGGACAAGACATGAGGCCGGTTTTCCCTTTCGGACTATCCGCATCCGGAATGTGTTAATTATAATCAAACGCCCCCGAATGGAGCGGAATCCCCCCGTTGGCGCCGTCTCATCCACTGATTCCGGGCATCCACCTCGGGGCGCGGATCGCGATTCCCAAGCCGCGCGCCTGCCGGGATGCGCCGGGCGAATTCGCTTTGCAGCGCTTGGCGGCATCGGAGATGCGGGAGCCGATGTGGGGATGCTCCTTCGGGCGGCTCATCATTTGATGCCGACAGCGGCATACATTTGTCCCAGATAACTAGACGGAGTGATGGCGGCTATGCGCAGCGATCGCAAAGGCAGGCCCTTGGCTAGGCGCAGAAGATCCCCGCTGGAGATCGGATATGGCACCGCAGCGGTGCCGCGGGAGGTGTTGTATTCGACGAGCACGAACCTGCCACCCTCCTTGAGGGCGGCCAACATGGCGGCCATGACCGCTGGCTTGCGCTGGTCAGGGATGAAATGCAGCGCATTGGCAACCAGCACGCCGTCCAATCCATTGAAGGGAAGTGGAGCCCTGAAGTCTCCCTGAACGGCGAGGAGTTCGGCGCCCGAGAACGCGCGGTCAGCATTCCGTCTAAGGGCTCGCAGCTTGGCCGCATCCCTGTCCAAGCCAAGAACAATGGCGCTCGCCCCCAATAGAGCGCACAGCACCGCGGTGAAGATGCCCTCGCCGCAGCCCAGGTCGGCCCACACCCCGCCGTCTTCCGGAATGCAGGCGGGAAGCAGGGCAAGTGGTTTCCTCAGTCGTCGCGCTTGAACACTGGTCCAACCTGCCTGTGGGTCCAGTTTGCTTTCCCGGCGTGCGTGGTTCACATCGCCAGAAGTATACCGAGTTTCAGCCTGGCCAGCGCAGCCGACGCCGATGAGGAGTCAAGGGGAAAGGACCCACCCCCACGCCGGTCACTCCAAGGCGCAAGCGCGACCAATCTCGGAGATGAACCACACAATTGTCATGGAAGACCCTTCGGGGGAATAGCCGCCATCGGCGGCGCTGTCGAGAGAGCCGGGGAAGCGGAAGAGGCAGTGGGCGGGGAGACGTGAAAAGAGACCCTTCTGGTTCGCTTGCGGCATATAATCCGTATCAGGATTGGAGCTCAGATATCAGCCAGGAAGGACGAATGTCGACGGAAACCAAACCTGCCATTTCCAACCGGACTCTGGGCGGAACCGGAATCCAGGTTTCACCGGTCGGCCTGGGGGTGATGCAGTTCTCCGGAGGGGGCGGGCCATTTGGGTTGGCGTTCCCCTACCTATCCAAGAAAGAGCGGATGGAGATTGTTGGGGCTGCGCTTGATGGCGGAGTGAATTGGTTCGATACCGCAGAGATATACGGGTTTGGGCGATCGGAGCGCAGACTGGCGAACGCGCTGCGTGACAACGGGATGCGAGATGATCAGGTGATCATTGCCTCAAAATGGTTCCCGCTGCTCCGCACCGCCCGCAACATCCCCAGGACCATTGGCCGGCGGCTTGAGAATCTGCAGGAATACAGCATCGATCTCTACTACGTCCACCAGCCCTATTCCCTCTCCTCCGTCGATGCCCAAATGGAGGCCATGGCACGCCTAGTGGATGCGGGAAAGATCGGGGCCGTTGGCGTGAGCAACTTCGACGCAGGGCACATGCGGCAGGCGCACGCAGTGTTGGCGAAACATGGGCTTCCCCTCGCGGCCAACCAAGTCCAATACAGCCTCATGGAGCGGTCTATCGAGCGTGACGGCGTGCTGGCCGCGGCGGAGGAGCTGGATGTCACCGTTGTCGCCTACTCACCCCTCGCCAAGGGCATGCTGTCGGGGAAATACCACCGACACCCGGAACTTCTGGCGCGGAAAGGGCGATTGGCGGGTATGGGTCTGCGGCGCGATTTGGAGAGCAGCCGGCCGCTCATCGAGGCACTGGAAGAGATTGCCACCGCCCACAGGGCGACTCCTGCCCAGGTGGCCCTTGGCTGGCTGATCTCTTTCCACGGCGAACGGGTGGTGGCCATACCCGGCGCCACGAGTGCGGAGCAGGCTGCCCAAAACGCGGGCGCCATGGCGCTCGATCTCACGCGCGCGGAACTGGACCAGCTCGACGCGCTCTCGAAGGGATTCTGATCGCCCCGGAACCACGCGGAACGCCGCTCGGAACCGAGGTCCAGGCTTGCGAATGGCGCAGCTCGAGAGGGAGCCATTGGGGCGGGCTAGCCCACGGAGGCGTGGCCCAGGGAATGCGGATCTGCCCCGGACCGGACAAACAAGAGCTCCACCTCCGCCTTCAGCACTTTCCCCATGCTGTTCTTGGGCAAGGCTGGAACGATACGCACCTGCTTCGGGCACTTCCAGTCGTGCAGATGCTCCTGGCAATGGGCCAGGATTCTCGCCCCATCTAGATCCACGCCCGGTTTCAGAACCACCGCAGCCACAACTCGCTCCCCCCACACTGGATCCGGTATGCCGACCACCGAAGACTCAGTCACACCCTCCAGGAGATCGATGACCCTCTCGATCTGCTTGGGGGAGATGTTCTCGCCGCCGGAGATGATGATGTGCTTCAATCGATCGCTGAGGTAATAGTAACCATCGTGGGCCTGGCGCCCCAGATCCCCGGTTCGGAACCATCCGCCCACGAACGCTGCGCGAGTCTCGGCGGGCTTTCGCCAGTATCCCGGGGTGATGGCTGGCCCTCTCAGCCAGATCTCGCCCGTCTCCCCAAGCGGCAGGTCTTCCTGGGACTGCGGATCGACGATGCGCACTTCGAGCCCGGGCAAAGGGACGCCAACTGACCCGGGCTTCTTGATCCCTTGCAGCGGATTGGAGAAATTCATGCCCGTCTCGGACATGCCCTCCCGCTCCACAGGTTCCTTTCCGAAGGTTCCCTTGATCCTCTCGAAGTCTGCCGGACGGAGGGGCGCAGATCCGGAGGTCCACAGGCGAACATGCCCGAAATCCGGCCGCTCATCCCCCAGGGAATCCATCAGCTTGGTGTACATGGTGGGCACCGCCATGAATATGGTGCAGCGCTCTCCGGGACGGCGGTCTCTCAGCAGATCCAGCACCTGCGGAGGGGAAAAGCGATCCACCATACGGGTCTCCGCGTTCGCCAGCAAGCAAGATTGCAGGGCGAAGATTAGACCATGGATGTGAAAGATGGGCAGCGCATGGCACAATATATCCCTGGATTGGATTTCCCATGCTCGGATGATATTCCGTGTGTTGTGCAGCAGGTTGCGATGTGTCAGCACCGCTCCCTTGGGATCGCCGGTGGTGCCTGAGGTGTAGAGGATCAAGGCCACCTGATCCGGATCCAAGGCAACTCCCGGATCGCGGTCGGGAAACTCCGAGATCAGTTTCCACTGTTGAAGCGGCGTATCCGCATCTACGGACAGCATCCGGGCTCGTGGGGCAACCGCCCGGAGCGTCGCTTCCCCTTTGCGCCCGGCGATCACCAGGCGCGGGTCGGCATCCTGCAGCAGATAGGCGAGCTCCTGGGATTTGAATCCTTCATTCCAAGGGACGCAAATGGCACCGATCTTCTGCGCGGCGAAATAGGCCGCCACAAAGATCAGCGATTTGGGAAGATAGAGCGCAACCCGATCCCCCTCCCGAACGCCCGAGTTCAACAGCCAATGGCAGAAGCGATTGACGACAGAGTTCAGCTCCGAAAAGGTGAGCATCGTCTCCAGGGTTCCCCCCCGATAGAAACGGATCGCCGTCCTTTCCCTTGATGCAGAACAGGCGGCCTCAAGAGCGGCGCCCAGCGCCAGATCATCGGGTTCCTGCCCTTCAGGTTCGCCCCACACCGGGTTCGATGATGAAATGCTGTGCACACTCACTCCCGCGCCTCCAACCTGTGGTTTCGTGGATTGATCCCCTCGAGCGCAGGGGATGCCTCCCATCATTGTAGCCGCGATCGAGCAGCTCCGTTTTCCCCAAAGCATAGGCCCCCCCCAGGGCAGAGCGGGCTCGGAGCATGGGGTGAAATCCGGTAGAATGGGGTGTCAATCCCTCGGGCGGGAGGGAGAGGTGATCATGCGGACGGTCCTCATTCTATTCGTCATCTTCCTCGCACTGGGCTGCCTCGGTATGGGCGGGATCGCCGCCGCAGGTTGGATCCAAGCCGTTTCCCTGCGACAGTCGCTGGACCAAGCCAACGCCCGGAACGCGGAACTGTCGACATCGAAGGATGAACTGCAGTCACAAGCTGATGAACTGCGCCTCCGGCTGGCAGAGCTGGAGGGTGGAGGGAGCCCTGCCCCCTCGACCATAGATTGCGGCTATGACATCGATATTGACTATACGAACAACGGCAGCGTCTCCAGGTCGCTGCAGGACTTCGTGGAAGCGGCCTTCGCACAGGTGGAGGATGCGGATTGGGAGGTCTGGTGGGAGGGGGCCTCGGACACCTTGCACTACGTGACCGATGTCGACGAATTCAGCTACGACTTCTTCGTCTACTTCGAGGATCCCGAATTCGAAACACAAGATAGCGTCTTCTTCCTGAACTGGGGCTGCTGGCTGGATATGCCTGCGGCCGAATAGTGACCGGGCTGGAGGCGAGGCTCGACCGTCCCTTGAGCCTCGAGAGAAAAGAAGGGCCCACCCTGCTGGATCGCGGCGGTCTGACGATCGATCCTCTTCCTCCCTGCAACGTGCTGTGTCCCCTGCGGTGGCCAGCCTCTCCGCCTCCACTTATGATCCGCAACCGGAGGCCATGTCCGCACCCCCTTGCCTTCTTTCCCGATTCTCCCTCGGCCGGCAAATCTACAAATCCGCTATGACTCTAGTACTAGAGGACCCTTGATCAAAAGGCCCTCCCCTGAGAGAATCATGCCATCAGGCACGATATCTCGCCGAAGGGATGGAAGAAGAGGGAATTGGGGTGCCAGCCATCGTGCCCCGGCGGTGCGGTGGGCAGGGAACGCGATTCCCCATATATATCCATCCGCCACGTGGAGGCGAGGATCTAGAGGCCTGAATCTGGTCGCTTCCCCTTTTCCAGCATAGGGAATGCCTCTAGGGAGCCAATAGCGAAACCGGCCCGTGGGCCGGTTTCTCGTGCTTGGCACTCTGCGGCGACCGCAGAAGCGCGTCGGGCGGGGAAGATTGCACTGGTTTCGGATTGAAAAGCAGAGGCAGGTACCGGTAAGCAGGACGTACAACAGAATGCGGGGGAAGCATGAACAGCAATCGCGGTCAATCGCTATATCTATTCGCCTTCCTGGTGCCAGTTCTCCTGGCCGTGGTAGGCGGATTTGTTGTCGACGGGGGGCTGTTCCTTGCCCATGTGCGCAGAGCCCAAGAGGATCTGGACGCCGCCTGCCTTGCCGCGGCGGGGGCTGTTCTCGATGGGGACGTCTACACGGCCTTCACCGACAGCTTGACCCGGAACGGCGTCTCCCCAGACTACTATCAACCCTACACCGTGGACGACCGGGGATATGTGGTCAAGGGCATCCAGTGGGGGCCGAACGGGACTCTGCTGAGCGGACTGCGAGGGCCGCATGCGCTGTATTTCGGGGGCTTCTTCGGTTGGGACCGGATGCAGATCATGGTGCGCTCTCGCTGCCGTTACCCGCAAACTCGCCTGGTGCCTGTAGCCATGCAGGAGCCGTGGTATTTAGACAGCCTGGCCAATGGGACGACCTACCCCATCCTCGGGGAAGGTGTGGAGGCCGATATCGCCACCGGTAGTGACTATCGAGGCGCGATATCTCCCAGCATCCTGTGCGGTGACGCCACCTGCGGCAGCATGACGGTCTATGATCCATTGGAGACTGAGCCCCCCGCCGATAGCACGATCAAGGACGTATGGAAAGGGATCGTTTTGCGGGACTATGGCAGCCCGCTGATTGAACCGGGCAGCTACATCCCCATCCTTAGTGGAACATCGAATAAGTTCTTCGTGGACGCAGCGCGAGATTCTGGTATCGGTGAAGGAGATAGTCTCATCATCATGGTCTTTGAGAATGGCGAAATCTATGATGCCGAGCATGGATGGGAAACGGTGGAAATCATCGGGTACGCTCAAGTGGTGGTCACGTCCATGGACACCAACACCATTGAGGCGAGGGTGACCAGCGAATTGATCACAGATCCCGAATCTCTTTTCGAACTGATCCGGCCGCGCACCGTCCCCTGGGACTGGTTCCGTCTGGGATATTGAGGTCTTCAATGCCGCATCATACTTCAAGGGGGCAATGCATGGGAGCGCACAGCAGCACATCGGGCCAGGCGTCGGTGGAGACCGCGCTGATGTTCATCTTCGTGATTATCGGCCTTCTGGTGCTCATGTTGGACGGCGGGCCGCTGATCTTCGACTGGATGATGGCGAAGGAGTTGAGCGCACGCGGCGCGCGCGCCGCGGCCATCTACTATCCGGATACCGGCGGGCGCACCTGCCTTTCGGACGTCGAGGCCGCCCTGGGGGAGCAGACCATGCCCTTGGCCACTTGGACATACAGCGCTTCCGTAAACTGCGATGATGATCCGAACACGGTATTGGCCACAGGAGAGGATGTGACTGTGACGATCACTGTGGATTACCGGATTCCCTTTGCGATCAACGTGGGGGGGCCACTGGGGGACCCGGCGCACCTCGTGTTCAGCGTCTCGACCACCGACCAGGCGCGGTGAGCGCCGCCCCTCACGGATGCTTGGCCGGGAAGAGGATAGTGGCCGTGAGATACATACACGCGGATCAATGGATATCGCTGGCGTGTGCACTGACGCTCGCGATATGAGGGAATATCAATCTCAAGGGCGGCTCCGCGGATGCGACCCTGGAAAGACGAAGATGGATGCTGGTTCACCACGAAATATGCGCCCCTACAGTCCAAAAGCCTCGCATCATATGCTGTTGGGCGTGGCGTGGGGCGATTTGAGTCGTCCTGAGGTGGCGATATCGTGACGAAAATCTGGATGGAAAGGAGGTCGGCCTGATGTTGTGGTATCGAAGGGAGCGGGGCCAAGGTCTGATCGAGTACGGCTTGATCCTCGTGCTTGTCGCCGTGGTCGTGATTGTCATCCTCACTGTGCTGGGGCCCACCATCGGCAACATATTCAGCAACATTGTATCGAACGTCTGAGGCGAAAGAGCAGGCAACGAGGAAGCGTAGAACAGAGTTCGAAATATCATTCGATCAACACGCGTTATCCGGCATGGATTCCAGATCATCGCCTAAGGAATACGAAGCTGGCGTGAACCAAGCGCCAGTTTCGTTCTTTTTCCCCGGCTGCAATGCGATGAAAGCGCGCAATGGCCAATAAACCCCTGGCCCGGCTTCCCGCCCGCCTGCCTGTTCAACGCCCAACCATAGAGCCCTGTTGCGCGGGGCCCTTGATCAGACTACAGCGTGGAGATGAGAGCGAGCGCACGCGCTAGAATGTGGCGCCCCAACGGCATGTGAGACGAGCGCCCGGGGCGCATCTGAGGAGGAGACAAACAGCAGCTTCCAGATGTGACGCCGACCCTCAACTGAATGCGGTTTGGGCAAGCATCTTCCGGGAAAAATGCTGGCGATCTCCGTGCCCCCCACGATGAATCGCCCGCTTGAGGAGAATGCTGCTTGTGTGAGGGAGCGACAGAACAGAGGTGGTCGCCCTTCAGTCCGCGAGAGCGCGCTTCAAGAAGTAGAGATCCACTGCGCCTTCGTCCATCGTACAGCTGCCGATCATATCCCACCGCTCGAGCAGCAGCCTATGAATTACCGACCCGATTTTCGCCGCACGACCCCGCAGAATTGAACGCTCCCCTGAGGAGTATTCCAGCTCGATCAGATCCTGCTCGCCGTCGGAAAAAGGGGTGTGGACTACGATACAGCCTTCCCATCTTGCCATACGATCCCCGCATTCGATCCCTCCGGCTATGGCTGCGCGCTCGAGGCGCAAGAACTCGGTTGGTTGGCTGCCACTTCCATTAACGTGGACAAGTAGCTGCCCGTTACAGAACTTCCCAAACGCCCAAGAAGGTCTGAAAGCTGATCGTAAGCTCGGGAGAGCCGATTCTCCCTTAGGATATAGACGGCTTTACTCCGGCTAGAGAGCCAGACCCGGCACTGTTCGCTCAGCCAATGCGGCAGTGCCGGGTCCGTTAACCGGTTGTCCAGACGGCCCCGCTCCGTGACGGAGAATCATCCCACGTTGACTCAGATGACGCATTCCCTATTGATCTGCCGAGTTCCCGACCAGCCAGCGCCTGACTCGGGCCCAGAGGCTCCCTGGGCGCATCGACCCGGCACGTGCAAAGGCGCCCAGCGGGGAGATGGCCGCCCTACGCGGAACGCGGAAGAGCCGCTCTGCCAGGCTCATAGGCCGCGCATGCTCGCCGATCCTGACGACTGCAGCGGCCCATGTTAGCCCCGCCCCGAAGGCCACGAAGGCCAGGGTGTCCCCTTGATGGACGCGGCCGCCCTCGGATGCCTCGCACAGGGCAATGGGGATGGAAGCCGCAGAAGTGTTGCCGTACTTTTCGATGTTGACAAAGACTCTTTCTGGCGGCAGGCCGACATGGTGCGCCGCGCTCTCAATGATGCGCGCATTGGCCTGGTGCGGGATAAACAGATCGATGTCATCGACGGTCAAGTTCGCCTCTTCGATGGCTTGCTCCAGGGCGCGGCCGATCACGCGTGAGGCGAAGCGATACACCTTCCGCCCGTTCATGCGCAGGAAATGCAGCCCCTGATCCACGGTCTCATGGCTGGGAGGATGAGCCACCCCCCCTCCGGGCAGGATCAGGTCCTCCGCACCAGATCCGTCGGACCCCAGGACGAAGGAGAGCACGCCGGAGGGCTCATCGCTGGCCTGCATGACCACCGCGCCTGCGCCGTCCCCGAAGAGGACACAGGTCGCGCGGTCCTCCCAATCCACATACCGGCTGATGAGCTCCGCCCCCACGACAAGGACATGCTCGCAGGCGCCGGAAGCGATGAACTGCTGGCCTGTCGAGAGGCCGTAGACGAACCCCGGGCAGCCGGCGACGAGCGTGAAGGCGCCCACGTCCTTGGCTCCCAGCGCGTGCTGCACTTGAGAAGAGACAGGAGGCGTCAGGTAATCCGGGCTGGAGGTGGCCACGATGATCAGATCCAGGTCCCTGGCTCGCACTCCTGCCATGTCCAATGCGGCCCGCGAGGCCTCCACGGCCATATTCGAGGTGGTCTCCCCCTCGGTGACAACCCTGCGCTCCCGGATGCCGGTGCGCTGAACGATCCACTCGTCGCTGGTATCGATGCGTGCCGCTAGATCGGCGTTCGTGATCACCCGCGAGGGAACGTACTTTCCCCATCCAACTATGTTGCCGTAGCGCTGCCGCATCCCTACCTCCGAAGTCCAACGTCCCGATTTCCCGAGTCTCGCAGTCCTCGCCCCCTGGGCATTACTTACAACCCCAAACCTTTGGGCTGGAAACGCTTCATCGTGGGCGGAGCCGCGTCAATGCCTTTCCGGAAACTGCACCATAATACCATGCGCGGGCAAACCAAGCGGGGTGCATGCTCGCCGCCCGCGGTGCGAGGGCCCAGGCACTTCGTGGAATGGGTGCTGGAGGGCGACCGGCCGGGCGCACGCACCGCGTTCCTCCCCGCATGTCGACCACCCCCCATCACAGATCGCCGGCGGCCCTCCGCTTGGCCCGACCTTCAAGCCCTCTCACCTCGCCTCTCCTGCTTTCGACCCCATGACAGGCAGCGGTAAGTGGAGGTCAAACCAAACCGCGTCGATCCGGAATATTGTAGAATCGAGCGCGTGCCTGAGGGTACAAAATATGGCGCCGGTTGTCCGAACCCGGATCCCCCGGCGATGCGGCTCGGGCACCAATATCGCAAGCGCGGAGCATGGAGATTACAATGATGGCCGGACCGATCGGGAGCGGGCGAGACTACGGAGCCATCGCCCGCCGCATCACCCGCACCCTTTTCCTTGCGCAGAGCATGGTTTCCGGGGCTTTGATCGGGATCGCAACGGTCAATCCGATAGTTGCCGCGGAGTTGAGCCAGCGAGTCGCGCTGGCGGGGCTCCCACCCGCTGTCCTGCTGTTCGCCACGGCGTTGGGCGCCTTTCTCTGGGGTGTGATCATGAACCGCTTCGGGCGCCGCAGGGCGTTGATCCTCGGCCTTCTTCTCGGCACAGCAGGGACTCTTGTTTCGGCTTTCGCCATCCAGTCGCGCGCATTCATGGCCTTCCTGCTAGGCATGGTCTTCTTGGGCCTTGCGCAGGCCGCCATGCAGTTGGGCAGGTTTGCCGCCGCCGATGTTCACACCGCGGAGGCGCGCGGCCGAGCCATTGCCAACGTGGTGCTTGGTGGGACACTGGGCGCGGTAGTCGGCCCGTTGCTGGTCGGGCCCTCGAGCGCCTGGGCAGAGAGCATGGAACTGAACTCGCTTAGCGGCCCTTACTTGGCGGGGTTTTCTTTCTTCCTTGCCGGTGGATTTATCCTGTTGATCGGCCTCAGACCTGAACCCCTGCAGATCGCCCGCGAACTGGACCAGGAGGCAGGGCTTCCAGACCACATGCCTGCGGCGCCGGAGAATCTGGGGCGCATTCTGCGCCGCCCTGGGGTCGTTGTGGCCGTGCTCTCGATGATCGTGGGCCAATTGGTGATGGTCATGCTGATGGTTATCACCAGCCTGTATATGAAAAACCTGGGGCATTCCCTGACGGACGTCTCGGTGGTCATATCGGGGCACACCCTGGGGATGTTTGCTTTCTCCATCATCTCCGGCCGACTGGCCGATCGGTTTGGGCGGGAACGGGTGATCCAGGCCGGCGGAATACTGCTGCTTGCCGCCAGCTTGGCCTGCCGGCTGTCGGTGGATGTGGCACCGCTGGTCGCATCCCTCTTTCTTCTCGGGCTGGGGTGGAATTTCTGCTACGTGGCCGGGTCAGCGCTCCTGAGCGACCACATTTCCTCCGCAGAGCAAGCCCGGGTGCAGGGGGCCAATGACCTTCTGGTCAACCTTGCCTCTGCCGCCGGCAGCTTGAGCAGCGGGTTCGTGTTTGCCTCCGTCGGCTACAGCGCCATGGCGCTCACCGGCGCGGCATTCTCGATCCTGCCGCTGGTGGCGGTCCTCCTGTGGGGGAGGGTGCGAGGCCGCGCGTACGAGGCCGCCGCCTGAACCGCCTGAATCAGCGGCCCGAGGGCGGTAGGGCTTCGCTCGGCTTGCAGAGAAGGGGCCACACGCCCGGGGTGGGGTTGAAGGGGGCTGCGCGCCTCTCCGGCGCCTGCGCCGAACCGCCTCCTACCAGCAGCCTCCGCTGGCGGCTGTGTAACGGAAGGGCGGTTCCTGCGTTCTCCCTGAAGAACGGCGGGCCCGCGGGAACTCACTTCCACTCGATCGATGGAGGCCGATGAACGCCTCAGCCGGACGCGGGGGTCCTGGCAAGCCTCCCATTCACACGCCTCATACTCATCGTCGCCGCTTTCCACAGCGGCATCCGGGTCGTGAGGACACGGCCACGGGCATCTGCGGCCACGAGATGGTGGGAACCGAGGGCGGCCGCGGCGCGATTCACAGCGCTGCGATCCCCCTCCCCCTCATCCGCCCCCCTCCAATCGGAAGCCCTGCAGCCGCGTCTACCTCGCCCGCTGTGCTGCAAGGGTGCAGCATGCACCTGCTCTCCTGACACACGCGAAGACTGCCGGGTTGACCGTTGGCGCGGCGTTCGGGCTGCAGTGTCACAAGGCGACCGCCCCTGACTTACATGTGGCCCGGAATTGACGACCCGTGAACATCCATTCGAAAGGGGGAGAGATAGAGAAACCACCAAGAGAGGGAGACAGATACACGATGCGTAAGATATGGCGTTTCGCCTTATCGCTAAGCACAATGCTTCTCATCCTCGTCCTCGCGGGGGGCGCCTCGGGTCAAACTGCAGATCCCCTGATCAACGAATTCGTATTCAACCACGCAGGCACGGATACCAATGCCTTCATCGAAATCTACGGCGCACCGGACACGGATTACCTGGGATACGCGGTGCTGGAAATCGAAGGGGACGGGAGCGGCGCCGGGGTGATCGACGCGGTGCTGCCCGTCGGGACGACGAACGCGGGCGGCTTCTGGGTCTCCGATGAGGACGCCGAAAATGGCACCGTGACCCTGCTGCTCGTGGAGGGATTCACGGGTGCACCGGGGGATGATCTGGACAGCGACAACGACGGCGTCAGAGACAGCGCCCCGTGGACTCGCGTGGTCGACTCGGTGGCTGTGGCCGACGGTGACTCCGGCGACTGGACCTATTCAACAACCACTCTCACGCCCGGCTACGACGGCATGGCCTTCGCCCCCGGAGGCGCCTCCCGCATCCCCAACGGCACAGATACGGATGCCGTCAGCGATTGGGTGCGGAACGATTTCGACGGGGCCGGATTCCCAGGCTTCGCCGGCACGCCCGAAGTCGGGGAGGCCTACAACACCCCCGGCGCGGTCAACGCCTTGATCGAACCCCCACCTGCCCCTCCTGAGCTCACGATCATGGAAATCCAGGGCACCGGGCAGCGGTCCCCTTATGAAGGAGAGCTGGTGACCACCACGGGTGTTGTGACCCTGCTCAGCGCGGACGGCCGCGATATGTGGATTCAGGATCCGGCCGGCGACGGGGAACCGGCCACCTCGGACGGCATCTTTGTGGACGACCGGGACCGGCTCGATCCGCCCCCCGTGGTTGGCGACATGGTGCGGCTTACAGCGTTTGTGGAGGAACAACAGTTCGGCACCTCCCTGCCGCTCACACGCCTGAACAGCCCGGACACTCATGAGCCATACGACGTGCTTTCCAGCGGCAATCCGCTGCCAGACCCGGTAGAACTGCGAGATTTGCCGGACACCTCCATCCCCGAAGGCGAAATCTTCTGCGAACGCCTGGAGGGCATGCTGGTGGAGGTCCGAAACGGCAGCGTGACCGCGCCGACGAACGGGTTTGGCGAGTTCGGGCTGCTCGCCGAGGCCGACGCCAAACCGGGGTCCGGATACTACTCACAGACGAAGCAGATCCTGATTCGGGGATTGGGCGACGAGCGGGTCGACTACAATCCGGAACGCATCCAGGTGGATGATTACAGCCTGGAGCAACCCATCGTGGTCCGACCCGGCGATCAGATCCGGATGCTGGTGGGGGTGGTGGATTACACCTTCAGCATGTACAAGCTGCAGCCGGTCGAATACGAGATCAAGACCCACGACCTACCCAAGCTGCCGGCCAGCAGCCGCTCCGGGGCGCGCGGAAACGCGGTTATCACCACACTCAACGTCGAGAACCTCTTCGACTTGGTAGACAACCCGGAAAAAGAGGATGAGGGATCGACGCCCAGCCCTGAGGCGCTGGACGTCAAGCTGAGCAAGCTGGCGCTGGCAATCGAGGTCGAGCTCGACCTGCCGGACATTCTGATCGTGCAGGAGGTGGAGAACACGGCCATCCTGCAGGAGCTCGGTGATCGCGTGAACGAGGCCGCGGGGACCGACTACCATGCGGTCTCGTTCGAGACCAGTGACGTGCGCGGCATCGAGGTGGGCTTCCTCTGGGATGCGGATCGGGTGGATCTGCTGGATGCCTATCAGATGTCCGGCCCCGCCGTGGATGCTTGGTTTGGACCGACCAGCCCCAGCCCGGGACGCGAACCCCTCGTGGGCGAATTCATGATCCGCGGCTATGAGGTGACCGTCATCGGGAATCACTTCAAGAGCAAGGGCGGTGACGATCCGCTGTACGGGGTGACCTGGCCGCCCTCCCGGATCACCGAGGTGCAGCGCAAGGGGCAGGCGCGCGCGGTGCGTTCCTTCGTAGACGACATCTTCGCCGAACATCCCAACGCGCTCGTGCTGGTCGCCGGAGACCTAAACGACTTCCAGTTCAGCGAGCCGGGTGAAGGTCCTGATAACCCAGTGGCGATTCTGGAAGGCATCGATGGTGGGATTCCACTGTACAACCTCGTCGAGATGGAGAAGCCAGCCGAGACCTTCTCCTACGTGTTTGATGGCAACAGCCAACTGCTGGATCACATGCTGGTCAGCCCGGCCCTGAGGAATCTGACGGTCGGGGCCGACATCCTTCACTTCAACGCCGGCTATCCGGCCATCCTGGAGGATGATCCGGGCACGCCGCTGGCATCATCGGACCACGACGCAGTGGAGGGCCGGTTTAGCTTGCGGTAGGGCCCTCCGGCTCGGACCAGGCAGGAACACCCCGCAGGGCAGCTGCCCTGCGGGGTGTTTGGTTTCAGGGAATAGCGATACGCCATAAGCGACAAGCCATAGGCGATCCCCGGGCCCCCATGATGATTGTCATGTTCACCCACAACCAGGGATCCTCTATTAGTCGTAGGACAGGCAGCGGGTGGTACCTCCGCCCGGTAGCCAAGAGCTGTGCGCGAGATGCCTTGCGCAATCTGGAAAGTCGATTGCCCACCACCGGGTGCTCAAATCAAGAAGGCCCGCCTCAGGCTTGGCGGGCCCCTCGGAATTCGAATCTACCTCAACCCCTACTCCACCGGGATCTCCTCGAACCGCGCGGACATATCCACGCCTTGGCTCCGCCGCACCGCGCGCGCCACGAAGTACCAGATCGCGCCGATCGCGAAGACCGCGATCATGACCCCGATGGATTGGGGGGAGTTGGCGCCGTAATCCACGTCGGCGATGGCCCGGTAGACCAAGAACCCGGAAAAGACTGCCCCCACAAACCCCGTGATCGACATGAGCGGCACACCCGCCACCTCGATGCGGGCCGGCGAGGCATTGTAGGTCTCGCGCCGGATGAACGGGAAGAGCATCCCCGCCACCGCGGTGATCATGAAAACAATGGCGAACGGCGCGAGCCCCGCGATGACCACCAGCCAATCAGTGAAGGAATACACCCCCAGAACGACCAGCCCTAGCACACCGGTCAGCCAGATGGCGACGGTCGGCGAGTGGTAGCGCTCCGACACTCTCCCCAACGCGGCGGGCCCCATGCCATCGATCCCCCAGGCAAACAGCCCGCGCGTGGCGTATATCGCGGCGGACGCACCGGTGAACCAGAGCTGCAGGGCCACCCCCAGGTTGATGAGCACGGTGAGCAGCACATTGTCTGCCATGATGGATCCCAAGAGCGTCAGCCATGGATAAGGAAGCGGGAATTTGTCCGGTTCGACAAAGCCCACGTACCCCACCGCCCGCAGGAATTCGCCACCGATGGCGGCACGGGCGAAGAGTGTCGTGAGGATGATCAGCAGCCCAGCGAGCAGCTGCGCTCCTGTGATCCCCAGCAATTGTCCACGCTCAACGTTCTTCACTTCCCCGCTGAATGCGATCGACAGCACGGCAAACAGGTAGGCAAAGGCGGGCCAGATCATGAAATTCAAGGTGGTGCCGAAGCTGAAGGAGGGGTTCAGATCCACCCCGGCTGCTTGCGCATCCTCCAGCAATTGAGAATAGGCGCCGGGCCCCGCGTATTTGTTGAAATTCCCCTGAAAGTCAAACCTGCCGAGCGCCCCCAGGGCCAGAACGAGCACAAATATGATGAATATGATCAGACCGGCGCTGAACAGCCACTTCTGCACCGAGAAGTACGTCTGCATTCCCCGGTAGAGCAGGATGGAAAAGAACACGATCATGACTCCGCCGAAGACAAACCATCCCGTGGGGCTGTCGAAGAACTGCCCCAAGTTGAGCAGTCCCTGACTCCCGGTCTGTAAGCCCAACACGGTGAAGAAGGGCGCAAACCCGATCGAGGCCGCGAAGGCGCCGTTGATCCCGAAGTAGAAGACCTGCCATATGGTCTGGCTGAAGCCGGCGACGAAGCCAATGAGCGGGTGAGTCGTCCGTGAGAGCGGAACATACTCGCCGCCGGACCGTGGGTAAATGGCGCTGAACAGGCCATAAGTGATGCCCACGGCCAAGCTGCCCACCACCGCGAGCAGCGCCGCCAGCTCCATCTGGGCCCCAGGATAGAACACCCAAAAGGCCACATTGAACATCACGTAGGGGATAGCGGCCTGGATCAGGCAATACAACAACGTGTCGAAGGTGCTCACACTGCGCACCAGCCCAGAGCTCTTTCGGGCGAAAACGCCTCCCGAGACCTTCTGACTCTCCACTGCGTCCATTATCACTACCTCCCATTAGTCGAGGATACCTGCGGTCAGATACATCTGGCCTCAGCGGACCGCACGCCCGGTCCCCTGAGGGCTGCCGACTCCGTTCCCATTCACTCGGATATAACCCCCTCCTCCATCCAGGGTTGCGGAAATAGCTATCAGCCGGAGTGACTTCTGGAAAATTCCCATCCCTAGCCTCTCGGATTTGGGCTTCTTGAAGCGAATTCGGATACCAACATACTCGTCGCTCTGCCAAGATGCGTTCCTCGTCCCCCCGTCCTCCCCGAGTTCGTCGGCCGGATGATGAACTCTCCCGCCCGCCACCCAATGATCCTCTCCCGCCCGTGCCACAACGCGGGCCAGGCAGGCATCCCGCAGATCCACCTAGCTTCACCTGTGTGTGCTAGAATCCAACCGTTCAGCCAGGCTTTCCCGCGACATCCTCCATGCCGGGCTTGGGCCGAGGCAGAGTCTCCGCTGCACCCCCAGCTACCGGAGGATCGCCGATAGCTCGAAGCTGGCTCCTTCCTCGCTGGTCCAATCGCCGGCAAAGAACCCGATGGCTCTTGCGCTGCCGAGAAAGGGAAATGCCGCCTCGGTTTAGGCGGCATTCATCTGTAACTCGAGCTCGAGCGATCAAACCGTCCTTGCGTTTACAGCTTTGGGCCCTTTGGGGCTGTGTTCGACGGAAAACTCCACCCGCCGCCCTTCATCCAGCGATCGGAAGGATCCAGACTCCCTTGTGCCTCGATGTACCGGCCCATCTGGGCCCGCGACCGGCGCGCCATGCTCCAGAACAGCCACAAGAAGAACACAAACACAGAAGGGACCGCAACCAGAAATATCAGAACAGACAGATCCGCTGGGTTCATCTCTACCGCCTCGTATTCAGCTTAGTCGGGTTGGACGTCGTATTCAACCGGGTCTTCAGGGCCAATACGCGTTGCAGCGTGCCCCATGCGCCATGGGCAAAGTGTGGCAAACAGTGAGTAGGGAGCAGCGGGAACTGGACACCGTCAGAGGAGACGAATGATGAAATCAGATCGATCCGAGATCCACACGATACAACCCAGCGTGGCTCTGGAGATGCCACCGGATCCCCGAGGCTTGGGCGGGCTGATCGCCCTGGCCGAGAAAGCCGAACATCCGCTGCCGCTGCAGTGGGTCAGGGTGCGCGCCGCCATCGCGGGCGACTGTTGCCGGACCGTCATCGAGCAGCGTTTTCGCAACAACCTGGAAGTCGCGATGGAGGCCGTCCACGTCTTCCCCCTGCCTGACGAGGGCGCGGTGATCGAGATGGAACTGCTCGCCGGGGATGTCCGGGTGGTGGCTGAATGCCGGGAACGTGCAGAGGCCGAGGAAACGTTCGAGCGAGCCCGTGGAGCCGGCCGCCGGGCGGGCCTCCTGACTAAAGAGCGCGCAGACGTGCACGCTCTGCGGGTGACCAACCTGCCGCCGCATACCGATGTCACCGTGCGCATCGTGGTGGTCGAGCGCCTCCAAACGATTGACGGGCGCACGCGCTGGCGCTTCCCTACTGTGATCGCTCCGCGCTTCCTGCCGGGAAGGCCGATTGCGACTTCAGGGCCCGGGGCGCTGCCCGATACCGACCGGGCTCCCGACGCCTCGCGCTTCACGGCTTTCGTGGCGGTGGGCACCTCCGTGACCGATGATGGCGAGCGGGTCGAAATCGTGCGGCCCGTCGAGCTACCCGAGGGTTGGGACCCGGCGTTCCTGACAATGGCTCTCGCGAGTCCACCGAGCCCGTACCCGAAACCTCAGCAGATGAGGGATTCCATCATTGGAGCTCCAAACTTCCAGTCTCCCAGGGTTGCACAGAAACGCCGCCCGCCGAGCAGGCCGCGATCGCCGGAGGCGGGCGATCGGGGGGGCGATCGCGCCACGGATCTATCCGGACGGTTGGCGCGGCTGCAGGGCGCGGACGGAAGCTATGGCGGCGACGTCGATCGGACCGCCGCAGCGCTCATCGCGCTCGTCCTGCTTGGGAACACCCGCCGGGCCGGCCTGCGGCGCAGGACGGCCGCCAAAGCTGCGAAATGGCTCTCCTCCCATTCCCAGCATCCTTACGCCTCCCTCAGCTTGGAGATGCTGGCGCGCGCCGAATCGGGCGATATCCGCGTCGGTCTCGCAGCTCGCTTTGCCGGCCTGGCCGCGGCCAGCGAGGAAGGGAAACTGCTGGCGAAGGTGCTGGCGGGATGACCGCTATGCGCGATGCGGCATGCTTTCTGCGCGGCAGGGGACAAGCAGCCGGGTTTGGCGATAGGCGATGAGCCCGAAGGCCAAAGTCGACCGCCCTCGGCCAGCCCCGACGGACGACCAACGATGAATGACTGACGAGGGCCTGCACCTCCGAGCATTTCGCTTTCAGCCACCGGCTCTCCGCTCGCCCGCAACGGTCGGGGCTCCGCTTCCCCAGCTACCGGATCTGACGCTGTTGGCTGATAGCGGATCGCTGACAGCAATCTGCAACCTGCAATCTCCAACCCTTTGTTTCTCCGGGCGCCCAGAATGCGCGCTGCCGGCGATAAGTAGCCGCCGAAACCAGCGCCACCGATAATGACAGTGTCAGATCGAGACAAGATCCTCCCGGCAGGATTCTCCCTCGCACCCTTCCAAGGGGGCTGCGTGTTAATTGAGTGGGGGAAGGTGAAATATGCCTCTGCTCTTTTGATGCGGAGTGACGGGATACGCTGGTGATCCGGGATGTCGATGGCTGGACCAATAAGGGAGGACGTCATGAAGCGCTTTCTTGAGCCAATCCAAGCGATTGCAGCGGTGCAGGGCCAATCCGCCCGCCGGGAAGGGGGCGTCCTGGTGACCGCGTTGCTGATTCTTCTCAACCAGGTGACAAATGTGGGCGCGACGACCGGGTTCGCTCTTTCGGGAGGCAGCGCCACATGGAGGGACTTCGTCTTGTGGCAGATTATTGGCGGCGCCTTCGGATTGGGATCTCAGCTCACCTTCGCTGGGCTGGTGCGGGCCTCTTCCGTCAAGCTGGCGACCGCCGTTGGGATCGGTATGGCCTTTGTCTCCGCAGAACTGTTCAGCGCGTACCGGATATTCGACGAGCCCTTCACCCGCTTTCAATGGATTGGTGTGGCTTTGGTTGGGAGTGGCGTTGTCTTTATCGGTTTGGGAAAACGATGAAATCCACTCCGAAGACAATCTGGAGGTTCTTCGGCGCAGGGGTGCGATTGATCGATTCCATATTGCGCATCTTCTACAGGATTGAGACCTTCTCCGAGGCTCCGGCATGCCTGCTGCGAGTCTCCCGAGGGCACAGTCGCGCAGATCTCACCCTCTCGGACGGATGGGAAATCAGAACCAACGATCCTGTGCTGGATGTTCATCTTTGGAACGAGCGTCTGGTCACCCTGCTGGCGCAAACATCGGGGATGGGATTCGCAAATCGCCTGCTGGATGATTTCCGATCATCTCTGAGACTGCTGGCGGCCGACCAGGAAAGAGAATCATCGCCTCATGCCGGCCTTCCCCTGCGGGCCGAGTTTGGCTTCATGACCGACCTGAGAGCTGCGAATCTTACCCTCAACCGTCTAGGGTTCGATGTGCTCTTGAAGGAAAGGCCTGGAATGCGGTTCTGGCATCGGGCCTTTTGGGACAATGTGTACTCCTACATGCTGGCACTGGCCTTCAACCCGGATCACATGCGCGGAAAACGGCTGGCCGACCTGCTGCGCATCCAGATTTGGATGTCCCCCGAGCGCCTGAAGCAGAAATACCCCTCGCCGGACCGCTAGCGGCCCGTTGCCGCATCGCAGCCCCTGGAGATCGAACACCGCAAAGATCACCCGACGCCACCCGCCGCCCCCGAAGATGATAGGCGGGCGAGTATCGTCCGGCCGAAAGCGCGGGCGATGGGCCGTTCTGCGACTGGAAGGCCTGGCCACCTCCGTCCCGGATATCAGCGGGTCTTTGGGGATCCAGCAGAGCCGGCCAGAATGGCCCCGCCGGTGAGGCCGGTCTGAGCGGCGGCGCGGGCGTGAGGCGGCCTAGTATCCGCGCCAAGCTTGTCTCGACCTGCGGATCGTGATCACCAACCCGATGAGGCCTACCGCGCCGGCGATGACCAAGCTGCCGGGCTCGGCGATATCGTAGTATGTTTCGCTGAGCAGGTTGTAGCTGCCGGAGCCGGCCGCGAAGAACAGTGCCCCGCTGATCGCCAATCCGATCACGAAAACGAGGATCCCTCTGACCGCGCTGCCCCGTCGCCGGACGGCGGGACCAGCCGTGTGGGCGGCGCGCCGTTCCCGGGAAGTTGCGCGCACGGGAGGCGTCCCGGGGACCCATTTGGCGCCGTCATACTTGTACCAACGGCCACTCTCACTCCCCACCATCCACCAGACGCCGGCCGAATCCTGCACCAGCAGTTCCTGCAGCCTGGCCTGGAATGCGCCCTCATCGATCCGGCCGGATTTGAACTCGGCTCGCAACCGCTCTGCCTCACTTTCGACGGCCGCAAAGCGCTCCTCCAGGTGGGAGACCCTGGATTGGGAGGCGCGCGCGACCATCTGCCTTTCCTTCTGCTTCTGCTGCTGCCACGCCGCTTGCTGCATGCGGCGCTGCTGTTCCTGCTGCTGCTTCTGCTGCCGCTGCCACTGAGAGTTCATCTTCGCACCTCGAAATCGCTCTTCCCATCCGAAAATGGGATTTCACCTATGGATGATACCTACCATAGATGCCCATTATGGCATCCTTGCGGCCCTGCCGGGCCTCGATCCAGTTATTCACCCGGACCAGCCACGGCGACGCCGTCACGCCCTGAATAGCCATGCGCCGGTTCACTTCATGCGGTCCGCTGAGGATCTCGCGATCCAATCGTTCGAGCCGCTGTCGGAGCAATTCGTCTGACGGAGGTCGCATTTCGTACTTCCCCCCGCCCTTATGAACGGCGTGCGGGGTCGTCATGATCCGATGTACCTCCGAGCGAGCATGCTTGGCGAGCTCATCCGGAGGCGTTTCATTGCCAGGCTGGTCCTGAGGCACGATCGCGCGGCCATCGATGTACGCATCATCCGTCTTGGGATTGGTGAGCTTGTCAAGCAGCGCGGTCAGCCTCTTTCTCACATTTGCTACCGTTGGTGGATTTCGCTCCAACACTTTCTTGGCGCGCTCAATGCTCTGCTCCGGCTTCTCCTTCTTCTCCGGCTTCGGCGTCTCTTCGTCCTTCTCCTTCGCTTCGAAATTGATCAATGCCACGCGCTCTTGATGATCATCCTGGTTGTCGGGCGCATCCGGATTGTTGTCTTGAGCCGGATCTTCGCCGAGCCATTCGGTCTTGATTCTCGACCTCTCGACGCCGAGATCTCTTGCCAGCAGTTGGGCGACATTCTCGGCCCTGCTCTTACTCAGATCCCGATTGGAGCTATGCGAGCCCGGTTTGCTGCATGTGGCGGTCACATAGACCGTCGTCTTGGGATCTTTCAGCGCTGCTCTCTGTGCATCGGACAGCCCCTTGTACCACCGCTGCAGCTCCCCGGAAGCAGGCTTGTCGTCACCAAAGCCAAAACCCACTCCGTCCCTGGGGTGGGCGATCTTCTTCCGTTCAGCACGCTCCGGAGCCGAGAGCTTGCCTTCCGAGACGCGATGCGCCTCTTGCCGTGATGCGGCACGGCTTTTCTCAACTGACGGACCGGATGCCGGCGATTCTTTCAGCCTTGTCGATGAACCTCGTGGTGTTTCTCTCGCGCGCTTGTGCCATGCCTTTCTTGCATCGGTGGCAGCGGCTTTCTCTTTGTCCTGGGGTCGGCTGCGATCTGATCTGACCGATCCTTCACCCGACTTCTCAGGGGTTTCACCCATTGCCCGCCTCCCATCTTTTA
Organism: uncultured Anaerolineaceae bacterium; assembly: GCA_964388955.1. Classification (GTDB taxonomy): domain Bacteria; phylum Chloroflexota; class Anaerolineae; order Anaerolineales; family E44-bin32; genus CAYMCO01. The sequence goes on along the minus strand of CAYMCO010000006.1, from coordinate 21,828 downwards.
TTCAGCGGCGACCCGCCGCTCGTCGGTTATACGCAAGTGGGCTTTCCTGCTCGATTTTATCGAGCCAAGCCTTGAAGGCATCCAGACTGCGCCCGGCCCGAACATGCTCGGGTACAAGCTGCTCCTTCGGCCCCGCGCCCGTCCTGGTTGCGAAGTACTTGTCGAATTTCCTTTCCGGCTCCCAGCGAAGGCCCCCTCCCCGCTTGGGCACATCTTTCTTCTTGTTGTGCCCGCCGCGCCCGGCGTCAGGTCCGTCCGATTTCGTGCCTCCGGGATCGGATTGATCTGAGACGTGCGGATCTCCTCTGCCGCCCATCTCCCGGCCGCTGGAAGTCTGCTCAGCCTGAGGTGAGACGGATTCTTCCGTCTTGGGCCCATGGTCTCCATGGGGATGCTCAGCACCCCCAACGGAGGAAGCACTTTCAGGAGCGTGCTCCTGAGAAGGAGCGTCGTCATCCGCTCTATGGCCTTCACGCGGGCCCTCTGGGCTCGGTTGCGGCGATGGCCCGGCCGCTGATTCATCGCTTTCCGCATCCCGGGAAGAAGCTTCCCTCCCATCCCCGGCGGATCCCTCACCGGGAGGCCCCGAGGCAGACTCAGAGGCAGGGTCGGCTCGGCTGCCATCTCCATATTCTCTCCCCACTCCGTCGACGGCCCGGCTCCGCTCTCCCTCGGTGCGATCCTGCGGCCCTCCCCGGATCACGCGGTCGTTGTACGCCCCACTCGCGATCTGTTCGGAGGGGAAATCGCCCCCTCGGGCCGCTGCAACCTCCGCCGGCTGCGCCTGGTCTCCGGCCGCAGCCACAGGGGCTTCCCCCATCTCTCCCATCACCGTTTGCACCCTTGCAGATTCGATGTCGATCGAAATCGGCCCATCAGTCCGTGCATGGTCTATTCACCAGCATCGTACCCCGCGATCAGATCCTGGTTCGCCAGCTTACGAGCCGCTTCCAGCAGCCCGGGGAAGAAGGCGATTCGCTGTATCCCATAACATAGCCCCATGCTGCGCTGATCCTCGGCAGCGAAGTCCTCGCCCCCAAGAATGGATACCACGTCGTGAAGCGGAGACACATCCTCCCACGTCCCTTCGGTCCCGGCCTTCGCCATCGCGAGGTTGAACGCTTCCGAAAGCGATGTGTTGTCGTTCAGCATTTGGACGTGATACCGGAAGAGGCACTCCCCCGAGGGGCAGACTTCCCTGCAGGCGGGAAAAGGATCCTGCCCACGGCGGCACGCACTGTGATACAGGTGGGAGAACTCTTCAAGCTTCTCGGAGGAACCTCGAAAACCGGAAGAATCCAGATCCAGCAGTCCGGAAGTGGTTTCCGCCAGACTCCGGCTCATCAGATCCCCGAGCGACTCCGCATCCGAGTATTTCCAGTGATAGTGGCGCCCAAAATGGGTGATGTACCACTGCACGGCGTTGAACAAGACGCAGAAGAATGCCCCCGGCTCCAAAGAGCGTCTGGGCAGGTGCGATCGAACGGTGGTCAGCAACTCCGAACAGCATTCCGCCAGCGAAGAGGGCTCCAACAGGGTGGTCAGGGCCAGACCGCTGAACTGCACCTGGAAGTGCTTTTGCTCGACCAGCCCCTTTGCGTCGTCGCAGTAGCGATAGGGCTGCTTGCAGGCCGACGCGCACAATGCATGAGGAGTGTACGCCCGAGAAACCGAATCCTGCACACGGAACCCTGCCATTCTGTCCGCCACGCGCGCATCGCTTTTGTACTTCGTGGACATGCTCTCATGCGCCACCAGCTTTGCATACGGGACCTGAACAAGCAGAGGTTTATCGTCGCCTTCCGCAAAGACCGCCGCTTGACCTGTTCGCAACGTGGCCAGCATTTCGATCTGGTGGTCGGCCATATTCATGGTCTTGCCCAATATGACGCGGTCATCGCCGGCGACCACCCGATGGATGATCTTCAAATTGGTGTTCTTGATGACATCCGGTGACAATTTGGACGGGATCTGTTCGGCGACCAGGAAGCTCTCCCCATAGGCGCGCACCTCAGAGAGCATATTGGCGAATGTCTCCACGGCCTTGCCGCCCATGTTGGGCCGCTCCGGATCGGTCGATGGCGCCGTATTCGAGAGCAGACGATGCGCTTCCTCGATGACCGTCAAGTGTTTGAGTCGGACGCCTTCCGTGGCGCCCCGCCCGCGCAGGTACTCATATATCCGCACCATGAGAACACCCATGATGAAGGCCTTCTCTTCGTCATCCCCGATCGCCTCGAGCTCGACGATTGTTGGACGGCTCAGCAGTTCTTCTACCGGAACAGAAAAACGGGTGTCGAGCATGGTTCCCTTGGTGCCGATCCGCAAGCCGTTGAGTCGGGTCACCAAGGCGGCCTTCATGTCGCTGGTGACCCGCTCTTCATATCCCAGAGACTCGACAACCTCCTCCGTTTTCAGATAGAGCTGCGAGAGGGTTGGAAAGGCTTGCGGGCGTCTGCTTCGTCCGGATGTGGCATCATCCTCCAGCCGGTCATTCAAACCCCTGGTGGGATCCCAGCCGCAGTCCAGATAGACCTCATGCAGGCAACGTTCGAGGATCTGCGGCAAGGGATTCCACATGCCGAAGCTGGCATTGAACACGGACTTGAGCAGATCGATGTGGGCGGAGATGGGGATATTGGCCTCCACCTCGAACGGATTGATGCGCAGCGGGGAGACATTCTCGTCTCCCGGCGTGAACACGCGCAACTCCGGGCCTATGGCGGTGTGGTCGATCAACGCGCGGTACTCCGTCTTGGCCGGCTCAAGCACCAGGAACGGTATCTTTCGATCCCATAACTGAGCGAGGAGGTGAAAGACGGTGTTCGTCTTGCCCCCGCCGGTGACCCCTGCGATGAGTGCATGCCGGTTGAGCATGGATTGGCCGATGCGGTAGATGGTCTGGGTGGGATAGGTGCGGTCGATGACTTGACCCAATCCCAGGCCATCCGGTTCGGCGATATCGGGGGGCATGCTGTCGAAATCGGCCACAAGGTGGATGGAAAAGCCGCTGGTCTCATTCTGAGGCAGGTGGATATAGTTCGCCAACTGGGAGGAAGTGAGCGCGGTCTGGAAACTGAAGGGATGGCGGTAGTTGCCCGGGCCTGGGATGCCCTCGACGTCGGGAAGACTCCAGTCCGTGGCCAGATTCACCGCCCTGCCCGCTCGCCACACCCGGACCGGCTCAGGGATGGATTCGTCGCCTGAGAACGTGCTGCGCCATACGCTTGCCAGCCGGTAATAGCTGGACGCGTCCCCAAGCAGGTAGACGCCCGTTCGCCAGCCACCCTCGGCTTGGCCCTGGGTCAGGGTGAAGAGATGGATTTCCAGCAGTTGCTGATAGAGCTGGCTCAGCGGGCTCGGGGCCGCAAGAGATTCTGTCGCCACCTGCACCAAGCGCTCTTCGTTGATGATCGAATTGCGGATGTCGGCCAGCACACCTTCATCGATCGGATCCGCCAAAACGACGTATGCCCAGTTGCAGCCGTACACGGCGCGGATGAGGCGATCGACCGGCAGCGCTCCCTGCATGCTCTCCGGCGGCTTGGCGCTGGGAAGCCCCAGGGCGATGCCTCCGATGGGAAATGGCGCCACATCGGCTCCGCAGGGCTCGAGGTCCACGGCCGGATAAAGGCTGCCGAGCACGGAGCTGAGAATCTCCACCCTCGAATCCAGCGTGCGTTCCGTGACACGCTCCCGCTCAGAAGGGGACCAGATGCCCATTCGAATGGTCACGCCGAACGGGCTCCCGTGGACAATGAAGGCCACCGGTATCTTGTAGCCATACATGCCGATGAGGGCATCCCGCATCAGGAGGCTTGGTTGAGTTGCGCCTGGGGGGTTCTTGGGTTCGCCGACCAGGCGGCCGAGGCCGCGCACGCGCAGCATGCGCCGCAGCGCCACGTTTGCGCTCGTCGTCGGTTGTCCCGGCGTCAGAGGCGGCAGGTCAAAGTTGCGCTGAAGATAGTCCAGATGGTATGTCGATATGCCTGTCGAAGCCATAATCTCGCCCCCGGCAACCATTCGCGTGCCATGAATCCGCTTTGGCCTCTATGCCGCGATCGGATGAAGGCGATCAAGCATCCGCTGGCGGCGCCATAGCGGCCCCTCTCCCGGACGGAGGCGTGGGGCTGGTAACCCCCTGCGCGGGCGGTGTCTTATGATTTCCCGCGAGACGATTCCCTTCTATCCGGGGTTCATTCCATCCACACCCTGGCACACGACACCAAAAGATATATGAAGCCTATGATGAATGCGACCGTGAGTAGCCATCCGATGGCCGTCAAAGGATACGTCAGGATGCGGATAAAGAAGGGATATTCCCGAGCCTTGAAGGGGGAGGCGGCCGTGATATTGTGGAGTCTGCTGACCTTGATCGTGCGGCCAGGGCGATACTTCTTTTGGATTTCAATTTCATCGCCCTCGTTGAGGGAGCCCTCGAAGCTGATGCCCCTCATCTCCACGGTAACAGGGGTCAGGCGATTCCCCAATTCGTCGAAGGATTCGACACGGAAGGAGTAGACCGTGAAGTTGTTCTCCGGTTTTTCTCTCAACCCGCGAACATGGCCGACGATCACGCCCCCGCTGGGCCCCCTCACGGGCCGCGAGCCGCGGGCGGAGCGCTTGTCGGATACCGCCGCTGGCGCCGATGCGGCGGCGGAGGCGGCGGGTCTCCATCCCACACCGACCGGACCCGCATCGCGGGCACCGGCCTCCGGAAGCGAGCCTGGCCTAGTACGTGGATCGACTGCCACCGGAGCCTTGGGAGATCCGCTTGCGTTCGCTTCCTGCTCCCCCAGGCCCGGGCGGGGCTCGCCAATATCGCGCGGCCGGGATTTGCGGTTATCGGAGTGGATGGAGAATTCGGGCAGAGTGTTTGGCCTGAGGCTGGAACCGCGGGGATTCGCCGCCCCCACGGGCGCACCGCAGCGGTCACAGAACCTCGCGCCCGCGCGGTATTCGGTCTCACAGTACGGGCAGATCCCCTGCGCCATCGGTGCCTCCTCACCGGCGAATACTGGAACGTGACTTACCGGCACCTGGAATGGAATTGTCGCTATCTTGTGAGATGATTATGAGCGGTCTTGGAGAAAAGGGCAAGCTGGCCGGGACGGGTGTTCTCAATTTCAGGCCAACCACCGGCAGTGCGCACGGTACACGACGTATGCCGCGCTTCGCCCCCGGCAGGCTGCGTTGTCGGCGCGCTGCAGCTGGGATGAACTCGCCTGCTTCGGTGGGCCCCCGGGGTGCGACGGGGCGACGCTAGAAGGCACTGTGCTCTTCTGAGAATCATCCGCCTCCGACCGCGCCGGACAGGGTGTGTTCCAACGTGGAGGGCGAGGCCATCCAGTTCGGGGCCCAGGTATGCATGTTCCCCCAGCCCCTCTGCTCCCCGTCCCCTGGTTCCATTAGCCCCTCCCCCTACGCCGCCTCTCGGCCCGCGCAACCACCTCAGGATCGGGAGCCACCATCTCTTCCCTGTTGGCCCTCCACGAGTACGACATTGTGTTCCCTCCGCCACCCTCGACCCTAAACTCTCACATGCTGCTGGCTCACCATTATAGGCACAGAGGGAAGGGCCGGTGGGGTCTCCATATTCAAATGCGTTTGCCCCCTGAAATGGAACGCGCCCCGCCGGGCGAAGGAAGTTGCAGGCCGCTCGATCCGATGTAGAATCAAGCCGATCCGAGCCAAGCCCGAGGAACTCTCGGGCATCGCCCCTTGAGAGACCGCAATGACATCCCCATCCAGATCCCACACCCTGATCTTGGCTGTCGCATTTCCCATCTTGCTCGGGCTTGCTTCCCTGGCGTGCAGCTTGCCCGGGATGGTCGATTCCACTCGGGCCGGGCAGACAAGGGATGAGAACGGCAGTGGCGGCGACGAGCCCGAGGGGTTTGTGGGGATCGAAATCGGCGCCTCGACCGGTCGGGAGATCACATGCGATGACCCGGATTTCTTGGCGGTGACCGATCGCGAGGTCCGAACCATCCCAGAGCTGGATGAGCCGCCTCCCCGAAGCCCGTACCATGACCCCGTATTCGGGACTTGCGTGATCCGCGTGTCCGACTGGGGATCGGATTTTGCGGCGCAGGGGTTGACCGCGGGGATCAAAAATGAGTATTCCAGAGTGCAATCATTCAACGCTGACGAGAGCCTGCTTCTGGCGTACTCCACGGATGGGGACTGGTACCTCTATGACGCGCGCTCCCTGCAGCCCCTGGGCCGGCTGCCGCTGGCGGTGGAGCCGCGTTGGGACGCCGCAGATCCTGACTTGATCTACTACTCGGACGAAACGCGCCTGGTGGCGTATAGAATATCCGCGGGTGAGGGGCAGGTAGTACATGAGTTCGCCGACGACTTCCCAGGGCAGGATCTGGCCGCGGTCTGGACCCGTTTCGAAGGGAGCCCTTCGATCGATTCCCGATACTGGGGTCTGATGGCGGAAGACCAGGAGTGGGTCACGGTGGCGCTGCTCGTATATGATCGGGAGGCGGACGAGATCATCGGCCTGCGCGAGACGCCCTCACATCCGGAGATCGATTCCGTGACGATCAGCCCTCTGGGGGATTACTTCCTGGCTTACCATGATGAATACTGCGAGTATGGGCAGCTCGGGGACGATTCCCACCCATGTGGGTTGATGGTCTACGATCAAAGGCTTGAAACCGGGCGGGGCCTGCTGCGCATCGCCGGACATTCGGACCTTGCGCTGGACGCTCAGGGGAAGGAAGTCCTTGTCTACCAAGACATCGACGAGGACACTATCTCTATGCTTGACCTGGCGAGCGGCCAGATCACGCCCCTGCTGCCGATCGATTTCACACATTCCGCGATCGGCTTCCACTTCTCCGGACGAGCTACACGCATGCCTGGATGGGCCTTGATCTCCACATCCAACGGCGCCCGCCCCTCCGCGACCTGGATGGACGATCAGGTCTTTGCCGTGGAGCTCACACCGCGGGGGCGAGTGGCCCGCCTGGCGCATACCCATTCACTTTTCGACGAGGACATCGAACAGGATTACTGGGCCGAACCGCATGCCAGCGTCAATCATGATTTCTCGCAGGTCCTCTTCACCAGCAATTGGGGCCGGTCCGGCACGGACGAAGTCGATATGTATCTGATCAGGCTGCCCCAGGGTTGGGCATCCTCCCTCCCTTGAAGTACGGATCTCAGGACGTCAAGGCGCGGGAACACTGGGACGTTGGAAGGTATGAGCGTTCGAGCGCGGGAAGTGCAACCGGATCCTCTCCAGCCCCCCGGTTGAAGGCTCCGTCTGCAAGGCGGATCAGACATAGCGAGGGGACCTCACGGGGGCGTGGCAATCTCGTCGACCGGAAGACCCCTGTATCCTTCAACCTTTAACCTGCAACCCTCCGCCCGTCACTCGCCCTGCTCTCCTGCACCCCGGCTCCCCTGCGCCGATGATCCTCTGCTCCCTCGCGCCCCTCATCATCCGCCCCGAGAAGCCTTTTCCAGCTCCGCGATATCGATCTTCTTCATCTTGAGCATCGAGTCCATCACCCGCTCCGACTTCTCTGCGTCCGGATCGCTCATCATCTCGCCGAGCTGCTTCGGGATGATCTGCCAGGAAAGCCCATACTTGTCCTTGAGCCAGCCGCACTGCTCGGCCTCGGGAACGGCGGAGAGCGCCTCCCAATAGTGGTCCACTTCCTCCTGCGTCCGGCATTCGACGTACAGTGAAATCGCCTCGTTGAAGTTGAAATCATGTTCTTGTGCGCTGTCCATCGCCACAAACTGCTGGCCCGCCAAGGCAAAGGGGGCATATGCGACCGTCCCCTCTTCGTCCGGAGCCTGATCGGGGCCGTAGCGCGCGATGTCGCCGACCATGGAACCATCAAACACCCGAGCGTAGAAACGAATCGCCTCCTCGGCTTCCCCCGCATGATCGCGCACGAACAGAAACGAGGGGACGATCTTCTGCTCAGCCCCGGCCTCGGACAGGATCAACTGCCAGGACAAGCCGTGCCGGTCTTGAATCCAGCCATACCAAGGGCTGAAGGGATATTCGGCGAGCGGCATCAGGGCGCTTCCGCCCTGCGACAGCTTCTCCCACAGCGCGTTGATCTCCTCCCTGCTTTCGCAGTTGATGAAGAAGGAGACGGACGGGTTGAATTGGAACAGCGGTCCCCCGTCCAGCGCCATGAACTGGAACCCTTCCAGTTCGAACATCGCGGTCAGGACCTTGCCCTCCATTCCCTCCATGGGCCCATCCAGCGGGCCCTCCGGATAGCGTTTGATGCTCCTAATCTCCGAGTGATTGAAAAGGGAAGTGTAGAACGCCATCGCCTCCTCGGCGTTGCGATCGAACCACAAGCAGGGTGTGATCTTTTGCATCTCTTGCATCTTTACCTCCTACCATCAAATCTGCACCAGCAATCAGGATTTCGGCGATGCGGACCCGGCCCGAAAACGACCGTGCTCGCAACCGAGGAGCCAAGACCATCAGTCCAAGCCCCTACTGCGGGACTCATTCTACCCCGGTCCGCCAACCGCCGGCGAACGACCAACGACGACATGCGCTTCCCGTGTTCAGCTTTCAGCCTGCAGCCTTCGGCTCATCAGCGGATTCCGGCGAACGACCGGCGCTTCGCGCAGCAAATAGCGATCAGCCATCAGTGGGTACTCAGTGCTTCCGGACCGCTGGGCCGGACGTCGAGATCCGACAGCCAGAAAACCTCCAACCTTCCAACCTGGAACCTTCGACTCGCTCGCTCCACTGCACCCACACACCTTTGAGGATCCCCCCATTTCCACTTCACAGTCGCCCCAGAAGCTCTTGGAGGCGGTCCATGGTCTGGGTCATCCCTTCGACGACGCCCATTTCCAACACGGTTTGAAGGTCAGCGGCCCGCGGATACCGGGCGCGGCCGGTGACCCTCGTCCTGCCGCCCTGGTCCGCAAATTGGAAAGTCATCAGCCCGTTCGGCAGCTCTTCGTTGACCTCGCCGCTCTCGTCCAGGAAGTAGTCCTGGTATTCGATGAGCTCCGGGGCCACGATCCGCTCATAGACCGCTTTGCCGCAGGCGAGCTGATCTTCGGGACCCTTCATGCAGTAGATCCAGCTTCCACCTTCACGAAAATCCATGTCGCAGCTGGAAAGCGGCCACTCCCGGGGCCCCCACCAATTGCGCAGGTGCTTGCAGTCCGAGAATGTCTCGAACACGAGCTCGCGCGGCGCATCGAAAACCCGCGTGAAGATGAGCTCCCGGTCGGTGGTTTCCACGTGCATGTTTTCGCTAATCATCGTCCTCCTCCTTTGTTCGCAGCTCCAGCAGATAGTCGTCCAATCGATCGAAGCTTCCTTCGAAGAACTTCCGGTACTGCTCCATCCACTCATCCACCTCCTTCAGCGGCTCCGGGTCCAGCTCACACGGTCGGTACTGCGCTTCGCGGCTGCGCTCGATCAGGTTGGCCCCCTCCAACACCTTGAGGTGTTTTGTGATGGCCGGCATCGTCATATCAAAGGGCTCGGCCAGCTCGGTCACCGTCTTCTTCCCGGTGGTCAGCCGTTTCAAGATCGCCCGGCGTGTTGGGTTGGCGAGCGCTGCGAATATGGTGCTCAGTTCATCATTGGCCATGGCTGAACTCATAGTTTACTAATCAGTTATATAACTATTCAGTAATATACACTTCTTCACGCTGCCTGTCAAGAGGCGTTCGAGGCGCTGGGTCCTGCGTGGTTGCCGTATCCGCGCCGGAATGCTATCACGTTTGAGCGTTCATACATGGGCCCTTCAACCTGCAGCCCGCAGCCGTCCAGGTCGGCCGACGACGAACGACCAACGGCGACACGCGCTTCGCACGTACAGCCCTCAACTTTCGGCGAGCAGCCGGCCGCTCAGGGCTCGCAACTCATCGCTCCCCCGCTCCCTTTCCACGCGCCTGAGCGAAGACAATCCCCTGCACTATCGGCAGTGGCGGCCGACCCCCAACCGCGCAGGCGGAGGACGAGATCCCTCCGATTGGTGGCGCATTTGCCATAGGTGCCCCGAAGGCATATAAACATGATGTGCTCAAAAAGGCTCGCAATCCCGATGACCAGGGGGGTCTCCTCCCTTTGCAGAGAACGCTCGGGGGGCAGAGTGGAATGGAGGCAGTTCATGACCGCAGGGGCGTCTCCCAGCGTTGACGGGGGCACCCCCCCGAGCCACGCGCAGGTGGTGATTATTGGCGGGGGAATTATCGGATGCAGTGTCGCCTAGCATCTCACGAAGCTAGGGTGGGACGATGTCATCTTGCTCGAACGCCAGCAACTGACCTCCGGAACCACCTGGCACGCGGCAGGATTGATCGTGACACCGGGCTCTTCGGATCTGCACGTCGAGATTTCCACCTACACGCGTGAGCTGTTTAAGAAACTGGAAGAGGAAACGGGTCAGTCGGCGGGATTCAGGCAGATTGGCTACCTGCAGTTGGCCTGCACCCCGGAATGGCTGGTCGAGCGTCGCCGGATGGCTGTGGCCGCCCGTAATTTTGGCGTCAATGTCCAAGAGATCTCGGCCACGGAGGTGGGGGAAATGTGGCCGTTGGCGGACACGAGCGATATCATCGCGGGTTTCTATGTCCCGGAGGACGGGCGCGCCAACCCCGTTGACGCGACGATGGCGCTGGCGAAAGGCGCCCGCATGGGCGGAGCCGAGGTTTATGAAGGGGTGGAAGTCATTGGCATCACCCGGAAACAAGGGCGTGTGACGGGTGTCGTCACCAACAAAGGGGGGACCGAGGCGGAATATGTGGTGAACTGCGCCGGCCTCTGGGGGCGACAAGTGGGCCTGCTCGCCGGGGTGAATGTACCTCTTCAAGCGGCCGAGCACTACTACCTGCTCACCGAGCCCATAGCGGGCGTCCATCCGGACTTGCCCATTATCGAGGATTTCGGCCGTTATTCCTACTTTCGGGAGGAGGGGGGCGGTCTGCTGGTCGGCTTCTTCGAGCCTGTGGCGGCGCCTTGGGGCATCGATGGCTTGCCTCCGGATTTTGCCTTTGGTGAACTGAAGCCCGATTGGGAGCGCATGATGCCCTATATCGATATCGCCATGGAGCGCGTGCCGATCCTCCGAGAGACCGGCATCCGCAAGTTCTTCTGCGGCCCGGAAAGCTTCACGCCGGACGGAGAGCCGATGGTCGGAGAATCGCCGGAATTGCGGAATTTCTTCGTCGGGGCCGGATTGAATTCATTGGGTATTCTGCAAGGAGGCGGTATCGGGAAGATCCTGGCGCAGTGGATCGTGGATGGGATTGCGCCGGTTGAGTCAACGGACATCGATATTGCACGTGCGCTCCCCTTCCAGGGAAACCGGCAGTACCTGGCCGATCGCACTGTGGAGACCCTGGGTCTGCAGTACAGGCTCATCTGGCCGAATTTCGAGCTGAAGACCGCCCGGAACGTCCGCCGCACCGCTCTCCACGATCACCTGGCAAAGGCCGGCGCCCACTTTGTGGAAGGCATGGGGTGGGAAATTCCGGATTGGTATGCCCCCGCCGGGATCGATCCCGGCCGAATCGACTACTCCTGGGATCGGCAGAATTGGTTCGGGTATCTGGCGGAAGAGCACAGGGCCTGCCGCGAGGATGTCATCCTGATGGACGTGACTTCGATGTCGAAATTCCTGGTGGGAGGCCGGGACGCGGAGGGCGTTCTCAACCATATCTGCGCCAACGACGTCGCCGTCCCGGTCGGCAAGATTGTCTATACGCAGTGGTTGAACGAACGCGGAGGGCTGGAAGCGGACCTCACGGTCACGCGCCTGGCCGAAGACAAGTTCTACATCGTAAGCGCGGGTGACTTCTACACACACGACCTGTATTGGCTGAAGCGGCATATCCCCGACGGAGCGCACGCCTTTGTCGCAGATGTGACCTCGGCATACACGCTGATCAACATTCAAGGCCCGAAATCGCGCCGCCTCTTGGGCCGGGTCACCTCGGAGAACCTGTCGAACAAGGCTTTCCCCTACATGACCGCCAAGGAGATCGAGTTCGCCTGCGCCCGCCCGCTTGCGCTCCGGGTGACCTATGAGGGCGAGTTGGGCTGGGAGCTGCACGTCCCCGCGGAATTCTCGGCCCATGTCTACGAAGCGATTGTGCAGGCCGGGGCCGATCTCGGCCTGAAGCACGCTGGCTTTCAAGCGCTAAACACCCTGCGGATCGAGAAGGCCTACCGCGAATACGCGCATGATATGGATAACACCCATACCCCGCTCGAGGCGGGACTACTGCGTTTCGTGAGATTCGAAAAGCCGGGCGGCTTTATCGGTCGGGAGGCGCTCTTGCGGCACAAGGACAAGGGAGTGCCCAAGAGGCGCCTGATTCAGTTCCTGCTGGAGGATCCAGGGCCGCTGCTCCATGGGACGGAGGTGATCTACCGGGATGGAAGGCGTGTGGGCTACTTGCAGACCGGCGGATATGGTTTTACCCTCGGAGGAGCCGTGGGGCTCGGCTTTGTGAGGCATGCAGGAGGCGCCAGCGCAGATTTCATCGCAAGCGGCGCCTATGAGATCGACATCGCCGGTGAGCGCTATCCGGCAAAGGCATCCATGCGACCGATGTACGATCCCCAGAATCAGCGCCCGCGGAGTTAGCGGGGCGCGATGCGGAATGCGCGGAGCGCTTTGCTCATTGCGGTATACGCGGAGAGCGATAGGCATTGAGCGGTGATCGACGAGTTGATCGCCGAATACCGATAGCTGACAGCCAATTCCGACCAACGACATGCGCTTCGCGCATTCAGCCGTCAGCTATCGGCCACCAGCCCTGCCGTCGAATGCGCCAACGCTTGCACTCATGGCTGAACGCAGTCCTTTCTTGCCCTCGATTTGCATCCAGACCAGATCTCCTCGAGGGGTCCCCACTGAAGCCCCCCCAGGGGACTGTGGGGAGGGGCCGAGTGCCTCCCGCATGGATCCTTTTCGATCCCGGCGATCGCCCAATCCGACCGATGACCGACGACGTGCGCTCCGTGCATCTAGCCGTCAGCTTTCAGCATTCAGCCATCGGCTCGTCAGCGAAAATGAGGAATCACTCTTGCTGTCCGGGGGATCCTCTGTAGCAAGCGGTGTGCATCGAGGAACACGCTTCAAGCTGACCGCCGATCGCCGATCTCCTAAATGAACCTTCCACCCGACTCTCCCCTGCTCCCTGCTCCGTTGCTCTCCTGCTCTCCTGCTCCCTTGCTCCCCTGCTCTTCTTCACAAACCCCCCGCCTCTCGGAGCCCATCCAGTATGCGCACCATTGCCATCGTGTCCAGCGCACAATAATCCCACAAGGATTGGCGCAGCGCTTTGGCCCGCTCCGGAGAGCCCTCTTCCTCCAGGCTCAAGAAGGCCGCCATGGCTTCCTCGCCGTCACCGATCTCCAGATCTTCGTAGGAAAGATAGGGCGCGAAGGCGGGAAGGACGCACTTGAGCGAATTCGAGCCGCCCATCCCCGGATGCCAGTAGAACCGCCTTCTAAAGGGGACGATCAGATCGACGAACCTTTCGATCCGGCCCCCGATGGCGAAGCGGTGCTCGGGGAACCACTCCGCCAGCGATTTCAGGACGCCCCCTTCAAAAGGCGCGGAGTAGACGACGATCGACCCCACTCCCGCCGTCTCCCCCAACAGCCGCTCCAAGAAATCCCGCCGCGGATCGACCCCCGCCGGCGCCAGATACCCGCTGTGCTCCAACGGCCCGCCCGGAGCCTGCTGCACGTGGAGCGAATACTGAAAGGGGACTTTGTCATAGGGCCTCAGCCCGTCGAAGGGCGGGATCGGGAGCGCGAAGGTTTCAAAGTCCATGTAATAAAGCGGATAGGCCAGTTCAGCCACGAAATGGCGCAATTCGTCCCTCTTCACGATCACTTCGCCCGCCTTGTGGGCCACGACGTGGAAGATCGAGCGACGGTCGAGCGGATAGCCGCGGGGGATGTCCTCGATTCTCTCCACCCCCTGAGTGTAGAGATCGTAGGCCTTCCGCCCGATGTAATAGACGTCGAAGACGGAGGGCGAGGGCACACCCTTCCAGCAGTGCCCGACGAAATCGCAGTCGACCGGATCATGGCAGTATGGGCCGATGGGGATATCTGGGACGCGACCCGATTCTAGCGTCGCCCGCGAGATACCGATTATCCGCCCCACTTCTCTCTGCAGTTCGTCGGCTTCGGCGGACAAGGAAGTCTCGGCGAACAATGCCCCGTAATCGAGCGCCCCGTGCCGGATATAGTCCTTATTCAGATGCAGCAGCGCCGCGCTTTCAAGCTCCAAACCGGATCGCCGCAGCGCATAGATCTGGATCGCGACATCCAGCAGGTGTTCCGGCTTGGGCTCGCTGGTGCTCTTGACTTCGATCAGCCGCCACCCGGCGGCGCGGCGAGACAGGATATCGGCCACAACCCGCACGCCTTCTACCTCGAAGGCCGCCTCATAGATGACCTTTTCACCTGCGGCGATCAGATCCTGAGTGCGCTGGACCGATGCGGAGTATGATTCCGGCACACGCCCCACCGAACCACCGGGATAGCGGTGCCGCGCTTCTATGCCGACGACTTGGCCCAGGTGCAAGCGCATCCGCGCTGGCAGCCCGAGTGGATCCCGCAGCTCCGGATGCAGCGCGTCCAGGGCGAGTCGCTTCTGGCACTGCGCGCCGTGCAGCAGCGCGGTCTTCGAAAGCATGGGCCCGTGCGGGAGCTCCCTCATGGGAATGTCCTGAAAGAGGTGTGCAACATGATCGCCAGCCCCTCAGGCCGTTTTCACGTTGGAACGTCGGAAGGTTACCACGTTATAACGTGCGCGCCGTCAAGCTGCAACCTTCAACCCGATTCCCCCCTTCGCCCCACCACCCTCCCCTGCGGCGAGCTACGCTTTCTTGACTCTCCAAAAACCGAAATGTATATTAGCCATGTCGTGAAGCATCGGAGAGGATTCTTGGGGAATCTTCGCCGATGATCGTTTCACATCGGATGGTCCCGATACTCGTCGGGAACGGGTGTCTGCATCGAAGATCCGCCCGGGAAGGCGGGGCATGGCTGCGGATCGTACAAGCCACAGTGCAGAGGCTCACTTGTCGCGCCCGCAGGGGGCGCCTGCGCAATCGTCCCGACAACTTGCTTGTGATCAATGCGGATTGTTCCGCTTCCGTACGCACCTTCATCGTTGCAGATATGGGAGGTCATATCATGAAAAGTGGCGAGAAAAGCCGGATGATGTTCGAGCGGGCTCAGCGGGTCATGCCTCATGGCGTTTCCTCGAACTTTCGCTATTGGGGGGATGACGAGACTCTGGTTCTCAAGGAAGCGAAAGGAGCCTACATTTGGGATCAGGACGGCAAGCGTTTCATTGATTATCGGCTGGGCTTTGGGCCGGTGGTCTTGGGCCACGCATACGAGCCGGTCGTGCAGAGGGTGCAGGAGGCCCTGCGCATCGGCAACACCTTCGCCATGACCAGTGAATACGAGATCGAAGCGGCGGAGAAAATCAAGTCCCTCACCGGGGTGGACCTGGTGCGGTACGCGAACTCGGGGACCGAGGCCACCATGCACGCGATTCGCATTGCCCGGGCCTACACGGGGCGCGACAAAGTGCTGAAGTTCGAAGGCCACTACCACGGCTTCCACGATTACACCCTTTGGAACTGCTATCCGCCGATCCCGGGCACCGGCTACAGGCGGTCTCCGATCCGGGTGGCCCACGGCTCCGGCATCCCGCACGTGATCGGGGAGCTTGTATACGTGGTCCCTTTCAACGACGAGGAACGGCTCGAGGAGAAAGTCCGGGGCCACTGGGGGGATATCGCCTGCATCATCGTCGAGCCGTTGATGGGGAATACGGCCTCCATCATGCCGCGCGAGGGATTCTTGCGCTTCATCCGGAATCTCTGTGACGAGTACGGCATCGTGATGATCATGGACGAGGTGAAGACGGGCTTCCGCATCGCCAAAGGCGGCGCCCAGCAGTACTTCGGCATCCAGGGCGATCTGGTGACCTACGCCAAGGCCATCGCCAACGGGTTCCCCCTTGCGGCGATCGCTGGGAAGAAGGAGATCATGGGGGATGTCGGGCCCATGATGATCCCTCACGGAGGGACTTACGCCGGAAACGCGGTCGCCACGGCGGCCGCCTGCGCCACGCTCGATGCGATCGCGGGCGGGGCGTTGGAATCGGTGGATGCGCACGGTGAAAGCCTCATGTCCGGAATCGAGGAGATCCTCGGCCGCGCCGGGATCCCCGCCGTGATCCAGGGTCCCGCCTCCATGTTTGGAGTGGTGTTCACAGACAAGGAAGAGGTTACGGAATATCGGGACTGGGCCGGATCCGACCACGACACATACGAGCAGGTCATCCTGCAGCTCTTTGAGCGGGGGGTGATGCCGGACAAGGACTCCCGAGAACCCTGGTTCATCTCCGCCTCCCACAGCGAGGACGACGCCGCCTATGTCCTCAACGCGCTTGAGGACTCGGTGAAGACACTGCTGGACTGAAAACAAGGACGCCCTTCTGCGGCCCTCGCCGCGGATAGCAGTCAAGGGAGAAAGGAGAAGAGAAGGGGTTTCTGCCGACGAGAAGCGACCATGGACTGCCCGGTGACACGCGCATGGGCTGGGGCGTGGAAGAAGGAGGTGGCCATCCTACGACAGGATCGAGAGCTCGCTATTGCTTTGCGTTGCGCTAGACAGTTTGAAATCATGGAGGAATACGCGCAGGATTGCCGCCTTTCATTCCATTCATCACTGAATCCGGCGAACATTCGGGGAGATATGCTGGCGCCGGGCGCGACCGGGGAGGTTTCCCCACGCGGCGACTCTCCGGATTCGCAAAACGGCAATCTGTGCGACTTGGCGCGAGGAGGCGGACATGTCTGAGCAAGTTGAGGTATTTGCGAGAAAAGCGAGCGGTCTGACAAGAGAAGCGGGGCTGCTGGATACCACATTCTTCGGGATTATGAACAATGCCATCCCCGTATCCATATGGTTCGTCCTGGGTGGATTCGCTTGGCTGCCCGGGGCGAACCTGACCATCGCCAGCCTCATCACCCTTGTGCTGGTGGTCTTCGGATTCGCCTTCACTTGGGGAATCCTCGGGGGCTCCATGCCGCGCAGCGGCGGGAGTTATGTGTACAACTCACGCATTATCCACCCGGCGATCGGGCTGGCGGTGAGCCTGGCCAACGCCGGCATGGTGATGCTGGCTTGGATCTGGGTGCTGGCGCCCTGGATAGGTGAGACGGGCCTTCCCATCATGGCCGGCGCCCTCGAAATCAATCCCGACGTTGTGGCGGGATTCACCGAAGGCTGGGGGCTGTATCTGGTTGCCACGATCGTCAATGTGACGGCATTTCTGGCCATGTTGGCTGGCATGAAGACTTACTTCAAGATCCAGAAGGCATTTGTGGCCTGGTCGTTGATCGGCGCTGCCATTGCCGGGATCATCATCATATTCACCTCCCACGACACCTTCGTATCTGTGTGGAATAGGTACGCCGCGCAGTTCAACTCTCTGGACTGGAACGCCACCCTGGGCGCAGCTTCGGACGCGATGGGGGGGATTCCAGAGACGTGGAACTGGACCTCCACGCTTGGCCTGATGTTGCCGATTAGCTGGATCGCCGTGTACGGTTACATCATCACCTTCATCGGGGGGGAAGTGAAGAGTCCACGGCGGAACATCTTCCTGGCACAAGTGCTGAATGCGGTCGTATGTATCGCCTTCCTGCTTGTCGTTGGCCTGTCTTACCAGCGCATGGTGGGCTGGCAGGGCGTCCACGCGCTGGCCTGGATCAATGAGGAGGGGCTTGACGGCTACACCTTCCCCTTCATCGCGACCTACATAAACGTCGCCTCCATGCTGGTGGGATTCAACAAGATCCTGGGGTTCATCATGGCCGGTTCCTTCATCGTGGCGGATTGGCTCTGGGTTGTCTTCTCCTACATCGCATGGAGCCGGGCAGCCTTCGCCTGGGGCCTGGATCGGCTGGGCCCTCGCTGGTTCACGGATATTTCGCCGCGCTTCAACCAACCGGTGAAGCTGCTGCTCGTGATGCTTGTGGCTTCCCAGATCGCCCTGACCGACTATGCCTTCAACCCGGAGATACTTGGCTCGATCTCTGTTGAAGTGCTGCAGTTGGTATCCGTTTTCGGCTTCACTGCGGCTTCGGCCTTGATCTTCCCCTACGTGAAGAAGGTGAAGCACATCTGGGACGCCTCACCCTATCGCAACTGGCGCTTTCTCGGCATTCCGGTGAGCACGATCGCCGGCGCCCTCGCATTGGGCTTGACGCTGCTCTTGGTGATCTCCTACTACATCAATGAGGCCTTCGCCTTCATGCATACGTACTGGACCCTGATCTATCTCGGGGTGTGGATCGTTGGTCTGGCATGGTACTTCATATGGAAGGCGGTGCGAAAGAGCGAGGGGATCGATGTGACGTTGGCCTTCACGGAGATACCCCCCGAATAAGGGGGCTGTGACCAGCGGACACCCGCGAGGCAACAAGCGCAGGTGCCGCAAACGAGTGCGGCGGCAACCATCATCCGCTGTGTTCGTCGTAGGGGCGCATCTTGCTGCGCCCCTACCCCCTATGGGACGGCGAGTGTGCCCTGATTCTGGGCACAGCGGCAGCGGGGCGCGCTGGATTGCGAACGTGGGCGCGGATCGACGAGCGCCTGTAAGGCAACCGTTGGACGCCGGTTGGATCAAAGGGAAAGGAGACCGGTTGTGAAGATATTTCATGTCGCCGACTTGCATGGATCGGAAATCTGCTACCGGAAATTCCTGAACGCCCTCAAGATCTACAAGGTAGACGTGGGGCTCCTCACGGGCGATCTGAGCGGCAAGATGATCAACCCCATAGTGAAGCAGATGGATGGATCCTATCGGTGCTCCTTTCTGGGAGAGACCCGGGTTGCCGAGACGGCGGCGGAGCTGGCGGAGCTGCAGAAGGTGATCGCCGGCTCGGGCAACTATTCCTTCGTCACGGATCCGGATGAGATGGAGGTGCTGGTCGCCGAGGGAAAAACCGTCAAAGGCCGAATCGACGAGAAGACGGCCAATATCTCCCTCTCGGCGGGGAAGGTGGACGAGCTGTTTCGGAAACTGGTTGTGGAGCGCATGCAGGGCTGGATGGAGCTGGCCGACGAACGCCTGCAGGGGAGCGGGATTGAAGTCTTCATCACTCCGGGGAATGATGACCTCATGGAGGTGGATCCCATCATCGAAAGCTCATCCACACTTGTCAACGCAGACCTGCAGAAGGTCCTCGTCAAGGACCATGAGATGATCAGCCTCTCTTGGTCAAATCCAACCCCTTGGGACACCGAGAGAGAGTACCCGGAAGAAAAGCTGGAGGCGAAGATCGACGAGTTGGCTTCGCAGGTCGAAAGGATGGAGACCGCGATCTTCAACTTTCATGCGCCGCCCTATGACACTCAAATCGACCAGGCCCCCAAGCTGTCGGATGATCTCGTCCCCTCCACGGAGGAGTCAATCCCCGCGGGCAGCATGGCGGTGCTGCGCGGCATCGAGAACTACCAACCGCTGTTGGGCCTGCACGGGCACATCCATGAGTCGAGGGGGATCGAAATGATCGGGCGCACGCTGTGCATCAACCCGGGTAGCGAATACACGGAAGGAATCTTGCGCGGCGTGATCATATTCTTCAAGAAGGATGAGATCAAGGACTATATGTTCGTCTCCGGCTAGTGCTGCGTCAACGCTCAATCGACCCGTGATTTCGGGGCCACCTAGGAGATGGAGCCACATTGGGAACCCTTCATATCATCGGTGACGCAGTACTAGTGGACCGTATACCTTCCATCGATGCCTTCATCGGGAGCCGTCGTGGGGGCGCGGCATGCTGCGCCCGTACAGCCGGGCGCTCGAATCACGCTAGGCAAAGCACCGGTCTCCGCCCCGGTGCAAACGCAGGGGCCAATCCCATTCTTGGCCCTCCGGGGAGCCGAGCGGCGAGAGATGGCCAGTATGGAAAGAGGGAGGGAATTGGCAATGGATCGCTTCCGACTGCCTTCCGAAATACCCGATGAGGAATGGCCCGATCCGGACGCCTTCATCCGGGAAGCCAAGGACTGCGTCCGCGCCGCTCAGGAGCAAGGTCTGATCATCCGGGTGATGGGCGGACTGGCCATCTTCCTGCACAGCCAGGAGCACCAGGATCTATGGAGAAGATTAGCCCGGCTGGGGAACAAGGTGTTCACCGACATCGATTACGTAGCCTATGGAAGGCATCGGGTCAAGATGATGGAATTCTTCCAGGGGCGGGGCTTCGCCATCAACCAGCGGATGCTCTACCATTACGGCAAGACCCGGCAGATCTACTACGGGCAGGAGATTCCCATGGCGGAGGTGTTCTACGACCGGCTGGAGATGAACCACACGGTCCCCTTCAAGAATCGGCTGGAGCAGGATTCTCCCACCATTCCACCGGCCGAGCTCCTGCTGCAGAAGCTGCAAATGGTTCGCATGAACGAGAAGGATGTCAAAGACGCGATCGTCCTTCTCAGGGCGCACGAGATCGGCTCCGACGATGAGGATCGGATCAACAAAGTACCGATCGCCGATGTGCTGCGAAAGGACTGGGGGTTCTATCACACGGCGATGACCAACCTGGCGAAGATCAAGTCATCCCTCGGTGACTACGGACCGCTCACCGCGGACGACGCCGAACGGATCGCGGCGCGGATCGACGCGCTGCTGGGGTATCTCGACGAACAGCCCAAGAGCCTCGCGTGGAGGTCCCGCGCGAAGGTGGGCACCCGGCTGAAGTGGTACGAGGAGGTCGACGATTGGGACGTGATGTAAGCGAGTCAGCGGACCTGCACTTCCTCGTGCAGCAGTTGGACGCCATCCGGGCCTTCCGCAGGGTGGATCTGACCCGCACGGAGGAGTCCTTCCGCCGGCTCGGTCTCAAGAGCCACTGGAAAAAGATCCAGGGGGACCTGGAGGCGATCACCTTCCTGCCGGAGACCCTTCCCGGCTTGCCGAAGCTGATCGGAATTGCGACCCTCCTGCGGGGCCTCTTTCCCTTCGCTATCATCGCCTTGCTGCTTTCCCTTTTCATCCGCCTGGGATTTTTCCCGTCGCCGCCCCTCCCCTTCTACATCGTGATGCTCTTTGCGCCGCTGATCGCCATGGCCGCCTTCATCACCACCGACCTGACCATCCGCAGGCGGATCGCCGCCTATGAGAAGAACAACCCCAACCTGCACGCGGAGGAGAAGCGGCGCATCAAGAAGGCCATCGATGACTTGATGCATCGGCTCAACGCGCAGATCAAGGGCGATGACCGCTCCAAATACGAGATGAGCCTCTATTTCGACGACTACCGCGGCGTCGAGATCCTCGGCGAGCGGCGGCAGCGCGTCTTCGGCGTGTTCAAGCGTCGCTACTCAAAATACGCCGCCATCCCCTCGGGGAAGTGAGCGAAAGGCGCCGTCACGTATGCGCAATGCGCAATGCGGTATGCACTGCGAGCGGGGAGCCATGAGCGATACGCTCTAGGCGAAAGGCGGCAAGCTGCATGCCGACCGCCGACAACGGACTGCCGATCGCCCGAAGAGCTTCAGCCGAAATCCGACCAACGGCCGACGATGAAAGCCCAATGACGAGAAAGAAGGCGCATCTCGAGTGCCGAGCGAGAACACCGCGAGGTGTATCGAGAGGGGCCCCGTCCTTCCACCGGCCATGCGCTATGGCCGATTGCCGATCGCCGACTGCCGATAGCCATTATCAATCTGCAACCCGTCGTTTTGCCCCGGGGCCCGCGCTCCCCTCATTCGCCATTGCGAGGAGCCCGCAGGGCGACGTGGCAGTC
>CAYMCO010000005.1:189754-195004 GCA_964388955.1 uncultured Anaerolineaceae bacterium | reverse complement strand
GCCGTGTCTCCCAGGTGTCCAAGTCCACGTAGCGCATGCCCATGCCCTGCATGAAATACACCGTGTCGCCGCCCACCATAAGGTCTCGTTCGCGATCTCTGGCGCGCAGCATGAAAGCGCTCGGGACGCTTCGCAGGCAGGCCTCCGCGAGATCGGGGGGCACCCGAGCGCGCTGCGTTTCGAAGTCGACCTTGCAGCCATTTTCGGCCAGCAGCTTGAGCGCCGGCTCATACTCGATACGCATACCCGTCTTCTGGAGCACGTACAGGGCGCCGCGGTGGATGGCCTCCACCTGCTCGTCAGTGAGGAAGCGCAAGGGCGGGAAACTCCGTCGGAATCCGTTCAGCATTCTGGGATCCTCCACATATTGGCTGTTATCGTCGAAGCGTTCGGCGGAAGCTGGGCGGTCAACCGGCAATTCTATTATACAGAAATGGCCGATAGAGACAAGGTGGGCAGCGATTGATGCGGAGTCGGCAAAAAGGAAGCTGGCATTTGGCTGAGGCGGCAAGGGCCCTTCGACGACCGGGATGATGGGGGAGAACGGATGGGGCGTGTGGGGCGATCGCCACCCCTGGGCGTTCCCGCGGCGCTCGATTCAGCGCCGGAGGGTCCAGATGAAGACGATGAGCGCCAATGCGCCGGCCACCGCGCTGCCCACCAATTCGCCGTTCAAGTAGAGCAGGGTGCCGGCGATGAGCAAAGCTGCGAAAAGCACGGCGCCGGACAGCTTGCTGATCGCGTTCGTCAGGCGCGTCAGGCTGGCCTGAAACTCGGCGCCCGGCCGCGCGGAGACGGTCAGATCGCCGCTCTCGAGGCGGGAGAGGACCGAATCCATGCGGGCGGGCATGCGCAGCAGAGCGCCGCCCTGTTCCACCAACCACTCCAGCAACTCGTCCAACCAGGCTTCACGCTCTTCGGCCAGCAGCCGTTCGGCGAAGGGGACCAAGTGGGCGAACAGGTTGAAATCCGGATCCAGCCCGGTGCACATCCCGGAGAGGATGGCCACACAGCGGCCCAGGAATATCAGGTTGGAGGGCAGTTGGAAGGGCATCTCGTAGAGCACGTCCCGATACTCACGCGCGAGGTCGCGCATCTCCTGCGGATGGATTTCCCGAAGCTCGCGCATGCTTTTGCCCCAGAAGCGTCCCAGAAAGGCGCCTTCCGCCTCCCGGATGCGGGCGATGTCCGCTCCGGGGAGCAGCATATCCAGGGATTGGTACGCCTGAATCAAACGCCCTGCGTCCTGGGTGCCCAGCGCGATGACCAGTTGCCGCAGGCCGTCCCAATTGCGATCTGTGAGCTGGCCGACCATGCCGAAATCCACAAAAACCAGGCGCCAGCGGCCCTCTTCGAGCGGCTGGACAAAGAGATTGCCGGGATGGGGATCGGCGTGGAAGAAGCCCTCAATGAAGATCTGGCGCAGATACGTCTCCAGCAGACGGACCGCCACCTCCTGCCGGCCGACCCCCGCCGCCTCGATGGCGTCGTAGTCGGTGATCTTGATGAAATACACGTCCTCCAGGGTGAGCACCCGGCGGGTGGAATGGGCGCCGTGCACCTCGGGGATGCGGATCTCGGCGTCTGCGGCGAACATGGCTGCGAAACGGCGGGCGTTGTCCGCCTCGGCCAGGTAATCCACCTCCTGCCAGAGCGTCGACCTGAACTCCTCGAAGAGCGCATCCAGGTCGGCGCGCCGGCTGATCGGCCGGTAGCGCTTCAGCCATGAGATGACGGTTCGCAGGGCCGCCAGGTCGACGCGGATGAGGTCCTGAATTCCGGGGCGCTGGACCTTGACCACCACGTGTTCGCCGGACGACAGGCGAGCGCGATGCACTTGTCCGAGGGAGGCGGAGGCCAGGGGGGCGGGGTCGAACCAGGGGAAATGGTCCGAGAGCGCGCCCTCGAATTCCGCCTGGGCCACACTGAGCATGGCCTCCAGAGGCTCGGGATCCACCTCGTCCTGCAGGTCGGCGAGCTCCTGGGTGACCGATTCCGGCAGCACGTCCACCCGAGCGGACAGGAACTGGCCCACCTTGATCCACACGCCCCCCAATTCGGCAGCCAACTCGCGGAAACGGCGGGCGATTCTCCGGAAGCGCGCCTCTCGCGTGCGGCGCACCCAACCCGCCATGCCCAGCCGGCGAACGCCGATATCCCAGAAGAGGATGGAAGCCACCGCCCGGCCGAAGAAGAGCAGCACGCGCACATGCCGGCCTCGGAGGCGCGCCGCGGAGGGTTGGAAGCGGGAAGCGGGCGGGGGATGATCAGGCGCCACGGTGAGCTCCTTCAGCCTGGCCTGGCCAAGGGATGGCGCGAGCGCCTTGGCGACTCATTGCGCGGACACCTCGCGCCCTGGTCTCAAGAGCAGCTTGCTCACCTCGGCCACCACGGCCGGGACGAGCAGGAGTGGGATGAGCAAACGCCAATGGGCCCAGGCCAGGGGAACCGTGTCGAACGCCGGCTGAAGGGCGGGCACGTAGACAACCAGCATGATCAGAATAAGAGAGGAAAGCACCGCGAGCAGCATCATGCGATTGCTCAGGACGCCGATACGCAGCAGCGGGTAGCGTTCGGATCGCGCTGTGAAGGCGCGCAGCAGTTCGGAAGTCGACAAGGTGACGAAGGCCATGGTGTCGGCCATCGCTGGATAGGCGTTCAGGCCGATGGCGTAGGCGCCGAGCGTGACGGCCGTGATGGCGATGGTCTGCACCAGGATGCCCACACGCATCGGGCGGTTGATGATGGCTTCCTCGGGAGGTCTGGGCGGCCGGCGCATGGTGTCCGGATCACCCGCTTCCAGCCCCAACGCCAGGGCCGGCGCGCCGTCGGTCACCAGGTTGAGCCACAGCAGTTGGATGGCGGTCAGCGGCGAGGGCAGGCCGGCCAGGATCGCCAAGAAGATCACCATGATCTCCGCCATATTGCAGGAAAGCAAGTAGTAGACAAATTTGCGGATATTCGCATAGATCACACGGCCCTGCTCCACCGCGGAGACGATGCTGGCGAAATTGTCGTCCGTCAAGACCATATCCGCGGTTTCTTTGGCGACATCGGTGCCGGTGATCCCCATGGCCACGCCGATGTCCGCCCGTTTCAAGGCTGGAGCGTCGTTGACCCCGTCGCCGGTCATGGCGACGATTTCGCGATGCGCTTTGAGCGCATCCACGATGCGCACCTTGTGCTCAGGGGAAACGCGCGCGTACACATCGATGCGCTCCACCTGCCGGATCAGGCCGTCATCGTCCATGCCATCAAGATCCGCGCCGGTGGTCACCTGGTGGCCCGGCTGCAGCAGCCCCACCTGCTCGGCGATGGCGCGCGCCGTGTTCGGGTAATCCCCGGTGATCATGACCGTGCGAATTCCGGCCCGCCGAGCGGTCTGAATGGCCGCCGGGGCTTCGCGACGCGGCGGATCGATCATGCCGAACAGACCGACGAAGATCAAACCGCGTTCGATGCGCTCGGCGTGCTTCTGCGATGCCACTTCGGGCTCAACCCGGTAGGCGACAGCCAACACCCGCAGGGCGCTTTCCGCCATGGCATCGTTGGCGGCCAGAATGCGCTGGCGGGAGACCTCGTCAAGCGGCCGGACCTGGTCCTGCATGTCCTGATACTGGGAGCATAATTCAAGGACCACGTCGGGGGCCCCCTTGGTGGCCACCACCTCCCATTCTTTGCGGCTCAGGTCATAGAAAGGGCTGGGGTCCTCCGGACGCGGGTCCTGCACCCTATGCAGCGTGGTCATGCGCTTGCGGCTGGAGTCGAAGGGGATCTCATGGATGCGTGGGTAGGCGCGCTCCAGTTCGCTGCGGCGCGCCCCCGCCTTGGCAGCGGCCACCACCAGCGCCACTTCGGTGGGCGCACCCACAATGCGCAAGCCGCCGCCATTGCGGCTTGGGTCGGCCTCGAACACCGCGTCGTTGTCGAGCGCCGCTACCCAGAGGGCGGTTGTGACCGCAGGGCATGCGGAGAGGTCCACCGCTTCCCCAGCGAGCCGGAATTCACCTTGCCCGGTCTCCGGCCCGCCGGTGACCTCCAGCGTCGTGCCATCCACCCAGAGTTCGGTGACGGCCATTTGGTTTTGGGTCAAGGTACCGGTCTTGTCGGAACAGATCACGGTGGTCGAACCCAGCGTTTCCACGGAGGACAGACGCCGGATCAGCGCGTGGCGCTGGATCATCTCCCGCATGCCCAGCGCCAGGGTGATGGTGACCACCGCGGCCAGCCCCTCGGGGACCGCGGCCACCGCCAGGCTGACCGCCACCAGGAACATCTCCAGGGGGTCCACGCCCCGCAGCCATCCGAATAGGAACACCAGGCCGCAGATGAAAAGCGCGGCCCAGCCCAACAGCTTGCCCAGCTGGTCCAGCCGGCGCTGCAGCGGGGTCTGCTCCGTTTCCACGGATTGCAGCATGGAAGCGATGGTGCCTATTTGGGTCTCCATGCCCGTGGCGACCACCAGGCCCTTCCCGCGGCCATAGGAAACGAGCGTTCCCATATAGGCCATGTTGACACGATCGCCGATCTGGGCCTCATCGCTCAGCGTGAGCGCGGAATCTTTGTCCACTCCCAGGGACTCCCCGGTGAGCGGCGCTTCCTCCGCGCGCAGATTGACCGACTCCAACAGGCGAAGATCGGCCGGCACGTAATTGCCCGATTCAAGCAGCACCACGTCCCCGGGGACGAGCTCCCGCGCCGGCACGTTCTCACGGTGGCCATCCCGGATGGCCAGCGCGTCGGGGGCGGCCAGTTTCCGCAGCGCGGCGAGCGCCTCCTCCGCACGGCGCTCCTGGAGCACCCCCAGAATGGCGTTGAGGAGCACGATGGCGGCGATGGCGCCGGCCTCGATTTGTTCTCCGAGAACCGCTGAGACAATCGCCGCGCCGATGAGCAGCAGCACGATGAAATCGTCGAACTGCTCCAGGATCAGCTGCCACATCCCGGGGCGCGGCGCCTCCTGCAGTTCGTTGGGGCCGCGCTGGGACAGGCGGCGTTCCGCCTCCACCGAGCTCAAGCCGTCTTCCGGCGAGGTCTGCAGCAGCCGGCAGGCGTCTTGCCGCTCCATCGTATGCCAATGCGGGGTATCTTGGGGAATATTCACACTGGAATCTGGGGGGGCTCTGCCATCATTGGGACTGCTCAAAATCCGCCGCTCCGTAGCTGACCCTCCCGGGCGCAGCCCTCACCAGGCCGCATTATACCATCGCCCCTCCGTTTTCTTCCCGGGGAGGCCGGTTGCGCGAGCAA
>CAYMCO010000005.1:0-189654 GCA_964388955.1 uncultured Anaerolineaceae bacterium | reverse complement strand
TCCCTGAAGAGCACGCGCGAATCCCGCTTGTGCCTGACGAGCCGAGCGCCCTTCTCTAAGGTTTTTTCGGCGATGAGCCGAAAGGGGTTGAGGGCCTGCGGTCGGCGCCGATGCGGCGCAGTGCCACCAGCGCGGCGGGGTGCAAATGGCCGTTCGAGGCCAGCACGCCGATGTTGTTCTCCAGACGGCGGCCCGCTGAGAAATCCAGCGCCTCACCACGCAAGTCGGTGATTCGGCCGCCAGCTTCCTCCAGGATCAGCGATCCGGCCGCCTGATCCCAGATATACTCCGTGTATCGCGGGCGATCCGGGCTGAGCATGCGCACGATCAGATCGGCCCCGCCCGCGGCCAGCACCGCAAACTTGGCCTGGCTGTCCATGAGCACGGGAGGCTCCTCGGTCCCCAGTTCGGACACAAAGCGCCCCATGCGATCGACGTCGGTATGGCCGGCTTCCACCGAGCGGAGTAGACGCGCCTCGCTGGGCCTTGAGCGCGCCGAGACGGATAAGCGGTGGAAGCCGCGCCCCGTCAGGTCCCCGGACCAGCTGCCGGCGCCGCGCGCCGCGAGCAGCACCGCGCCCGGCGCGCCCCCAGCGGCGAGAATGGCTGGGCTCAGTTCGGGGCAGCCCAGCGCGCCCACCACCACCTGCCCCGATTCGATCAAGGCCAGGGCGGCGACATATTGACCCCCACGCAGGAACCCCTTGGTGCCATCGATCGGATCCAGCGTCCAAAAGCGCCCGCCGGGCCGGTCGGCGCCGCGGTCGATCCAGCGGCAGACTTCTTCCGAGGTGGCGCCCGGATAGGCGCCAGCCACATAGCGGGTGACGGCCTCCAGGGCATCCTTGTTCTCCGGGCGCCGCAGAGACGCGCTGTCCTCCTCGGCGACCAAGGGGTCGCCCTCGAAGACATCGAGGAACATGCGTCCGACGATCGCCTGAGAGGCGAAATCGGCGACGGTGACCGGCGAGCGGTCCTGCTTGTGCATGGCGGGGGTGATCATCTCCCGCTGGATGCGGCGGGCCAGGCGCGCCGCGGCCCCAACCGCCTGGATGGCGAATTCCGCCTCCGCTGTGTATCTGCCGAACATGGCTTTCTCCAAGTGGTCCCTCCGGCCGGGTACAATTGTACGTGATCCGTCAAGGAGACGATGCATGGGAAAGCGAACGATCTATGTCGCGATCTTGATCGCTCTCTCCAGTGGTTGCTCCCCAGCGGCCGGACCCAGCACGCCTCCGCCGGTCGTCTCCCCCTCCGGGATCGGCGAGGCGACCGCCCAGCAGCCGGCCACACGGCCCGCCACGGAAGCCGTACCGGCAACGCCGCCTCCCCCCACGCAGGCCCTTGCGGAGGCCACCGCCCCGGCTTCGGTGGTGGAACTGCCGGATCCGGCCGGGGTGACCTGGGCGCCGGTGGCAGCGGGGTTCGACAATCCACTCGGTTTGGCGGGGATGGGCGACGCACGTCTGTTCCTGCTGGAACAACCCGGCGTGGTGCGGGTCATCCAGGGAGGAGAGGTCATCTCCGCCCCGTTTCTGGATATCCGTGACCGGGTGGAGGATGGGGGGCTGGAGCAAGGTCTGCTGGGGATGGCCTTTCACCCGGACTATGTGGCCAATGGGGCATTCTATGTCTATTACACCGGCCAGGGAGGGGAGGTGAGGATCGCCGGCTATCAGGTATCCGCCGATGATCCCAACCGGGCCGATCCGGGGAGCGAGCGAATCCTGCTGCGCATCTCGGAACCGTACGCCAATCACAACGGCGGTGAAATCGCATTCGGCCCGGATGGCTACCTGTATGCCGGGGTGGGAGACGGGGGCTCTGCCGGCGATCCCCAGGGGAACGGGCAGAACCCCGGCACCCTGCTGGGGTCCATTCTGCGCATAGCCGTCAATTCCGGGGAGCCCTACGCTGTCCCCTCAGACAACCCCTTTGTGAACGGAGGCGGCCGGCCCGAGGTTTGGGCCTATGGCCTGCGCAACCCCTGGCGATTCAGTTTTGACACCGCGACGGGAGATCTGTATATCGGGGATGTGGGCCAGGACAGGTGGGAGGAGGTGGACTTCGTGCCCGCCGGTACGCCCGGTGGGACTAATTTCGGATGGAATATCCGCGAAGGCCTGCACGCCTTTAAGGGCGATGGCCGCCAGGGGCTTGTCGATCCGGTGGCGGAATATAGCCATGACTCCGGCTGCTCGATCACGGGCGGCGTGGTTGCGCGCGATCCCGACCTGCCCGATTGGAATGGGGTGTACCTCTACGGGGACTACTGCTCCGGGTTCATCTGGGGATTGGTGCGGGATGCGTCAGGGGATTGGGTGAGTTCGATCTTGTTCGAAACCGGTTTCCGCATCAGTTCCTTTGGGAAGGATTCCGCCGGGCGCGTGTACGTGCTTGACCTGAACGGTGGGCTCTACAGGCTTACCGCCGCGCCGTAGATCGCAGCGGGCGCGGGATAGTCGCGATGCCGTTTGCATGAAGTTTCTCCCGACGGAGTTCTTCGCCGTCGTGGCACGGCAGATCCTGAGACGCTTGTCCGGTTTCTTCCCGAGATAAGGGAGTTGAGCACTGGGGAGCAATCCTGGCCTTGGACCCTTCTAGCGCTCCATTTGCCAATACAAGAATGCGATGAATGCGGGCCAATTCTGCTCCCAATCCAGAGAATGGTGGTTGCTCAGCTCGACCTCCACGGCATTGATCCCCTGGCTGCTCAGCCAATCGATGGCGTCGCCGCCGATGACATCCCACGGAATCCCCTCCGGCGCGTAGCGATAGCCGGTGAATTGCGAGAGAAGGCGGGCCAGCTCGACCGTGCGAGAGGCCGAGGCGTCCGCGCCGGAGAAGACCAAGGCCCCAGAGCTGTGATAGAAGATCACATCCTGAATGTCACGCGCCAGCATGAAATCACGCAGGGCCGATGTCTCCGGCTCGGAGAAGGGACGTGTCCCCGCGGAAACGCGCTCCCCGGCGTGGGTGCCATAGCGCCGCCACTGGTAGTCCCAGTTTCGATTGAGATCGACCCCGTTCCCGTTGAAGCGCCCCTGCAGGGCGTTCGGGCCAGCGCGCATTCCATCCGGGTTGGCCAACGGGATCACATATAGGCTGACCTGCGGCGGCACGATCCCGGGCTCTGTGCGGATCCTGGACAAGATGGCGGCCACCAGTGCCATGCTGTTCCACTCGTAGCCGCCATGAATGGCGCCGATGATGGCCTTGGCGATGGGACCGGTCCCGATTCTGTAGGCTTTGAGGTCTTGGCCGTCGAAGGAGTGTCCAAAGGTGAAGGGCCCTTCGACCGAAAGCGATTCCCGGGGGGTGGGGGTCGCCTGCCCCGCGAGCCGTGAGGCATCTTGGGGGACGGTGGAGGTCTGGCTCGCGCCGCGAGGGGGTCGGCTGGAGACATCCGCGCTCGCCACCATCCAGGCCGGCAGAGATAACAGGAGAAGGAAGACGAGTATCGCCGGCGCGCGGCGGGCGGCTGACCTTCGCCCCCGCCCCCTGGCGCTCTGTGCGTGCTTCATGATCGAAGGCCGATTCTCCGGCGCATGCTGTGTCGCCTGGCTAAGGTTCCAGCGTGATTTCCACGCTGGAGAGATGCACATCCCCACCGAAAGCGGGGCTGAGGTCGCGGACGACCAGCCGGCCGGGTCCGGAGCTGGAGACCGTGTAGGGCACCTCTGCGCTGAAGGGACCGGGCTCTCCCATCTCGGGGGCGTTCACGATCACAGGCTGCGACGCGACGCGGGCGCCTTCGGAGTCATAGATCAGGATGACCAGCGTTCCCTCGAAGGAGGCCAGGCCGAAGCCCGCCACATGCGCGACCCCGCCGCTGATTGTGGCGTTGGGGGCGGGCTGGCGGATGGCGATGCTCTCCGGATGTGGCCCCCCGGCGGCGATCTCCACCGGCCCGCCGGCGGCCAAGGTGACGGCGACGGAGGACAGGTGGGTCAGACCCCCGTCGCGCGGGCTGGCGGCGTAGACTTGAATCAGCGCCGGCTGTTCCCCGCTTGTGGAGAAGGGCACCTCGGCGCTGAAGGGCCCCCGCTGGCCCACATCGGCATCGATCGTCGCGGGCTGGGAGGCCAGCTCAGCGCCGTCCATGGCGAGAATGCGCACCATCAGGCCCTGCTCGAAAGTGGGATCCGCCACGCCAGCCACTTGCAGGGGGCTGGTCAATCGCGATCCGGAGCCGGGCTGAAGGATCAATATGGCTTCTTCCGGCCGCGTCCCCTCGAGTGGGGTGGTGGTGGCGGGCGCGGCGGTGGGCGGTGGCGTCGGTGGTGCGGCCGTGGACGGCGCGGCCGTGGCGCTGGCTTGCAGCCCGCCGCAAGCGGCGGTGAATGGCAACAGTCCGAGCATGGCGAGCAGGGCGCTGGTTCTCATGGACATCTCCTCTTGTGGAGTCTAACAGGCTGTGGATCACTCGGGTAAGCGTAACCGGGGTACGGGATTGACAACAGAACAAATGTTCTATATACTGGAAGCACGAACGGCTCGCTACGGAGGTGGACACCCCAGGAGTCGCGAGGCGCCTGCCCCAGCCTTGGCGCGCTGTCGGTGCGAAGTATTCGAGGAGGTCTTGCGTGTCTTTTCGTTCGCCGTCGTCCGGCCGTGATGAGGAATTGGTGCTCAGAGCCTGCCCAGCGCTCGCGGCGCGGCTGCGGCTGGCTGCGGATGCGCGCGACCTGTCGCCGCGGGCGCTGGCGGTCGATCTGCTGGAACAGGGACTGGAGAAAGAGAGCCTGCGCGCCCGGGCGGAACGTGCGCTGGATACGCTCACCCCACGGGAGCGGGATGTGGTCTGGCTGACCGCGCGCGGCTGCACCAATCAGGAGATTGCGGAGGCATTGGTGATCTCCTCTGAGACGGTCAAGACCCATATGCGCAACGCCTTGGGGAAGTTCGGGGTGCGCAGCAAAGCCGATCTGCGCCTGCTGTTGTTGGATTTGGGGATCCGCTGGTGGGAGACCTGATTTCCAGGCATTCAGATGGCTTTGATGAACACACGGTGGTTCTTATAGGGACTGCCGCCCACGTTCTCCAAATCCCGCCGCATCTGCACCGCGCTCTCGGCCACTTGAGTGAGGTCCGCCCGCCTGAAACCGCCCTCCCGGATGGTCTTTTCCATCTCGGAATACAACAGTGCGTTGCCGCCCCGTCCCTGGAACCCGGGGAGAATGCCCGCGCCGTTGATGGCCACCTCTTTGGTGCGTTGCATATCCAGCAGCAGATGAAAGATGCCGAAGGGAAAAAGCCGACCGCGCGCTTTCTGCAAACCGCGGGAGACATCGGGGAAGGCAAACAGGAAACCCACTACCCGGTCCTCCTGGGCGATGATCTTGATCAGCTTGGGATCGGCCACGCTCAGCAGGTTATCGGTCAGGAAGGCGATTTCGCGCGAGGATAGCGGATAGTATTCCCAGTTGTGCACAAAGGCACGGTTGTAGGTCTCTCCGATCTTGGGAGCCCATGCGCGCAGTTCCGATTTGCTCTTGAAACGCAGCACACGCAGGCCGGATCGCCTGGCGGCGCGGGCTGCGATGCGGTGAATGCGTTCGTCCAGGGCGAAGCGGTCCACGGTCAACTCGCAAGAGACGAAATCGACCTCCTTCCGGAAACCGAGGCGATCCATGAATTGCGGATAGTATTCAGGGTTGTAGTTCATCATGGTCATCGCCGGCCGGTGCTCAAATCCCGCCACAAGCATGCCGTAGCCGTCCAGCGCGCCGAAGCCCTTCGGGCCGACCATGTATTCCAGGCCGCGCGCCCTCGCCCACTCTGCGGCGCGTTCGAAAAGCGCTTGCGCAACCGCAAACTCGGGAATGCATTCGAAGAGGTAGAACTGCGCCCAGCGCCGGTCGTGGTAGGTATTGTGCGGCTTGTTTTCCAAGGCAGCGATTCGCCCCAGCACCCGGCCATTCCGTTCGGCCAGAAAGAAATCCGCATCCGAATGCTCGTAATATGGATGCTTCTCTCGATTGAGTTGGAGCCTGGCGTCCACCAACGGCGGCGGGACCCATAGCGGATCGCCTCGGTAGAGGTCGAAGGGGAAGCGGGTGAAGGCGCGCACATCGGCGCGCGATTCCGTGTCGATTTGGCGGACGGAGAACATGCCGCTCCCTTCTGGATGGCGGGGCTGGGACTTTGCCCGCTGGCGGTTCAAGGCGGGGAGACTCGAGCCCCCGAAGGTGAGGTTGATGAACGCGCTGGCAATCAGGCGAACGGCCCGCAAGATTCGATCGATGATATTTCATCCCCGCTGTCGAACCACGCGGTTTACGGCTTGGCTCTATTCGGCGTGCAGCACCATCATGCCATCCCCGGAAGGGATGTACTCCAGCGGTCCTTGCGGCACACGGCTGCTGATCTGCAGAGCGCCGCTGTCCATAGATTCCCAAATTGCCTGGAAGGGCGCCTTTCCGGGCACCCACTTTTCGACGATCACAATCCCGTGACCCGGCAGGACGGTGAACACGAGAGGGCGCGGATCAACGGGATTCTGGAGCGCTTCGGAGCGGGAGAAGGCCATCTTGATGGCTTTGGCCTGCGCTTCTGTGGAGCACGACACGGGATAGTGATAATAGGCCGGGTCGAGGTCCACGTGCTCAACCAGATTGGGGTCGAAGGCCGAGACGCCCCGGTGGCCGTGCAGTTTGGATCGAGCGACGGGGACTTCGCCCCGGATACTCCAATCCGGGCCCAACCGGATCCCGGGCAACCGTTCGTCCATGTCGATCATCTCGACGGCCTCCGACGAAGGAGGATCGTCCCGTTTGCCTTCCACGTGGCGCACCTTTGCCCCAGCCCCGTCGTCCCGCACCCCGACGATCACCGCCAGGTCCTGGTCCTGGATGGAGCCCTTATCCACTGGTCTTGCGCTCCCGGTGACCGTGGATATCAGCGCCTCGAGCTCTGGATCCCAGGTGGCGAAGCAGCCCTCGCTGTATTGCTCGGCGATGGCGTCCGACACCGCCGGTACGCTCACAAGGTCGGAGATGCGGATCATGTCCGTGAAGAAATCGCGCTTTCCGAACTCCTTCCCCGCGCGCTGCATCGCCATGGGCCCTTGAGCGCGCGCCCAGCGCTCGCTGGGGATAGGGTCGCCCACCACCCGGTGGTCGGTGATCTCATGCGTGCTCATGGCGGTGACGATGCGCCGCACGATATCGGCATAGAACGCTTTCGGATCCTCACCCAACCGGGTCATGGGATGCGCCCCGACGAGGTCAAAATGATAGGCGCCCTCCGGGCCCTCATCGCCGGTGACGAGCACGACGCGGATGCTCTTGGCCTGGGCCTGCAGCACCCTTTCCAGCGCCAGAATCGGCCCTCCCCGTTGCCCCTGTTCGATAAGCACTTCCGGGGAGCTATCGGACAAGCCGGCGAACTGAAAATCCGCCGGGTCGGGTGGATCCTTCTCCAAAGCAGATTGGAAGTGCCCCAGCAGGCCCTGCAATCTCCTTCGGCCGCTGTGCAGGAAAGTGATGATCGTGGGTGTCTTGAGCATCTTGAAGCGCCGGCGAGCCGAGAAGAACAGCGCCTGCCGCCAGCCCAGAGATTCGCCGAAAGGGGCGGTGGTGAGTATCAGTTCCGTTTCCGCGTCGGGCGTGGTGAGGACCTCGTGGCCCTCTTCCCGAAAGCGCCTCAAGATACCATCCATCACCGTCTCCAGGATGGAGGACATAGGGCCGGGTACGAATGCCACCCGGACTTTTCGCCACCAAGCGTGGGTCGGAACACTGTCTGCCAGTTGCATGTACCTTCACTATTCCTTTCGCGGCCATCGCGGTTGGCTTGTGCCGATGCGGCTATCCGGACGGAAAATAGACCGCCCGCCCGGGTGCGGGTCAGGCATGAAAACACCGATCCGGCAATTGCGATGCGGGTGCGTTTTCCGTCCGCCGGCGCTCACCCGGCGCGCGCAGTGGCTTGTGGACGACGCCGCTCAATCTGACCTCGGTGCTTTCCCCCGAACCTCGGATATCATGCTACCACAAAGACGGGCCCGGCGGGCTTTGTGCTTTGCGCGGTGCGCTCTGCGCGGGGAGCAGTAAACAGTGGGGAGTCAACCGTGAGCAGTGAACAGCCCATCGCCGGGCACAGTTCGTGAATTGCCCGCAGCGTTCTCCATGCGCATTGTTCCTCGGCGGCGTTGGATTTACAATTCGATCGGTCCTAATCCGCCCCGGGGGATGGCATGACGGCGAGGTTTCTGCGCTGGTTCTTCGACAAACTAATGGCGCTTGTCAGCCGACGAGAGGTCGAAGGGTTGGGGAACGTGCCTTCCGAGGGGCCCTACATCATGGCGTCCAATCATTTGGGGCTGGTTGACGTGCCGCTGATTTTTGGTCTGGTGGGCGGCGAGCATCTCACCGGATGGGCGGCGGAAAAGTGGCAGCGGCACCTCATTTTCGGTACGCTGCTGCGGATGGGGGGCGGGATTTTTATCCAGCGGGGGGAGGTGGATCGCAAGGCACTGGAGGGGGCCATTCGGTGGCTGGAGGCGGGCAACGTCTTTGGCATGGCGCCCGAGGGGACCCGCAGCAAGACCGGCGGGCTGATCCGCGCCAAGACGGGCATTGCCTACCTTGTCGATCACGTGGATGTGCCCATCCTCCCGGTGGCGCTGACAGGTACGGAGGCTGCCATCCGCTCGCTGCTGCGCCTCCGTCGCCAGCGCGTCACGGTTCGCTTCGGGGAACTCTTCGAACTGCCGCCTCTGGATGCCGGCGACCGTTCCGCCAGCTTGCGGCGCAATGCGGATGAGGTGATGTGCCACATCGCCGCGTTGCTGCCCCCGGAATATCGCGGCGTCTACGCCGGTCACCCGCGCACGCGGGAATTGCTGAACACCTCCGGGACCTGAGCCTTTCCTCCCCCGCGCGGGGGAGGGATGAAGGTTCCCCACAGAGTTCACCCTCATGGGGGATGACTTGCGCCTCCTTTTTCGGTAGAAATAGAACAAATGTTCTGATCAATGAACGCCTTTCGGCGATGGAGGCTTGGAATGGGACGCAGGCTGGCCGTTTCACCGGCAGTCGATCTGCCGGGCCCGGCGCGGGACCCGGCGCTGATGGAGGCGCTGCTGCAGCCGCGGCTGTCGCTTTTCTGGGGAGCGGACACACCGACACGCGCTTTACTGGCGATGCTCACCGTGGTGGCGGTGCGGGACCAGGCGGTGCGGGTTTTTGACGGGGGAAACCGGTTCGATGGCTACTTTGTGGCGCGTATGGCCCGGGGCCTGAGCACGCATCCCTACGCGGTTCTGGAGCGCATCCGGCTTTCGCGGGCCTTTACCTGTTTTCAACTGGCCCAGCTGATCGAGAGTTCCCCCGCCAACCCTGAGCCGCTCTTTGTGCTTGACCTGCTGACCACCTTTTACGACGAGAGCGTGCCATTGCGCGATGCCGAGCGGCTGCTGGTCGGCGCCCTGGCGCACCTCAAACGGCTGGCCGCTGCTGGCCCGGTGATTGTGGGGGCGCGCGAGCCGCGCAACCTGGTCAAAGACCGCTGGGTGCTGCTCGATCGCATGCAGGCCGCAGCGGATGTCGCCTGGCTGGCACGGCCCCCGGCCGCCGAAGCGCAGGCGCAGTTGGCATTGTTTTAACGATCAAGGAGCGAGGGCCGGGCTGGAGGGGAAAACCCAGCCGGGATCGCTCGGGAGCGAGGTTCGAATATGGGACGCACGCTGCCGTCTATCACGCAGGCATTTATCGAGGAACAGCAATCGCTGGCGCACTTCCGGCGCGCCCTGCGCCGGAGGGATCAGCGCGCTCTGGACGATCTGTTCGCCTCCTCGCGCCGGCACCTGGCGGCGGCTGCCTACGCCTCGCATCTGCTGCCTTTCGAGGTCATGTTGCTCTCCATGTTGCTGGAGGAGCACAAGCAGGTGCTGAAGCTGCGCCAGCAGGTGGATGCCTTGCTGGCGGAACTGCATGGCGAGAATCTATCGCTGGAGGGCTGAGGCGTGCCCACCACTTTTGGTTGGTTGTTTGACGCTTATCCCTCCGGTCGCGGCATGCGTATCTGGCTCATCGATGAAGGAGGGGAGGCCCACAGTTTGTACGACCGCTTCAGCCCGGCTTTCTACGCCCGCGGGCCGCATGCCGAACTGCATCGTCTGTGCCAGATGCTGCGGGCGCGGCGCGCGCCGGTGGACCTGTGCCGCAGCGAACGGCGTGACCTTTTCTTGGACCGGGAGATCGAGGTGCTTGAAGTCCGGGTGCATGTGCCCGGCGCGCTGGAGCGCCTGTTCCGCGAATGCGCCGATCGCTTTCCGGACCTGGCGTACTACGACGCGGATATCCCCATCCCGCAGCGTTATGTGCTGGCACGGGAGGTGTTTCCGCTGGCTTACTGCGCCGTCGATCATGAGGGAAACCAGGTGCAGGGCATCGAAGCGCTCGATTCTCCTTGGGAGATCGAGTACCGCCTGCCGCCGCTGCGGATCATGACTCTGCGCTTGAGCGGGGGGCAGCGCGACCCCGGGCGCGGCCACCGCGGGGATTTGCTGGTGGAGATCGATGGACGGAGCTATCAGTTTGCGCGCCGGCACGGGCGCGATCTGGTGTTGGGGGTGCGCCATCTGCTGGAGCGTTTCGACCCTGACGTGCTGATCAGCGTCTACGGCGACAATTACATCATCCCCCGCCTGATGGCGCTGTCGCGCCACTATGGCATCCCACTGCCGCTGAACCGGGACCGGGGCAAAGATGTCGGCCATAAGCCGGCGCATTCCTATTTTTCCTACGGCCGGGTTGTGTTTCGCAATGAGCAGCATTTTCTCTTCGGCCGCTGGCACCTGGATTTCCGCAACGCGTTCTTGGCCGATGATTACGGCATGGACGGTTCGCTGGAAATCGCGCGCCTGACCGGATTGCCCGTGCAGACGGTGGCGCGCGTCTCGACCGGCACCGGGATCAGCGCCATGCAGGTGGCCACCGCGCTGCGGCGCGGCGTGCTGGTGCCCTGGCAAAAGCGCCATCCCGAGAGGCTGAAAACCGGCATGCAGCTGCTGCGGGCGGATAAGGGCGGGCTGGTGTACGCGCCGATCCCCGGGCTGCACCAGCATGTGGCGGAGCTCGATTTCACCGCCATGTATCCCAGCATTATGGTGCATTACAACATCTCACCGGAGACGGTGGGCGCGAAGTGCTGTGAGGGGGAGTTCGTCCCGGAGTTGGGCACGCACGTGTGCCATCATCGCTACGGCCTGGTGCCGGAGACCCTTGCGCCCTTGCTGGAGAAGCGCAAGCAATACAAGGCGCTCATCCGGGCATTGCCCGAGGACGACCCGCACGTGGAAACCTACCGGCGGCGCTACTCCGCCCACAAGTGGCTGCTGGTGACGTGCTTCGGCTATCTGGGATACAAGAACGCTCGCTTCGGGCGCATCGAGGCCCATGAGGCGGTCACCGCCTACGGCCGCGAAATCCTGCTGCGAGCCAAGGAACTGGTTGAGGCGCGCGGTTTTCGCGTGCTGCATGCCTATGTCGACGGGCTGTGGATTGAGAAGCCGGACGCCGAGGGGCGGCCGGACTACGAGGGCCTGATGGAGGACATCCGCCATCAAACCGGGCTGGAGATTTCGCTGGAGGGTGTGTATCGATGGGTGGCGTTCCTGCCCTCCCGGACTGACCCCCGTTGGGCGGTGGCGAATCGCTATTTTGGCGCCTATGAGGATGGCACGCTGAAGGTGCGCGGCATCGAGGCGCGGCGGCGCGACACTCCCCCCTTCATCAAGGAGACGCAATTGGGGTTGCTGGAGATCCTGGCCGAAGGCCGGGACGCGGCGGGGTTCCGCGCCCGCCTGCCCGAGGCGGTGGCCTACGCTCAGGCTCGATTGCAGCTGCTGCGCGCCGGGGGCGCGCCGCTGGACGGGTTGGTGATGCGCCAGCGGCTGTCCCGCAAGCCGGAGGAATTTGTGGTGCGCACCGTCGCGGCGCGCGTGGCGCGGCAGTTGGTGCGGAACGGCGTGGATCTGGCGCCGGGCGAGCCGCTGCGTTTCGTGCTCATGCCCGGCCCGGAGAGAGCGCGCGCCTGGGAGCTGATCGAGGGTGACGCGCCCTATGACTGCCGGGCCTACACTGAATTAATGCTGCGGGCGGTGGAGAGCGTGCTGGCGGCGGTGGACGTCGACCGGCAGACGGTGGATCGCTGGCTGCTGGGGAACGCCGGATACTGGGGCCCGCCCGGGACCCTGCCGCCGCGCCATGTGGACGGTCGCCTGCCCCTGCTGGCATGGCAGGGCCCCGTGTCCCCGGGCGCGCACTGCTACCGCGTGGACCTCCCCCCGAGAATCCCGGCCTGGGCCTCCCAGGAGCGGCCGCTCCTCGCCGCGGCCTAAGAGCGATGGGCGGTGAGATCGGCGGCTGGCAAAGCCGCCCTACATGGGAGGGCAAGCCCGAGCTCCCACGCTCTTGCCGCTTGTCGCGCTGCCTGCGCCGGCAAGAGAACCTGGAACCCGCAACATGCAACATGTAACCCGCGACCCCGCAACCCGACCTCTTCTTCCCCGCTCCCCAGCATCCCCGCTCCCCGTCTTCCCTGCCTCCCAATCCCCACTCACTCCACTCACTGATCCCTACTCACTCATTCCCCCGTTATTTGACGCTACGCCATTTATCATGGTATGATCGCAGCGCCTGCGTCACCAGGCGGCAGGTGAAACGCGAACGGCGAGGCGAGAAGGAGCGAGAGATAAGCACATCGGAATATCGCATCAATGAGCAAATCCGCGCACCGCAAGTCCGCCTGATCGGGCCCGACGGAGAAAACGAGGGAGTGGTTCCGATACAGGAGGCGCGCCAGAAGGCTGTCGAGGCGAATTTGGACCTGGTTGAAGTGGCGCCGAACGCGGACCCGCCGGTATGCCGAGTGCTCGACTACGGGAAATTCCTTTACGAAAAAGCCAAGAAGGATCGACAGGCGCGCAAGGCCCAGTCCAAGGTCGAAATCAAAGAGATCCGCCTGAGGCCGAAGACCTCTGACCATCACAAGTCATTCAAGGTGCGGGACGCGCGCCGCTGGCTGGAAGAGGGAAAGAAGGTCAAGGTGCGCATCCGTTTCCGGGGCAGAGAGATCACCTACCCGGAGATCGCGCTCGAAGATCTGCAGCAGATCGCGGAGGAACTGTCTGACGTCGGTAAGATTGAGCAGGTTCCATCGATGGAAGGGCGGACGATGTTGATGGTGCTCGCGCCGCTGCAAGGCGGCTGAGCGCAGATACAACGCCACAGGTGTAGCATTCCGTCCCGCGGACAGTCACGGCGTCCGCGGGAGTTGTCTGGAAGGAGAGACCAGGTGGGAAAGAAGAAGGGCAAGTTCAAATTGAAGACCCACAAGGCGACGGCCAAGCGCTTTCGGGTGACCGGCGGCGGCAAAGTGGTCCGCACCAAGGGCGGAAAGAGCCACCTGCGGCGCAAGAAGTCCAGACGCACCAAAGCCCAGTTCGATCAGATGCTGCCGGTGAAGGGACAGAAGATCGCCCGCCGGGTTCGGCGGCTCGCTCCCTACTTGAGCCGCTACAAGGCCAATCCCAACTCCCGCAGCGGGAGCTGACCCGTTCGAGGCAAACGTGCGGCCTTCGGACGTTCATAACGGGTGTGTGCGCCGCACCGACGTCCATGGGCCTCCAGGAGAGTGAGCTGTGACCAGAGTAAAGGGCGGGGGCAAGAGCCGCCGCAGACATAAGAAGACACTCAAGCTGACCAAAGGCATGTACGATACCCGGCATCGCACCTTCCGGCGCGCCAATGAGGCGTTGATGAAGAGCCTGTGGAACGCGTACCGGGATCGCAAGCGGCGCAAGCGGGACTTGCGGCGGTTGTGGATCGCACGCATCAACGCTGCGGCCCGCCAAAACGGGACCACCTACAGTCGCTTGATTCACGGCCTGAAGCAGGCGGATATTCGCTTGAACCGGAAGATGCTGGCAGATATTGCGGTCCGCGATCCGAACACATTCACCGCGGTAGTGGAAGAGGCGATGGGGGCGTAGTCGCATCGAACCCCAAGAGCAGAGAGGCGCCACCCGCCTCTCTTTTTGTTTTCTTGGGGAGCTTGCGCCGGGCCTCACCAGCGGGCCAGGCTTCGCTCGCTCATCCCGGGTCGCGCTTCTGCCAGCCCCGCCCCTTCTTCAACTAACCCCTCCCCCCACCTCGGCTGGGGTGGAAGAGAAATCGACCCGAGGCGTGGGGGGAGGGGTTGGGGCGGGGGGCCCAAATGCCGCTCATCCCGCGGGGAGGCGCGAACCGGATCCCGGCCCCGCCGCACGGAGGGGTCGCCCACAGCCTCCGCGGGTGCGCATCTGAATCCCCCGCTTTCCCAGCCAAAGGCCGGATGCACCCGTTGGAAGGCCCATGTGGCGGCTCGGGGGGGCGCGATGATAGAATCCGGATGTCGGCGGCTTGGGCCGACGGAGGGGCGGAATGGGCTCGGTGAGAGCGGAAAAGCAGTGGCCGGGGGGGCAGACCCTTCGCTTGGTGCGCGCGGATATCACGCACCAAGAGGTCGATGCGATCGTCAACGCCGCCAACTCCCGGCTGGCGCACGGTGGGGGAGTGGCGGGAGCGATTGTGCGCCGGGGTGGGCGCGAGATTCAGCGCGAAAGCGATGCGTGGGTGAGGGCCCACGGGCCGGTGACCCACGGGGCGCCCGCTGTTACCGGGGCGGGGGATCTGCCCAGCAACTATGTCATCCATGCCGTGGGGCCGCGTTGGGGGGAAGGCGAGGAAGATCGGAAGCTGGCGGCTGCGGTGAGAGGGGCGCTGGAGAAGGCTGCGGAGTTGGGTCTGCACAGCTTGGCGCTGCCTGCTATTTCGACGGGCATTTTTGGATTTCCCATTGCGCGAGCCGCGCAGATTATCCTGAAGACAATCGGTGATTTCCTGGAGGCCAATCCCGAAACCAGGCTGCGGGATATCCGCTTGGCCCTGATCGACAAGGCTGGAATAGAGGCTTTTTGCGAGGAATTCGCCCGGCGGTGGCCGGAAAGCGTCGTCGGGGAATGATCACCTCCACCCGGAATCCGGTGGTGAAATGGGTGCGCCATCTACAGGCCGACCGGAAGACGCGTTGGCGCGAAGGGATGATGGTGTTGGAGGGCTTCCGGTTGGTGGGAGAAGCGGTCGCCGCGGAAATCCCCGTTCACACCGCGCTGCACACTGCGCCTCTCGCTCCCCAGGACGCGAAGCTTGTGCAAGGGCTGGGGGAGGCGGGTGCGCAAGTCAAAACCGTGTCGGGCAAGGTGATGGCGGCCTGTTCGGACACGGCATCCCCCCAGGGACTTCTGGTTGTGGCGCCTTTCCCGACAATCCCTATCCCCGAGAGGCTCACTCTCGTTCTGGTGGCAGATCGGCTGGCGGATCCCGGCAACTTGGGGACCTTGATGCGGACCGTCTGGGCGGCGGGTGGGGAGGCGCTGTTCTTGACGGCGGGCAGCGTGGATGCCTACAATCCGAAGGTGGTCCGGGCGGCGATGGGCGCGCATTTCAGGCTGCCCGTCCTTGCCGTGGACACCGCGACGCTGCCGGACCGGCTGCGGAATGTGGATGTATGGTTGGCGGAGGCGCGCTCCGGACTGCGCTATGACCAGGTCGATTGGACCCGGCCGTGCGCGCTGGTTGTCGGCGGTGAGGCGCACGGGCCGCGGGATGGGATCCGAGGGTTGGCTGGTGGGAGCGTGCATATCCCCATGACTCCGGGGGTGGAATCGCTGAACGCTGCCATCGCCGGGGCCGTGATCCTGTTCGAGATTGTGCGCCAGCGAGGGAACCGATGAAGATTCGAGCCGCTACCGGGTTCCTTGACCCCGGATGGCCCATCAACCACAGAAGTATTGAGTCCATCGCCGGCTGCCTCAAAGCGGTTCGGGAGGCCTTGGAGCGCATGGGGTACGAGGTCCAGACCTTGCGCATCGCCACTCCGCCCCTCGCCGAGTTGGAGCACCCGGTGCCCCCGGAAGAGCGCAAAGAGTTCGCTCGCCTGCTGGAGGCCGAGTGCTTTGTGCACGGGATTGACTACAGCGCCCTAGGCCCGGTGCTGCCCGGAGATGAGGCGGGATATAAGGCGGTCTCCGAAATCATCGCGGGCACGGAGAGGGTCTTTGCCTCAGCGCTGATCGCGGAGCCGGAAAGGGGCCTGTCGCTTTCCGCGACCTCGGCGGTGGGGGAGCTCATCCAGCGCGTCTCGACCCTTTCCCCCGATGGATTTGGCAACCTGCGTCTTGCGGCCTTGGCCAATGTGGCCCCGGGTTCGCCCTTCTTTCCCGCCGCCTATCATGCCGGGGGAGCGCCCGCCATGGCCCTGGCGACGGAATCCGCGGATTTGGCCGTGGAGATCTTCCAGAGCGCCACTTCCTTGAACCTGGCGCGCAATCGGCTTGTGCGCAGGATCGAAGGAAACGCGGCGGTGCTGGCGCGAGTGACGGAGCCGATCGCCAGCCAGCACGAGGTGCGCTTCCTGGGCCTCGAT
Organism: uncultured Anaerolineaceae bacterium; assembly: GCA_964388955.1. Classification (GTDB taxonomy): domain Bacteria; phylum Chloroflexota; class Anaerolineae; order Anaerolineales; family E44-bin32; genus CAYMCO01. The sequence continues at coordinate 173,178 of CAYMCO010000005.1, read as the reverse complement.
TTCTCCCTGGCACCGTATCCGGAGGAATTGCGCTCCGCCGGCGTGGCCATGGAGGCGCTGGGCCTGCCGGGCATCGGGTTGCCGGGTTCATTGACCGCGGCCGCCTTCATGGCGGATTGCGTGGACAAGGCCCAGTTTCCGCGTACCGGTTTCTGTGGGCTCTTCCTCCCCGTGCTGGAGGATGCTGGGTTGGCGAGGAGCGCGGCGGAGAAGCAGCTTTCGGTGGCGGATTTGCTGCTCATGTCGGCCGTTTGCGGCGCGGGATTGGACACCGTGCCCCTGCCTGGAAATACGCCAGCGCCAGCGATCTCTGCCACGCTGATGGATCTTGGCGCACTGGCCCTGCGTCATGATAAGCCGCTCACGGCGCGCCTGATGCCCATCCCCGGCAAGGCAGCGGGGGACAGAATCGAGTTCGATTTTGAATACTTCACCTCCACGCGGGTGATGTGGCTCCCGGAGATGTCGGCGGAAGGGCTGCTCGCCGGATCGGAGGACGTGGACCTCGGACCGATTCTGCATTGAGAGGAGTCTTGAATCACAGGGGCAGAATGTTGCGGGCCGACCGGACGGGGATAGGATTGGATGGCAACTGCAGTCGGGATGATCGTTTGGTGGATGTCTTCGCGGGGTTGAACCCTCAGCAGCGTGAGGCGGTGGCGGCGCCACCGGGTCCGATACTCGTGCTGGCCGGCCCCGGTTCGGGCAAGACGCGTGTGTTGACATACCGCATCGCGCACCTGGTCATGAACCAGGGTGCGGATCCACAGGCCATCTTGGCCGTGACCTTCACCAACAAGGCGGCCCGCGAGATGGAGAGCCGCGTGCGTGATCTGCTGGCTGGTGCGAGGACTTCCGCCGCCCCAGCGCACCTGGGCACCTTCCACTCGCTGGCGGCGCGCATGCTGCGCAGGGACGCAGCCAGGCTGCCGTTCGATCGTAATTTCGTCATCTTCGATGATTCGGACCAGCGCGCCCTGCTGCGACAGGTGTTGAAGGACCTCAATCTGGATCCGAAGCGGGTCCAGCCCGGCAAAGTGCATTCGATTATTTCCGAGGCGAAGAATGAACTGATCGGGGTGGAGGAATTCACCGCGGAGAGCTATTTCGCCGAGATCGCGCGCCGGGTCTATGAACGCTATCAAGCCTACCTTATTGACAATAACGCGTTGGACTTTGACGATCTTTTGTTCTGGGCAGTTCGCTTGCTCCAGGAGCACGGGGCGGTGCGGCGGTATTATCGCAGCCGCTATCAGCACCTGCTGGTGGATGAATTCCAGGATACGAACACCGCCCAGTATGTGCTCACGCGTTCGCTGGCGGGAGGATCACCCGATCTGTTTGCAGTGGGAGATGCGGACCAATCGATCTACAGCTGGCGGGGGGCGGACTACCGCAATGTGCGGCGGTTCCAGCGGGACTACCCGCAGGCCAGGGTGATCATCCTGGAGCAGAATTATCGCTCCACCCAGCAAATCCTGGATGTGGCGATGAGCGTGATTGACCGGTTGAAGGACCGGCAGAAGAAGGCGCTGTTCACCGAGCGCGGGCCGGGCGAGAAAGTATATATGCACGAGGCCTACGACGAGGACGATGAGGCCAACTTCGTTGTGGATACCATCGCCTCGCTGACTGCGCTGGGAAAGGCCGATCCAGGTGACTGCGCGGTGATGTACCGCACCAACGCCCAATCGCGCGCCCTGGAGGAACGATTCTTGAAGGCAGGCCTTCCTTACCGACTTGTGGGTGCGCAGCGCTTCTATGGTCGGCGGGAGGTGAAAGATGTCATCGCATTTCTGCGATTGGTCCACAATCCCGACGACCGGGTAAGCCTGTTCCGGATTCTGAACGTGCCCGCGCGCGGGATCGGGGCCAAGACGGTGGAGCACCTCGAGGCGGTCTGCGCCGCGGAAGGGCTCGGCCCGGCGCGTGTGCTGCTGGATCTGGCCGGCGAAGCAAGGGGAGGCTATGAGGAAGCGTTCCCGGCGCAGTCGGCCTCCGCCTTGGCAGCCTTCGGACGCCTGCTGGCTGGTTGGCTGGAAATCAAGGTCAAAGTGAGCTTGCCCGATCTGATGGATCGGGTGGTCTCCGATGTGGGCTATCGAGCGTATGTCGAGGACGGCACGGATGAGGGTTATGAGCGGTGGGCAAATGTGCAGGAGCTGCGCGCGGTGGCGGAGGAGTTCGGGGCCCTCGACCTGGGCACGTTCCTGGAGAACGTGGCGCTCGTCTCGGATCAAGACACGCTGACGGACGCCCAGAACGCCCCTGCCCTGCTCACCCTGCATGCGGCCAAGGGGCTGGAATTCCCCGTCGTATTCATCGTCGGGCTGGATGACGGGCTGTTGCCACACCAGCGCTCCTTCGATGATCCGGAGGCGATGGCGGAGGAGCGCCGCTTGTTCTATGTGGGAATCACACGCGCCCAGGACCGCCTGTACCTTGTGCGCGCCTTCCGCCGCCATCAGTTCGGGAGCTCGACGATGAGCGAGCCCTCCCGGTTCCTGGATGACCTGCCACCGGATTCGGTCGAAGGGGATCTGGTATCGAGCGTCACCCCTGCCCAAGCCTACTACAACCGGCAAACGACCTGGGATTCGCGCCGGCCGGTCGTCGATGAACCGAAGTTCTCACCCGGCATGCGCGTGGCGCACCCCTCCTTTGGGGAGGGGATTGTGCTCGAGTCACGGCTGGACGGCGGCGATGAGGAGGTGACGGTCTCTTTCGAGCGTGCCGGGGAAAAGCATCTTGTCGCCTCTCTCGCAGGGCTGGAGATTCTGGACAATTGATGGCCAGGGGAATTGGCTGTCCCGGGGTGAGAGACGGAGACATCGGCGCTTGATATCGATGCGACGAGGAGGAATAAGGGGTGCGAGGTAATCGATGAGGATCCTGCTCACCGGCGGTGCGGGGTATATCGGCTCGGCAGCGGCTGCAATTCTATTGGACGCCGGGCATCAGATCACTGTGTATGATTCGCTCGTCACCGGTCACCGGGCCGCCGTGCCCGATGGCGCGGAGTTTGTATGCGCCGATCTGGCGGAGACGGCCGCCCTCAGGACCGTGCTGGGAGGGGCCCGTTTTGACGCCGTGATGCATTTCGCCGGCTCCATCGAGGCCGGCGAGAGTATGCGCGACCCGGGCAAGTACTTCCACAACAACGTCGCCAATTCAATTTCATTGATCGAGGCCTGCGCCCGGACTGGGGTGCCGCGTTTTGTATTCTCGTCGTCAGCGGCGGTCTACGCCTCCAGCGATGAACCTCTGAGTGAGGATTCCGAACTCGGACCCTCCAATGTCTACGGGCAGACCAAACTGCTCGTGGAACAGGTCCTGGAATGGTACCGGCGCATTCATGGCATGCGATATGTAGCCTTGCGCTACTTCAACGCCGCGGGTGCCATTCCCGGCCGCGGCGAAGCCCATGTCCCCGAGAGCCATCTGATCCCGTTGGTGCTCCAGGTTCCGTTGGGGAAGCGGGAGGCGGTACGCATTTTTGGGACGGATTATCCGACTCCGGACGGCACCTGTATACGGGACTACATCCACGTTGCCGACCTGGTGGAAGCGCACTTGCTGGCGCTCGATGCGCTCGACACACACGAGCGGCTGGTCTATAACATAGGCAATGGGGCGGGCTATTCGGTGCTGGAGGTCATACAGGTGGCCCGGCAGGTCACCGGCCACTCGATCCCCGCGGTGGAGAGCCCGCGCCGCCCAGGAGACCCCCCCCGATTGGTAGCAAGCGCGGGGAATATCCAGCGCGAGCTCGGCTGGAAAGCGGCGAAGACCAGCCTGCTCGAGATCGTGGAGACGGCGTGGGACTGGCATCGCAGCCGCCCCGATGGATACGGTTGATTTCGCCCCTGGATGCTACTTCTGATCGCGCAGCAGGTGCACGTACTGGGCGCGCTCAAAGGTGAAGGGATCGTCCGACTCCTTCTGGCTCAGCCGCCCGCGGACATCCGCCGCTGAATCGTATTCGTGTTCCTGCATCCAATCCTCTAGTTCGCGCAACATCGTAGACAGATAGGGGATGCCGTTTCTCAAGAGCGCCGAGGCGGTCTGTACGACCGTGGCGCCCGCGAGCAGCGCTTTGGCGACATCCAGACCGGAGTGCACGCCGGTGTTGAGGGCGATCTGTGCGTCGATGCGCCCGTAGAGCAGGGCGGTCCAGCGAAGCGGCAGTTTGAGCTCCTGGCTGGTGCTCAGGATCATCTCGTTGGTCAGCTCCTCCGTCTGGGCGTCGATATCCGGCTGCAGGAAACGGTTGAACAGGACCAGGGCCTTCACGCCGCGCCGGTCCAGCTCCGCGGCCACGTTGCTGATGGATGTGTAGAAGGGGCTGAGCTTGACCGCTACCGGGATCGTCACTTCATCTTGAACCGCGGTGACGATGTCATACAGCTCCGCTTCGATCTCCGTGCCCGTGCGGCCGGGCTCCGTGGGTAGCGCGTAAATGTTCAGCTCGATGCCATCCACGCCCGTGGCCTCGAGCTTCCGGGCGTACTCCACCCAGGAGCCGGGGCTGACCGCGTTCAGGCTGGCGATGAGCGGCATATCCACTTCCTGGCGGGTTTTCTCCACCCACATCAGGTGCTCATCCGCTTCGCCGTATTCGATATCCGGGAAATAGCTCAGCGCCTCGGGGAAGCTCTCAGCGCCCACTGAGAGATCATGCTCCAGTTTCAAGGCGTTGATCTGAATCTGTTCTTCGAACAGCGAGCGGATGACCAGGGCGCCGGCGCCGGCGCGCTGTGCCAATTGAATGCGATCGATCATATTGGAAATGCTGCATGCGGCGACGACGATTGGGTTCTGCAGCTCAATTCCCATATATTGCGTTTTCAGATCCGGCATAGGCGCTCCTCCCTCCGGTCAGGGACTGCTCTAATCCTCCCTGAAATACGAAATTCGGAGTAGTGACAATTGTCATCGGGGAAGCGTGTCCTCGACACTACTCCCTTGAGGACCCGCGCCCTAGACTCAGTATTGGTTTCAACCAGCGATAAGCCTACCACAGATTATTCACGCCCACTTCGATGCGGGCTCTCTCGAGAGGAGCAATTCATGCCGAAGGAAGATGAACGGCGAAAGCTGGTCACGATTGATGGCAACACGGCGGCCGCGCATGTGGCCTACGCGCTCAATGAAGTCGTCGCCATCTACCCGATCACGCCCTCGTCACCCATGGGGGAGATTGCGGACGAGAAGTCTGCCAACGGGGAACTCAACCTGTGGGGAACGGTCCCCAATGTGGTGGAGATGCAGGCGGAGGGAGGCGCGGCCGGTGCCGTGCATGGGGCACTCACGGCCGGCGCGCTGACGACCACCTTCACTGCCTCGCAGGGATTGCTGTTGATGATTCCCAACATGTACAAGATCGCCGGCGAATTGACCTCCGCCGCTTTTCACGTGGCGGCGCGCTCGGTCGCCGCGCAGGCGCTGTCCATCTTTGCAGATCACACGGACGTGATGGCCACCCGTTCGACCGGATGGGCGTTGATGCCCTCCAACAGCGTCCAAGAGGCGATGGACTTCGCGCTCATCTCCACCGCCTCGACCTTGGAGGCCCGGGTCCCCTTCGTGCATTTCTTCGATGGATTCCGCACCTCGCATGAGATCCAGAAAGTCGAAGAGCTCGGATATGATGACATGCGCGCGATGATCGATGATGAGTTCGTGTTCGCCCACAGGGCGCGCGGATTGTCGCCAGACCATCCGGTGATGCGCGGCACAGCACAGAACCCGGATGTGTTCTTCCAGGCGCGAGAGACGGTGAATGGCTACTATGAGCGGACGCCGGCCATCGTCCAGAAGGCGATGGACCGCTTCGCGGAGCTCACCGGGCGCCATTATCACCTCTTCGACTATGTGGGGGCGCCAGACGCCGAGCGTGTCGCGGTCATGATGGGCTCCGGCGCAGAGACGATGCACGAAGTGGTCGAGCATCTGGCGGCGGAAGGCGAGAAGGTCGGCTTGGTCAAGGTGCGCCTGTATCGCCCCTTCGACAGAAAGGCGTTTCTGGCCGCCCTGCCGACCAGCGTCCGGGCATTGGCTGCGCTGGACCGCACCAAAGAGCCCGGCGCTGCGGGTGAGCCGCTCTACCTGGATGTGCAGGCGGCGCTCAACGAGGCCGCGGCCGAGGGCGAGATGGATCGGCAAGACGTTCCGGTGATCGTGGGCGGGCGTTATGGTTTGGGCTCCAAGGAATTCAATCCGGGGATGGCGAAGTCGGTGCTGGACAACCTGACCGCCGAACACCCCAAGAACCACTTCACGGTGGGAATCATCGACGATGTGGCCGGCACCAGTCTGCCGTGGGATGATGCCTTTGACAGCGCCCCCAAAGAAGTGCACCGGGCGATGTTCTATGGCCTGGGGGCGGATGGCACCGTCAGCGCCAACAAGAACTCGATCAAGATCATTGGCAAAGCGACGGACAACTATGCGCAGGGCTATTTCCAGTATGACTCGAAGAAGTCTGGGTCAATGACCAGATCCCACCTGCGCTTCAGCCCCAAACCGATTCACAGCACGTATCTGATCAACCAGGCCGAATTCCTGGCCTGCCACGCATTCCTGTTCTTGGAACGAGTGGACATCCTGAAGCACCTGAAGCCGGGCGGGATCTTCCTGCTAAACAGCCCATACCCTGCGCAGGAGGTGTGGGACCATTTGCCGGTGGAGGTGCAGCAAGGGCTGATCGACAAGAAGGCGCGCTTCTACGTGATCGACGCCTACTCCCTGGCCGATTCGCTGGGGCTGGGGAGCCGTATCAACGTGATCATGCAGACCGCTTTCTTCGCCATCTCCGGCGTGATCCCGGAGGAGCAGGCCATGACCATGATCGAGATGGCCGTGGAGGACACCTACGGGGTGAAGGGCAAGGCCGTGGTGGATATGAATGTGCGAGCCGCCCGTTTGGCCAGAGAGCGCATCAAGGAAGTACCTGTGCCTCAGAAGGCCAGCAGTGATATCTCCATGCGCCCACCCGTCCCGGAGAGCGCGCCGGAGTTTGTCAAGAGTGTCACGGCCGAGATGATCGCCATGCGCGGCGACAGCCTGCCGGTCTCGCTGCTGCCCGAGGACGGCACCTATCCCACCGGCACCACCCAGTACGAGAAGCGCAACGTCGCCCAAGAGATCCCTGTTTGGGATGCAGGTATCTGCATCCAATGCAACCAGTGCGCGTTTGTTTGCCCGCATGCCACCATCCGACCCAAGATCTATGACGGCGCGCTGGCGAACGGCGACGCTCCGGAGGGCTGGGAGGCGATTCCGGTGAAGGGACGCGGCTTCGAGGGCATGGTGTATACGCTGCAGGTCGCGCCGGAGGATTGCACGGGCTGCGGCGCATGCGTGTATATATGCCCCGCCTACGCAAAGGACGAGACGGGCGCCAAGACGGAACACAAGGCGATCAACATGATGCCGCAGTCCCCGATCCGGGTGGCGGAGGCGAAGAAGTGGGACTACTTCCTCTCCCTGCCTGACCCGGACCCGCAGCTATTCAACCGTTTCACCACCAAGGGTTCGCAGTTCATGAAGCCGCTGTTCGAGTTCTCGGGCGCGTGCGCGGGATGTGGGGAGACACCCTACATCAAACTAATGACCCAACTGTTCGGGGATCGGGTCATGATCGCCAACGCCACCGGCTGCTCGTCGATCTACGGCGGGAACTTGCCGACCACACCCTATACGACACGGGCCGACGGGCGCGGGCCCACCTGGTCGAACTCGCTCTTTGAGGACAACGCGGAGTTCGGCTTCGGGATGCGACTGACCGTGGATCGATTGACGACCTACGCCAATGAGCTGCTCAATGAGATCGACCTGGGGGGCCAGGACGGCGACCTGATCCGTTCAATCAAGACAGCGAGCTTCGAGTCCCCGGCAGATATCGAGGTGCAGCGCGAAAGGTTGGATACCCTCAGAGGGAAGCTGGAGGGAAGCGACGGCCCGATTGCCAAGCGTCTGCTGAGCGTCCTGGACTATCTGGCGCCGAAGTCGGTCTGGATTGTCGGCGGTGACGGCTGGGCCTATGACATCGGCTACGGCGGATTGGATCACGTGCTGGCCTCCGGTGGCAACGTCAATGTGCTGGTTCTGGACACCATGGTGTATTCCAACACGGGCGGGCAAGCCTCCAAGGCGACGCCCCGAGCGGCGGTGGCGAAGTTCGCATCCGCCGGCAAAGATATGCCCAAGAAGGACTTGGGCGCGATTGCCATGAGCTACGGCAATATCTATATCGCCCAGATCGCCTATGGCGCCAACATGACCCAAGCGGTGCGGGCGCTGCGGGAAGCCGAGTCCTATTCCGGTCCCTCCCTGGTGGTCGCTTATGCGCACTGCATCGCCCATGGTATGGACCTGGGGACGGCCACCGACGTGCAGAAGGATGCCGTCGAGAGCGGGTTCTGGCCGCTGTATCGTTTTGACCCTCGGCTCTCGGAGGAGGGCCGGAATCCACTCCAGCTGGACTCCAAGGCGCCGACCAAGGACGTGGCGGACTTCGCCAACGCTCAAAACCGGTTCCGAGCGCTCCGGGCCGCGGATCCAGACCGGGCCAACCGGCTGCTCAAGGCCCTGCGGGAGGATGTCCAGGCGCGGTGGAAGTTCTACGAGCAAATGGCGAATTTGGACATCTAGCGAGGCCTTCAGCACAGCCATCAGGCCATAACATGATCGACACGGCCTAGATGCTCAGATTCGAACGGTAAGGGCCGGTCTCAGACCGGCCCTGCGCTACGGCTTGCCGCCTTGACGCTCTTTGGCAGCGGGCTCGAGAACACCCTGCTCCCGATACCAGTCGTAAGCATCCCGCGCCGCTTGGCGGAAGGGGAGGTAGTCTTCCAGGCCCAAGCCCCGCTCCGCCTTGGAGCGGTCGCAGTAGAGGGGATAGCGGCTGAGGCGGATGAGGTTGGGATCCAGGGGCACCCCGATCAAACGGGCATAGAGAACGGCGAGGTGGCTGGCGGGGCCCGTGAGGGGGGCCGGCAGTCTGATCTTGGGCGGCTTGCTTCCAGTGATCTCCGCCAGCGTGGCCAAAGCGCGCCGGTAGCTGATATTCTCCCCGGCGAGGATGTACCGCTCCCCGGCCCGACCGCGCACGGCCGCCGCGAGATGGCCGGCGGCGACATCATCGATGTGCACGAAATTGGTGCCTCCGGCAGGATAAAAAGGGATGTGGCCGCGCGCGGATTCGATCACCAGGCTGCCGCTGATCTGGTTCCGGTCACCGGCGCCCAACACAATAGAGGGATTGACGATCACCACCTCCAAGTCGCTCCCGGCCGTTTCCACGGCGGTCTGCTCCGCCAGCAGCTTGGCATGCCCATAGGGGAAGCGTTTGGGGTCCAGATTGTAGTTGTCCGCCTCGGTGAGCTGCTGACCCTCGGGGGGGACTCCCAGCGCGGCGAGGGAGCTCGTATAGACCAGACGCTCGACACAGGCCTCGCGGGCCGCCCGCACGGTGTTGCGAGTGCCCTCCACGGTCACGCGACTGACCCGCTCAGGGTGTCTCCAATGCGCGGATTCGGCCGCCGCGTGAAAGACCCACTCCACGCCATGCATCGCAGGGGAAAGCGTCTCGGCCTGCAAGATGTCGCCAACGACCCTCTGCAGGGGCAGATCCTGGATGGCGATGAGCGAGGATGTGGGGCGATGCAGGGCTCGGACGTGGTGGCCCTGCTCGAGCAGCAAGCGGCACAAGGCGGAGCCGATGAAGCCGGTGGCGCCCGTGACGAGTACTTCTCTAGGCAATCAGACCCAACTCCCGGCCCACGTCGCCGATGACATCCAGCGCCCGGTCAATTTGCTCGTCGGTGTGCGTCGCCATGTAGCTGGTGCGCAGCAGGCACATCTCCGGGGGCACCGCGGGTGAGACGACGGCGTTGGTGTATATGCCGCGCTCGAAGCACATCTTCCAAGCGGTGAAAGTCTGCTCCATGCCGCCGATGATGATCGGGATGATGGGCGTGACGCTGACGCCGGTGTTGAATCCCATTTCTTGCAGCCCGCTTCGCATACGTTCGGAGACTCGCCACAAGTTGTCGATGCGCTCCGGTTCGGTCTTCATGATCTCCAAAGCGGCCAGGACGGCGGCAGCGTTGGGGGCGGGCATTGAGGCGCTGAAGATCAGCGATCGGGCGTGGTGCTGAATATAGTGGATCACATCAGCATCCCCGGCGATGAAGCCGCCCAGGGAGGCGAAGGATTTGCTGAAGGTGCCCATGATCAGGTCTACCTGGTCGGCCACCCCGAAATGCGCCGCGGTCCCGCGGCCGCCGCCCATTACTCCCAGGCTGTGGGCATCGTCCACCATCAAGCGGGCGTCGTTCTTCTGGCAGATGGGGATCATCTCGGGCAAGGGGGCCAGGTCCCCGCCCATGCTGTAGACACCATCCACCACCACCATGCGTCCGCTTTCCTCCTCGGTCATCTCAAGCACTCTGGCCAAGTGGGACATATCGTTGTGGTTGAACCGCCGCACCGTCCCATAGGACAGCTTGCACCCATCCACGATGCTGGCGTGGTCGTCCTTGTCCGTGACGACCACCTCGCCGCGCCCGACGACGCTGGAGATGACGCCCAGATTCACCTGATAGCCGGTGCTGAAAACCAAGGCCGCCTCTTTGCCGACGTAGTCGGCCAGGCGGTCTTCGAGCTCCTGGTGCAAGGCGAGCGTGCCATTCAGGAATCGGGAGCCGGTGCAGCTGGTGCCGAATTGATTGACGGCGTCGATGGCTGCCTGGCGCACGCGCGGATCGGTAGTCAGGCCCAGGTAGTTGTTCGAACCGATCATCAAGACCTTGCGGCCGTCAATGGTCACCTCCGTCCCCTCGGTATCCTCGAGGGGCAGGAAGTATGGGTACAAGCCCGCAGCTTTCATCTCGCGCGCCGCGCTGTACTCGCGGCATTTCTCAAAGATGTCCATCGCCCTGCCTTCTCTCGGTGGGGGGCTCCGGGAAAACAACCAGACGCGAGTGTCGGCTGCGCCCCCCACCTGCTTGCGTCCAATTCTCGGAGCGTGCCTGCACGCTTGGCCGCGCTCCGCCTCGCCGTGTAAGGGCTGAGGATAGAGCCTTTGGCGCAGTATGTCAAATCGGGAACCGTGAGAGCGCCTCCAAACTGGCGATGGAATGGCCGGACCTATTGCAGGCGAGGCGAATAGGCTGATGGGTTACAGGTTCCAGGTTGCAGCTTCTGGCATGAGGAGCTTGTAACGGAACCAGGGTGGGGGGCGAGCGTCCGGCGACGAATGCACCATATCTGTCTGGAAGCCGGGGGGAACCCCGTTCGAGGCCTGGTAGACCTGTGGGGTTTGAGTCCAATGCTGGCTTCGTTCGCCGCGGTCGGCGCAGGTGAGAATTCATGGAGTAGAGATCCACAGAGTGATATGAATATATGGAGTTGCGCTCCATGAATCTTGGTCAGTTTATGGAATTTGGATATGCTCGTGTCTATGATCAAGCGAGAGTATGAGCCATTGGAGCAGTATCTCGCACCCGGCTTGGCCTTGATTATCTATGGGCCGCGTCGGGTGGGCAAGACAACGCTCCTGTATTTGGATCTGCTGGAGAAAGCGTTCGTGCTGCAGCACCTGTCCCAGGCCTTCTGAGGTCTTGGCAATCAAGCTCCTGGGTCCCGCGTGGGGTGGCGATACACCAAAGGGGCCGGCCTCAGACCGGCCCCCAGTGCGCCTGCGGGCGTGCATGCACAGAGGGGTGGGAGTCCCCTCCATGCATACGCTCTCCGGCCTGTAACCGAATGCAGCTGCGCCGCCGTGAGGCGGGGTGGAGAGCGGCAGGAGGTGAAGGACCAGCCCATAGGATGACGAACCCGATACGGCCGGGTGCGTCTGGCGAGACTGCTAGAGAGTGGCGAGGCCTTGACCTGCGGAAGCGGGAGATCCACTGAGCTGAAGGGTAGCGTGACAAAGCCGCGGTGGGAGCGCATCAGGTGGCTGGAGATGGAATGGTCGGGAAGGGCGTGCAGCTGAAGCAGGGAGACCCGTGCAGTCAGGAGAGCTGCACAGGGGTCAGAGCTTCCATAGTAGCCGAGAAGCGCCGTAACGGGCGTGGAGCGAAGGGAAGCAGGAAGGTGGATGCGTGAAGGACAGACAATCGGAAAGGGAACCGGCGGGAGTGCCCGAAGAGGCTGAACAAGCCGGAGACATCTGGCGAGGGAGCTGACGGCTGGGAGCTACGAAAGGAGTACCGGATGGTGGGGTACGCCGGCGATATCGGGATCCTTTGCGGAAGTGAGAAAAAAGCACAGATAGCGCTGGAAGAAGTGGCGCGCTGGCTGATTCCGCCCGTTGCCCCACGCCCTGCTCACTGATCCCTGCTCACTGACCCTTAATCCCTGCCTGCCCCGTCCCCCTTTAACTTGACACCGCTTATCGGAATTGTATAATCGGATGACTGACGAGCATTTGAAGGTTTCGAAGACGTGCGCGGAGAATCGCGCCGGGACATTGCCCGCAGAGAGCCGCCGGGGAGTGCGAGGCGGCGGCAATTCCGGCGCCTTCCGCTCCGCCGGATCCCGAGAAGGTCCACGTCGCTCCTGCAGGGACGCGTGAATTGTCGTAAAGGAGCCGGGAACGCCCGATAACGCGTGAATAAGGCCGCCAAGGCGGCGAATGCAGGTGGCACCACGGGCGCCCCCTCGTCCTGCGATGAGGGGGCGCGGATTGTTTAAGGAGGAGTCGCCATGCTGGATATCGAGCTTCTGCGCAGAGAGCCGGAGGGTGTGAAGCGCGCCCTGGGCCGTCGGGGGATCGAGGCGCCCATAGATCGTGCGCTGGAGTTGGATGAGCTGCGCCGGGAGTTGCTCACGGAGGTGGAGGGGCTTAGGGCCGAGCGCAACACCGTTTCCAAACAGATCGGCCGCATCCGGGATGCGGCCTCCCGAAGGGAGAAGATCGAGGCCATGCGGGAGGTGGGGGAGCGGATTGATGCGCTGGATGAACGGGTCCGCCAGGTGCAAGACGAGCTGCAGGTGCTGATGATGGAGATCCCCAACATCCCCGATGAGAGCGTGCCCGATGGGCCGGATGAGAGTGCGAACGTGGTCGTGCGCACGGTCGGTGAGCCGCCCGAGTTCAGTTTTCCGCCCAAGCCCCACTGGGACCTGGGCCCCGAACTGGGGATTCTGGATTTCGAGCGCGGGGTAAAGATCACCGGCTCTCGCTTCTACGTCCTCAACGGGCCAGGTGCGGCGCTGCAGCGGGCGCTCATCGCCTGGATGCTTGACTTGCATCTGCGGCAGGGCTACGAGGAGAAATACCTGCCCTTCATGGTGCGCGAGCAGACTCTCTTCGCCGCCGGGCAGCTGCCGAAGTTCCGGGACAACCTGTACCGAGACGTGGAGGAAGATCGCTGGATGGTGCCCACTGCGGAGGTGCCCTTGACCGCCTACCACATGGACGAGATCCTGGAGGCCGGGACTCTGCCCCGCCACTATACGGCCTACACCCCCTGCTTCCGCCGGGAGAAGATGTCCGCCGGGCGGGATGTGCGCGGCATCAAGCGCGGGCACCAGTTCGACAAAGTTGAGATGTACACTTTCTGCCGGCCCGAGGAATCCGAGGCCGAGTTGGAAAGGATGGTCGGCCATGCCGAGGAGACCTGCCGTGCCCTGGGGCTGCCCTACCGGGTGGTCGAACTCTGCACCGGTGACCTCGGGTTCACCGCCCGGAAGACTTACGATGTGGAGGCCTGGGCGGCGGGGTGCGGGGAGTGGTTGGAGGTGTCCTCGCTCTCGAACTGCGGGGACTTCCAGGCGCGCCGGGCGGAGGCCCGCTACCGGCCGGAGCCCGGGGCGCGGCCCCAGCACCTGCATACGCTGAACGGCTCGGGATTGGGCCTGCCGCGCACCCTGATCGCGGTCCTCGAAAACAATCAGCAGGTGGATGGGAGCGTCGTAGTGCCGGAGGTACTGCAGCCGTGGATGGGCGGCCTGGAGGTGATTCATCCCGCAGGGGACGCCGGTGAATGAAGCCCTGGGCTTTGTGCTCTCAGGCTGCCTGATCTTGGCCGGGCTGATATCCATCGCCATCCCGGCAATGCCCGATATGCTCTTGATCTGGCTGGGAGCGCTGGCCTATGGATTGGTCGCCGGTTGGGGGGCCCGGGGCCCCTGGCTGTTTGCCCTCATCAGCGGTCTGGCCCTGGTGGGGGGGCTGGCGGAGATCCTGGCCGGAGGGGCGGGCGCCAAGCTCGGCGGCGCATCCGGTTGGTCTTTGGCCGTCGGGGTGGGGGTCGGGCTGGCGGCGACGCTCTTCCTGGGCCCCGTGGGAGGGATTATGGGCCTGCTGGGGGGGACATACGCCATGGAATATCGGCGCCAGCGGGATCCCCGCAGGGCGGCGCGGGGGGTCGTTGGCTTGGCACTGGGCTACGGGGCCTCGTTCGGCGTGAAGCTCGTCTTGGGCTTGATGATCGTGGCGGTTTGGCTGTTTTGGGTGCTCGGGGGATGAGGGGGCTACCGTTGAAAGAAGATCATACCCGCCCCCAGCCGCTCCAGGCCGTCCTCCGCCCAGAACTGGACCATCGGGGAGGGGTCGTCCAGAGCCGCGAACAGAATGGGGACTGCATCCGGGATGGCCATACGCCCAAGGGCGCGGATGGCACCCAGCCGAGTCGCAGGGTGAAGCGATCCGGCGGCTCTTTCCAGGGGCCCAAACGCAGGGGGGCCGACTGCGGATAGGGCGTCGGATGCCAGGCGGGAAAGCAGCGCATCTTCGCTCGCCATGGCCTGCAGAAGGGCAGGGATTGCCGCCGCGCTGGGGACATGCCGCAGTGCCAGTGTTGCGCACTGCCGCACGTCGGGATCCGGATCCTCCAGGGATTCCCGGAGTGCTTCTGAGGCTGCATGGCATTGGAAATTGGCCAGGGCGCGCGTCGCCCACCAGCGCTCGTCGGGCTCATGCGACCCCCGCAGTTCGAGCAACTCGCGAAAGGCCGTCTCACCCCACTTGGGCATCTCATTGGCGGCCGCCTCGGCGCGCGTTTCATCGCCGCTGACCAGCGTTTCGATCAGAGATTGAATTCCGGGCATCAAAGGGTCATTTTTCAGGGGGTGGAACCGGGAGATCCTCCACGCTGACTGAGATCCACTTATCGCCCTCTTCGATCAGCATCACCGGGATATCGTCTCGGATGGGGTACTTGCGATCGCAGTCCTGACAGACCAGCCAGGTGTCGTGCTCCAACTTCAACAGGCCTTCTTTCTCGCGCACACAGGCCGGGCAGCGCAGTATCTCGAGCAGATCCTCGTTGATCATGGTTCGCCCCTCCTGGCGGTGATTCTACCATGGGGGTGGAGGGGGTTCGGCTCGGGGTCCGCCCTGGATTGAATCCGGATTCTTGTGGCACGCAGCGCCATTGAAGACACCGGCCACCGACCAACGCCGAACGAATGACGACGAACGACAAGGCCGTTCCACGTTGGGACGTTATCACGTTTGAACGTGCGAAGGTGCAACCATCAACCTGGCTGGGGAACAAACTCGACCTAAGCCGAATCCAAGAGGACCTCATGCAGCGCGCGCAAGGCCAGCGTGTAGCCCAAACTGCCCAAACCGCTGATGCTCCCCAAACAAGCGCCTGCGGTGACAGATTTCTGGCGAAATGCCTCACGGGCGGCGATGTTGGAGAGGTGCACTTCTATGGCAGGGGCGTCCATCGCCTCGATGGCATCTCTCAAGGCGATGGAATAGTGCGCCAGCGCGCCAGGGTTGATGATCACCCCGTCCGCCCATGCCCGCGCCTCATGTAGGGCGTCGATGAGTTCTCCCTCGTGGTTGGACTGGCAGCCCCGCACTTCCATGTCCCAAGCGCTTGCCAGGCGTTGGAGCCGCCCTTGGATGTCCTCCAGGGTGGTCGTCCCATATATCTCCGGCTTGCGCTCGCCGGTGAGGTTGAGATTGGGGCCGTTGAGCACCAGAATTCTGATCATCATTCCTCCAATACGCCTTTGAGCGCTGCCCGCTGGACCCCCTCCGGGACGTGGCGGTTGATCTCCACCTCCCCGACGTCACGCGGCAGGGAGAACCGCAGTTCGCGGCCACGGCGCTTCTTGTCGGCCCGCATCCCTCCAAGGACAGCCTGGCACGAGATGCCTTGGGCGCGCGTGGGCAGACCCAGGTTGGCCAGGGCGGCGTGAACGCGGCCCGCCAAGCCGGCCGCGGCCAGGCCCACGGCCTCCGCCATGCGCGCCTCCGCAAGCATGCCGATCGCCACCGCATCGCCATGGCGCAGCCTGTACCCGCTGGCCGCTTCCAGCCCATGGGCGACTGTGTGCCCCAGGTTGAGCTCGGCGCGCACACCGCGCTCGAAAGGATCGCGCTGCACCAGTTCGATCTTGACCTGCTGGGCGCGTTCGAGCCAGCGCTGGGTGGGCCGTCCGTCGCCGATCTCCAACCACTCGAAGAGGAGGGGATCCGCGATCAATGCAGCTTTGACCAATTCCGCCAATCCCGCCTTGAACTCGGCCGCTGGAAGTGTGTTCAATGTCCTCGTGTCAGCAAGGATGAGGGCGGGCGGATGAAACGCGCCCACCAGATTCTTGCCTTGAGGCATATCCACTCCGACCTTGCCTCCCAGGCTCGCATCGATCATGGCCAGGCTAGAGGTGGGCAGATTTACCCAGTGGACCCCGCGCATGAACGTGGCGGCTACAAATCCCGCCAAGTCACCGGTTACGCCACCTCCCAAGGCCAGCACGGTCCCGCGACGATCCATCCCCTGATCCAGCAGTCCTGCGTACAGCCGGGCGGCGGTGTGCAGAGTCTTATGCTGTTCGCCGGCAGGGAAGACGAGAGTCTCCGCGGCCAGCGATCGAGCCAGCTTTCTGGCGTATAGGGCGGCGACGTTAGAGTCGGCGACGATGACCAGGGGCGGACGGAGGTCGTATTCGGCCAGATCAGGGGAACATCCTTCCAGCGCACCTGAACTCAACTTGCCATGAGTGGCGGCCGGCGGCTGCCGGATCTCGAAAGAATGGGGGGAGGCGGAGGCGCATCGCACTGCGAGCAGACTTGCGACTTCATCCGGGCGGCGATGGCTGGTGTCCACCCGCTCTGGGAAGGATCCATACACCGCCTCGCGTTCTGACAGCAGGCGCTTGAGCCCTTCGTCTGGGTCGCCCGCCAGTAGCGGCCTGGTCTGGGGGTTGTCGGACAGGCGGCGTCGGATGGACTGCACGCTGGAGTCGAGGAAGATCACCCGACCGCTCCCCTCCAAGCGCCGGCGGCTTTCCGGATTGAGCAGC
This sequence comes from uncultured Anaerolineaceae bacterium, assembly GCA_964388955.1. Classification (GTDB taxonomy): domain Bacteria; phylum Chloroflexota; class Anaerolineae; order Anaerolineales; family E44-bin32; genus CAYMCO01. The sequence goes on along the minus strand of CAYMCO010000005.1, from coordinate 155,895 downwards.
ATCCCGCCGCCGCAGGCAACCACCAGGCCGGCGCGCGCCGCCAGCGAGCGCGCCAGCTTGGCTTCCAGGGAGCGGAAGGCCGCTTCTCCCTGGGTCCGGAATATCGCAGTGATTGTCTTCCCCGTCTCCGCTTCGATGCGGGCATCGGTGTCGACGAATTCTCTGCCCAGCGACTGGGCCAGCGCCAAACCGGCGGCGCTCTTCCCTGAAGCGGGAGGGCCGAAGAGGATGAGATTCTCCGGGGCAAGCGCGCCCTCCGAACAGGCGTGCGCCTCGGGCCCCGGGTGGTTGGACAAATCTGGATTGGGCGCGGGTGAGTCAGATAATGGCAAAGTTCACTCCCAGAAGACGGCCGGGGTGCCGTCCATCTCCAAATCCGCCAGGCGCGGTTCGCGCAAGCGCTGGTAGCGTTCGAGCAGCTCCTCCATCGAATCCCCGCCCAGCTTCACCAGCAATTCGCCTGCCAGCACGTAGCACATCAGCGCTTCTCCGATCACCGTCGCTCTTGGCACGGCGCAGAAATCGGAACGTTCATAGCGGGTCTGCGCAGCTTCCCCGGTTTGAAGATCGACGGAACGGCGCGGCGTGAGGGTTGTGGAGATGGGTTTCATGGCCGCGCGGACCACCAGCGGCTGGCCGTTGGAAATACCCCCCTCCGTGCCTCCGGCGTTATTGGTGGGCCGCACGAGCTTCCCGCTGGAGACGCATATTTCGTCGTGCACCTGCGTCCCCCGTTTGCGCGCGTTCGCGAACCCCTCGCCGATCTCGACGCCTTTGATCCCGGGGATGCTCATGAAGGCTAAGCCCAACTGGGCGTCGAGCCGACGATCCCAATGCACATAGCTTCCCAAGCCGGCAGGGACGCCCAATGCGACGACTTCGAAAACTCCTCCCAGCGTGTCTTTTTCCCTAATGGCGGCTTCGATCTCCTCCTGTATGGCGGCATCTCCCGCCTCCGAAGGGCAGCGCACGGCGCTGGCCTCGGCGTTCTGAAAGCGCGCCGCGTACCCCATGCTCTCGAAACTTGCGCACGCCGATCCGATTTCGCACACATAACTCCCGACCTGGATATGGAATTGTCCAAGCAACCGCCGGCAAACGCTGCCTACCGCCACGCGGGCTGCGGTCTCCCTGGCGGAAGCGCGCTCCAGCGACCGGCGCAGGTCTCGGTAGCCATACTTCAAGGCGCCGGTGAGGTCGGCGTGACCCGGCCGCGGCACCGTCATCGGGTCGACCGGCGTCCCCTTCCAGCGACCGTGGACCCGGTTCTCGATGCGCATGGCGATGGGCGACCCCAGAGTCTCCCCGGCCATCACACCGCCCAGGATCTCCACCTGGTCGCGCTCCAATTTCATGCGGGGACCTGCGCCGTAGCCCCGCTGCCTTCGGGCCAGGTCTGGGACGATGTCGTCGGGGGACAACTGCAATCCAGCCGGCATCCCCTCCAGTATGGCGACTACGGCAGGTCCGTGTGATTCGCCGGCGGTCAAGAATCTAAGCATAGTCAGCCTCCAGCGTTCGCTCTGCGGCACGTCGCATGGTCTCACGAGGCGCCGGCAAGCCGGTCCAGCGCTCGAAGGCCAGCGCACCCTGCTCTACTAGCATGCCCATGCCGGTGGCCGCCCTTAGGCCCTGGGCGCGGGCCGTTTGGACAAACCGGGTCACCCTTGGATTGTAGACCAGATCATACACGAAAGCCCGGCGGGGGAAGGGGACAGCCTCCGGCCAGGGGCTGGCGTCCGAATGGGGGTGCATGCCGAGGGGGGTGGCGTTGACGAGAAGGCTCGTCGTTGCGGGGATCCCCCGGAACGAAGCTTCCCTCCAGGGAAGCACCCGCAATTCGACCCCGGAATGGGCCCGAAGTGCGGCGGCGATTTGACGCCCTGGCGGCTCTCGACGGCAGATCAGACGCAGGTCCACGCTTTCTTGGGCGAGGGAGAATACCACCGCGCGCGCTGCACCTCCCGCGCCAAGGACAACCATTGTTCCGTCTGAGGGGTTCGGGCAATGCGCCCCCAGATCGATCCGAAATCCTTCAACGTCAGTATTCTCGCCGATCAGCCGCCCCTCGCGGCTCCATATCGTGTTCGCCGCGCCCACTGTTGCTGCGCGCGGATCGACTTCGTCCAGCAAAGGGAGCACATCTTCCTTGAAGGGCACGGTGATATTGGCACCCACCCAGGGGTCGTCCCGCAGTGCGGCGACAGCTCCCCGAAGCTTCTCCGGGGGGGTCAGGCGCGCCTCGTATTCCCAGTCCAGACCGAGCTTGCGGAATGCCGCATTGTGCATGGCTGGGGAGACGGAATGCCCCAAAGGGTAGCCGATCAACGCCACACGTTTCATGCGATTTGTGCCCCCAGGGAGGCGAGGCTTTTCAGGAAGCCGGGAAAGGATTCCTGGATGCATTCCGCGCCTTCGATGACAGTCTCACCCTGCGCGAGCAGGCCGGCGACGGTCAGCGCCATGGCCAGGCGATGGTCTCCATGGGAATGCAGGCGAGCTCCCTGCAGTTGGGTGGGGCCTGCCACCACGAAACCGTCGGGGAGCTCTTCGATCTGGGCCCCCATGTTACGCAGCTCTCCGACAAGCGCGCTGATGCGGTCGGATTCCTTATGGCGCAGTTCCAATGCCTGGCGAACGGTGCTTTCACCGGCCGCCTGTGTGGCGACGACGGCAAAGATGGGAAATTCATCGATCATGCGCACGACCCGGTCTCCGTGGATGTCCACCGCCTGCAGGCCGCCGGGTTTCACGCCCAGGTCCGCCACGGGCTCCCTGCCATCCTGCCGCTGCTCGCCAACCTGGATGTCGGCGCCCATTTCCAGCAAGGTGTCCAGCAGCCCCGTGCGAGTGGGGTTGATCCCGACGCTGCCGATACGCAGGGAGGATCCCGGAACCGTGAGCCCTGCGACGATGAGAAAGGCGGCGGAGGAGATATCCCCGGGAATGCGCAGGGTGAAGGCGGGCAAGGGACGTGTCTCAGGTGTCAGCTCCACCTGCAGATCCCCGAAGCGGATGGCGATCCCCTGGCTCTCCAGGATGCGCTCAGTGTGGTCGCGTGAGGGGCCGGGCTCTTGAAGGAGGGTCTTGCCTTCGGCCGAGAGCGCGGCGAAGAGGATCGCGGTCTTCACTTGGGCGGAGGCCACTGGCAGTTGGTATTCAACGCCGTGCAGCCCGCCTCCCTGTACCACAAGCGGGGGTTGGTTTCCCGGCCCCTGGGCACGGATATTGGCTCCCATGGCGATCAGCGGCTCCACCACGCGGCCCATTGGTCGCTGACGCAGGCGCTCGCTTCCATCGAGAGTCGACCGCAGAGGGCGACCAGCCAGCGCGCCCAACAGCATGCGCATGGTCGCGCCGGAATTTCGGCAGTCCAATGACTTTTTGGGAGACGCCCAGGGCCGGCCGATGACCAACAAATCGTCGTCGCTGATGAACTCCACGTCGGCGCCCAGCTTCCGCAAGCAATCGAGCATCGCTTCCGTCACGCCTGCCCTTAGAAAGCCCAACAGGCGGCTAGGGCCGTGGGCAAGGGAAGCCAGCAGCAAAGCCCGGTGGGATATGGACTTGTCCCCGGGCGGGCAAGGCGCCCCCTTCAATGCTGGAGAAGGTCCGAGTATTCGCAGCTCCATCTACTTCCGGCTCCCTGGGACCTGAAACGCCAATTCCCGGCGGCGGAGCCGGGCGCTTTCCAACCACTCGGCCAGGGTCGCCTCATTCTGCAAGGTGGAACGCAGGCCTTCCATTGCGCCAGTCATCCCGGCCAATGCCTCCTCGATGTAGGCGCGGTTGGTCGACAAGATGTCGATCATCATGCCCGGATCCCCCGCGGCCAGGCGCGAGGTGTCGCGGAAGCCCGGGCCGAGCAGTTGCCACAAGCGCGGATGTTCGCGACCGATGGGCTCGATGGTTCTGACCAGCCCGGCCGCGATCAAGTATGGGAGGTGGCTGGAGTAGGCGACCATCCGATCGTGTTCATCGGCGTCCAGCAGTAACGGATGGGCGCCCAGTGAACGGACGAATTCCTGGGCGAAGTCCACCAGATCGTTTGAAGTACGCTCCGTCGGCACAAGCGCGAATGTGGCATTTTGATACAAGTTCGGATCGCAGGAGAGCAGCCCCGATGTCTCCTTGCCGCACATCGGATGTCCGCCGATGGGATCGCACTCCGGCGGCAGGCTGCGCATCGCGTCGACGATGGCGGCTTTTGTGGAGCCCAGGTCGAGCAGCCGCGGTGGGACGGGGAGATCGCGGCCGAGGCGCTCGATGATCGCCACGCACGAGCGCACCGGCACGGCGAGCACCGCCAGGTCACACCGCCTCAGGCCGTCTTCCAACGCGGGGCTGGCGCGATCGATGACGCCAAGCTCCTGTGCGAGGCGGAGCGTCTCTGGATCGTGATCTATCCCGCTGATGGTGGGCCCCAAGGGACGCAGCGCACGCGCCAGGGAGCCGCCCATCAATCCCAGGCCGGCGATAGTCACCTGCATGCCCTCAAGCTTCATGCGCCCTCACCCCCTCCCGACCCATGGCGGCCGCGATGCGAGCGGTCTCCGCGACCAGGATCTTGAAGTTCTCCGGTGTGAGGCTCTGCGCCCCGTCGGAACGGGCGTGCTTCGGATCCCGGTGGACCTCCACCATCAGGCCGTCGGCTCCGGCCGCGATTCCGGCCCGGGCGACGGCGGTCACATACTGCCACTTCCCGGTGCTGTGGCTCGGATCGAGGATGACAGGCAGGTGGGAAAGGCTCTTGACCACGGGGACGGCGTTAATATCCGTTGTGTTGCGAGTGTAGGTTTCAAAGGTGCGAATGCCGCGCTCGCAGAGCATGAGCCGCGAGTTGCCCTGGGCTAGCACGTACTCCGCCGACATCAGCCATTCCTCGATGGTGGACATCAGGCCGCGTTTGAGCAGGACGGGATGACCCGACTCGCCGGCGGCCCGCAGCAGGGCGTAATTCTGCATGTTGCGCGCCCCGATCTGGATGACATCGGCGTAGCGCATCACCAGGGGGATCTGTTCGGGTGACATCGCCTCCGTGACGATGGAGAGGCCGGTGGCCTGCTTGGCCTCGGCCAGCAATTCAAGCCCTTCCTCCCCCAGCCCCTGGAAGCTGTATGGGGATGTGCGGGGCTTGTACGCGCCGCCGCGCAAGGCGGACGCGCCGGCCTCTTTGACCGCATATGCTGTCTCAAGCAGTTGAGAGCGGCTTTCGACGGCGCACGGCCCGGCGATGATGACGATTTGGGGGCCGCCGACCTGCACTCCGTTGATGGATACGACGGTGTCCTCGGGATGCATCTCGCGCGAGGCGAGCTTGAATCGGTGCAGGACCCTGAGCACACGCTCGACGCCCTCCATGGCCTCGAATTGGCTGGCGGAGAGGCCTCGCTCATCCCCGACCACCCCGATGATGGTGCGCTCTTCGCCTACGCTGAGGTTGGTCTGGAAACCCTCTCCCTCGACCCGGGAGACGACATCGGCCACCTGCCCTGCCGAGGCGTCCCGTCCCATAACGATGATCATGGCACTCTCTCCTTTTCTCCTTCGCATTCCCGGCGACAGCGTCCCCAAGGTGGAGAAACGAAAAAAGCGCCGAGCTGGTGCTCGACGCTTTAGGTTCCAGGACCGGTTCTATCTAGCCAAGGTCAAGCAGCAGCGGATGACGCTCCCCCGTAAAGAAGTAATAATAGGCGTAGATAGCGTAGCGGTGCGCTTTGGTCAGCATGTCGATGCAGGCAGAATAACACAGGGAGCGGGGGGAGTCAAGTTCGAAGAAGACAGTTGAGGAAAACCTGCTGTCCAGTCGCTCCGGTTGACGCATTCGCGCCTTGGCTGTATGATTCCTCTCGAAAAGTCGGTTCTGACGCGGGGGGCATATTCGGCTGCCATCTGGTCACAAGGGGCGTTCCTGGAGGCGGGGGGGCGCAGGCCGAATGATGACGCGCTCGGTGTATCTCCAAAATACATTAGGTCATTAAGGGATTTGAATACGGGCTTGTGAAGAAGGCCGTGGTGTTCTTCCTTATGGTTGTCGAGAACCAGGAAAGGAGGGAGCACGATGACCAAGCCAGCCCTGGACCCTCCACTGTCTTGGCGAGGCCACGGCAGTTGTTGAGCGCCTGCGGGAGGACGCCGTGAATCTGCAAGGGACTCTCTCAGACAGAGGACACAGTTGCCGGCACACCTGGTCAGCAGCTGGCGGAGATGCTGAAGGTTGCGGATCGGCGCTGACCAAAGGCAGCCGAGCTCCTGCAGAAAGCTGAGACTCGCAACTTGGCGGACATGGCATTTTCGCCCGAGCATTCAAGCAGTATCTACTCCGCAAATCCGCTTGAGCGGCTCAACAAGGAGGTCAAACGGGGGACCGATGGGGTAGGCATATTCCCGGATGAGGCATCATGCGCCCGCATAATGGGAGCGATGCTGATGGAGACCGCGGAAGAACGGGAGGTGAGGAGAGGCTACTGACGAATCACAGAGAGGCCGCACCGCTTGACAAGGTGCAAACCCACAGGGAGGGAACATCATGCCAAGGATCCACAGTTCTAAATCGCTCTCGCACATACTCCTCGTCGCCGCCTCGATGATCATCTTGGTCGTCGGATTGAGCCCGGTTCCGACCCCAGCGGCGGCGGCGCCAAATCCGGCCGACATCGTGATGCTGAACGGTTTCATCTACACGGTGGACAATGCCAACAGCGTCAAAGAGGCGATCGCCATCGATGATGGGGTGATCGTCTTCGTCGGCCCGAACGCTGCCGCAGAGAGGCTGATCGGACCGAACACCGAGGTGATCGATCTCGAGGGCCGTATGGTGATGCCGGGGATCCAGGAGGGACACATCCACGAAGTCACCAATCCGGACCGGCCGGACTGCAACATGGGGGGCGGGCCCCTGACGGTTCCAGAGTTCCAGGCCAAGGTGCAGGCGTGCCTGGACGACCCGCAGTTCAATACCGGTGAGCCCGGGGCACCCGACAATTTCCTGGTCGTGCACGACCTGTATTTCCAGTTCCTGCGTCCCGCCGGGACGGTGCCGCACAAGAGCATGCTCGATGCGCTGGACAATCCGGACAACCGTCCGATCTACGTGACCGCAGCGGTCACCGGGCACAACATCCTGGTCAACCAAGCCGCTCTAGACCTGGCAGGGATCGACAGCACGACGCCGGACCCGCCCGGCGGGGTGATCAACCACGATCCTGACGGTGAACCGAACGGCATCCTGCAGGACGCCGCCGGCCGTCTGGTAAGGAACCTCGTCCCGCCGGCACCGCCGGTGCCGTTTGAGCGCCAGGTTGAGCTGGCCGGGGATCGCATGCTGGAGTTCAGCCAAGAAGGGGTTACCACCTTCATGCAGGCCTCCTCTGGACGCAGCTTGATCGAGGTGTTCGCCGCATTGCAGGATGCAGGCGGCCTGACCGCGCGGGCGCACTTCGCGGTCAGGAGCAATCTGCTCAACGATCCGTCGGAGGAGGGCTTCGATGAGCTCGACGCGATACGCGCTGAATTCGAAGATCCCTGGGAGATCCCGGTTTCGGTCAGGGAGTGGCGGCCCGGCAAGCAGACCGGCCCGGAGCTGGTCGCCGAGCCCGGGCTCACGATCGGCATCGCCAAGTTCCTCATCGACGGGATCATCCAGTACCCGGCGCAGACGGCATACCTGTCGGAGCCGTACCTGGATGAAGAGGGGAACCCCCGTACCGACGAATATGCCCAGGGGAACCTGTACGCCGACCCCGAGATCCTGAATGAGGTCGTCGCCGAGCTCGAGCGACGTGGCTGGCAATCCCACATCCATGCCATCGGCGACGGGGCGGTCACGGTGGCGCTGGACGCCTTCGAGTACGCCCATGACGAGAACCCGTCGCTCAAGCCCCACCAGTCGATCGCCCACGCCGAACTGGTCAACCCGGCAGACTATGACCGCTTCGGCCGCCTCGACGTGACCGCTGCGATGGGTCTGGTGTGGGCCAAGCCGGCCCCGGATTCGACCCTGGCGGTCAAGCCGTACCTCGGCGATCGCTGGGATTGGTACGAACCCACCGTGCCGATCACCGAAGGCGGCGGCCACGTGTCGCTGGGCAGCGACTGCTGTCTCGATCCGTTCGACGAATGGATGCAACTGGAAGTCTCCATTCTCCGTGAGGCGGACTGGGGCCCCGACTTCCCCGAGTTCGATGGAACGATGAACGCTCTCCCCGGTCTCTCGCTCGAGGAGGCGATCCGCGCCGTCACCATCAATGCTGCGTACCAGCTGCATCAGGAGAAGGTCACCGGGTCCCTCGAGAAAGGCAAGCTGGCCGATCTCATCGTGCTCAACCAGAACATCACGCAGATCGACCCCGATGACATCTCCAACACCGACGTCCTGCTGACCATGGTCGGCGGTACAGTAGTCTGGAGAGATCCGGGCTTCTAGAGATCGCCAACAGGGCGTGGGTTCAGCCCCCTCCGGCCGACCGGCGGGAGGGGGCTCTCTCTACCGCATGGCTCCCCTCTCGCCTCGCCGGAAAAGTATCCCAAAGCCCACCAAGGACGCGGACAAGAGACGGCTCGCCTATGCATGGGACTATGGCGACGGGAGAATCCTTTGGGACTGCCGCCATTCTCTCGGTTATCCGATTGACTTCCATCGCCCGGCGCACAAGACCTACATCGTGATTTCGCTGCACGAGGCAAAGCACCTTGGTGATCGTGAGGAATAAGCGGCCGCAAACGCCGATTGGTGAATAGTGAACAGTCTGCGGCGGGTACGCCGGAATGGTGCTGTCGATAGCCTTGATCTACCTATTCGCGGAATCCCGGTTCCTTACTGATGATAACTGGGGATGAGATAGATATTCGTTGCAAAAGCTGCCACGCGAATGGCTCGGCCTTAAAAAACTCGGGTACCGCTTGACAAAGTCGAAAAATGTGATAGGGTAGGCTAACATAGAAGTGGGAGTGCGAATAGGCACGTAGATGGCCGCACACAGCATCGTCATTTTGGGGATTATCGTTAGCCTGCTCGTCCTTATCCGGGAGGACAGGCGGATGCCGGTTGTGGTGTAGCGGTCCAGGAAGATCAGTGACAAACGCGGAGCACCTCTAACCGGAGGTGCTCTTGGTTTTTCTGCGGATGTCGGAAGGTGGAAGGTATGAGTCTGCTGCATGAACTGCTGTATATCTTGTCCCTCATTATTGTCCTGCTGCTCGTCATCCGCGAGCAGCGGATACTGGCGGTCGTCCGGCAAAGGGACCGGTGGAGGTGAGGGGCAGGTCTCAATGAAGGAAGAAAGCGGAGCCGCCAGAGAGGCGGCTCCGCTCGGTTAACGGAGGCGCGATCCGGCGCGCAAAGAGAAGGGGAGGGAACCATGTCCGAGATCAGGCAAGTGCAACGCGAGCCGAAGGGAAGCGCCGAGCGCTGGACGAAGAAGCACGGGCCGTGGGCGAACGCCTGGGCGGCCACTTGGTCTGCAGAGGAGGCCGGCCCGGATGCGCAGCCACCGGCGGCCGGGGAAACGCTGGCCTCACCGCCGGACGGCGCGGCGGATGAGGTCCAGCGGGTGTGAGAGAGCGTGGCGGCCTGGGTGCAACAATCGGGCACCGCAGCCAAACAAGGGACGGCGTGCGGATGGACAGCCGCCGAATGAGGGAAAGGAGCGCAATTATGACCTATCCGACGGAAGAGGAGCCCCAGAGCTTCTATTCGGGCCAGGCCTCGAGCCATCAGCCCCTGGGGAGAGGGGCGTGGCAGCGGAACGGCGCCTGCCCTCGATCGCAATCGGACGATGACGCAACGGCGGGCGCGGCCGGCCGTTGGGAGCGACCCGAGGACGAGCGGTTTATGATGAGCGGCCTGATGCGCCGCTACAACAGGTGACGGATGCGCTCCGACCGGATTAAACGGGGCTTCGAGCGCGCGCCACACCGGGCGCTCCTCAAGGCGACGGGACTGACCGACGAAGATATGACCAAGCCCTTTGTGGCGGTGGTCAACTCCTATGTGGACATCATCCCGGGGCATGTCCATCTTCAGCGTTTTGGCAAGGTGGTGAAGGACGCGGTGCGGGACGCCGGGGGCGTGCCTTTCGAGTTCAATACCATCGGGGTGGACGACGGAATCGCCATGGGCCACGTGGGGATGAAGTTCTCCCTGCCGAGCCGCGAGTTGATCGCCGATTCGGTGGAGACCATGATCTCCGCCCACCGCTTCGACGCCATGGTCTGCATCCCCAACTGCGACAAGATCGTGCCCGGAATGCTGATGGCGGCGGTGCGGCTGGATATCCCCACTATCTTCATCAGCGGCGGCCCGATGCCCGCGGGCAGGACGCCTGATGGCGAAGTGGTGGACCTGATCAGCGTGTTTGAGGGCGTGGGCGCCTATAAAGCCGGGACCATCGACGGGCAACGGCTGAAAGTGCTGGAGGACAACGCCTGCCCGGCCTGCGGTTGCTGCAGCGGCCTGTTCACAGCCAACAGCATGAACTGCCTCATGGAGGTGCTCGGCCTGGCGCTGCCCTACAATGGGAGCGCCCTGGCCGATTCGGAGGAGCGCGACCGGCTGGCGCGCGAGGCGGGGCGTCGCGCCGTGGAGTTGGTGGATTCCGGCCCCACCCCACGGCAGATTGTCACGCAGCAGGCCGTCGACGACGCCTTCGCGCTGGATATGGCCATGGGCGGCAGCACCAATACCGTGCTGCACACACTCGCCATCGCACATGAAGCGGGAATTGACTACCCCATGGGGCGCATCAACGAGGTCGCCTCGAAGGTGCCGCACATCTGCAAGGTGAGCCCGGCCTCCCACTGGCACATGGAGGATGTCCACCGGGCTGGGGGGGTGCCCGCGATCTTGCGCGAGATCAGCCGCTCAGATGGCCTGCTGCATCTCGATCGATTGACCGTCAGCGGCGGGAGTTTGGGCCAGATGGTTGCCGCGGCGGGCCCCAGCGACGGGGAGGTCATCCGGCCGGTGGAGCAGCCATACTCCCCGACGGGGGGCCTGTCGATTCTCTTCGGGAACCTGGCGCCTGAGGGAGCGGTGGTGAAGACCGCCGCGGTGGAGCCCAGTATGCGCCGCCACACCGGCCCGGCGCGTATCTATGAGAGCCACGACGAGGCCATGCGCGGCATTCTCAATCGGGAGGTCCAGCCGGGGGATGTGGTGGTCATCCGCTATGAGGGCCCGGCGGGCGGCCCGGGGATGCAGGAAATGCTCTCCCCCACCAGCGCCATTATGGGCATGGGTCTGGGGGACAAAGTGGCCCTCATCACCGATGGGCGCTTTTCCGGCGGTACCCGCGGGGCCTGCGTCGGCCATGTCAGCCCGGAGGCCGCCGCTCGCGGGCCTATCGCCGCGCTTCAGGATGGGGACTTGATCGAGCTCGATCTGGATGCTCGCTCACTGAACGTGGCGCTGAGTGCGGCGCAAATTGATGAACGGCTTTCGGCCCTTCCCCCCTTCGAACCCCACATTGAGAGCAAGTGGCTTAGGCGCTACGCGCAGTTGGTGACAAGCGCTTCGACGGGGGCGGTGCTGAGGGATTGAGAGCTTATTCGAGGCGGCAAATGCCGCCCAATGTGCCAAATGGAATCTTAGGAGCGAACCAATGAAACGGACAGGTGCTCAGATTGTATGGGAAGCGCTCACCCGGCAGAACGTGAAGGTTGTCTTTGGATACCCCGGGGGGGCCATACTTCCGACTTATGGCGCCATGGGCGAGTATCCCATCCATCATGTGCTCACCCGGCATGAGCAGGGCGCGGCGCATGCGGCCGATGGGTATGCTCGCGCCTGTGGGAAAGTGGGGGTTGCAATGGCCACCTCCGGCCCGGGAGCCACGAACCTGGTCACCGGGATCGCGACCGCGATGATGGATTCGTCGCCCATCGTTTGCATCACCGGGCAGGTGGGCTCGGCGGCCATCGGCAGCGACGCGTTCCAGGAGACGGACGTGACCGGTGTGACGCTCCCCATCACCAAGCACAACTATCTGGTTAGGCGCGCCGGGCAGATCGGACCGACGATCAAGGAGGCCTTCTATATCGCCCGCTCCGGCCGGCCGGGGCCGGTGTTGGTGGACATCACCAAGGATGCCCAAAAGGAGGCCATCGATTTCACGTGGGACGATTCGCCGGCACAGCTCCCCGGCTATCGGCCGGACCTGCAGCCGCTCCCGGAGGAGTTCGAGCGCGCCGTGGAGCTGATCGTCTCCGCCGAACGGCCTGTGATCCTGGCCGGACACGGGGTGTTGATGTCCGGCGCGATGGGCGAACTCCGGCGATTTGTGGACAAGTGCCGCATCCCCGTGGCGCAGACCTTGCTCGGGCTCGGAGGTTTCCCCGCCAGCCACCCGATGAATCTGGGCATGATGGGGATGCACGGCGAGGCATACGTGAACACGGCCATTCAGGAGGCGGACCTGCTGCTGGCATTCGGCATGCGCTTCGATGATCGAGTCACGGGAACGCTGGAGACCTATGCGCCCAATGCGCGCAAGATCCATGTGGACATCGATCCCTCCGAGATCAACAAGGTCGTGAAGGTGGATGTCGGCATCGTAGGGGATCTGCGGGACACATTGCTGACCCTTCTGCCCATGCTGCCCGAGGTGCACTATGATGCGTGGGAGGGGCGCATCAAGGATCTCAAGGCCGATACGGCCATGCGGGATATCAAGCACGTGCCGGGCAACGGCCGCCTCTTCACCGCCCACGTAATTCATGATCTGTGGGAAGCAACGGAAGGGAAGGCGATCACGGTCACCGATGTGGGCCAACATCAGATGTGGGCCGCCCAGTACTACCGATATGAATCGCCTTATCAGCTCATCACCTCCGGTGGGCTGGGCACAATGGGCTTTGCCCTGCCGGCGGCCATCGGGGCGCGCTTCGCCCGGCCTGAGGAGGAGATCTGGGTGATCGTCGGCGACGGCGGATTCCAGATGAACCTTCCGGAGCTGGCGACCTGCGCCCAGGAAGAGATCAAGCTCAATATCGCCCTGATCAACAACGGCTATCTGGGTATGGTGCGCCAATGGCAGGAGCTGTTCTACGAAAAGCGCTATACGGCCACCCCGCTGTTGAACCCGGATTACGAGAAACTGGCTGAGGCATACGGCCTGGAGGGCATACGGGTCGAGAAGCGCGATCAGGTGCAAGACGCCGTGGAGAGAGCGCGCCGGGAGCCCGGCACCGTGTTGATCGATTTTCGCGTCGAGAAGGAGGACATGGTGTATCCGATGGTCCCGGCGGGAGCTGCCCTGGACGCGATGATCCGGCGGCCGGAGAAAGCGGTCGCCTTCGGCGCCGACGGATCCGGCGCGGAGTGAGGAGTTTACATGATGACGAACAACAAGCATGTCCCTCTGGAGACCCCGGTGGAACGGACTTTCGTCGCCCTGGTGGAGGACAAGCCCGGCGTCCTCAACCGGGTGGCCTCTCTCTTCCGCCGCAGAGGCTTCAATATTGAATCCCTCACCGTGGGTCATACCGATCTCGAGGGGGTATCCCGGATGACTATTGTGACCTTCCTCGATGCCTACACGGCGCGCACCCTGGAGGCCAATCTGTACAAGTTGGTGAACGTCCTTCGCGTGGAGGAGGTCACCTTCAGCCCGGTGGTGATGCGGGATCTGGCCCTGATCAAGGTGCAGGCCGACGCCGACACCCGCCCGCAGGTGCTGCAGATCTGCGACGTCTTCCGGGCGCGCGTGGTGGATGTGACCCAGGAGGCTCTGGTGATCGAAATCACCGGGACGGAGGACAAGATCGAGGGTCTTCTGGAGGTGCTCCACCCCTTTGGAATTGTGGAGATGGTGCGCACCGGGCGTGTGGCGATGACGCGCGGGTCGCAGGCGATCTCCATCCACCCGGAGTTTGTGTCCGCGCGCGTCCCCAACGGCGCCGCGGTTCACTGAATAGTTGGAAGCTCATACCATCAGGAGGTTTCAGCCACATGGCCAAGATCTACTACGAGGACGACGCAGACCTTGATTTGATCCGCTCGAAGAAGGTGGCCATCATCGGCTACGGTTCCCAAGGACATGCCCACGCGCGCAACCTGCATGACAGCGGCGTAGAGGTGATCGTGGGCCTGCGCCCGGGCAGCAAGAGCCGGCCCAAGGCGCAGGCCGCCGGCCTGCAGGTGGCTGAGGTGGGCGAGGCTGCATCGGAATGCGACGTGGTGATGATGCTCGCCCCCGACACGGCCCAGCCCGCGATTTACGCGCGGGAAGTCGAACCGCATATGGCCGCGGGCAAGACGCTCATGTTTGCCCACGGTTTCAACATCCGCTTCAACACCATTGAACCCCCGCCTGAGATCGACGTGAGCATGGTGGCGCCAAAGGCGCCGGGGCACCGGGTGCGGGAGGTGTTCGAAGAGGGCGGAGGCACACCGGCGCTGCTGGCGGTGCATCAGGACGCCAGCGGGGGGGCGCATGCGCTGGGGCTGTCGTACGCGAAAGGGATCGGCGCCACCCGCGCCGGGGTGTTGGAGACCACCTTCGCCGAGGAGACCGAGACTGATCTCTTCGGCGAGCAAGTGGTGCTGTGCGGCGGGATCTCCGCGCTGATCAAGGCGGCCTTTGAGACCCTGGTGAAGGCCGGCTACCAGCCGGAGTCGGCCTACTTCGAGTGCCTGCATGAGTTGAAATTGATCGTGGATCTGATGTATCGGGGGGGATTGAATTACATGCGCTATTCGGTCAGCGATACCGCCGAACACGGCGACTATACCGCCGGGCCAAGGATTGTCTCTGAGGAGACGCTAGGCGAGATGCAGAAGATTCTGAGTGAGATTCAGGATGGGACCTATGCGCGCAAGTGGATCGCAGAGAATGAGGCCGGGCGCCCCTGGTTCAATGAACAACGCCGAAAGGAACAGGAGCATCCCATCGAGCAGGTGGGCGCGCGCCTGAGGGAGATGATGCCCTTCCTGAACCCGGTGACGATCAAGCCGGGGGAATGAGTGGGCGGAAGGCGGGGATGAGGTATGGGACAGGAAGATAGAACCTACGTGCGCATATTCGACACCACGCTCCGGGACGGGGAGCAGTCCCCCGGGGCAACCATGACCTCCGCCGAGAAGTTGGAGCTGGCACGGGCGCTCGGCCGCCTCGGAGTGGACGTGATGGAGGCGGGATTCCCCGCAGCTTCACCGGATGATCTGGAGGCTGTGCGGCGCATTGCCGTGGAGGTGGGACATTTGGAGGGCCCGCGAGGGATCCCGCCCATTATCTGCGGCCTGGCCAGGGCGACAAAAGGTGATATCGACAAGGCCTGGGAGGCGGTGGGGCATGCGGCGCGCCCCCGCATCCACACATTTCTGGCTACCTCGGAGATCCATATGCGCCATAAGCTGCGCATGGAGCCGGAGCAGGTCGTAGAGAGAGTGGCGCAGATGGTCGCCTACGCCAGGGGGCTGTGCGAGGATGTGGAATTCAGCCCGGAGGACGCCAGCCGCAGCGATCCGGAGTTTCTATACCGAGTGCTGGCGACCGCCATTCAGTCGGGGGCTACTACGCTCAACATCCCCGACACGGTCGGCTACGCCACGCCGATCGAGTTTGGAGAACTCATCAGCGGCATTTTGGAGAATGTGCCCGGCGTGGAAGATGTCTACCTGTCGGTGCACTGCCACGATGACCTGGGCCTGGCGACCGCGAACACTCTTTCTGCCATCCGCGCCGGCGCCCGTCAGGCGGAGGTCACCGTCAACAACATCGGGGAGCGAGCGGGGAACACCTCGCTGGAAGAAGTGGTCATGGCGCTGCATACCCGGCGCCCCTACTACAACCTGCAAACCGGGATCGACACCACGCAACTCAGCCGGGTGAGTAAGTTGGTGAGCAACTACACAGGCATTGTGGTGCCGCCCAACAAAGCGATCGTGGGAGCCAACGCGTTCGCCCATGAGGCCGGCATCCACCAGGATGGGATGCTCAAGCACCATATGACCTATGAGATCATGCGGCCGGAGATGGTCGGGGTGACCGAGAGCCGGTTGGTGCTGGGCAAGCACTCGGGCAGCCATGCATTTCGCGTACGGCTGGAGGAGATGGGGTATTCGCTGGGGGAGCCGGAGATGGAGCAGGCCTTCCGGCGCTTCAAGGATCTGGCCGACAAGAAGAAATCCATCACCGATGCGGATCTGGAGGCGCTGATCACGGACGAGCTCTATCAGCCGCCGGAGATCTATACCCTGGATGGCCTGCAAGTGGCTTGCGGCACCATGGGGATGCCCACTGCGACTGTCCGGCTCACCGGACCCGATGGGCAGGATCACGTTCAGGCCGCGGTCGGCACCGGCCCGGTGGACGCGACCTACAAGGCGATCGATCTTGTCGTGAATGAGCCGGCCCGCTTGCTCGAGTTCTCCGTGCATTCCGTGACGGAGGGCATCGACGCCCAGGGGGAGGTGACCGTCCGCATTCAGGGCGAGGATGGTGAGACAACGACCCACGCCCAAAAGGGCGCGGAGATTCCGAGGACCTTCGGCGGATACGGCGCGGACACCGATATCGTGGTCGCCAGCGCAAAGGCCTATCTGGCGGCCATGAACAAGATGCTCTTCGACAGGGGGCGCGGCGATGGCAGATCCCCGGCGGAAATGGCCGTGAAGGCCACGGAGGCCGGGTAGATGGGGCCAGCCGCGGCCAGGACGTTGTTCGACAAGATTTGGGATCGCCATCTCGTGGCCCAGGAGCCGGGCGCTCCCGCGGTCCTCTATATCGATCTGCATCTGGTGCACGAGGTCACTTCCCCGCAGGCGTTCTCCGGCTTGCGGGACAAGGGCCTCGCGGTCCGGCGGCCGGCCAAGACGATCGCGACGATGGATCACTCGACGCCCACGCTTCCCGTGAACCAGGCCCTCTTTGACCGGGCGGCGAAGAGGCAGCTGGACCAACTGCGGGAGAACTGCGAGCAGTTTGCTGTCCCACTGTATGAAATGGGATCCGAGCGAAATGGCATCGTGCACGTCATCGGTCCGGAGCTGGGCTTGACTCAACCCGGTATGACGATCGTGTGTGGGGACAGCCACACCTCCACCCATGGTGCCTTCGGCGCCTTCGCATTGGGCATTGGAACCAGCGAAGTGGAGTACGTGCTCGCCACCCAGTGCCTGCTGCAGAAACGTCCAAAGAGGTTCGAAGTGCGGCTGGAAGGGCGCATGCCTGTGGGCGTCACCGCCAAAGATGTCGTCCTGGCGCTGATCGGCGCGATCGGGGTCGGGGGCGGCGTGGGACATGTGCTGGAATATCGAGGCGAGGCGGTACGGGCGCTCAACATGGAAGGAAGGATGACCATTTGCAACATGTCCATCGAAGCGGGGGCGCGCGCTGGGATGATCGCTCCGGACGACACCACCTTCGAGTATCTTGCCGGGAGAGAGTTTGCGCCTGTAGGCAAGGAATGGGATCGAGCCATTGAGCGATGGCGGCGGCTTCCGACGGACGAGGGGGCGAACTTCGACCGTGCCACGCGCCTGGACGTGTCCGGGCTGGCGCCGATGATCACCTATGGCACCAACCCCGGGATGGTCATCCCCATCACCGAGCCCGTACCCTCGCCGGAGGGAGTGGGGGGGGTGGATGAGCGCCAGGCGTTGGAGAAGTCACTCGCCTATATGGGGATTGCGGCCGGACAACCGCTTCTCGGGAAGCGCGTGGATGTGGTCTTTATCGGATCCTGCACCAACTCCCGGCTTTCAGATCTGGAGCAAGCGGCCGGACTGCTGCGGGGGCGGAAGGTCTCTCAGGATGTGCGTGCCCTGGTCGTCCCGGGCTCGCAAGGCATCAAACGCGAGGCGGAGCGCCGGGGCTTGGACGAAGTATTCAAACAGGCGGGCGCGGATTGGAGAGAGCCGGGCTGTTCGATGTGCATCGCGATGAACGGCGATCAACTTGCGCCGGGCGAATATGCGGTGAGCACCAGCAACCGGAATTTCGAGGGCCGCCAGGGCAAAGGGGGCCGCACTTTCCTGGCGTCTCCCCTGACCGCCGCCGCGGCCGCGGTGTGTGGGCGGATCACCGACCCGCGGACTCTGGTGGAGGGCGAGCCGGTCCGCATTTGATATGGGAACCGGGTAGGCGGATATCAACCCACGCCAACGGAGATGTTCTGCACAATATGGAAGCACTCGTGCATTTGAGGTCGAGAGTTGTATCGCTGCCTTTCAATGATATCGACACCGATCAAATCATCCCGGCGCGATATCTAAAGACCACCAGCAAGGATGGGCTTGGGGAGCATCTGTTCGCTGATTGGCGCTTCCGGGAGGATGGATCTGCGAAGCCGGAGTTCCCGCTCAACCATCCCGGTGCCGCTGAGGCCGAAATCCTGCTGGCCGGCGGCAACTTTGGCTGCGGTTCCTCCCGGGAGCATGCCGCATGGGCGCTGCTCGATTGGGGCTTCCGGGCGGTGCTGGCCACGTCCTTTGCGGATATCTTCCACAATAACGCCCTTAAGAATGGCCTGCTCCCGGTGGTGCTGAGTGAGGCCGCGCTGGAACGGCTGCGCGATTCCCTGCGGCGAGAGCCGGATGGGCAGGTGCAGATCGAGTTGGCGGAGCAGCGGATCGATCTCCCCGATGGGAGCATCGAAGCCTTCCCCATCGATCCCTTCGCCAAATCCTGCCTGCTGAAGGGTGTGGACCAGCTGGGATATCTGATGAGCTTTGCGCCGCAGATCGAGGCATACGAGGCAGACCATGGAATCATCTGACCAGCGCCGCGGGGCCCAATTGGAGATCTATGACACGACCTTGCGTGACGGGACGCAGATGGAGGGAATTTCGCTCTCCTGTGATGACAAGCTGCGCATCGCCCGCAAGCTGGACCAGGTGGGCGTGGCGTTTATCGAAGGCGGATGGCCGGGATCGAACCCCAAGGATGCGGAGTTCTTCGACCGGGCGAAGGGTCTTGAATGGCGGCAGGCGCGGATCGCCGCCTTCGGTGCCACCAGACGGGCCGGGCTGGATGTCGAACAGGATGAGAATCTGGCGGCGCTTCTGGACGCCGGGACGCAGGTGTGCACCGTGGTGGGCAAGAGCTGGACCATGCACGTAACCGGAGTGCTGCGCACCGACCTGGAAGAGAACCTGCGCATGATCGAAGAGAGCCTCGCCTACCTGCAATCCCAGGGGCGGCAGGTGATCTTCGACGCGGAGCATTTCTTCGACGGTTACAAGGCCGATCCGGAATACGCCTGCGCGGTGCTGGCGGCGGCGGCCGACGCGGGGGTGGAGACCTTGGTGCTCTGCGACACCAATGGCGGTTCCCTCCCGTGGGAGGTGGAGAAGATCGTCTCTGAGGTCGCCGGGCGATTCAGCGTGCCTCTGGGCATCCACACCCACGACGATGGCGGTTGCGCGGTGGCGAACACGGTAGCTGCGGTGCGCGCGGGCGCCTCCCACATTCAGGGGACCATCAACGGCTATGGCGAACGGTGCGGCAACGCTAATCTGTGCTCCGTGATACCGGACCTGGAGCTCAAGATGGGGTACGGGTGCCTTCCCGAGGGGAAGGTACGCGAGCTGTACGAAGTAGCGCATTTCGTGGCGGAGGTGGCCAATCTGGCGCCGGATGAGCACATGCCCTTTGTGGGGAGAAGCGCCTTCGCCCACAAGGGAGGCATCCACGTGGCGGCCATGCGCAGAACGCCGCTGTCATACCAGCATATCGACCCTGAGGCGGTGGGCAACCAAAGCCGCGTGGTCGTCAGCGAACTCTCCGGGCGGGGCAATCTGCTCAGTAAGGCGGAGGAATTGAAGATGGCGGTCTCCGCCGAGGCCGATGTGTCCAATGTGGTCAGTGAGATCAAAGAGTTGGAAGCGCGCGGTTTCTCTTTCGAAGTGGCGGATGCTTCCGTGGCGTTGCTGCTCCACCGCCAATCCCCTGACTACGTGGCCCCGTTTGACCTGATCGACTATGCCGTGACTGTGGAGCACCGGCAGGGCCGTGGCACCTTCGCAGAGGCGACCGTAAAGGTGCGGGTGCAGGGGGAGGTGATGCACACCGCGGCCGAGGGCAACGGGCCGGTCAACGCACTGGACGCCGCACTCCGGAAGGCCCTGACTCCCGTCTACCCACAGCTGGGCGCGTTTCAGCTTGTCGACTATAAGGTCCGCATCCTGGATGGCGAGAACGGCACCGGTGCGACCACGCGCGTCTTGATTGACTCGCGCAACGGCCGGCATCGCTGGACCACCGTGGGTGCGTCCACAAACATCATTGAGGCCTCATGGCGAGCGCTGGCGGACGGGATAGAATACGGACTGCGCTCTACCACTTGAACTCAAGCAGTCGCTCGGGAGACAGGGAGAGAGGCGGCGCCCCATCCGCGCTTCACGCATAAGGGCGGACAGGCTCGCGCGGCTTCCGGGGCTGGGCAGGAAGCCAGGGGCCAACCCCCATAAGGGACGAAGCAGAGCCGGAAAGGATCGATAGCCGTCACCATGCAGGCGAACATTGTAGTGCTGGCGGGCGATGGAATTGGAACGGAAGTGGTCCCGCAGGGCGTGCGCGTCTTGCGGGCGGTCGGGGATCGCTTCGGGCATGTATTCCGTTTTGCGGAGCAGCCAATCGGAGGAATGGCGATCGACGAGTTCGGGGATCCGCTCCCCGAATTCAGTCTACAGGCGTGTCAGAAGGCGGACGCCGTGTTGCTGGGCGCCGTGGGCGGCCCCAAATGGGATGATCCTGCTGCCTCTGTGCGGCCCGAGCAGGGGTTGCTCCGGCTGCGCAAAGGGCTCGGTTTGTATGCCAATTTGCGGCCCATAAAGGTTTTCACCGCATTGCAGGATGCTACCCCCTTGAAAGCGGATCGGGTGTCCGGCGTGGACATCCTCATCGTGCGAGAATTGACGGGGGGCCTTTACTTCGGCGAGCCGCGGTTCCGGAAGCGGACACCCGAGGGCGTGAGGGCGGTGGACACACTGGACTATTCGGAGATCGAAATTCGCCGCATCGTCCGCCTGGCGCTGCGGTTGGCGCAGGGGCGCCGAGGGAGGGTCACCTCCGTGGACAAGGCGAACGTGCTCGAGACCTCACGCCTCTGGCGGCAAATCGCCAGCGAGGAGGCCGCGGCCTTTCCGCATGTGACGCTGGAACATCAATTGGTGGACTCGGCGGCCATGCGCTTGATCACCCATCCCCGGGATTTCGATGTGATTGTGACGGAAAACATGTTCGGGGATATCCTGAGTGATGAGGCATCGGTCCTCTCGGGCTCGTTGGGGTTGGCCCCGAGCGCATCGCTTGGGGAAGGCCGTCTGGGGGTGTATGAACCCATCCACGGATCTGCCCCGGACATCGTGGGGAAGGGGATCGCCGATCCGCTGGCGACAATCCTGAGCGCCGCCATGCTGCTGCGCCATTCGCTCGAGCTGACCGAAGAGGCCGAGTTGGTGGACGCCGCCGTGGCCAGGGTGATCGACGAGAAGGCCGTGACGCCGGATCTGGGCGGTGCGCTTTCCACCGAGGAGGTTGGGGAGGCGGTCTGTGGACAGATTGAAGCATCCCGCTGAAAGCAGGGGGACCAAGGTCGTCGCCTTTCAGGGCGAACGCGGCGCATACAGTGAAGAAGCGGCCCTGGCGATGTTTGGGGACCATGCCCGGATGCTGCCGTGTGAATCCTTCGAAGCGGCGTTTGAGGCGGTCGAACGCGGTGCGGCGCAGTTGGGGTTGCTGCCCATCGAGAACTCGCTCGCAGGCAGTGTGCACCGCAATTACGATCTGCTGCTGAGGCACTCACTCCACATTGTGGGCGAATATCACCTGCGGGTGCGCCATTACTTGCTGGCACCGCCTGGGACGGGTCTGGGCCAGGTGAAGCGAGTGCTCTCCCACCCGCAGGCGCTGGCGCAATGCGAGGGCTATCTCCGGCGTCTGCGGGGAGTCGAGTTGGTCGCCACCTACGACACGGCTGGGAGCGCCAAGCAGATCCACGAATCCGGCGAGCAAGGGGCGGCGGCGATCGCCTCCCGGCGCGCCGCTGAGGTGTATGAAATGGCCATCCTGGCGGAGGGCATCGAGGATAATCCCGCCAACTACACGCGCTTCATCGCGCTGGCCTCCGCGCCGGTGGAATCTCAGGGGGATGCCAAGACCTCCATCGTGTTCGCGCTGCATAACCGCCCGGGGGCGCTGCATCAGGCGCTGGGGATCTTCGCTTCCAGGGGGATCGATCTCACCAAAATCGAGTCCCGCCCTCTGGTGGGGAGGCCCTGGGAATACCTTTTCTATCTCGATTTCGCCGGGTCGACTTCGGATGGCGATTGCCAGCAGGCGCTCGTAGAGCTGGCGAAGACCGCATCGATGCTGCGGATCCTGGGCAGCTATCCGCGGCAGATCTGGAATCCGCAGTAGCCTTCCGGCGGAGCCCGGACGATGGGCGCTTCGCCGGCGAACGCAAAGGCACAGCATCCTGTGCCTCCAAAGATAACCGACCGGGGCGGGGCGGACAAGGCGCTACTCCTTCTGGCGATCAATTGATGACCCCCTCGCAAGCGGGCGCGCGGTGGAGAGGTGGAGCACGTCGACGGGAAACCGCCGAGTGGGAAAGATGCGGCTTCAGGCCGCCGGTGTCGGAGCGGCCCGGGCGTCGATGCCGGGCAAAGAGCATTCATCGCCCTTTCGTGCACCCACGATATCCGGATCGACCGGTTGCGAGTGTATCGCTTTGAAAGTTCTATTTCTCAACCAAGCGGGGGAGGAAAATGAACCTATGCGCAGTACGCGGCGCGATCACGCTCACGGAAAACACTCGCGAGGCCATCCTGCAGGCCAGCGGTGAGATGCTCTTGGCCTTGGTGGAAGCGAACGATATCAGCGCGAAAGATGTGGTCGCGGCGACATTCAGCGCGACGGCGGACCTGGACGCCGCATATCCTGCGGAAGCGGCGCGCGATCTCGGTTGGCGAGATGCCGGGCTGCTCTGCCTTCAGGAAATGGCGGTCGAGGGGTCTCTAAACATGTGCCTGCGGGTCCGCGTCCTGTGGCAGACCGAGAAAGATCAGGTGGAGATGCGCCACCAATACCTGCGCGGGGCAGCTGTGCTGCGGCCGGATCTGACCCCCTCGCAGCGCGATTGAAGCTCGCCTCGTCTACTGGAATGCGCCCAAGTAGCCTCGTGCGGCAAGCCACTCGGCGTTCAATATCGCACCACCGGCGGCGCCGAGAAGCGTGTTGTGCACCAGGGAGAGCAGGCGGCAATCAAAAACCGGGCATGGGCGGATGCGCCCCACGCTGACGGCCATGCCTCTTTCGGCACCGCGATCCCGGCGTGGTTGCGGCCGATCGGGCTCGGTGCGCAGGATCAAGGGGCGGGCCGGAGCGCTGGGCAGCCTGGTCAGCTCATCGGTCAAGGAGAAGCTCCGGAAAGCGGAGCGAACCTCCTCAAGCGCAGCAGGCTTCCGGAGCTTGACGGATAGAGCCGCGAGGTGCCCGTCGATGACCGGGACCCGGTTGGCCTGGGCGCTCAGGACAAAATCTGCCAGCTCGATTTCATCTCCCCGGGGCGTGCCGAGCAATTTGCGAGGCTCGTTCTCGATCTTCTCCTCTTCGCCAGCGATGAAAGGAATCACGTTATCCTGGATCTCGAAGGCGGATACCCCCGGATATCCCGCGCCGCTGATCGCCTGCATCGTGACTACGTGCACACGGCTTACTCCGAAGGCTTCGTGCAGAACCTTCAGGGGAAAGACAACTGCTGTTGTGGAGCAGTTTGGGCTCGTAACCAGCAGCCCCTGCCAACCCCGGATACGGCGTTGGGCGTCGACCAACCGCAGGTGCTCCGGGTTGATGAAGGGGATCATCAACGGCACATCGGGGGCCATCCGGAATGCGGATGCGTTGGAGCACACCGCGTACCCGCGTTCGGCCAAGGCCGGCTCAATATGGCGGGCGGCCGAGGAGGGCAGGGCCGAGAAAATCAGGCGCACGTCCCCCGGCTGCTCGCTGGGGCGCACGGTCAGGCCGGCCGCGCCGGCCGGAATCTCGCCCGGCACCACCCACTGAACCGCTTCGGCGTAGGGCTTTCCCTGGCTGCGGCTGGAGCCTGTCACAGAGATGACCTCAAACCATGGGTGTCCGGCCAGCAGGCTCAGGAACCGCTGGCCCACCGCCCCGGTAGCACCCAGAACCGCGCAGGGTATCTTTCCATTCATCCAAATGCCTCCCAATTCCAGGAGCTGGCCTCGCCCAGGCTAGGCGAGGCGGCCGGTCGGCTGCCGGAGCGTCAGCGCGTGGATCGCCGATACCGCTTGCGTGTGCTGTGTTCCATCTACGACCAGAGAGATGCTGCACTCGGAGGATCCCTGGGCGATGGCGATCACGTTTACGCCATGCTCCCCTGTGGCTGTGAAGATCCTGCCCGCGACGCCCGGAGTTCCGCGCATGCCGGCACCGACCACAGTGATCACGCTGACGTCGTCTTTGGCGGCCACCAGATCGATATCGCCTCTCCCCATTTCATGATCGAATTCCGCCCGTAAGGCGGCGACAACCGCCTCCGAGCGAGACTTGGGGACCACGAAGCAGATACTCTGCTCGGAGGAGGCTTGGCTGATGAGCAGCACGCTGGTGGCGGTGCTCGCCACTGCGCTGAAGGTGCGAGCTGCAATTCCCGGCACCCCGATCATGCCGCGTCCGGCAACGGTGATCAAGCTCATTTCCGGAATGCCGGTGACGGCCTTGATGCTGCCATTCTGTCTTGGTTCCGTGAGAATCAGGGTGCCGGGCGCCTCTGGGTTGAAGGTGTTCTTAACCCGCAGTGGGATCTGCGCCTCTACCACCGGCCGGATTGTCTTGGGGTGCAGCACCTTCGCGCCGAAGAAAGCCAACTCGCCGACCTCCGCATAGCTCAAGGTCTCGATGCTCCTGGCATCTGGGATGATGCGCGGATCGGCGGTCATGACGCCATCCACGTCCGTCCATATCCAAACCTCATTGCTTTCCAAGGCGATGCCCATGAGCGCGGCGCTGTAGTCTGACCCGCCGCGTCCGAGCGTAGTGCGAATCCCATCCGCGCTGGCGCCGATGAAGCCGGTGATCACCGGAATCTTCCCTTCTTGCAGCAAGGGGATGATCTGCTGGCGTGCGTTCTCGAAAGTTGGAGCCGATTGGGGAGTGGCGGCCTGGAAGCGCTTGTCCGTGACGATGATACGGGAGGCGTCCACAGCGACACCCGGGAGGCCATCCTGCCGCAGCGCCGCCGCCAACAAGGTGGAACTCAGCAATTCACCAGTGCCCATGGTGTAATCCAGGGCCCGGGGGGTGGCCTCTCCCAACACGGCGATGCTTTCACAGCAGCGCTCGAATTCATCCAGCAAAGCGTCAATCGATTCCAGGGTGGAGTCATGGCCATTCCAGAACAGGTCCTCGACGACGGCGTGATGCCGCTCCCGCAGAGAGGTGATGATGGGCCGGTAGACCTCCGGCCGGCCTTCAGCCGCTGCGATGGTGCCCCCCTGCAGCATGTCGGTGACACCGGCCATCGCCGACACCACGACCGCCACGTGTCTGGAAGTCCGCCCAAGGGTCTGCCGCACAATCTCACATACGCGGGTGATCGCGTCTGTGTTCGCCACCGAGCTGCCGCCGAACTTCATGGTTACGATGTCGAGCATGATCCCACTCCTTGCTGCCGGTTGAAAAGAGAGCCGCTCCCGGGTATGGGAGCGGCCTTTCTTCTACTTGGTCTCAGATTTCGGTAGCTCGCTAGCTCTCCAATCTCAGGAACCCGGACGCGCCCATGCCTTCGAGGCTGGCCTCGGTCATCATGGTCATCATCATGGTAGTCCCAACGGCGCTGCTGAGCATGCTGATCGCCTGTCCGCTATCCGATTAGTGCAAATTTACCAAAAACCAGGGGGTTGTGTCAAGCTTTTTGTGAAGATAGGGAGCGGTGAATAGTTGTCAGAGTGCGGAAGGCCGCTAGTCGCCCTCGACCTTGGCATTCTTGGGCAGGTTTGTCCCGGGGCCGAATTCATACACCGCGCGCCAGGGGATGTAATGGGTCTTGATGCGATCCTCATGGAGCAAGACGCCGTCCCGAGTGACGGTGCGGTGGACGACCACATCCATGCCATCCGCCTCCCATTCCACCTGTTTGATCTTGCCCTTGCGCAGGTCGGGATTCTCCCTGTAGATTGGCTTCTTGGCCTCCTCAACGTGCTTTGGACCGGAGGAACTCCAGTCCACCTGTCTGCCATCGGAGGTGGAATAGAACTTCCACAGGAGCTGGTCGCCGTAGATGTAGGTCTCGGAGAGCAGCCAGTACTGGGTGTCGTTCCGGAATCGAAAATCGACGTCAGGGATAAAAACGGTGGCGTCGAATCCAGGCCCGGGTGAGTTTGGGCCTTGCTCGTAGTAGCCGACGCGGTAGGCGTGCGGATGGCGCTCGATGATCTCGTAGCCGCCAAAGAATGCTGTGCGGAAGAGCGTGGTGCTCACCTGGCAAACGCCGCCCCCGACGCCTTTGATGGTCCGCCCCCCGAAGATGATCAGCGCCTCGGCGTACCCATTGTCCAGGCTGATATCGCCCAGCACATCGGCCATGGAAAGGATCCCGCCCGGGGGGATGAGTAGCCCATGGAAGGCCCCGGAAGCGGTGGCTATGTTCTGGCGGCGCTCTGAACTCGAGCCCGAAAAGTAGGTTGAAACCACGCTCACGGCCTCACTGATCCCCAGATCCTCGGCGGTCGCGTCGTCGCCGACGGTGGGCTTGCCCCAGTCGAAGACAAGCGGTATCTCGTGCTGGCCGGCCAAGAGTCCCTCGTTGATGGCCGTGAGACTGGCCTGCACGTTCAGCAGCCGCCCCGACACGGCAGGTTCGAGAAGGTCCAACTGCCGTGTCTCATCGTTGAAGATGAAACGCGCGTTCACCGGCTCGCGTTTCAACTGAAGGGCCAGATTCTCCAGGTGTGTGGACAGCAGCCCCTCGTCCAACCCCACCTGGTAGTGGGATTCCCCGTCCTGCGCGATCAGGTTGATTCGCAGCATGTCGGCCAGCGCAGGCGGGTCGAAGCTCCAGGGGCCGGCATCCGGCGCGGTGATGACCAGGGGCCGGCTGACGATCTCCTGTGCCAGCTGGGCCTGATTGGACGCATCCAGGACCAGCGGCGGGGTCTCGTCGACGACGAGCGGCACCTGCGCATCCACCATCTGGGTGACCACCGGCGTAAGCGCGCCGATTGTGGTCGGGACATTCACTTCTCTGCCGATCTGCCCGTTGCGCATCTGAACTTCGACACCGTTCAGGCTCAGGCTGGCTTCGATCTGGGGCCGATCAATCTGTTCCGCCAATTGCGTCAGATAACGCTGGGCAGTGGGTTGGTCAAAATACGCGATAACCGGGATGGCTCTCCCTGCCGCCCAGGCCCCGAGCTGCTCCTGAATCTGCCGGAGCAGTGGGCCTTCTCTCCCGATTTGCATCACGCGATCCGCCATGGCGGCGGTGTCGATCGTCAGCCCCAGTTCTATTGGTCTGGCAGCCCATTGGTGTTCCCCATCGGTGAACAGGATGGTCCCGGAGCGCGGGTATGATAGTTGTCCGGCGAGCGCGACCTCCACCTGGAGGCGATCCATTCCTGCCATCGGAATGCCCGCGGCGCTTACCCCAGGATACGCCTTGCCCAGGAAGAGCAGGCGAGAGCCCATCAGGAGGGCTGATCCGCCTATGAGGAAGCTGAAAGCAGCCGCCACCATGAGCTGCCCAAGGCGGACAGCCGCAGGAGGTAACGCTAGTGAATTCGATGCCCCTGTCCTAACCGCGCGCATAAATCTCCTCAGGAGGCGTCATTGTATCATCCATAGTGACGGCCGCAGAGACACGAAAGTTCCGCGTGCGCATTTCTCCTTCCGGGCACGTTGGTTCCAACGACAGCGGCCAATCCTGCTGCGCGCATGCAGCCGGGACAAGAGATCGGCGTAGAATGCGCTCAATTGCGAAGACCATCCCCTCCCTTGCCCTGCTACGGCCTGAAAGACAGCGCCGCGCTCGAACAGTGGACAAGCTGCAGCAGATCGGGGGTCGTCTCGCACACCAGCAGCCGGGCTTCGGTGGGAGCGGACAGTTCGAGGTTGAGGCTCGCTTCGTACATTCCCAGCTCCCCCAGGCCGGGTGCATGCAGCGCGGCCCCCCCTTGGTCGAGCAGTTGCCCACCAGGTGACCACAGGCGAAGGTCGAGCGGTGCCCAGCTGTCGGCCCAGGCGGTGCCCCGGACTGCGATATCCGTGGGCGAAAGTGTCGATCCCGACTGCGGCTCCATGATTGTGAGCCGCTCGGGGCCGGGAATAACGGGATGCACCTCGCCAGGACCTATAGAGAGCAGGGTCAGACGGACAGAGGCCAGATGATCGATCAGGCCTCCCGGTCGATCCGTGGAGCGCACCTCCAGGCGCGCGGAGTCGGCGACCGTTGCGATTTCAAACTCGAGACTCGTGATGAAGAAGAAAGGTTGGTCCCCGATCGCCCGTAGCCGGGCGGTCTTGTCCACCAGGGCCTCACCACCAGCGTCGAGCAGACGAACGGTAACCTCCCTGTATTCGCTGCTCCGGACATAGCCCCTCACTTGAAAAGGGCTCGTGACTTGGGAGCCATCCCCGGGTTCCAGAATGATTAAGTCCTCCGGCGGCAGGACGACTGGAATGGGAGTGGGAGAGGGTTCAGGCTCAAAGATCCCCCCTTCGTAAACCAGGCCGGGCGTGATGTGCGCAAAGGGGGTCGACGTCTCGGAGCGCTGAGCGCTCGTCGGGAGGTTTGTTGGAGAGGCGGGAGGCGCATGTTCGGATCGTGTGGCCCTGACATCCCCTGCACTCGAGCAGGCGGCGCATGCAAGCAGGATCAAGGCGCACGCCCCTGCGATCGGAGACCGGAGGCTTTTCTGGGACGTGGGCTGAAGGGGC
Organism: uncultured Anaerolineaceae bacterium; assembly: GCA_964388955.1. Lineage (GTDB taxonomy): Bacteria > Chloroflexota > Anaerolineae > Anaerolineales > E44-bin32 > CAYMCO01. Next base: position 126,994 of record CAYMCO010000005.1, on the reverse strand, counting down.
GAAGTGTTCTCCGGCCCTCCCCCCGCGGCATTCTGCTTGAGGGGCATTATAGATGGTAAATCTCCCCGTACTTCCTGCGCAGGTAGCCGAGATAGGGCGCGGGGTTCAGTTTCTCGCCTGTGGCGCGCTCGAGCAGGTCCAGGGGGGCGAATTTTGCACCGTGTTGGTGGATGTGTTCCCTCAGCCAGGCCAACAGCTCCGCAAACGTGCCTTTCGAAATCTGTGCTTCCAAATTGGGGATGTCATGCATGATTTTCACCCAAAGCTGGCTGGCGACCAGGTTGCCCAGCGCATAGGTGGGGAAGTATCCCAGAATACCGCTTGCCCAGTGGATATCTTGCAGCATCCCCTGAGAATCATCCGGCGGGACAATTCCAAGATAGTCCTGCATCTTTTCGTTCCATGCCTGAGGCAGATCCCCCACCGCCAGCTCGCCCTGCAGCAAGGAAATCTCCAGGTCAAAGCGGAGCATGATGTGCAAGTTATATGTGGCTTCGTCCGCTTCGACGCGGATCAATGAAGGTTCAACCTTGTTGAACATACGGTAGAAATCCCTCACCTCCAGATCCCCCAGTTGCTCTGGGAAGTACTCTCGCAGGCGAGGAAAGAACGCTCGCCAGAAGGGCAGCCCCCGGCCAACGATGTTTTCCCACATGCGAGACTGCGACTCGTGAATGGCCAGCGAGGCGCCGTCCATGAGCGGTGTGCGCGCCAAGCCGGCTTTCACCCCCTGTTCATACATCCCATGACCGGCTTCGTGCATCGTGGATAGCAGCCCAGAAGGAAGGTAGTCAGGATAGATGCGCGTGGTGATTCGCACGTCCCCCCAGCCGAGGGCGGTCGTGAAGGGGTGGGCGGACTTGTCTTGGCGGCCGCGGTTGAAATCATAGCCGAATCGCGTGACGACCTCTTTGCCGAAATCCCACTGGGCGTCCGGGTCGAATTGCTGATGCAGAGGAGAGTCGTCCACATTGCTCCCCTGATCGGTGATGGATTGAATCAATTCCACCTGAGCCGGACGGAGTTGGTCGAAGACCCGACGCACTACCGCGGTCTTCATCTCCGGTTCGAAGTCATCCAACAGCGGATCATAGATAGAGTCATAGGGCTCAAAGAAGCCCGCATATTCTGTGCGCAAGTCGACTACACGCTCCAAGTGGGGTTTGAAGATTGAGAAATCCGCCTCGGAACGGGCCTGCTGCCAGGCCTGAATCGCACGGGAGGTGGTCTGACTGAACTCGCCGACCCATTCAGCGGGCACCCGCCGCTTTTTCTCGAACTGGCGGGTCACCTCCTTGACGAGGCACGCCTCATCTGCGTCCGGATCCAGATCCTGGACAGCTTCCTGCGCAAGGCTCAGCGCACGGCCGTATTCATCGCTGATGTTCAACTCATGCGCCATGCGGCGCAGAGTGGAGATCTGCTGACCCCGGGCTTCCGCTCCTTGGGGTGGCATGTAGGTCTGCTGGTCCCATTCCAAGACGGCAGCGGCAGAATGGATATCATAGATGCGCCAGATGAGCGGCATCAGTTCTTTCAGATAATGCTGCATGGCACGCTCCAATTTAAATGTCCCTGATTATACAATGCGCCAGCGCAAGGGTTCCCCATCGAGCGCGGCGATGACTTCCTCGAAAACATCCTGCGCAGCGCGCAATTGGGCCTCCTTGGTTTGAGCCCCGAGGTGGGGAGTGCAGATGATACCTGGATGCTGGGCGATGGGGGTGGCGCCTGGAGGCTCCCGGGAGAATACGTCAAGGGCGGCGCCAGCAAGCCGGCCAGCGTCCAGCGCGGAGAGCAGCGCGCCCTCATCAAGGACGTCGCCTCGCGCGGTGTTGATCAGGTAGGCGGTGGGTTTCATGAGCGCCAATTCGTGGGCGGAGATCAGGTGGCGGGTTTTCGGCTCGAGCGGCACGTGCAAGCTGACAAAATCCGAATTGCGCAGGAGCGGCTCCAGCTCGATCAGCGTCACGTTGGACTCGTCCTGCAAGCGCCGCGGCAGGAAGGGATCACACGCCAGGACCTGCATGCCAAATGCGTGCGCACGCTGCGCAACCGCCGAACCGACCCGGCCTAGACCAACGATGCCGACGGTCTTCCCGTGAAGTTCAGATCCGGTCAGGCTTGCCTTAAGCCATTCTCCCTGATGCAGGGATTGATTGGCACGAGGAATCCGCCTCGCCAGGCTGATCATCAATCCAAGGGTGTGCTCGGCGACTGCAGTGGTTGTGGAGGCGGGGGCGTTGACGACGGTGACGCCAAATTCCTCAGCGGCAGCGAGGTCGATGTTGTCGACGCCCACCCCGGCTCTCCCAATCACCTTCAAACGAGGGGCGAATCTCTCGAACCACGCTGGACCGAATTTGGTCTTCCCCCGGATGATCAGGCCATCACTATCCCCTGCGAAGTCCGCCAGCTCGCCTTCCAGTATCTCCACATCGCGACCGGCGTCGAGCATGGGCTGCAGCGCGACCCCATCCCGTATCAGAATTCGATATCGCATCCGTCCTCTCCGATGTGTGCTGTGACGGGGGATATTCTAAGCTCCCGTGCCGCGAGGTACAACCGGCATCCATCTGAAGTAGCATGAAGGGGGACGCAGGTCATTCCACTCTGCGCGATGCGCTGTGAGCCATGCGTGGTGCGGCGTGCGCGCGGCGCCTTCATATAAGATCGCCCCGGTAGCAACTTTCGACCGGACCGGCTCCCCTCAGCGGTGCCTCCGGGCGCGCGGGGCGATCCGTGAGGAGTCACCATGACTGCCAGATCGTATCCCAAGGGAGAACGCCCGCCCATCCCGGCGGGACGGAAAACGGCGGGTTTCGAACCCCGGACCGGTAGCTTGGCATTTCTATTCAAGCTGGGGCCAACGGCGGATGGATGCTGGGTCAGGGCACCTTATGCCAATTGGCCAACACCAGATTCTGATCGCAGGAGTCGTATGTGGTCAGATAGAGACGTTCCGAAAGGGGGGTGCCGTCGGTATCCCGCAGTTCAATCCACAGCGACCCTTGGGTGGCCATTGGCTCATCGGCCAATTGGAATACATAACCGGCCGGACCAAGAGCGGTTGCGCTCCCGGAAAGGGTATCCAAGGACATCGGGACCCCGTTCAGATTACCCTGTAGGTGGACGGTGACCCCCGGGGATATGGGTCCGCCTTGTTCATCGAATACTTGCCCCCCTACTCCCATCCACTCACACCCGAGATCCGACTGGGCAATGTTTGGGATGGCCACGGGGCTGCCTGGCTGGAGTTCGAAGGCGAAACCCGCTTCAGGCGGCGGACTGGTCGTGGGCTCCTGAACCTGCTCGGTCGGAGCGGCGGTGCCGGTCGGGGCTTCTGTCGGGATGCTTGTGGCTGTGGGAGCCACTACCGGGCTGGGCGTCCATGTAGGTGGCAGATAAATCTCCGGAGTGTCGGTGGGCGTGGGGAAGCCCAGGGTGGGAGGCAATGTGGGGGGAGGGAAAGGGTTCAGGGGGATCTGTGGGTTGAGGAATATCGCGATCAGGGTCCCGCCGATAATCAGGGTAACCAAAAGGACGCCGAGGGTAATCAGGTTCAATATCAGGCCGATCGTGTCCCGCTGAGGCCCTTCTTCGTAGCTTTCATCCATCATGTGTCGCCTCCTGATCCGCAATCAGGGCGTGCCGCGGATTTCAATTTCGGCGCTCGCTCTCTGTTCTGCCAGCCACTCCTCCACAGCCCGCCGGCGGGCGGACTGCAGCGCGGCGGGGGAGAGGGGCCGGACTTCCCGCCCCAGCACCTCGAGGACGTGAAAGCCAAAGGCGCTTTCGATCACCGGGCTGATTTCGCCTGGTTCGAGGGAGAATGCCGCCTCCTCAACTTCCACCTGGGTCAGGAACCCTCTTGGGAACCAGCCCAGGTCACCTCCGCCCAGGCGGGTTCCCGGATCCAGGGAGCGGGCCCAGGCGATGTTCTCGAAATCTGCCCCAGCCACGATTTCAGCGCGCACCTCTTCGGCCTCTTCGCGGGTTGACAGCAGGATGTGTCGTGCATGCACCTGCTCGGCTGTGGTGCTCACCGTGTCCGAGATCCGAGCAATCATTTGGCTGGCCAGAGCGTCCTTTCGCAGCGCCTCCAAAAAGCTGGGGGAGGTAAATCCGTTGTCCTTCAGCCATGCCTCGAAGGCCTCTTCCCCGCCGGCCTCCTGAGACGCCTCCTGCACCATCTTCCCCAGGCTCTCCTCGTCGAGGGTGAGACCAGCGGCCTCGGCCCCCTGAACCAGCAGCTCCCGATCGATGAGCACCTGGAGCACCTGCTGCGAGTAGTCCCCCAACGTTGCAAGCTCGATGCCAATCGCGGTCTCGCCCGCTTCAAAACGCGCCAGTTCAGCCTGATATTCTTCCACCGTTATGATCCGCCCGTTCACCACAGCGGCAGCGGGGATGGGAGTGGGGGTCGGCGGAGGGGAGGTCATACTGGGCTGCGGGGCCGTCAGCGTGGGGAGCGGCGGCTCCGTTGTTGGGGCCTTCTTCTGGGAGCAGGCGGACAGGCCGAGCAAGATTGCGATCATGACCACCCGCCGGATCAATTGACTCCGCCGATACGAGAGCACTTCCGATTGCCAAGAGGGGGTGTGATGTCCGAGGATGCCCATCAGCGAACGGAGGTGAAGACGAAGATCATCGGCCGCCGTCGCGTCTCAGCATAGAAGAGCCGGGAGAGTTCATTCTCGATGTGCGCCTCCAGGCCCCCATCCGGGCGCTCCGCCAAGATGGTCTCGATGCGCGAACGGGCGCGATCCAGCAGCTCGTCGGAATCTCGCAGGTAGATGAAGCCTCGGGTGATGATTTCGGGATCCTCCAGCAGGGAGCCGTTGTGATCGTCCAATTCCAGATGGACGGCCACGAAGCCATCTCGGGCAAGGGCCTCACGCTGGCGCATCACGCTGGGTCCCACATCGCCCACACCGCTGCCGTCGACGAACACATATCCACCGGGAATGCGTTCTGCCACTTTCAACTTGCCATCGGTGAACTCCACCGCCGTGCCGTTCTCGACGACCGCGATTCGATCTTCCGGGATTCCGATCTCCCTCGCCAGGGCCGCGTGCTGCTTGAGGTGGCGCAGTTCGCCATGGAAGGGCATCAGATGCCGTGGCTTGACGAGCTGCAGCAGCAGCTTCATCTCCTCCTGGCTGGCGTGGCCGGAGACGTGTACAGGGGCGATCTTCTCATAAATCACGTCAGCCCCGCGCTGGAAGAGGCGGTTAATGGTGCGGTTGACCAGCTCCTCATTGCCGGGGATGGGGTGAGACGACAACACCACAGTGTCGCCCCGCTGGATGTCAAAATCCCGATTGCGCCCACGCGAGAGGCGGCCAAGTATGGAGGAGGGCTCGCCCTGGGTACCCGTGCACATCAGCACAACCCGGCTCGGCTCCATCGTTAACGCCTGTTCCAACGGCACAGTCAGATCCTCGGGCAGGTCGAGATATCCCAACTCTTGCGCGATCGTGGAGTTGTCCACCATGCTCCTGCCGACGAAGGCCAACTTCCGCCCGTATCGCTCCGCCGCATTGGCAACTTGGGCCATGCGGGAGATCAATGAGGCGAAGGATGCCACCAAAATCCGGCCGGGGGCGCCTCGAAAGACCTTGTCAAAAGCGTCGTCGATCACCGCTTCGGAGGGAGTCCAGCCGGGCTTGTCGGCGTTCGTAGAATCCGCGATCAACACGAGCACGCCCCGAGAACCGAACTCAGCCAATTTCCCGAAATCTGTCGGCCAGCCGTCAACAGGGGTATGGTCGAATTTGTAGTCCCCGGAATGCACCACCAATCCAGCCGGGGTATTGATTCCCAGGCCGACACAGTCCGGGATGGAGTGCGATACATGGTAGAACTCCACACCGAAAGGGCCGATCTGCACCGAGTCACCGGCGCGTACGGTTTTCAATTGCGCCTGATCCAGCATTCCCGCTCTGCGCAACTTGACCTCAACCAGGCCCAGGGTAAGCGGGGTGGCGTATATGGGCACATTGACCTGCTGAATCACGTGCCGCACGGCCCCGGTATGATCCTCATGGCCATGGGTGATGATGACGCCCCGCACTTTGCTTTGATTTTCGAGCAGATAATCGATGTCCGGTATGATGTAGTCGATGCCGAGCATATCGTTCTCGGGGAACATGATGCCGGCGTCGATCACCAGCATGTTCTCGCCGTACTCCAGGGCGATCATGTTCTTGCCCACTTCGCCCGCCCCACCGATGGGGATGATTCTCAGTGTCTTGCTCGCCATTGTTCCGGTTCCTTCTTTCCTGTCTCGGGGCTCGGGGCGCGCTTCTGCTGGATGCAGTGTTGTCTTGCGGGAGGTTTGCCGTTGGGGGGGATCCGTAAAGACTGGGTGAGCGATGTCATTGGAATTCCGCGGCGCGCTGGGGACGACTTTCGCCTTTGGTCTCCCCCAGCGGACATCCCTCCCCTGCGTCCCCGTCATTGGATCCGGTCTATAGACCCGGCGCGTCCGGAATCTTGGGAGGGAGTGATGCGCTCGGGTTTTCGTGTGAGCAAGAGACCTTCATGTTGTTGAGCCATCGAACCAGCCGGCTCAGGCGGCCGTGAGGTTCTTCCGGGATCCTCTTTCTCGCCGGGCGGGATTGAGCCATACCCGTCAAGCGACGGCATTCTAACATGCGCTCAGGGGACCGTCAACGCGAGCTGTGCCAGAGTTGTGAGGCGCCCTCAATAGGCTCTCACCTTGACTGAGCGGACTCCGCACGGCTATACTCCTCTTGCCCTGCGCACAGCGAAACGCTCCAAGACGGAGGTGATCCTTTGCCGAGTATGGAACAAGCGCGCGCCTGGTATGATGCCGAGGATCCAGTGCATGGCTGGGATCACGTGCTGCGCGTGTACCGAATGGCGGAGCAGCTTGTGCGCGAGACGGGCGCAGACGCGGCCATCGTGCGCGCGGCCGCTTTGTTGCACGATGCGGCGGATGCGGCTCCCGGGGAGGAGAATCAGCGGAGTGAACATGAACTGGCTTCGGCCCATTTTGCGGAAGGGGTCCTCTCTTCGGAGGGCTGGCCCAGGCAACGGGTGGAGCAAGTGCTGCATTGTATCCGCGCCCACCGCTTTCGCAGCTCTGAGAAGCCCGAGACCTTGGAAGCGCGAGTGCTTTTCGATGCGGACAAGCTAGACGTCATAGGCGCCTTCGGGATTGCCCGAACGATTGGCTACGCCCTGCAGGCGGGGCAACCGATCTATGCCCAGCCGTCGGCTGGATTTCGCAAAGAGGGCCGGAAGGAAGCGGGTGAGCCGCATAGCGCATATCATGAGTATCTGTTCAAACTTCGCCATGTTAAGCAGCGTCTGTACACGCCCGCAGCGCACTCAATTGCCTCGAAACGGCAGCGGATTCTGGAGGCGTTCTTTGAGCAGTTGGCCGCTGAGGCCGGAGAGGTGGAGGGGGATGCCCGGCCTGGATCCGGGAATTCGCCGAAAGGGATTGCGGCGAGACCGTGAGGCCGAATTCGGCGCACCCCGGGATCACTTGGGAGTAACCAGAATGGGAGGATCGGACAAAGCGCAGATCCTTTTGACCAATGACGATGGCATTCGCTCACCTGGACTGTGGCGAGCGGCGGAGGCGCTGTCGTCCCTGGGGTTTGTCACGGTGGCTGCCCCAAGGGAACAGGCGTCGGGCAGCGGCAGGAGCATGCCGGTCACCTCGGATGGCGTGATCGACGAGGAGCGCATGGAGATCCGGGGGAAGCCCTGGAAAGTGTACGCCGTTGGAGGCACTCCTGCCCAGGCGGTCCAGCATGGGGTGCTCGAGTTGCTGCCTGAAAGGCCAGACCTCTTGGTAGCGGGCATCAATTATGGGGAAAACGTGGGCCTCGGGGTCACCATTTCCGGGACGGTCGGGGCGGCGCTGGAGGGGGCGGCGTTGGGGATTCCCGCGCTGGCCATTTCGCTGGAGGCGGAGGCCAGATACCATCTTTCGTATTCCGAGGAGGTGGATTTCGGTGTTGCCGCCTATTTCACCTGCTATTTCGGGAAGCGCCTCATGGCACTGGGCAAGATGGATGACGTGCATGTCCTCAAGGTCGAGGTGCCTTGCGACGCCACCGAGGACACCCCTTGGGAGGCTGCCCGCCTATCCAAGGCAAGGTACTACGCTCCCGTGGCCCCCGACAGGGATCGGCTGGATACACCCGCCAAGGTCGGCTACGAGATTGTCGTCTCCGCCGAGGAGTTGGAGCCGGGGACCGACAGCTACGTGCTGCACGTGAACCGCCATGTCGCCGTCACCCCGCTGAGCCTGGACCTATCTTCTCGGGTCAACCTTGAGGAATTCGCCGCGGCGCTCAAAGGTTAGAGGCCGTCCGATTGAGCGTTTCGCCGGAGGAGCTGGATCTCGTCCCCCCTCCCGAGGTTTCGACCCGCCAGCGTCCCAGTTGCGAAGGCTGGAAGTTTCTCTCGTCCCCAATTATGCGAGCGCAGCGTCCCGCGCCGATATGGGGAACCGGGCTGGCGGCGGATGCAGGGCCGCCCCTTGCCACCAAGTTCGGGCAGGGGGTGTTGGCCTTGATGCGCTGTCCGATGGCCGCGATCCGGCCGGATCGCGCATGAAGGCCCCGCAGCCCACCGAGAAATTGACGGCGGGCAAAGGAGGAGGCCGCCATCCGCCGCCAGCCAGAGCGGCCCGGGAGACTTTCTTTGTCTCGGCCGAGAGCGCAAGATTCGGGTGGGCGAGGCGGTCCCGTCGCGTTATGCTGGGGGAAAGTGACCGTTGGAGAGGTGAGGGATCTGTGAACACGGACTATGAACGTGTGGAGCGCGCAATACAGTTCATTGATCAGCATGTGACCGAACAGCCCTCCTTGGCTGAAGTCGCGGATGCTGTGGGGCTGAGCCCCTTTCATTGTCAACGCCTGTTCCGGCGCTGGGCGGGCATCTCCCCCAAGCGATTGCTGCAGTACCTGACGGTAGAACACGCCAAGGGCCGGCTGCAGCAGGAGAGCGTGTTGGCGGCCTCCCTCGACACAGGTTTGAGCGGGCCCGGGCGTCTGCATGATCATTTCGTCACACTGGAGGCGGTGACTCCCGGGGAATACCGGCGCAAAGGAAAGGGTTTGGATATTCGCTACGGCGTGCAACCGTGTCCCTTTGGCTGGGTGTTGATCGGCGTGACGGTGCGGGGGGTTTGCTGGCTCTCTTTGCATTCAAGCCGAGAGGCGGAGGGCGGGATGGCAGCCCTGCAGGAATGTTGGCCTGACGCGGAGCTTATTCGAGATGATGCGTTGGCCGGAGAGTATGTCAGGCGCATCTTCCGCTCGATTGAGCCTGAGGAACGCCCGATCCATCTCCTGGTCAAGGGGACCAATTTCCAGGTCAATGTGTGGAAGGCACTATTGCGGATACCGCCCGGAGAACTCCGGTCGTATGGCCAGGTTGCCGAGAGCTTGGGGAAATCGGGCGCGTCGCGCGCTGTTGGTGGGGCCCTGGCGAGAAATCCCATCGCCTACCTGATCCCGTGCCACCGGGTGATTCGTTCCATCGGCGCGCCAGGCGAATACCGCTGGGGGGCTGCCCGCAAGCGGGCGCTGATCGGTTGGGAGGCGGCGCGCCATCTCACCTGAGATGTGCAACGCCCACTGGTTGTGGAAGTGCCCTCCGCCCGACATATCCGGCATCCGGCGATGGATCCGACCTGAGCTCATGATTGCCAGAAAGAAACCGTCTCGATATGGAAGGTCTGGGGAAACAGATCGATGGGAGTGAGGTGCGAGAGATGAAAGCCGGCCTTGGCCAGGCGCTTTGCGTCGCGGGCCAGAGTGGCGGGATCGCACGAGACGTAGACCAGGGAGGGGGGGTGGATTTCAACCAGTTGGTCGAGCACGTCTCGGCTCAGGCCGCTCCGGGGTGGATCCACGATTACCCCGTGAGGCAAAGCTGGGATCTCGGGCAGAGCCAACTCCACGCTGGCTTCGTAAAGTGATACGCCATCGAAGTCCGCCAAGTTCACCTCATAGTCCGCGGCCGCCCAAGTCGAAATCTCCACGGCCACGACAGTCGCCCCGGCTTCGGCCGCAAAAGCACTGAACAGGCCGACACCTGCATACAAATCAAATATGGTCTCCCCTGCACTTGGCTGCAGCGGCTCCATTACAAGCGAAACCAGCTCTGCCAGCAGTGAGCTGTTCACCTGGAAAAAGGCACCGCCGGAGACGCGGAATAGGCGATTGCGCACCTGGAAGGTCATATAGTCCCCGCCGGCGAGGATGAGCTGCCCCTCCGGAGTCAGCCAGACGACCGACGCGGGCACATCGATCTGCAGTTCGACTTGAGGGGGGCCGTCCCCGTGCAATATGACCATCCGGTCATCGGGTTCGCTCCCCACCCGCACTCCCACCGCGGTGAGATGGCTGATGGCTTCCAAATCCAACTGCTGCCAGAGTTGAGCGACCGGCATCTCAGGAAGATGGCATTCCTGGACGCGAAACACCCGTGCCCCGGAAGTGTCTACGAAGCCCAATTCGGCGTCGGGGGTCAGGCTGAATCGGAGATGGTTCCGGTACGCCCACGGTTCAGGGGAAGGGATCACCGCACGGATGGGCGGATCGGCGAAGCCGCCGATGCGCTTGAGCAGGTCGCGCACGATGCGCCGCTTGGCGGTGAGCTGTTCGTGGTAAGGAATGTGCTGATAGTGGCAGCCGCCACACACACCGTAGTGCAAGCAGCGCGGCTCGATTCGGCTGGGGGAGGGTTCCAGAACCTGTAGCAGGCGCGCGCGTGCCCATCGCTTGTGGTGGTCGACGATCTGCACCTTCACCCGTTCGCCCGGCATGGCAAAGGGCACGAAGGTCATGCGCCCCTCTTCGTCTCGGCCGATGGCTTCCCCGCCGTAAGCCATGCCGGTCAGATCCAGTTCGAGTACATTCTCAGGCACGCGTCTCCTTCAAATAGGGCCGCCGATGAAACCCATGGCGGTCAGGGTGACGAAACAAGTGATGAACCAATGGATGAGGAACGGATACAGGAAGGATCGGCTGCGCCAGGCCACGATTCCGAAGAGCGCCCCGCCGAATATCGTGCTCATCGTCTCCAACTCCGGCTTCCCGATGTGTGCCATGGCGAAGGGCACGGCCTGCAGCAGCACCGCGTTTGGGCCCGCCACGCGGGCCAGGCCGAAGAGAAGAAAGCCGCGAAACACAAATTCCCAGCCCACCAGATCAAGGCCGGACACGAGAACGACCTCCGCCGCCGGTCGCTTGACGGCGCCGTAGTACTCGGACATGCTCGGTGTGCGCGCGGAGAAGAACAGGATGGGCGCCGCAAGCAGGATAATGCCCCCCGTCCAGAAGACCCCTTCCCTCCAGCGGCCGATTCGAAGTCCGTAGTCAGAGGGACGGTCACGGAAGACCAAGATGACGATCAGTGGGATGACCAGGTAGTAGATGACCCGCTCGATTGCCTTGGCGCGCAGAAGCCCCGCGTATCCCTCGCCTGGAAGAAAGCGATGGTAGTGGTCTATCATGAGAAGGAGCGTGCTGAGCACCACGAATACGGTGGCTCGGATGTCCAAGTCCAAGCCAAGGAGACGGAAACGTCCTGTTTGAGTCGGGGAAGAGGAAGTCATGATCGCTCCATGCAATCGGCCCTGCGGCCTGGTTTGACGGCTAGTAGTTGAAATGCGCCGAGGAACCGCCCGGCCCGAAGAGGACAGCCAGACGTCCTGCGTTTCGGGCCAACTCGAACCCCCAATTTGCCATCGCGAGTGAAACAAGCAGGACGGTAGCCCCGATCAGCACTCTGGCGCGCCTGTGGCCCACCCGGAGGCCGTCGCGGATCTGAGGGAAGCGATCCAGCCCTCTGGCAGCCAGCGCAGCCAGCAGGGGTATGAGCGCGAGGTGGAAGCGCTCCTCCGCCATGATCAGCATATGCACGCCAATATACCACGCCAGCAGTAGGCTCGGAATCCACCAACCCCGCCTCCCGGCGTCAGCGAGCCAGCCAAAGATTGACCATGGGAGGAGGAGAACCAGCGGCAGGGTGATGGTGAGAAAAATCGCCCCCAGGGCCCAGAGAGGGAGATCCCCCAGCAGCCCATTGCTGTAGAAGTAGACGAAGGCCCGATCCTCCAGCCCCCAAAGGTGGCCAAGCTTGCGAATCATCAGCCATGGGACCCTTCCCGGGTCCTGGCGGATGAATCCCCAAGCCAGGCGCTGCCCGACCGCGTTCCGTTCCCCATCGTCCAAAATTGTGATCAGATCCAGTGAAGGCCCGAAAATGAAGCTCCCATCCCCTTCGGGATAATATCCCAAGTACAGGTTGTAGCCCAGGCTGGTCTCGATAAAGGTCGGCCTTCCTTCCAGAAGGGTGTTGCGCACGGACCAAGGCACCGTCAGCAGGAGCAGGATGAGCAGCAAGAGTATCGCTCCTCTGCGCCGGCGACGCAGCCAAAGCCAGGCCACCGCCAAGATGGGAAATCCAACGATCACAGAGCGGGTGACGGTGGCCAAGCCGAGCAGCAGGCCGGAAACCAGATATCCGCGGTCGCGCCCTGTCTTGAGCGTATGCAGCAAGCACAGGATCCCCCCGGTGAGGAGCGGGATGAAGAGGTTTTCGGTCGCCAAGCCCAGTGGCAGGAGCACCAGGAGCGGCCAGAATGCCGGGACAAAGGCCGAGAGGCGGGCATAACGCTCGTGGGCGCCGAGTTCTCGACTGAGAAGATAGGTCACGGGCGCAAGGAGGGCCATGACGAAGGCCTGCGCGAGGCGGGCGCCAAAGAAGCGCCCCCCCATGCCGCTCAGACGGTAGATGACGGAGAGGAAAATGGGGTAGAGCGGCGCCCGAAATGTGGTCAGCATGCCGCGTGGATCATCAGGGAGCGCCAGGTGACTGACATCCAAGGCGGTGTATTGCTTTAGCGCCGCAAGCAAGGCCCCCAGATCTGCTGGCGCATACCAGCGGAAGCCGTTTCCAGCCGCGAGGCTGCGCGCCAACATGTCGTACTGAAACATGTCATCCAGGCCGATGCCCATGTTCCTTGAAAGCAACACCGGGATCAAGCGCACGAGAAGCGCCAGGAGAAAGATAGAAATCAGAAAGTCTATCCGCCGACCTCGCGATCCCTCCGGTTTGGTGCTCATTGCGCCGCCGTCACCCCAGATCCCTCGACGCCGATTGAGGTTCTCTGGGTCCGCCCGGGCTGCAGGATGTGCAGAGCCATTTGCCTGGCGCGATCAATGACCTGCCTCCGATCGATGGTTGGGGGTGCTCACGAATTCGTCGATCAGCGCCAGCAGGGCCGCGATATCATTGGGACGGGTTTCGCCCATATGCGCGATGCGGAATGTCTGGTCCTTCAGCGGGCCATACCCGTTCGATATCACCATGTCCCGCTCCGCCAAGAAACGATTGAGCAGTTGAACGTCCACACCTCGGGTGTTTTGAATTGCGGTCACAGTCCGGGAACGGAATCCGGGGGCGGCAAACAACTCGAACGCTCTCTCGGCCCACTTCTGAACCATGGCAGCCATACGGGCGTGGCGCTCGAAGCGAGCACTCAGCCCTTCTTCCAGGATGCGGTCCAACTGCCTGTCCAGGGCGAACAGGAGGGATATCGCAGGTGTGGCGGGGGTGGCATGCCTCGCCAGGTACTTCTCCAAGTTGAGAAAGTCGAAATACCAACCGCGGCTCTTGATGCGCCGCGCCCGCTCCAGCGCCCGGTCACTCACGGAAGCGAAGGCGAGGCCGGGCGGCAGAGCGAAGCATTTCTGGGATGAGGTAAGCACCACATCCAGCCCCCACCCATCGGTCTCAATATTCGCCCCCGCCGCGGAGGAGACGGCGTCCACCAAAATGAGTATTCCATCATCGACGTCTCGGGCGCGGCCGGCGATCTCACGCACGGGATTCTCCACGCCGGTCGAGGTCTCATTGTGCACGATCGCCACTGCATCGTAGCGCCGCTTCGAGAGTGCTGCAGCGACTTCATCGGGCAAGTTGGGCTGGCCCCAGGCCGCATCCACGCGATCCGCGGCCACGCCGTTGGCCTGAGCGACCTGAAAGAAACGCTCCCCGAACGCGCCGCACACGGCGACCAGCAAGCGTTCGCCAACGCAGTTGCGCACGGCGGCTTCCTGCAGCCCTGTTCCAGAGGAGGCTGTGATATAAACTCGTCCCTGGGTCTTGAATACTTGGCACAGTTTCGCTTGAATGCGCGCGATCAGCGCGTAGCAGGCCTCGCTGCGATGCCCGATCATGGGCTGGGCTTGGGCAGCGAGCACTCCGGGGTCGACATCGGTGGGACCGGGGATGAATAGATGGGCCATGCCGCACCTCTCTTCTGGTTATGGAGCGCCCCGATTCTAGCAAATATCCCCGACGGGGTGAAGGTCGGCCGCCGGAAGCCGGGATTGGGGTGATGGATCGTTCCAAATCATATTGACTTTTCCTAGCGAAATGGCATACATTGGATAGGAATATTCATCAGAATATTGATAATATTAATATGTGCATTGAATAACCCCTCTCCGAGCGGGAGTCCGGGGTTTGTGTTGGAGGCGAGGGAGGGCCTGCCCATCAGCGTCTTGGATGGAAGGAGCAGTCCCCCCGTGCTCGAGGGAGCCTCGAAATGTACCCAGTGGTCACAGAATGCCCCGTCTGCGGCGGCCAGTTGACGGTAAGGAAGCTGCAGTGCCGCAGATGTGACACGTCGATCGAGGGATACTTCGATCAGGGTCGGCTTGGACAGCTGTCTCGTGAGCAGATCGCGTTCGTGGAGGCCTTTGTGCGCTGTGAAGGCAAGCTCAATCGTCTGGAGAAAGAGTTGGGCCTGTCCTATCCGACGCTCCGGTCCCGTCTCACGGCGATCATCCGCAAGATGGGCTACGAGGTGGGGCCTGAGGAGGCGGGCCTCGATGAGGAGTCCCGCCACCGCATCTTAGATGACCTGGCGCGTGGTGAGATCACCTCCGATGAAGCAATGCGGCTGCTGGAGACGGAATGATGGGCAAGGGCACAATTTCGCTGGAGGGGCCTGGATGGAAAGAGTGAGTTACGTTCTCGGGGCGGAGGTGCGGGTGCATTTCCGCTCGGTGGGAGGCGACCTGCGGTTGAATGGGCAGGGAGGGGACGTGGGGGAGATTCAGGTTGCTCAGAGAGGCGGCCTGACCGTCAACCGGGCAGGCGATGCCCTCCAGATCACCAGCTCTTCGGGGTGTTTGGCATTCATGCCTGCGACAGCCCGCGTGGTTGTGGATCATGTGGGTGGCGATGCGCGGTTGACGGGGATGGAAGGGGGGCTCGTTGTTGGTACGGTCGGCGGGGATCTCAGTCTTCGACGTGATGCGGATGTGGAAGTAGAGTGGGTTGGCGGCGACCTGGATCTGAGGGCCCTGTCGGGTTCCTGCTGGGTGAAGACGTGTGGTGGAGACGCCCGCATCGCCCACCTTGAAGGAAATTTGACGATCGACCAACTGGGAGGTGATCTCGTGCTGCGCGAGGTCCAGGGAAGTGTTGAAGTGCGCCTGGGAGGCAGCGCGAAGCTGCAGCTCTCGGGCCGGGCGGAGGCGCAGGACGATGTGCAGGCGGGGGGGGATGTGGCTTGCGGTCTGCCTCCGCATGCGGATGCCCGCCTCACGCTGACGGCCGGGGGGGATCTGCGGCTCTCCAATCTGCCAGGCCCCGAACCGTCAGAGGGCGGCGCCAGCATAGTGCTTGGGGGTGGTGCAGGCTCTATTCGGCTGCGAGCAGGGGGGGATCTATGGGTGACCGTGCAAGCGGATGGATTGGGTGGGCAGGCCGAGGATCTACCCGGATTGGTGGCTGCCCGCATACAATCAAAGATGGCCGGATTGGAGGCAAAATGGAGGGCAAAGGCGGATCATTCGCCTGAGTTTGACGCGGAGCGCATAGAGGAACAAGTGCGCCGGGCCGTCTCCCGGTCGCTGCAACATCGGGGCCGGCAGGAGGCTCCGAGTTCGGCCCGAGGAAGAGCAGCGAATTGGCTCGGAATTGGCAACCCGGAGGGCAGGAGGTCACAGGAGCGGTTGAGGATCCTCCGCATGCTGGAACAGAAGAGGATCAGCCTTGAGGAGGCCGAACTGTTAATGGATGCCCTGGAGAGCGAAGGTTGACGGCGGCCTTTGTTTCAAAGGGCTCCAAAGTAGGTGCGACGCTGCGACCGGTGGATCCGAGGCGGGATATGAGCGAGGTGGCGGCGGTGATCGAGGCTGCCTTCGCGGATCAACTAGGTGAGGACGGCCGGAGAATGGTGCGGGAAATGCGGGCCTTTGGCCGCATGGGATGGTTTGGCTGGCTGATTGGCAAACTGTTCCTCCCGCCTGCGGCGGACCCGCGCGGATTCGTCTGGGAAGAGAATGGCAGAGTGGTCGGAAACGCCAGCCTACTCGCGGTGGTGGGTCATCCAAGCCGTTGGGTGTTGGCGAACGTGGCTGTGCTGCCGGAGGTCCAGAATGAAGGGGTGGCGACGGAGTTGGTGGGCGCTACGATCGACCTGGCCCGCAGGTTGGGCGGGCGAGAGTTGTTGTTGCAGGTGAAGCGGGATAACGATGCCGCTACCCATCTGTATGACAAGATGGGGTTCCGCCGGCTGTGCACACGGACGACATGGTTGAGGAGACGATATGCTCCTTCTCCAACGCCCCCCTCTGGTTTGCCAATACGAGGCCCAAGGCCTGAGGAGTGGCGTGATCAGCTTGACCTGGCCTGGCGGCTGCACCCCGAAGGCCTGGAATGGCCGTATCCGGTGCGGGCTGGGGAGTTCCGGTCCCGCGCCATGGGGAGGTTCTTCGGCATCGACCGGCGGCACTGGCTCTGGGTGGAAGACGGCGAGCTTCTTGCCAGCTTGAGCATCGATTCGGGATTGGGGGGCCCGAGGCGAAAGTTCATTCTGATCGCCGATCCTCGGGTCCGCGGCAGGGTGGAGGCGCCGATGATCGGCTTTGCGTTGGAGGAGCTTTCTTGGGATGGCGGGGTGGTGCTCGACTATCCGGCGGAGGTAGCCATCGAGGCGCTTTCAGACCTTGGCTTCCAAGCACTGCGTACTCTGACCTGGATGGGTCGGCAACTGTGGGCCCGGAGATGAGCGTCCAGCTCAAGCGGGGCCCGGCCCGGGGGAGACTAGGGCCGGCGCCGGACCTGGGCGGCCTTGTTGAACGTAGCTGGTGGCCGGTTCCGATTGGCGCGAAGTTGGGCTTCGCATAGACTGGGCCTTGTGGTTTTTATTTGCCTCTATCCTCATGCATAATACTGAATGTCGCCTCAGGAGGCCGATGGGTCGGGTGGCCGGTGAAGGGCCTGCTTGGTGCTTCTCCCTGGACCGCCCGGATCTGATCAAGAAGCTTCATGTGCGCCGTTCGCGATCTGGGCGATTCCAGGTGGGGAGCCGTCAGAAGGCGACGCGTGGGTTTTGGAGCACAGGGCCTTTCAGAGAAGGGATAGGGCGTGCTTCGTAACCGTAATTTCATGTTGCTCTGGAGCGCCCAGCTGATCTCGGGCGCCGGAGACACATTCACCTTCATCGCCCTCGCGGTGACGATTGACAATCTCTACCCGGATCCGGGGGAGTCGGCGCGAGCATTGGGGTTGGTGCTGATCGCGTTCACCCTTCCCCAACTGCTTCTCGGCTTCTTTGCGGGCACGCTGGTGGACCGCTGGGACCGGCGATGGGTGATGGTGGTGTCAGATGTCATGCGCGCCCTGCTGGTTCCCTTTCTGGTATTGTTGAATGGGCGGGCGGACCTGCCCTGGGTCGCGGCCCTGGGCTTCTTGCTCTCAACCTTCAGCGCGTTCTTTGTGCCGGCGCGCACAGCCATCATGCCCTCGCTTGTGAGTGAGGATGACCTGTTGTCGGCAAATGGCTGGATGGAACTGGGATACACCATCGCACGCCTGACGGGTCCCATCCTCGGTGGTCTGGTGGTGAGCACCCTGGGGAGCGACATCGCATTTCTTGTCGACGCGACGAGCTTCTTCGCTTCGGCTTTGTTGCTGGTGGGGATCGCTGGAGTGGTCACCAGAGCCAAAACAGCGGCGGCGCCGGGAACGGTGCAGACAGCGGCTGCTATGGAAGCGGGCCTAATGACTCGGGCGCTGCCGGAATACACCAGGCCCAGTTCGACTTGGGACGATTTGGTGGAAGGGGTTCGCTATGCATTGGCCAGCCGCTTGCTGCAGGCCATCACGTTGGGCTTTGCCGTGGTCATGCTGGGCAATGGCGCTGTTCAGGTGTTGTTCGTCCCGACGCTGCGCCGCATTTTCCACGCTTCCCCGACGGGTGTGGGCGCCATCATGACGGTGGAGGGTGGCGCCATGCTGATCAGCGGGCTGCTGATCGGGGCGTGGGGGAAACGCATCGCGCCGAGGCTGATGTCGGCGACATCCCTGGTGCTCTATGGCCTCAGCGTCTCCCTATTTGGCTTGGCGCCCTCCTATTGGGTCGCGCTGGCTGTCATGCCTCTGATCGGCTTCACGGTGCCGCCTATCAACGCAGGCCTGCAAACCCTGATGCAGCGCGGTGTGCCAAAGGCCATGCTGGGCAGGGCGGAGTCCGTCGCTGACATGGCGGTGGCCACTGCACAGTTGGCGTCCATGGCTGCGGCCGGATGGTTGGGAGATCAGTTGGGGCTGCAGGGCACATTCCTGCTGGGCGGAGGAGTGATGGCACTCGGGGGCATCGCGATGGGGATCATGTTGCACGCCGCCCCCGTCCGGCGACAAGCATTGGCGGACGGAAAACCAGGCGCCAGGGCGGGGTTGCCCCGCCAAGGCGCAGACTCTGGCCAGTAGTTGGGCCTGTAGACATGAGAATTCAAAGCAAGGCGGTGAAGGGGAGGCAGCCGCTGCGGTACCGCGGCCGGCAAGGGGGCCAGGCCCCCCTCGTGAGCGGAGGTGTTGATGGCACAGTCAGAAGAACGACTGAAGATCCTGAAGATGGTCGATGAGGGGAAAATCACCGCGGAGGAAGGGGCGCGCTTGATTCAAGCGGTCAATCGTCAGGGCCGGCAGGGAGAGGCGCGGGGGGAGGATGCCCCCCGTTGGCTGCGGGTGCGGGTGACGGACCGGGCGTCGGGGAAGGCGGTGGTCAATGTGAATCTGCCCATTAGTCTGATCGACGTGGGCTTGAAGCTTGGGGCCCGCTTTGTGCCGGACATGGAGGGAATGCAATACGATGAGGTTGCGGATGCCATCCGCATGGGCCGCAAGGGCAAGATCCTGGATGTCGAGGACGAGGAGGAGGACCAACACGTTGAGGTGTATTTGGAATAACCCACATGATTCCGCCGAGTTGCTAGGGGCTCTGCAAAGGGGAAGATGGAGATGCAGCGACTGATCTTGCGATGGGTCATCAACGCGGTCGCCCTATACGTGGCCGTCGGCACCGGATTGATCAAGGGTATCCACCCGGAAAGCACCAGTTGGTGGGCGATCTTGATCCTGGCGCTCATATTCGGAGTCGCCAACAGCCTGATCCGCCCGCTCCTCAAATTGCTCACCTGCCCGCTGATTCTGCTTACTTTGGGCCTCTTCACCTTGGTGATCAACGCGCTGCTCTTTGCGCTTACGGGATGGATCGGCGAATACTTTTTCGATATCGGATGGACGCTGGATCCGCCTTGGTTCTGGAACGCGTTCTTGGGTGGTCTGGTAGTGGGCGTGATCAGCGCTGCCCTCACTCTGCTGTTGCGAAATGAGTTGGAGCCGAGACGCAAGCTGCGGCGGTAGGGGGAGGCGGTGGCGGAAGTCCTTTCAAAGTGCGCCCTGTCAGGGCGCACGCTTTTTGTATCACCGCCATCGGTCGATGAAGAGGGGGCGCGAGAGGGCGTCTGAGGAGGCTGGCCTGTGAATATCGAGGCGAAAGGCGTGCTCGTCTTGGGGGGATACGGCCTGGTGGGTACGGCCGTCTGCCGCAGGCTGGTGCCACACAGGCCCCGAAAGCTGATCATCGCATCTCTGCGGCGGTGGGAGTCTGAAAGCCGCGTGGAGGCGCTGCGGGAGGAATTCCCATCTGCTCAGTGCGAATTGGTGCCAGTCTGGGGGGATATGCTGCTGCGTGCGGAATGGCAGAGCTCGCCGGAGGGTATGCACCCGCGCGCGGCCGTGTTGGCCGCCTCCGATACGCGCGGTCGGTTGATCGCGGACACTTTTGACGAGCTTGATGGCGAGATCCTGGAATCGTCCTTGCTGTACCAACTGGTCATGGGGCTGTGGGGGGAAGAGCCCACCGGCCCGGTGGATGTCGTGGTCGACTGTGTCAACACCGCCACCGCCGTAGCCTATCAAAACGTCTTTGGCGCCGTCAGCCGGATGCGCGTTTCAGTTGGCGGACCGGAGCCGGATTCCTTTCGTGAGCAGGTGGACCATACCCTGGCCTCCCTGTATATTCCCCAGTTGGTGCGCCATATGCAGATCCTGTACGAGTCCCTTCGCCGGGCAGGCACACAGGCGTACGTCAAGGTCGGGACGAGTGGGACCGGGGGCATGGGCTTCAATATCCCCTACACCCACGGCGAGGAGCGGCCGTCTCGCATGCTCCTGTCGAAGGCCGCCATTGCGGGATCGCAGACGATGCTGATCTGGCTCTTGGCTCGCACACCGGACGCGCCTCGGATCGTGAAGGAAGTGAAGCCCACTGCGGCAATCGCCTGGAAGGAGATCGGCTATGGCCCGATCCGGACCGGCGGCCGGGAGATCCCGCTCTACGATTGCCCGCCGGAGCGAGCGTACGATATGAGCGCACCCTCCACGCTCGAGCCGCACGCCGACTGTGGGGAGCGCGTCGCCGGCGTGCTGGAGTCGGTGTACATCGATACGGGGGAAAATGGCATGTTTTCGGCGAGCGAATTTGCCGCCATTACCGCGTTGGGTCAGATGGCCTTTGTTACCCCGGAGGAGATCGCGGAGAATGTGGTCGCCGAGATCACAGGGGGGAATACGGGCCGTGACGTGATCGCCGGTATGGACGCCACCGCCACGGGCCCCAGCTATCGAGCAGCTTATCTGCGGGCAGCGGCGATCCACCGACTGGATCAACTCCAGGCGGAGCACGGGGTGGAGTCGGTGGCTTTTGAGATACTGGGTCCGCCGCGGCTGTCCAAGCTGCTGTTCGAAGCACATCTGCTCAAGGTGGCGTATGGGACGATCTACGAGGCGGCGCGTCCCAGCCCTGGGGAGATGTCGGGGGCGCTCACCCGCCTCGTTCGAGACGTCCCGGAATTAAGGCAGGAGATGATATCTGTGGGGATACCGATCCTTCTCGCCGATGGGGAACATCTGCTGCGCGGCCCGGTGATCAAATCCTCCTCCGCCGACCTAGGGTGGGTCGATCTGCGGCCGGAGAATATGGCGCGCTGGCAGGGGCGGCTGCGGAAGCTGGCCAACGAGGTGGAGCGCCAGCTTAGGGCCGATTCCAGCTCTCGGTATGACAGAATCTATCGGACGGCCAGAAGGTGGCAGGCGAGGGACAGCTTTGACATTGGCGAGGTCGTGGGCTGGCTCTTTGTGCATGAGGAACATGGGCGGCGGCAGAAGTACTGAGTGCCTCACCGGCTCAGCGCCCTCATCAGGATCGGATGCGGGGGGGTGGGCGGATCACTTCTTGGACTTCGGCTCGCCTTGCTTATGCTATACTCCCCGAGGGCCGGGAATCAATGGAACAGCCCCAAAACTGGCCGCTTGCGGATGAGATGCCTTGCGGCGGCCCGACCTCGGTAGTCCGCACCAGCGGTGCCGGACGGTGTGAGCCACTCCTCCGACTGGCGGAATTCGAGCGTGAGGTGGAGAATAGGGACTGCAGACCAGGGGGAAAGGATCGGCAACGTCGATTCGGAAGAGCAGCGCTTGTTCGACAGCCTTATGCTGGGGGATGAGAGATGAGTACGGTGTCAGATTCTGCGGAGCGCTCACGTGCATCCCTTGAACTGCTGTATGCCATAAGCCGGGAACTCACATCCCACTTGGATTTGCCGCAGCTTCTGCGCAGGGTACTGCTGCTGACCCTGGAGAATGTAGGGGCGGCAAGTGGAAGTATCCTCGTGCTGGATGAGGAGGGGGTCCCGGCTGACGGGGCGTACGTGTACGGTGGGGAACTTCATAACCACACTGCGGACCAGCTCGAGGACACACTGGAGAAGGGCTTGGCCGGCTGGGTGGTTCGCAATCGCGAGGCCGCCTTGGTCCCCAGCACCAAGGAAGACTCCCGCTGGCTGCAGCGACCCCGGGAGGAAGAGGAGGCGGAGTCACGTTCGGCGATCTCCGTCCCCTTGATGGCGCGCGATCGAGTGGTGGGTGTGCTGACAATGGCCCATCCCACCGCTGGGAATTTGACGCAAGCCGATCTGGACTTGGTCACCGCGATCGCGGACCGCGCCGGCATCGCGGTGGATAACGCGCGTCTGTATACGGCGGAGCAGGAAAGACGTCGCTTGGCGATGACCCTGCAGGATATTGCGCGAACCATCAATTCGGCCCTGGACCCGGCGGAGGTCTTTCCCCAGGTGCTTGAGCAACTGGAGAGGATCGTGCGCCATGATAGCGCGAGCATTCTGCTGCTCGAGGACGAAATGCTGCGGGTGGTGGCCGCGACGGGGTATCGGGATAACCAGTCCATGGTCGGACGGAAGATCCCGCTGTTGGAAGGCGATATGATCAGCCGCGTGCTATCGGAGGGCGAGCGCCAGCGTGTGGCACAGATGGCCCCCGGGTCCAATTGGCTGCAATCGGTCGACGAGGGGGAAGCGGAGCGGATCCGCAGCTGGATCGGGGCCCCGCTCGTCGTGCGAGAGCGGGCAGTGGGCTTGCTGAGCGTCGACAGCCATCGGGCCGAGTCCTTTGATGATAAGGCCGAGGAAGTGGTGACGGCATACGCCGCCCAGGTCGCCACTGCAGTGGCCAATGCCCAGCTCTATGCCCAAACGCAGGCGGCGCGCCAGCTCTATGCCGGGCTTTTCGAAGACAGCATCGACCCCATATTGATTTCAGATCTTTCTGGCCGCATCAGCGATGCAAACCACAGCGCAGAGGTATTTATGGGGTATGCGCGTGAAGAGCTGTGGGGCGATTCGGTTCTCAGCCATCACGTTCCCGATGAGCAAGATGTGCCGGCGGAGGTCTTCAACTTGGAACGGGGCGAGACCGTCTCATATCAGGGGCGGGCAACCCATAAGCAGGGGTATCCGCTGCCGGTGGAGGTGCACATAAAACGGATCGACATCGAGGGGCAGCCCTTCCTGCAGTGGATCCTGCGCGATATTTCGGAGCGGTTGGAGCTGGAAGAGCTTCGATCGGATCTCACTTCAATGATCTTTCATGACCTGCGTTCTCCATTGGGAAATGTGATTTCCAGCTTGGAAGTGCTCAAATCCAGTCTGCCGGCGGAGGACGAAACGCTGCAAGCCGTGCTGGCGATCGCTCAGCGCTCCAGCCGACGGTTGTCCAGGTTGATTGATTCACTTCTGGATCTGGAACGGCTCGAATTTGGCAAAGCCGTGTTGAACCGCGAGCCGGCTCTCATCGATGACTTGATCGAAGAGGCGGTCGAGGAGGTGCAGCCGATCGCGGATGCCAAAGGGCACCGGGTTGTGATGGACGTAGAACGGGATCTGCCTGAGCTGTCGCTGGATCGGGATATGGTGCAGCGGGTGCTGATTAACTTGCTGGACAACGCCATCAAATATACGCGCTCGGAAGGATTGATCACGGTCACGGCTTCCAAAGGCAAACAGGATATCGTGGTCAGCGTGCGGGACACCGGCCCAGGCATCCCCGAGAGCGAGCAAGCGCACATCTTCGAGAAGTTCACCCGCGTGGAACATGAGGCTCGACCCAAAGGACTCGGACTCGGATTGGCGTTCTGTCAACTAGCTGTGGAGGCCCACGGGGGGAGCATCTGGCTCGAAAGTGCACCGGGTGAAGGATCGACATTTTCCTTTTCGCTGCCCATCGTTTGATCACCCCCCATGAATACCCCTGGCCTCTAAAAGGAAGACATGAGCATGCGCAAACTCGCGGCCGGCATCTGGGTGGAGACCAAGTACCGCGGCGTGAACATTGGCGCGATCGCGGAGGACGGAGCCCTGCTGCTTGTTGATGCGCCGCTGAACACAGAAGACGGCAGAAGCTGGCTTTCGGAATTGCAGCTTGAGGGGGCGCCTCACTATCTGGCGCTTCTGGATGGGCACCCCGATCGGGTGTTGGGATCCCGAGAGCTGCATGTGCCCATCGTGGCTCATGATCGCACTCGCGTGGAGATGAGCGAGTGGTCAGACTCATTCAAGGGCAGCGCGCACCAGGTCGGCGGCGAAAGCGACTATCTCAAACGGATCACCGGTGTCCAGGATGCGATCCCCGAACTGACCTTCTCGGAAGAGATGGTCATCCAACTGGGTGAGCGGGAGGTGGTGTTCTTGCATCGGCCCGGTCCTACATCCGGGGCGATCTGGATCCTGGTTCCCGACGAGCGATTCGCCTTCTTGGGCGATTGTGTCACGGCGGCTGAGCCCCCCTATATTGGCATGGCGGAGGTGGAGCCGTGGCTGGAATCGATGGACGAGCTGCGCAGCGTAGCCCTGGAGGGCTACCAGATCTACGGGTCTCGAGACGGGCTCCTCGATCGGGAGGACATCAACAGGATGGCGCGTTTCCTGCGCAAGATCGACCCCGCTCTCGAGGAGATGGGTGAGGCAAAGAATTCGGACAAGGCGGTCGAGAAATACGTCAGCCGTTGGATAAGGACCTTTGCGTTTCCCGCCGCACGAGAGGACAAAGTCGCCCTCCGATTGCGCGCGGGGCTGAAAGACCTTTATGCGCAGAGGCATCCCTCCGAGGAGTAGGGAGGCGGGGCGGTGCTGCCCAGCCATCGCTCCCGGAGAGCCCCGGTGACGGGACGGTGAGATACATCCCCCTGTTTGAAGTGCAGCGTGCGCGGACCGTGGAATCCATCCATTTCGGGGCGGTGGCCGTGGCGGACGCGGAGGGCCGACTCGTGGCCTCTGCCGGGGATCCACACACGGTCACCTACATGCGTTCGAGCGCCAAGCCGAGCGTGTTGAATAACCGTCAGTTGAGCGTGGGCGGCGGCCACGTGGCATTTCGACTGACCTACGGAGAGGACCGCGGGTGCCGATCGAGCTGAAGTCCTTGAAGGGCCGGGTCGAGGAGGTGCTAGGCATCCGACTGACCGTCCGCCAGATGGGGCAGTTCTCCTGGTATGCGGGGCAGCTTTTCGAATGGAATTCGCGCTTCAACCTGACCGCCATCACAGATCCAGAAGAGATCGAGATGAAGCATTTCCTGGATTCGCTTACTTGCTTGCTGGCGATTGGCGCGCCGGTGGCGGGGCGTGTGGCGGATATCGGGACCGGGGCCGGATTCCCGGGGCTTCCGTTGAAGATTGTGTGCCCGGAGTTCCCCCTGGTGCTGGTGGAATCGACCCGCAAGAAGGTGGATTTTTGCCGGCATGTGGTCAAAGGTTTGGGTTTGGAGCGGGTTGAGGTGCTGCACGCGCGCGCCGAAGAGGTGGGCCAGGAAGAAGGGTACCGCGGCGAGTTTGATTGGGTGCTGGCGCGGGCGGTGGCCAATCTTCCTGTTCTGGTCGAGTATATGCTGCCCCTGCTCAGG
The DNA here is from genome assembly GCA_964388955.1 of uncultured Anaerolineaceae bacterium. Classification (GTDB taxonomy): domain Bacteria; phylum Chloroflexota; class Anaerolineae; order Anaerolineales; family E44-bin32; genus CAYMCO01. The sequence goes on along the minus strand of CAYMCO010000005.1, from coordinate 101,377 downwards.
ATCGGGGGCAAGGCCCTGGCCCAGAAAGGGGAGACCGCGCCTGCTGAAGCTCATTCGGCTGAGGCGGCGCTACGGATTCTGGGAGGCAGGGTAGTGCAGCTCATCAGTGTGGAGCTGCCCACAATCACCGAGACACGCTACCTGGTTTTGATCGAGAAGGTGGGTGGCACACCGCGAAAGTATCCCCGCCGGCCGGGAATGCCGGCAAAGCGACCTATCGATTCCGAGTAGGCCGCGACGCCCACCCGCCCTCGAATCCTGCACGCTGCTCGATAGGTTAGAGGAACTGCCTTCGATCGAACCGCCACAGGCCGCATTCTCGTGCGGCCTGATAGGTCTTCGCGAATTCTTCGCGGGTGATGCGCCGGTTAATCTCAGAATATCGCTCCCGATTCACTTTGGCAGCAGGCCGGTATTGCGACATCAGATTGACGTATGTGTCGGTTGAGACATCCTCCGCCAGGAAGCGCATGATCGCCTGGCTGTCGCCGGTGAGGCCGGGCATCACCAAATGCCGGAGCAGCACCCCGCGCAATGCGATTCCGTCGTCATCCATCTTCAAAGGGCCGACTTGCCGATGCATCTCCGCTATGGCTGGGCGCGCCACCCGCGGGTAGTCTCTGGCCTTCAAATAACGCAGGGATGCCTTTCCATCCCACATCTTGAAGTCGGGCATGTAGATATCGACCACGCCGTCAAGCAACTCCAGGCTGTGCAGGGAATCGTACGCTGAGGTGTTGTATACGATGGGCAGCTGCAATCCGGATTCGATCGCGAGGGGCAGCGCTTCCAGGATCTGCGGAACGACGTGCTCCGGGGTGACGAAGTTGATATTGTGACAGCCGACCGCCTGCAAGCGCAGCATCATTTGGGCGAGCACATCCGGGGAGACCTCGGTCCCGTGGCCGGCGTGGCTGATCTCAGCGTTTTGGCAGAACACACAGCGCAGATTGCAGTTGGAGAAGAAAATGGTGCCGCTGCCTCTCCTGCCGCGCAGCACATCCTCCTCGCCGAAATGGGGAAAGGCGCTGCTCACCTTGGCATAGCGCCCAATCTTGCATGCGCCGCGCTCGTCCGCCAGGCGGTTTGCCTCGCAGTTCCTTGGGCAGAAACGGCAGGCCGCCATCTCCGCTATGGCTCTCGATGCACGCTCGGCCAGCTCCCCGGATCGATACAAGGGGAGATAGGCTGCTTCGAACTCCTGGTGCGCGATCATGAATGATTTGCGACTCTTGGCCATCTTCAGGTTCCCGGCCGGTGCCAGGGCCCAGGCCTTGTGGGCGAGCCGGCTCCCGAAGGGCCGGCAGGGCGAAGCCGTGGTCTCAGCACCATTATATCTGTGCATCGATACCGGGCAGGGGGTAGGGGGGCGGAAGGGCCTTGTTCAGGCCGTCATTATCGTTCCTGCCAGAATGCGCCAGGTCGGGATGTCTTGGCGGAATCGTGGGGAAATCATCTCCAGGTCCGTGGTCGTAAGCAGCGCCTGCTGCGCTTGGACGACGCGAGCGAGCAGATCGTCCCGCCGCTGGGTATCCAGTTCGGCGAGCACCTCATCCAGCAACAGCACCGGCCAACGGCCTGTCTTCTCGCGCAGCCATTCGACTTGAGAGAGCTTGAGTGCGAGCATCGCGGTGCGGTTCTGGCCCCGCGATCCGTAGGTGTTCAAGTCGATCCCGTTGGATAGGAAGGTGAAATCATCCCGGTGCGGGCCGGTCAAAGTCACACCGTGGCCGATCTCCTGGGCCCGGGAGTTGAGCAGCGCGCTGATCAGCCCCTGGCGCAGCGCTTCCCCACTCATGCCCACCCAATCGAACGGGGCGTCCATGGGCAGGCCCAATTGCCCTCCCGAGCGATCCTGGGGGTGGAAGGCAGGCGTGTAGCGGAAACGCAGCGTCTCCTGGGCGCGCGTCAGCTGCGAGTGGATCTGTGCGGCGTGGCTCTCGAGTTCGTGGAGCGCCAAAGCGCGCGAGCGCATGAGATCGGCAGCCAATTCGCTCAGTTTCTGGTCCCAGAAGTTCAACTGGTCCGAGACAGCATTGTCCTCGTGCAACCGCTTCAGCAGGGCGTTTCTCTGGGTCAGCACCCGGCCGTAGCGTCGCAGCGTCTGGGCATACCGAGGGTCGGCCTGGGAAATGGCGTCATTCAAATAGCGGCGGCGCAGGCTGGGAGCGCCCTCGAGCACCTGCATGTCCTGGGGCAGGAAGAGCACGGCGTTGAACTCGCCGGGCAAGTCGCCCACCCGATGCTGGACGCCGTTGATGAGCACCTCCTTGCGCATGCGTCGATCCCCGCCGACGTTCTCGACGATCAGCCGGATCTCAATACGCCGCAGATCATCCTCGCGTTGGATTTCGGCGCTGAGCTTGGCGAAGGGGGTCTTGTCTTGCATGGCGAGCATATTGATCAGCTGCCGCTCGTTGCTGGCGTGAGGGGATGAGGCGTTCGTGAGGTAGTAGATCGCCTCCAACAAGCTGGTTTTGCCCTGCGCGTTGTCGCCCATAAGCAGCGTGATGCCTGGAGGGAAGGGGATCTCGAGGCGCGTGAAGTTGCGGAAATTGACGAGCGAAAGATGTCTGAGCTGCATGGGCGAACGGATTGTAGCATACAAGCCCGGGGGCGGGGTGGGCTCTGTCGGGGCGGAGCCCGGCGGGATTGGGCCGCTCAAGGGGAACCGGGATGGGCCAAATTAGTACTGCGGGTGGATTGCGACGGGTCCATCGCAATGCTAAGCTAATACTAACCTTACAAACTCCTAACAATAGTCTGGGAGTGCAGAACGAATTTGAGGCCGGCACGTTTATAACTACGCAGAGTTCGCAGCGGGCAAGCGGTTTTCCCCGGCGGGCTCACTCAGGGACAGGTGACCAAAGGAGGTCGCTGACAACTGCACCTAGCCCGGGGCCTGAACTTAAGCCTTAGCAGATCATGAGCTAGCCACTCATATCCAAGGCCTAACGGTCGGAGGGGGGCTTAAGAGGCACTCGCAAGAGAAGAAGCTAGGTCGATGCGCAGACAAACCGGACAGGCACTAGCAGAATATCATGTACTGATACCAGCGGCGGTGGTGCTGGCTATTTTGGTTGTGTGGGTTCTCGGTGGTGGAATCGGCGAACTGTATCAGACCGGGCTGGACGCCTTCCTGTCCGCTTTCCAGGGGACCTATGCATCCCCAGCCGATGGGCAGGCAGCGGACGAGTATGTCTGTGTGGAGGAATCGCAGATCACGGGGCAGGACGGCGGGTCCTTCTGTGAGCAGCACGACAACTGCGATCATATCGAGCCGGGCAATGTATCCGGCTGCCCGGATTTCAACAACTGCAGCATTGGATACTCCCCCAAACCTTCGGTTGTGGTGGTCAAGGCCGGCCGGGACTATCAGATCTACATCGAGGAGGGCCAGCAGGAAGTCTCTTACACCACCGATGACGGCTGCTATGAGGTCACCTATAACTTCGAGGCGGAGAGCCTGACCTGGACCAAGTTGTATGGCGGTCACGACTGCAAGGACGCCAGCCATATCCAGGCCTGGCAGCAGACCACCGTGGCGGAGAGCTGCCCCGCACCATAACCCCCAAGCGCTTGCGAGCGAACTGACTGGTCGTCCTCCCACGGGCGCCGTTTCGGCTGTGTGCTGCCGGCGGGCCGCAACCCCATCGGCGTCGCTTGGCTCAGTGCGGGCGGGGTGAGGCAAGAGTCGAGGTGTTGCGGTTTCCACGTGCGAGCTCGGCGCCAGCCTCCATCACAAGGCTGCGACGGACCGCTGATCTGCGAACGGGGTGGACTCCCACCTGACGCAGCCAGGAATTCCCATGCAAATATGGTACCGGCGGGTGATTGCGACCCTCCCTAGAGAATGATATTCTGCTAGTGACCTTACAGGAACCTTAGAAACTGCTAATTATATTGGCGTGGGTTGCGGCCGGTGAGACCGGGAGGCACTGGGGGCGATTTATCGTTTGAGCGGGTGCCTGTAGGGAGCCCCCAGGTCTCACGGCCAGAACCGGCGCATGCAAAGGGGGGCTCAGTTTTCGAAGAGGCGCACCTAGCCCGGACACGGGCAGAGGCGCAAGAGACGGGCCACGAGCCGCTCACGGAAAATCCCGACCTGTCGGAGGGAGCCTGAGAGGGGACTCAAATGAGGAAATCGAGGCGCACCACTGGCCAGTCCGGCCAAGCCCTAGCTGAATACCATATCATCCTTCCCGCTGGCGTCCTGATTTCTATGTTGGCGCTGATCGCCCTCGGGGGTGGGGTGAAGACCGTGATGGATCACGGAATCGAGGGCTTGATGTACTCCCTTTTGGGCGGCAGCGCGCCGCCTGGATCCTACTTCCACCCCGGAATGATCTGTGTCACGGAGGAGCAGTTGGTATACCAGGATTCGGGCGGATCCTTCTGCGAGCAGAACGACAACTGCACCCATCTCGACCCGGGCACCAATTCGGGCGTGTACGTGGAGCAGAACGGGGACATCGATGTGCTGGTCATCAAGGCTGGCGTCGAATATCATATCTACGAGACGGGGATGACGGACGACGGCTGCTATTATGTCACCATCGAGGATAACATCGCCACCTGGGAGCGAGTGGGTACGGGGCCGGAATGCCAGGACATCAGCCATCTGCAGATGTGGTACGCGACGTTTCTAACGACTGACTCCGAGTTGTGCTCGAACTGGGATGCCGAGCCGCCTCCGTACTAGGCCACCAAGTTCATCTGCTTGCCGGATGTGGGGCGCTCTGCGGAGCGCCCTTTCCGTTTTTCCCCGGGTCCCCCATCTCTTGAGCATTCCCTTCTCACTGCTCACTGTTCCCTGTTCACTGTTCCGTGTTCACTGTTCACTTTTCACTCCTCACTGTTCACTCTTCACTTTTCGCCATTCACCTTTCACCACTCACTGATCGCCAATGCTTTCGCCGCGTCCCGGGACCTAACACAGGCTCGAAATTCATTTACATAAGACCATGTTTATTTGGTACTGGAGCGGCATTGTGCCCTCACCGCGCTCATGATAGGCTGAGGGTACTATTCCGAAGGGGCGGGAAGAGGGACCGCTTGAGCCGGCGATTGACGCCACGCGCGTGGGGGGCCGGTGAGGGCGCACATTCACCATCTTGCCGCTACCCTTGCGCAACGAGCAGGGGCTTTGCGAAGGGATGGGTTGCATGTTTCGGCGCGCTCGGCCTGCGCTGATCCGGGCGATGCCTGCGTATTCACGGGGACGGAACCCAAATGTGGACCCTAGGACCACATGGGAGTGCGGGGGAACCTATGGTATACAAACGCGGGGGATTCCAGAGCGGACAGGCGCTGGCTGAATACCACGTCCTTTTCCCGGGCACGATCATCCTGGTGATCGGCATCCTGCTGACCTTTGGGAGCGCCATCAGCGGGGCCTTCGACGACGTGGTGAACGGTATCACCGGCACCCTGGGCGGGGAAGGCGAGGTGGGCGGGACGCCGGTTTGCGTGGAATGGGTCACCGTGCAGGGAAGCTCTTACTGCGACCAGCATCCGCTGTGTGACTTGCTGGAGGAAGGGGACGCCACATGCACAGAGGGCTTCAACACCTGCCAGGTGCTGTATTCGGAGGCGCCTAGCCTGGTGGTCATCAAGGCGGGAACGGAATACCAGTTCTATCTCGACCCCTCCTCATTTCGCTATACGCCGAATGAAGAGGGCTGCTTTGATGTCACCTACTTTCCCAATCCTGACCCGCAGGTCGGAGGGGTGATCCTCACCTGGAGCCCGAAGGAGGGCGCCATCGGCTGCCAGGATGCGAGCAACGTGCAGGTGTGGGCGCCCGGCTCGGTGCTCACCGAATGCTCGGAATACAGCGAGGGCTAGCCGCGTTCGAGGTGGGACGCCGTGTGCGATATGGACGGGCCGCCGGCCGCCGGCGGCCTTCTTCTCTTGGGGGGAAAAGGCCAGCGGCGCGCCCCCTGCCAACCGGCAACATTGTGAAATGACGTGGCTGCCTCTGAGTTCGGCGGCGATCGATCTAGAGGTGAGAGGTGGGGACTGCCGAAACCAATCGGCTTTGGAGGCTAAATGCCCTGCGACAGGGTCTCCTCTTCGGCCTGCTCGACGCGCCACACTTCCTCGGCCCGGTCGATGAAAAGCACGCCGTCCAGGTGATCGATCTCGTGCTGGAAGATGCGCGCCAGCCAGCCCTCGGCCTTGATCCTTACCTCGTCCCCCTGCCGATTGACGCCTTTCACGGTGACCGCCTTGCTGCGTTCGACCTCCCCAGCGAACCCAGGGATGGACAGGCAAGCCTCCACACCGCTCACCAGCTCCTTCGAGCGGCGCACAACTTCGGGGTTGATCAGCGTATACAATTCGGGCGTCGGAGGCGGTGCTTCAGGATCTTCCTTCGGCTCCGCGAATTCCACCACGATAATGCGCTGGCTGACCGCCACCTGGGGCGCCGCCAAACCCACTCCCGGGGCGGCGCGCATGGTTTCGATCATGTCATCGAACAGTTCCTGCACCTCCGGTGTCAAAGCCCTTACTTTCTTGGCCGGCTGGCGCAGGATGGAGTTAATCGGGGTGATGATGTCTAAAAGCGCCATTCTTCTCTGGTTCCTAGTCCTGGTCCTTGATTGGCTGCGCCCGCTCGGAGCCATCCGTCTCTTGATGGTAGGCACGCAACCATTCTATCATTTCTTCCCTTCTTTGTCGTCTTTCATCCTCCTTCATACCGGCCAGTCGGGTCTCCAACGATTTCACGATATCCCGCTGCACCCCCGAGGGGTCGAAGACGCCGTCGAAGATGAACTGCTCCGTGCCGATGTTTGTGATCACCGATCCGAAATTCAGCAGCAGTCCGAGCGGCCCGCTGCGGTCCACCTTTGTGCCGAGAATGTTCTCGATGGGAGCGACCTTGCGCACCTCCTGTGAGAGCGGCTTGCGGTGAATGTCGATGATCTGTTCGGGTGTGACCTGATAAATATCATTGGCCCAGTCCAGGTACTCGTAGACCCACCAGAGCAGGACCAGTAGCAGAGTGGCCCCGCCGGCCAAATACGTCCCCAGGCCCAATAGGACGGAGAACCCTCCACGGAATGAGAGGGTCAGCCAGATCAAGATTGCCAGCGCGGCGGCGCTGGGCAGCGTCAGCCGGCGAACCAAGACCGCCCAGTGCTTGCGGTAGGTGATCACCTTGCCGTCTTGATAGCGCGTCTCGAAGCCCCAGTGGGTGGGTCGTTTGGAAGCCGGCTGCGGAGCGCCCCCCGCAGGCGCGAAGTCCGGCGCCATCGATCCGGAGTCGACACGCTTCTCTCCTTCCTCCATGATGCCCTTGATCGCCTGTCTTCTCACCTCCCGGTCTTGGAGCTCCTTCTGCACGTGGGCCAGGCGCCAATTCCCTTCGATCATGTCCGCGAGTACGTCCGGTGCCGGCACGTCTCGAAAGCGGACCTCGCCGGCGTAGGTGCGGATCGCCAAGTCGCCATACCCCAGCAGGCGACCGAGTGGGCTCGTGGTCGCGCTCACGGAGAGCACCATGGGCATCAGGGCCTCCTCATGCCCTTCGTAAAGAGCCAGAATGCGTTCGCGCCACAGGATGCGCCGATTGGTGACGGCGTAGTAATCATTGCGCCAATCGATCCAATTCCACACCGTCAGCAGCCCTGCGAGCAGGAGAGTGCCCACGGCCAGCGCCCCGGTGGGGGGCGGCGCCGCATCGAGTGCCCGTACGCCCTGCCACAGGCCGAACAGAGACAATCCGATGCCGGGGACCATGCGTCGCAGGAAGACAATCCCGTGCTTGCGGGTCAAGCCGAATACGGTCTCAGAGCTGGCCAACCATGGCAGATCCATTTGGCTGGCCCGCTGGCGGCTGCGGGCGACATAGCGCACCTTCCTCTCGGCCGTGGGATGGGATTCCAGGAACGCGAGCAATGCGCCCCGCTCCCAGGCTATCAAGGTGCAATCCTGCAGGGCGCGCGCCGAAGCCAACCAGGGCCGGTCCAGGACGATCTCCAATTCGCCCAGGGTATCTCCAGGGAGCAGCGCGCCCCGCCTTGGCGGCGCATCAGCAGAAGCCTCGATGCGGGCCAGCGAACCCTCCATCAGCACGTACAGCGCGCGAACAGGCCCTCCTTGCCGCAGGATCAACTCTCCCTCCGGATGTCGCTCAAATCGGAGGGTTTCTTGCAACCGTCGAAGCGTGGGATCGTCGATGTGGCGCAGGAAGTAGAGATTTCGAAGGATTTGCAGGTCCCTGGCCGAAGACATGATGTCATTTTAGCATGCAAGCCGGATGCCAACCGGTGCATCGCCAGATGCTATAATCGCGCCCATCGGAGGATAGGCATTGGCTAGAAAGAAGTCGCGCGGCGCAAAGAAGAGCGGATCCCGAAAGCGGGACAAGGCGCGGCGCTCCCGGCGAGGAAGGGGGACCCCGTTACTGACGGGGTGGCTGTCCAGCCTTGTTCCGAGCCTGTCAGAAGAGCGCAAGGGAGATCTGATGGGCCTGGCGCTGTTTGCGCTCGGAGCACTGACGGTTTGGGGTGCGCTGGCGCCCAAACCGGGGGTGGCGCTGGTGGCATGGGATCGATTCCTGCGCGCCGCCTTTGGATGGGGCGCATACGCAATCCCCTTCACATTGTGTGCAACGGGCGGTTGGCTCCTGCTGCGGCATCATCGCCAAGGGGTGCCGCCCTTCGATTCTGAGCGCCTGCTGGGTACAGTTCTGTTGTATGTGGGTCTGCTGGTCCTGCTGCAGGCCATTGGCGCGGCGCTGTACTCCCCGGCTGGCGCGTCCGGCGTCGGCGCAGATCACGGGGGTGGAGTGGTCGGCGAGGCCTTGCTTGCATTCTGCCTTCGGGGACTGGGGGTTGGAGGGACGTTGGTGGCGCTCATTACCTGGTCCGTGGTCGGCCTGACCTTCGCCTTGGGAGTGCCGCTGCCGCAGCTGTTGGAAATCATCTGGCGCCCAATTGGAGCGGCCTTGAAGCGCGCAAGCATGTGGCCCCTAAGACTGCGATCCCGGCTTGCGAGCCGGAATGGCGAGGTCGAAGACAGCTGGGGGGCCAGAATCGCGCCAGGCGCTTCGATGGCCAAGGAAAGGCAGGTGTACGAGACGGGGGGGGCAGCCGTGGAAGCGGCTCCTGTGACGCTCGTCGAAGGCGCCGAGTTTGCCCCACGACGGTTCGAAGCGACGGCATGGGCGCTGCCGGATCGGGAGCAGATCCTGGTTGAGGGCACTACGGGAAGGGTGGACCACGAATATGACCGCCAGCGGGCAAAGCTGATCGAGGAGACGCTTAAAGCCTTCGACGCACCGTGCCGTGTGGTGGAGATCAATCGAGGGCCGGTGATCACCCAATTTGGGGTTGAGCCGGAGTTCGTCGAGTCGCGCAGCGGCCGCCGAATCAAGGTCAAAGTGAGCAAGATTGCCTCTCTGGCGGACGATCTGGCGCTCGCGTTGGCCGCCCCGTCGGTGCGCGTGGAGGCGCCCGTGCCGGGCAAGGGGTATGTGGGCGTCGAGGTGCCGAACAACGATATCTCGCTGGTGGCACTGAGGGACGTGATCAGCGGACCTGAGTTCGAAGGCGTTGATTCTTCGCTCAGGATGGGCCTGGGGCAAGACGTGTCAGGCCGGCCGGTGGTGGCGGATCTCGTGGAAATGCCCCATCTGTTGGTAGCGGGCACCACAGGCTCCGGCAAGTCGGTGTGCATCAATGCCATCATCGCCTGCCTGTTGCTGCAGAACACTCCCGACCAGCTTCAATTCCTGATGGTGGATCCCAAGCGGGTTGAGCTGACCAACTTCAATGGCATCCCTCACTTGCTGGCACCGGTGGTCGTTGAGTTGGAGCGCGTCGTGCCCGGGCTGCAGTGGCTCTCCCGCGAGATGGACGAGCGCTACCGGCGATTCTCGGAAAGCGGGGTGCGGCACATCGATGAGTACAATCGCCGCGTCAAGGAGAGTGGGGGGAAGTCGCTTCCCAAGCTGGTTGTGGTGATCGACGAGTTGGCCGATCTCATGATGCTGGCGCCTGACGAGACGGAGAGGGTGATCACCCGCCTGGCCCAACTCGCAAGAGCCACCGGAATCCATCTGGTGATCGCCACCCAACGTCCTTCCGTGGATGTGGTCACCGGTCTGATCAAGGCGAATTTCCCGGCCAGGATCGCTTTCGCGGTGGCTTCCTCTGTCGACAGCCGGGTCATATTGGATCACCCAGGAGCGGAGCGGCTGCTGGGCCGCGGCGACATGCTCTTCCAGGCCCCCGACGCGGCGGCGCCCATCCGGCTCCAGGGGTCCTTTGTTTCAGATGCGGAAATGCGCCGCCTGATTCGCTATTGGAAGCGGCTCTCGCTGAATGGGGGGAAGACGGGACCCTCCGAGAGTTCTGTTGCCTCCTCCGGGCCTCCCGCCAACGTGGCATTGAGACAAACCCCGCTGTGGGAGGACTACGACACCCCAGAGGGAGAGCTGGATGAGTTGTTTGATGAAGCGGTGGAGTTGGTGCGCGAGATGGAGCGAGGGTCGGTCAGCCTGCTGCAGCGGCGATTGCGGATTGGCTATACGCGCGCCGCACGCTTGATCGATCAAATGGAGGAACGCGGCATTGTAGGGCCGCAGAAAAGCGGCTCGCTGCCTAGAGAGGTCCTGGACTACGGAGAGGACGCACGGCAGGCCGAGGAAGGGCACAGGAGTGCCGCGGCGCAGAGCTAGACACTGGCTGGCGGGGTTGTGTTTGGCGTTCTGCATCCTCTTTCTCAGCGGCTGCCTGCCTGGACGCACGGGGATTGGCCCCTCCGCTGAGCCCACAGATTCCGCACTTTCAGTGACGCCGAGCGCGACCCCGCCCCCCACACCCGAGCCAAGCCCTGACCTCATCTTGCTCGGTGAGAATGCATACCTCGATGCTCAAGGCCTTGCGACATGGGCGGAAGAAGGAGGGTGGTCCTTCGATCAGGCGCCCCTTGAGACTTTGGAGCAGTGGGTGGTCCGGCCGGGCCTGCACGCTGTGATCCTGGCAGGCCCGGACGCGCTGCCCCAAGGGCCGGACCTATTGCCTCCTGCAGTGAATATCATTGTCTTGGACGGCGCAGGACTTGAGCCGGGGGAGCGGCTGAGCACGGTGGGTGACCCCGGGGCCCGGCGTGATCAGGTGGGGTTTGTGGCGGGGATGATGGTTGGCATGGCCACAGATACCCGCTCCGTCGGGCTGCTGGGAGGGACCGGGGGGGAATACGAACCAGTCTATCGCATGGGCTTCATCCACGGCTTGCGCTTCGCCTGTCCCCGATGTGGCCTGGTCGAGGATCGCGCCGAAACCGCCAGCCCGGACGTGCTGGAGGGGGAGCGAGTGGACGCCTTGCTTGTGCTCCCCGGAGAAGGCGCCCCTCAGGCCGCGGGGCGCATGATGGAAAGCGGGATCTGGGTGGTGTGGGTGGGGGTTCCCCCCGCGGAGATGGCCCAAGAGCGTCTGGCGGGATGGGTGCAGTTCGACGCTTTGCCACCCCTCATTCAGGCGCTGGAGGCGGCTTTGGCAGAGGAGGCCGGGGCATCCTATCCTTATCGCGCTGGGGGCGGCGGGATCGTATTTCAGGTTCTCCATCCGGAGGCGATCAGCCCCGGTCGCCTGGGATTTATCCAGCGGGCTTGGGAGCGGATGGAGGACGGCGATCTGGATACCGGCGTCGACCCGATCACAGGCGCCGAGCGCTGAATCCTGGGGTGTGGGTAAGCGAAGGCAATGCCTCCATCTACGCCGGGGCAGGTTCTTCGGAATGAGGGGGAGAGAACTGATCCGCGTTCGCAGGTTCCAACCAACCCCTTTCCCGAACCCCTGATCCCCTTGTCTTTCGACCCCTCCCTCAGCGCGCCCGGGGGCGGGCATAATTGCTTTTCACGAACTCCCATGCTAATATTGCGCGTGCGTTGCCGGTTCCATCCCCAACAGGGGAGCGGGGAAGCTGGCCCGCCCGTTGACACACACTTCGACGGCCTCTGCGGGGAATGTGACTGTGCAGTTCTACACCAAACGACTCATGAAGGATAGGAGAGGGAAATGAAGAGAAAGGTGTACGTCTCGCTGACACTGCTCGTCCTTGCCACCGTCGCCTTGGCCGCCTGCGGCGCACCGGCGACGGAGCTAACCTTCACCGAGGAGCCCATGGCGGAGCTCCCGGGAGCGGGAGTCCTTGTCTGTCAGGTGACGGACACAGGCGGGATCGACGACAAGTCCTTCAATGCAACCGCCTGGAAGGGCGTTCTGGACGCCGAGGAACTCCTGGGGGTCGAGGGGAAATACCTGGAATCTCAGCAGCAGACCGACTATGAAAAGAACATCAACGCCTTCATCGAGGAAGGGTGCGACTTGATCGTCACGGTGGGTTACCTGCTCGGGGACGCGACAGCGGCCGCTGCGGAGGCCAACCCGAATCAGAAATTCTCCATTGTAGACTACGCCTATGACCCACCACTGCGATACGTGTTGGGGCAGGTCTTCAATACCCAGGAGGCAGCATTCTTGGCGGGTTACCTGGCGGCCGGCCTGACCCAGACGGGCAAGATCGGAACATTTGGGGGCATCCAGATTCCGACGGTGACGCCCTTCATGGACGGATGGTATCTGGGCGCCCAGCATTACAACGAAGTGCATGGCACCAACGTCGAGGTGTTGGGTTGGGATCCCACGGCTCAGGAAGGGCTGTTTACCGGCAACTTCGAGAGCGCGGATGACGGTCGCGCCATGGGCGAGCAGTTGATGGATGAGGGCGCCGATATCATCATGCCCGTGGCTGGCCCTGTTGGGCTGGGCACCGCGGCGGCCATCCAGGAGCGCGGCAACGCCTATGTGGTCGGCGTGGACGCCGACTGGGTATTGACATCGCCGCAGTTCGCCAATATCACCCTGACCTCCGTGTTGAAGAATATGGATGTCACCACGCTGGACGCCATTACCGAGGTGGTTGAAGGCACTTTCGCCGGCGGCACCACGGTCGGGACGCTGGACAATGGCGGTGTTGGCCTCGCCCCCTACCATGAACTGGCAAGCATGGTGTCTGAGGAAATGCAGGCCGAACTGGATCAGGTCAGGGATCAGTTGATTTCCGGAGAGCTTTCGGCAACGCCATAGGCGCAGAAATCCGGATAAGGTGAGATGTACTTGGGGGGCGCGATAAAGGTCGCCCGACGCGAGCGTCGGGCGACCTCGATTTCTATCGCGGCCGGTAGGGTCTCTCTTGTGCGCAGAGGTGTTCACGAGGGGGGTGGGCCGGACAGCGCGGATGGGATCCGCGGTTGACGGCCCTCGTGGCGCGGTGGAAGAGATTTACTTTCCTATAGGGCCTCTTCCCCGGGCGTGAGCACCTCAGCCTTTGTGTGTTGTTGGATCCACATGGTAAAATCGGCGGGCTTTGAAAACGCCCCACTGGAGTGATGATGGCGCCCGTCCTAGAACTCCGCAACATCACTAAGCGCTTTCCCGGTGTATTGGCAAACGACCACATCGATCTAAGCTTGGAGCACGGCGAGATACACGCTTTGCTGGGGGAGAACGGCGCGGGAAAGACCACATTGATGAATATCCTCTACGGCCTTTACCGGCCGGACGAGGGACAGATCGTTCTCGGAGGGGAACCGGTCGAAATCCACTCCCCGCGCGACGCCATCGCGCGCGGGGTGGGCATGGTGCATCAGCATTTCATGCTGATCCCCGTGTTCACCGTAACGGACAACATCATGTTGGGGGTGGAGGCCACGCGGGCCGGGGGCCTGCTGGATCGAGACCGTGTTTCGGAGGCCATTCGGGAGATCTCCTCCCAGTACGGTCTCGAGGTGGATCCGGGGGCCTACGTGCATGACCTGCCCGTGGGCGTGCAGCAGCGGGTGGAGATCATCAAGCTGCTCTACCGGCAAGCGGACGTGCTGATTTTCGATGAGCCCACGGCCGTATTGACCCCCCAGGAAGCCGAGGAACTGTTCGAAATCATGCGTTCCTTGGTAAAGCAGGGGAAATCCATCATCTTCATCACCCACAAGCTGCGCGAGGTCATGGAGGTCGCGGACCGCATTACCGTCATTCGAAACGGCCAAGTGGTTGGCACGACCACACCCGAGGAGGCAGACCGCAGAAAACTGGCGGAGATGATGGTTGGAAGGGAGGTCCAACTCGAAGTAGAGAAGAAACCCTCCGAGATCGGTGAGGTGGTGCTGGAGGTCGAAGATCTCGTCCTGCTCGATGATCGAGATCAGGTGGCCGTGGACGGGGTCTCCTTCCAGGTCCATGCGGGAGAAATCCTTGGCGTGGCGGGGGTACAGGGGAACGGACAGACAGAGCTGGTGCAGGCTGTCACGCGCCTGCGAGAGATCTTGGGCGGACGGATACTCATCGAGGGGCAGGACGTCAGCCGGGCGACTCCGCGGCGTGTGACAGAGCTGGGCACGGCACACGTCCCCGAGGATCGCCAGCGGGACGGCTTGGTGTTGGCGTTCCCGGTGGCGGACAATCTGGTCCTGCAGACGTATTATCGGCCGCCGTACACAGAGGGCGTGATGCTCCAGGAGGATGAGATCCTGCGCACCGCGCAGCGCCTGATTGAGGAGTTTGATATTCGGACGCCCAGCCCGGGGACTCCAGCCGGCTCGCTCTCCGGCGGCAACCAACAGAAGGTGATCGTCGCGCGGGAGTTTTCTCGGCCGATTAGGTTGCTGATCGCCTCGCAGCCCACCAGGGGGTTGGATGTGGGTTCGATCGAGTATATCCACAACCGGATTCTCGAGAAGCGAGATGATGGTGTGGGGGTGCTGTTGGTCTCGCCCGAACTGGATGAGATCATGCAGTTGGCGGACCGGATCGCAGTCATGTATCGTGGCAAGATCGTGGCGTTGATCCCGAGCGAGCAGGCCACCAAGGAGATCGTAGGCCTGTATATGGCCGGCATGACGTCCGAGCAGGTCGCTGCACTCGAGGGGCCGGCCGCCCCGCCAAAAAGGTCAGGCCGTTGAGCGACGAGCAGCAGCGCGGTACCGCCGAGAAGAAGGACGCCGGCAAGATCCTGCTGGAAGAACTAATCGATGCGGGGCCTGCCGAGCAGACTCGTTGGCAGCGGCTGTGGCGTGTGATCGTGATCCCCATCCTGGCCATCCTCACCGGGTTGATTCTTGGGGGGGTGTTCATCGCCCTCACCTCCCAGGAGGTCTATAGCGCCTTTGGGCAGTCGATCGGCCAGGGGTTGAAGGTATCATTTCAGGTCGTGCTGGAAGCCTACCAGGCGCTGTTCGCGGGCTCGATCGGAGATCCGGCGCGCATTGTAGCCGCGCTGCGGTCGGGGGATGATCTGGAGATCCGGCGCGCGTTCAACCCCTTCTTGGAGAGCTTGGTGGCTGCCACCCCGTATATCTACGGTGGCTTGGCTGTGGCGCTCGGGTTCCGGTCCGGGTTGTTCAATATTGGCGTCGAGGGGCAGTTGTTCTTGGGGGCGACATTCTCGGTGTTTGTGGGTTACTCCATTACGGGGCTGCCCGCGATCATTCATATCCCGCTCGCGTTGCTTGCCGGAGCTCTCGGTGGCGGTCTATGGGGTTTCATCCCGGGATGGCTCAAAGCGAAGACCGGCGGTCATGAGGTGATCAACACCATCATGATGAACTATATCGCCTTCCGGTTGAGCGACTATCTGCTGACCGGCCCCATGAAGCGCCCCGAATCCTTTGTGCCTGCCAGCCCGGATATCCAGCCCAGCGCGATGCTGCCGCGATTCTTCGCGGAGCCCATCCGGTTCCATCTGGGTTTCTTTATCGCCCTGGCCGTGGCGTGGCTCGTCTATTGGTTCCTCTTTCGCACCAAGTGGGGCTTTGACCTGCGCACCGTGGGCGCAAACCCGAACGCAGCGCGGTACGCGGGTATGAGCATCGTCGGCAGCACTGTTCTGGCGATGTCGCTCTCGGGGGCTCTGGGAGGGCTCGCGGGGACAAATGAGGTGCTGGGTGTGAACCACAACCTGGCGATGGCGTTTTCGGCCGGGTATGGCTTCGACAGCATCGCGCTTGCGCTGCTCGGCAAGAGCCATCCTCTGGGCGTGGTGCTGGCGGCGCTGCTTTTCGGCACGCTGCGCAACGGCGCCACGCGGATGCAGGTGGCGGCGGGCATCCCGATCGACATCATTTCCATCCTGCAGGCGCTCATCCTGGCCTTTGTCGCCGCGCCGGCCATCATCCGCACCATTTACCGGTTGCGAGCGCCCGCCGAGGCGGAGGAGACTATCTTCGCGCGGGGCTGGGGGGGAGGGGACTAGCCCATGGCCGTGGCCACCGCCGAGCGCGAGCATCGCATGCAATCTCCCACTCGCCAGCGGGTGATCGGGATCATTTTCCTGGCGCTCTCGTTCAGCATTTGGATGGTCTTCAGCCGCTCGGTGAGCACCGGGGAGGTCACCACCTTCGGCCTGACGCCAGGAGGGTCCACGGTCGTGGCGCCAGATCTGCTGCTGCCGACCCTGGGCACCTTGAATCTACTGGCCGTGGCAGGGGCAGTGCTGGGGGGTGTCCAGCTGGCGCGAGGCTTCGGCCGCTGGACAAATATAGTGCTCGGGCTGGTGGCGGGCTTCTTCATCCTGGGTTTTCTGGTCTGGGCGGCGGCGGACAAGTCGCTGAATTTCGCAGGCCTGCTGAACAGCTCGCTGAGCAAGGCGGTGCCCATCACGCTGGGGGCGCTGTCGGGGGTGCTGTGTGAGCGCTCCGGCGTGGTAAACATCGCCATTGAGGGCATGATGCTGGCCGGGGCCATGGTGGGCGCCCTGGTGGGCAGCGTCTCCCACAGTCTATGGGTCGGGCTGCTGGCTGCAATCGCCGCCGGGGCGCTGCTCGGGTTGGTCCATGCCGTGCTGTCCATCAGGTACAAGGCGGATCAGATTATTTCTGGAACGGTGATCAACATCTTCGCCACTGGACTGACCTCCTATATTTCCGCCAAGTTCATGCAGACCAACCAGGCGCTGAACAACCCGGGGATCTTCCCACTCTGGCCTGTTCCTCTGCTGTCCAAGATTCCGTTCGTTGGCCCGATCTTGTTCAACAACAACGTTTTCGTTTATGCGATGTATGTCTTTATCATCCTGCTGACGATCGCCCTGTTCTACACCCGCTGGGGGCTTCGCGTGCGCTCGGTGGGCGAGCATCCGCGCGCCGCCGACACCCTGGGGATTGATGTGATCAAGACGCGCTATATGTCGGTGCTGCTGGGCGGCATGATGGCCGGCTTTGCGGGCGGGTATTTCACCCTAGGCTCCGTGGGGAGATTTGACGAGGTGATGACCGCAGGGCGCGGTTTCATCGGCCTGGCCGCGATGATATTTGGCAACTGGACGCCGGTCGGTTCCTTCGGCGCAGGGTTGCTCTTTGGCTTCGCAGATTCGCTGGCCTCCAAGATCGCCATTTTGGGGGTGAGAATCCCCTCACACTTCCTGCTGATGGCGCCCTATATTTTCACTATGATCGTGCTCGCCGGGGTGGTCGGTCGCGGCCAAATGCCCGCGGCGGACGGACAGCCCTACGAGAAGGAATAGCGCCCTCTGGCTCGGGCCTCCGTGCGCAGTTGGATCAACCGGCCTTGGAAGGCCGCGACTGCCTCTTCGTGAGCGTGCATCCGTACGAGTGCTGCCTTTGCGGCCCGGGCTATCCTCCGTTGCTATGGCAGAGTCGAAAATGGTCTCCCGGCGCTGTGGCTAGAGACGGATCAGATCGCGCACCTCGGGCCAGATGAACGGCAGCGCCACCAGGCCGCCGAATGCCAGGGCGAGCACGGCGGAAAACAAGCCGGGCAGCGGAGAGAGCGCTGCGGTACCCCAGCACGCCAGCGCGGCGAGCCCGCTTCCGAGGCCGATGCGGGCCAGGCTCCCTCCCTGGCGCAGGATGCCCGGGAATCGTCTCGCCAGCAAGACGATAAGCACGGTTGCCTCGACGGAAAAGGCCACGCTGTTGCTCAAGCCGATGCCAGTGGCACCCAGAGCGCGAAAAAGGAGCAAGCTGAGGATCGCAAAGCTGAATGAGTTGATCACCGAGGCCAGCAGTGGGATGCGCGCGTCCTGGCGGGCGTAGAAGGCGCGTGCGCCCAGCTCGATGACGGTGTGTCCCAGCAGCCCCAGCAAATAGGCCCGCGCTGCCCAAACCACCTGCTCTGTCCCGACGGGATCGAAGCGGAAGGCGGCCTGGATGAGCGGCCTCAAGGGGACCATCAGCAGCACCATGGAGGGGATGGCCAGCGCGAGCATGGCGCGCAGCGCGCGCTGCACGCTGGATTCGAACTCCCGGTCCTCCGCGGCAGCGAAATGCTCCGCCAGGGTGGGCAGTATCGCGATTCCAAGCGCTGTTCCGATCAGTGTCTCAGGCAGCTGCATCACCTGCCAGCCATACGCCAGAGCCGTGATGGAGCCTGGATCCAGCCGGGAGGCCAGATTATCCTGCACCACGAAGGTCAGTTGAAAGGCGCCGATGGTCAATATTCTGGGCCCCATCAACCGCGCCACCTGTCGTACCCTCGGGTGATCCAGGCCCAGCCGTGGTGCCCAGCGGAAGCGGTAACGGATCAGCCCCGGGATCTGGACGCTGAAGTGGAGCGCGGCTCCCAGGATGACTCCGTAGACCAATCCGTGAATCCCAAAGCCGAAAGCCGGCAGGCGGAAACCGGCCAGCTGATATCCTTGATCCGGGGCGAGCACCAGCGCGCCGAAGATCTGTCCCACGTCGTAGACCACGGGCGCAAGGGCGGGCAGCAAGAAGTGCTGATTGGACTGCAATCCGGCGCTCACCAGCCCGCTGAGGGAGAAAAGCAAGGTGGCTACGAGATTGAGGCGCATCAAATCCGCCACCGTGTCCTGCATTTCTGGGGAGAACCCGGGGGCGATGCCCAACTCGGCCCGCACAAGCGACTGGCTGAACAACGCGATGACGACGGCCAGCGAGGCCGTTATCAAGAACGCCAGGTTGGCCACCCTGGAGAACAGCGCCCACAGGGCATCTCGCCCCTCCTGTTTCAGTGCGCTCGAGAGGACAGGGATGAAGGCGATGGAAAGCGCGCCACCGGATATCAGCGCGAAGAGGAGATCGGGTAGATTGTTGGCCGCGTTGAACACATCCAGCGCCGGCCCCACTCCGAATTGGCGTCCGATTACGATCTGTCGAAAAAGGCCGAGCCCTTTGTCGACTGCGAAGAAGCCAGCGATGAGCAGGGTGCTCCTGGCGACATGGGATATGCCCAGGAAGGCGGGCGCCCTGGCCGTTTTGGTGGTTGACAAGCGCTGACTCCTCCGCGGAGCGGGTGGATCCTACTCCGAAATCCCCAACTGCTCCATTTGATACAGGGTTGGAGCAAAGTCGGGATGCACTTTCAGGCTGGCCCGGAAATCCTGGACCGCGTTGCCGATTTCGCCGATGGCATAGCGGGCCATCGCCCGCCAGTACAGGCTCTCCTCGAGCACCGGTTCGCTGATCGTATCCTGCAAGGTGGTGTTGGCCAGGTTGATGACATCCTGGTAGCGGGCGGAATAGTAGTATGCCCAATAGGGCCATGACTGGTACCACAGCATGCGATAGGGCCGCGGCGGTTCGGCCGGCAGGTCAGCGTATAATGTGAAGGCATAGTCGTAGGCGTATGCCGCGTCCACATATTGGCGCAGGTTCACGTGGCTGGTACCCACATTGAACCAAGCGAAGAACAGACCGTTCCCCGAAAGCTCCTGGGTCTCCGTCTCCGCTACCTCCAGCGCGTGGGCAGTCGCCCAATCGGCGTCGGCCCAGGGGCCGAGCAGGTCCAGCACCTGCGCCTCCCGATCCTGGGGATAGACGACCACAAAGACGTAGTCGAAGGCCCGCCACCCGGCGGTGAAGTCCTCATATGGGAAATGGTGGTTTTCCCCATCCTTGATATACGTATCTTGGACGATCAGAGCGCCTTCGGCGTCGTCATAGCCGGTGACGAACTGATAATGCCCCAGCCAACTGTACTTGCCCTGAGAATCGGTGGTGAAATACCCCTTCTCAGCCACGACGGGATATCCCGCAGCGACCAGCTTTTTCAGCAGGTCAATATCGCCACCAAAGCGAAGCAGCGCGCCGATGCCGGGAACTTCCTCCTGGATATAGTCGCGGAACTCATAGGGCATCACGTTCTTGTCCACGTCCATGGGCTTCAATTCCGCCCCCAGCACATCACGATTTCCACTCCATCCCCAGAAATTCAAAGCCATGGAGAAATTGGCCGGTCCGCAGTAATTCCATCTCCCATGCTGATCCTCGTACCGCACCCCCTTGAGGCTGACCGCTGCGGGCAGCGGCGTGGGGGTGATGGTCGGGGTCGTCGATGGCGCCGGAGTTTCTGTGGGCCCGCGCGTGGGAAAAGGAGTGCTGGACGAGGTAGGGGTGAAGGCCCGGATGGTTCCCTGTACGGCGGCCACGATGGTTGGGTTGGGGGTGAATACCGCTTCTTCCGGTGGAGAAAAGGCATATTTTATCCGCGCCCGTAGGTCGGAGATGCGCCATCCCAGGTGCTCCTGCAGAAAAGGCAGGTTGAGCGCCAGGCCGATGGCGAAAACGGTGAACGAGAAGGCCAACAGCACCTTCACGAAAGGGTTCCGCCGCTTGCGAATCATGGGCGCATTATAAACCGAGCGG
This sequence comes from uncultured Anaerolineaceae bacterium, assembly GCA_964388955.1. GTDB lineage: Bacteria > Chloroflexota > Anaerolineae > Anaerolineales > E44-bin32 > CAYMCO01. The sequence goes on along the minus strand of CAYMCO010000005.1, from coordinate 80,742 downwards.
CCAGCGCGCTGGGGAATCGCGCCTGCCGCGCCGCAGGCTAGTGAGACTCCGGGCGCATGACCACCTGCCCCCGTTCAGGCCCCACCGAGATTCTGGTAGCGCGCAACCCCGTGAGCGCTTCAATGGCGCCGATGTAGCGCCGGGCTTGCTCGGGGAGGTCCTCCCAGGCCCTGACCTCCGTCAAATCCGCTTGCCAGCCCGGCAGATCTTGGTAGCAGGCCTGAAACTGGCTCAGGTCATCGGGGCTATCGGGGAGTTCCTCGTAGTTCCGGTTTCCCCGTCGATATGCCGTGCATAGGCGCAAGGGCTCGATCCCGGAGAGGATATCCAGTTTTGTGATGGCCAATTCGGTGAGCCCATTCACCCGCGCTGCGTAGCGGAGCAGGACGGCATCCAACCACCCACATCGCCGTGGGCGGCCAGTGGTGGTGCCGTATTCGTCCCAGGGGTTCTGCCCGCTGCCGCGAAGGTGGTCTCCCACCTCGCCCTTGAGCTCGGTAGGGAAGGGCCCGCCGCCGACTCGGGTTTGAAAGGCTTTCGTGACCCCGATGATATGGCGCACGTGCGCTGGCCCGATTCCCAAGCCGACCAGGGCGCCGCTGGCGACCGGATTGGAGCTGGTTACGAAGGGGTAGGTGCCGTGATCCAGATCCAGCAGGGTGCCCTGGGCGCCCTCCGCCAGCACGACCTTGCCACCCTCGAGGGCGTCCCCCACCAGCCCGCCGACATTGGCGATGTATGGCCGCAGGCGCTCAGCATAGCCAGCATATTGCTGGCCTGCCTGACGGGCATCCAGCGGAGGGGCGGAGTAGAGCTCTTCAAGCTGCCTGTTTGCCCCCGCCACCAGGGCCTCCACCTGTCTTCCAAAGGCGGCAGGATCCCGCATGGAGCCGGCCCGAACCCCGACGCGGGCGGCTTTGTCGGTGTACGCCGGGCCAATGCCACGCTTCGTGGTGCCGATCTTCCCCGCCCCGCGGTGCGCCTCCTTCGCGCCATCGAGCGCGATGTGGGCCGGAGTGATGATGTGTGCCGCGTTGGAGAGCTTCAACCGGCCTGGGGAGACATCGACACCAGATTGGGATAGGCGGTCCAGTTCCGAGAGCAGCTTGGCGGGATTGACCACCATACCATTGCCCATCAGGCAAATCGGTCTATGATGCACAATCCCCGACGGGATCAGGTGCAGTTTGAAGATCTGATCGCCGATTGTGACCGTGTGGCCCGCGTTGTCACCCCCGCTGTAGCGCGCGACCATATCCGCCTGCCCAGCGAGCAGGTCGGTGAAGCGGCCCTTCCCCTCGTCGCCCCACTGAGTCCCGACAATGATATCTAGCGGCATGCCCACCTCCCCGGGGAAGTATAGCATGGGGGCCGGAACGGACCTCCTTCTCGCAGGCCCCCGAAGCCGCTATAATCTAACGCAATCGAAGAGGTGAGTATGCGCATCAGATTGGGGCCATCTGTCTTTCTGGCCTTGGCGCTGATACTCGGGGGGCTGATGATCATTCCGGGGGCGAGCGCAGGGTCGATTTCGAGGCCTGCTGCCCAGCCGACGATCTTTCCCACGCCGACCCCAGGCCCGGATGGGAACATCATCTACGAGGTGCAGCGCGATGATTCTCTGTGGCGGATCGCCGCGATCGCCAACATGAGCGTCCAGGAGCTAATGGCCCTGAATGGACTGCAGGCGAACGACGTCATCGCACCCGGGATGAAGCTGTTGCTGGGGACGGGGGGCCCCGCCCCGCCGGCGACACTCCCCCCGGACGCGTTTCCGACGGAGACGCCCATTTCCGCCACACCCACCCCCGTCTTTGGGGTGGGGGAGATCTGCGTGCTCCTCTTTCTGGATGAGAACGGAAATGCCCGACTTGACGCGGGGGAAGCTTCCTTGGCAGGGGGGGAGGTCAGCGTGTCAGAGGCTGCGGGAGGTATCGCGGGAGAGCATACCACAGGGCCGGATGAATTGTTCGACGAAAGCGGCGACATCCAGGGCTATTGCTTCGACGACTTGCCGAACGGAGACTACAATGTCAGCGCCGCCGTCCCGCCGGAATATAATCCAACGACCGGGATGAATCTGCCGATGCACCTTGCCCCAGGAGACCGCACATTCGTGCAGTTCGGCGCGCAGCCCAGCGCGGCCATATCTGGCGGAGGCCTAAAGCAGGAAAGTGACCGGTCCTACCTGCTGGGGGCCTTGGGAGTCCTGTTGTTGCTCACCGCGGGCGGGGTGGGCTACTATGCGGCGCGCCTTTCTCGCTCTCACCCCTCATCACTGCGTTGATGGTGTCTCCAATTCTCGGCCGCGCTGAATGACCGTTGGGAGGGACAGTATGGAGATTTCGATCCCATACGCACACGGTGCGCTATCCTTGAATGTGCCACGGGCGCGGCTGTTGGGGGTGATCTCTCCCAAGCCAATTCCGGCTGCGCCAGAGGACCAAGTGCTGGGGGCCGCCTTGCAGCAACCCCTCTCGGGCGAGTCCTTTGCGCAGTTCTTGGGGAGTGGCCGCCGAGTGCTTGTTGTGGTCAACGATGGCACCCGTCCGACGCCGACAGCGCGTATCTTGCGGTTCCTTCAGCCCTGGCTGGACCATTCGAACCCGGAGTTTCTGATTGCCACCGGGAACCACAGAATGCCCACACCTGGGGAGTTCGATCACATCTTCGGAGACCTGTGGCCCAACGTTCGGGATCGAACCCACGTGCACGATTCGAAAGCCTCCGCCGAGATGGAAACCCTTGGCCGCACCCGAGCCGGGACGGAGATCCTGCTGAACCAGAGAGCGGTGCATGCCGATCGGCTGGTGATCCTGGGTTCCATCGAGCCACACTACTTCGCCGGTTACACGGGCGGCCGCAAGTCGCTGCTGCCCGGTGTGGCGGCGTACGAGAGCATCACTCAAAACCACCGACATGCGCTGCACCCCGCGGCTCGCGCGCTGGGACTGGAAGACAATCCTGTGAATGAAGATATGCACGATGTCCTCCGGTTTCTGGATACCGGGCGGATCTTTTCGATCCAGACCGTGTTGGATCGCGGGCATCGGGTGGTGGGAGCCGCCTGTGGCGATTTGGAGGCCTCGTTTGATTGCCTGATCCCCTTTGCCCAGCAAGTCTACTGCAGCCGCATCCAAGAGAAGGCGGAGGTGGTGGTTTGCGTCGTGCACTATCCCATGGATATCGATCTGTACCAGTCTCAGAAGGCCATCGAGGCCGGGAAGCATGCCCTCAAGAAGGGTGGGGTGCTGATCTTGGTCAGCAGTTGCCGTGAGGGGCTGGGGGATGGCGAGTTCTTCGAAATGCTGTCGGCATCGGATGACGCAGTTGCCATCAGGGAGCGAATCGCAGATCACTACGTTCTCGGATACCATAAAGCCGACAAGATCGCTGAGCTGACCACTTGGGCGGAAATCTGGGCCCTGACGGACCTGCCCGCCGACCAGATCAGAGCCGCCCATATGCGGCCGGTGATGGACCTGCAGCGTGCCGTGGACGCCGCTCTGGCGAAGCTGGGGGCGGATGCCAAGCTGCTGGTACTGCAGGACGCCTCGAACGTAATGCCCTTGCCCGCATGATGAGGGCTTGGTTCTCATGCAAGCTCTCGATCTTCTCCGAGCTCAGTACCCGAGATCCCGCAAGGGGGAATCGGGTAGCGCGTGAGCCTCTTCCCGTGAATCGCCGTCGTCTCTGGCTCGGCGGGCCCACAGGCGAACAACGGACTGATGAAGGATATGGCTGAAGTCCTGATTGACATGCGGCTGTCGCTGGGCTAGATTGGCTTTACATGCGCCGGTGGCTCCAGGAGAGGCTGCCCCGGTGCACTTTCGAACCACTGCTGCGCGCATCTTGCTCGGGTCGGAATTGTAAGGGTATGGAGGGCGAAGATGGGGAAAGGCGAATCAGAAAAAGAAAGGTGGATCCGCATCCGCGAGCAGCAGCTCGCGGCGCGCGATCCGCTGAAAGGCGAGCGAAAGACTCAACGTAGAATCGCCCAGCAGCATCGGCGCAGCCAGCGGCGGTTTTCCATCGGCCTCATGCTCGAGGACATTCCATACCGCCTGACCGGCGCGTTTTTCGGCGCCATCCTCGGCGGGGTTCTCGGCGCGCTGATGCCCCTATTGCTCACCGCCTCGTGGGTGGATTGGATTTGGCTCCCCATGGTGATCGTCGTCGCCATCGTGGGGTTCGTGTATGGCTCGGCTTTGGACGCCCGTGAACAGATCAAGGATGCCATGCGCCGCTGAGAGGTGACCGTAGCTGGCGCCGCGTGAGAAAACCCGCCGAAGGTGTACCGGCGGGTTTTTTGCATCCGGGATGCGAAGGAAGGCTCAGGATTCGATCTCCTGGATCATCCGGCGCAGCACGGTATGCAGGATACCGCCGTTGCGGTAATGCTCCACTTCGACAGGCGTGTCGATGCGCGCAAGGACCTCGAAATCTCGCGCTGATCCGTCGGGCCGCAGGGCGCGCACCCGGAGACGCCCACCTGGCAGCAGATCGTCGCCCAGATCCATCACATGATATTCCTCGTCTCCGGTCAACCCAAGGCGCTCCGCGCTTTCTCCGGACAGAAACTGTAGCGGCAGCACGCCCATTCCGACCAGGTTGGAGCGGTGGATGCGCTCGTAGCTGCGGGCGATAACGGCCTTGACTCCCAGCAGGACGGTGCCTTTGGCGGCCCAATCCCGGGAAGAGCCGGTGCCATACATCTCTCCTGCCAGCACGATCAGGGGGACTCCCTCCCGCCGATAGCGCATGGCGGCGTCGAAGATGGACATCTCCTCTCCGCTCGGCTGGTGGATTGTATTTCCGCCCTCTCGCCCTCCCAGCATGCGATTCTTGATGCGGATGTTGCCAAATGTGCCTCGGGTCATCACACGATCATTCCCTCTGCGGGAGCCGAAGGAATTGAAGTCCTTGGGTTCCACCCCCTGCGAGAGTAGATACCTCCCCGCCGGGCTGTCCACCGGGATCGCGCCTGCGGGAGAGATGTGATCCGTGGTGAGCGCATCTCCGAAGATTCCCAACACCCGGGCGCCGCGGATCTCGCGGATCGGCTGGGGCACCCCCGAGAGGCCGAGGAAGAACGGCGGCTCCTGGATATAAGTCGACTGATCGGACCATTCATAGAAGTCACCGCCCTCCACGGGTATGGCGTCCCACATTTCGTTGCTCGTGTATAGGCCGCTGTAGCGCTCCTGAAACATGTCCCGGTTCAGGCTCTCGTGGACCACACGGCGGATTTCCTCCTGGCTGGGCCAGATGTCCCGCAGGTACACCAGCTCGCCGGACGGCGCTCGACCGAGCGGCTCACTGAGCAGGTTCTTCCCCATGCTTCCGGCCAAAGCATAGGCGACCACAAGGGGGGGCGAAGCCAAATAACTCGCCCGAACCCGTGGATGGATGCGCCCTTCATAATTGCGGTTGCCGGATAGCACCGCGGTGGCAACCAAGTCGTTTTCGTCGATGGCGTGCACCACTGATTCGGGCAGCGGGCCGCTGTTGCCGATACAGGTTGTGCACCCGTATCCCACAAGCTCAAATCCGACCTCGGCCAACGGTCCGAGCAATCCGGCACGCTCCAGGTAAGCGGTCACGACCTGCGAGCCGGGCGCCAGGCTTGTCTTGACATAAGGTTTGGCGCGGAGGCCGAGGGCGCGGGCGTTTCGCGCGAGCAGACCGGCGGCCACCATCACCGAGGGGTTTGAGGTATTGGTGCAGGAGGTGATCGCCGCGATGACCACGGCGCCGTGGCCGATGCGGGAGATCCTCCCATTCACCCGCACTTTGGCGCTCCGCTGGAGATCGTCATCCCCCAGGCCGAAACCGCCGTCTTCGAATGGCGCGCGCAGCGCCCCCTCGAAGGCCTGTCTCGCCTGAGACAATGCCACCCGACTGTGGGGGAGTTTTGGCCCCGCCACGCTCGTCTCGACCGTCCCCAAATCCAACTCGAGGATCTCCGTGTAGTCGGGGGTGGCGGTTCTATCCGTGTGGAATAGACCTTGGGTCTTGCAGTATCTTTCTACCAGATCGATGTGATGCCGGTCCCTCCCCGTGATCTCGAGGTAGCGCAGCGTCTCATTATCCACCGGAAAGAAGCCAACCGTGGCGCCATATTCCGGAGCCATGTTGGCGATGGTGGCCCGATCCGGCGTCGACAGATGGCTGAGCCCTGGGCCCGTGAATTCGACAAACTTGCCCACGACCCCGTGCGATCGCAGGATCTGTGTGATGGTGAGCACCAGGTCAGTGGCGGTGGTGCCTTCCGGCAGTTCCCCCACCAGGCGAAATCCGATCACCTCGGGCGCCACGATGACGAGTGGCTGGCCGAGCATGGCGGCCTCGGCTTCGATCCCCCCCACTCCCCAGCCCAGGACCCCCAAGCTGTTGATCATCGGGGTGTGCGAGTCGGTGCCGACCAGGGTATCGGGAAAGGCCAACCATCTCCCGCCGACCCGCCGGCGACTCACAACCCTCGCCAAGTATTCGAGATTGACCTGATGCACGATTCCCGTGTCAGGAGGCACAACACGCAGGTTGGAAAACGCTTCTTGCCCCCAACGCAGGAACATGTAGCGCTCACGATTGCGTTCAAATTCCCTCTCCGCGTTGCGTTTGAAGGCGTCCGGTTTGCCGAAGAAGTCCACCTGCACAGAGTGGTCGATGACCAGATCAACCGGAACGTGTGGGTTGATCTCGCTGGGGTCTCCCTCGGCTCGCGCCAGCGCGGATCGCATTGCGGCCAGATCCACCACAGCGGGCACACCGGCGAGATCCTGCATCAGCACCCGGGAGGGCCGGAAGGGGACATCGGGTCTGGACTCCAGATCGGGTCTCCACCCCGCCAGGCCGGCTACGTGGTCCTCGGTAATCAGACGGCCATCTAATTGGCGCAGCACGGATTCCAGCAGCACCCGGATTGAGACCGGCAAGCGATCCAATTGTGTCAGGCCGGCCTCCTCAAGGGCCTGAAGGCGGTAAATCGCGGCGTCACCTGCCGCCGTTCTCAGTGTGTCCACAGACTGAAAAGGATCCAGATCCATTTGAGACTCCTGACAAATCGCGCACCTTGCTCTCCACATAAGGGCAGGAATTAAGGTACTCTAGGTGGGTAGATCATGGGGAGTATAATCGATCTAGTCCGCAAGCCGCGTTGGGGCTGGGCTTTGCGGGAAAGAATCCAATGCAGGGACATCTCATTCCGATATATTTTGCCGCTCTTTCGGCCGGTGCGGGCCTGCTTTTCGTCGCATATGGATGGAGAAGAAGCGATCAGAGGGCCGTGGCCGCGCCACTCTTGGGCGCCTTGGCACTGGCGTATGCAGTCCGGCCCGCCTTGCTCGCCTTCGTCTTCCAGAGCGCTGGGATTGCGGTGTTCAGCGGGTTCTTTGGCCCGCCCACCTACGGTGAGCTCATCATCGCGCCGGTCATCTTCCTGGGCTTCACCCTCGCGCTTTCCACAGAAGGCAGCGCTCGGGCTCGCAGCTTGTGGATCGCGATAACGCTGATCGACCTGGTCGTGGGAATCGGCCTGCCGGTCTTGGCGCTGCTGTCCATATCGACAGGAATCTCGTCCGCGCCGGCGCTGGTTCTCATCAGTGGGGTAGCACGGATTCAAGTGGCGGGTGCGCTGGCCCTGCCCGTGTCTCTATTCTGTCTGTGGGTGACCTTCAATGCTGCCTCCCTGCGTTTCACGCGCCGTTGGCGCCTGGCTCGCCCATTGCTCTCGATCCTGGTCGCCGGGTTCGTGCACGCGGCGATCAGCGCTGTGTTGGGGACTGTCGGCACGCCCTTCTGGTCCGGGACGCTATCCGGCGAGGTGATCCAGTGGTCGCTGGCGGTCCTTTTCATCGCACCCGCCACGATTGCGGGCTGGGCCTATTATGAAAGCCGGGGCAGATTCCGTCAATGGGGTCAAACGCCATGGATGGATGACTTTCTGGATTCTGCGGGCAAAATGGATCGTCTGGAGGGCCAGCTGCAGCTGCTGACCTCTGCGCGCAGCCTCATTTTGCGCGGTCAGAGCGAAGAGAATCTATTGATCCAGGTCTGCGAACTCCTGGTGGCCTCCGGCCGCTACCGCGCCGTTTGGGTTGGCGTAGTCAATCAGAGCGGGGAGGTCAGTGGACCGAGTGCCGGCGCGGGCGCGGACGAGAGGGATCTGAGGGCGTTGAGCTCCAGGAACGGCGGTGGCCGGGGGAGCGAGAGCCCCGGTGCAGAAGCCCTCCGGTCGAGGCGCCCGGTGGTTGTGACCGATATCGCGCTGGAGACGGTCGACGGCGGGTGGCGAGAGAAGGCCTTGGCTCGGGGATTCCGGTCGGCAAGCTTTATCCCATCGCGATTGGAAGGGGATGCCCACCTCGTGCTTGCCGCGTACTTGAGCGGCAGAGCGAAATTCGGCGACGACGAGATCAGACTGCTGCGCAAGCTGGCCGATGACTTGGCATACCGACTCCGACAACTCAGGCTGGTGAAACGGCGCTTGAAACGCGTCGGAGAGCTTGAAGCCATTTGGGACATCAATACCTACCTGATTGCCCAGCCAGAGACCCCCTTGGTGCTGCAAGCCATCGTCCGGAAGGCAGCCGGGTTGCTGGGGGCGGACGGCGGAGTGATGTTCTTGAGTGAACCTCAGGAGCATCGCATCCGCTGTGTGGTGGGGTGCCAGACAGCGATGCAGACGGAGGGGATGGTGGTGCCCTACGGACAAGGTGTCGCTGGAGCCGTCGCCGAGCGCGGCCGCCCCGTCAACCTCTCTGGTCCTTCCAACTGGCGGGATGCGGACCCGGCCGGCTCTCCCTCGGAAGCAGCTGCCATGCTCTGTGCGCCGATGAGTGTGCGGGGCGAGGTTATCGGTGTGCTCGGCCTGGAGCGGGCGCCAGATGGGGATCCGTTTACCGACGAGGACCTGCAGACGCTCACCCTTTTTGCCAACCAGGCCGCCCTGGTGGCCCAGAACACCCGCCTGATTGAGGACGCACGGCATAAGGTCGATCAGCTTGAGCGACTGAACGCGTTGACCCGGGCCGCAATTGAGGCGCCGGATATACCTGCGCTGGGCGATGTGTTGGTCAAGCACTTGTGTGATCTGGTCGGGGCCCAGGGAGGCATGATTTGTCTAAACGGGGTCAGGCCGGGGGGTGCCCAAGTGCTGGCGGCCTCGGGCTCGCTGCACTCGGCCGTCGAGGAAGAAGTAGGGCGGGCCTGGGCCAAGGAGATGACCGAATTGGCCCTGGGGTCAGCTGGGCCACTGTTGATCACCCCCGAGATGGATGGTATTCGCGATGCGCCGGATGAGTTGGGGAAACAATCGATCTTGGCCTTGCCCCTGATGACGGGGGATGTCGGCCTGGGAGCGGCCTTCTTGGGCTTTGACGCCTCCAGGCAGATTCAGCAGGGGGAAATCCAGATCTGCGCTCAGGCCGCCACGCAGGCGTCGTTGGGGTTGTCGAAACTCCAGTCCATCGAATCTGAGAAAAAGCGCAGCAGCGAGCTGGAGGCGCTTCGGCAGGCCAGCCTGAGCGTGACTTCAATCCTGGACCTCGAGGCGGTTCTGGAGGCGATTTTGGCTCACACTCTGCGTCTGGTCGGCGCGGATGACGCCCATATCTTCATCAGTGACGCCGGTCAGCTGACCTTCGGCGCCGCGCTGTGGGCGGCAGGCAAGCAGCGGGAACCTTTCTCCCAGCCCCGAGAAGGGGGGCTGACTCACACGGTGGCACGGACAGGCAAGCGCATGCTTGTGCCCGATGTCGACCGGGACGATCTCTATGCGGATTGGCGCTGGGGAGGCGCGATCGCGGGATTCCCCCTGCATATTGGCTCCCGGATATTGGGCGTGATGAACGTCGCTTGGTCCGATCCACACGATTTCACGCAGGAAGAAGTGCGCGCGATGGAGCTGCTCGCTGATCAGGCCGCCATTGCCATCGCCAATCTAAGGCTCTTCGAGCGCATGGATGCAGAACGACAACGTGTGCAGCTGCTTTATGACGTGACGAACGCCGTCGCGAGCAGCCTGGATCCAACGGAGATCCTCCGGCGGGCGGTTCAACTGACAACCGAAAACCTCCGGGCCACAGCCGGCATAGGCTTTGTGCTGGAGGCCGAGAGCGGCAAGCTTGGTCTGGAAACCGTGGCTGGGGGGGAGTACTTCGGCGGGGTCGAGTTCGCCAATGCGCTGGACCTCGAACTCGGAAGCGGCTTGGAGGGCTGGGTGGCGGAGAATAGGCAGGCGGTGTTGATCTCCGATATCCGGCAAGAGGACCGGTGGACTCAATTCCGGGAGATCGACTACAAGGACATCCGCAGTGTGGTCAGCGCGCCCATTCTGGCGGGGGTGCAGACTCTCGGCGTGATCTCGATTCTAGATGAATCGCCTTTCAAGCCGGAGCAGTTGGACCTTCTGAAGGCCATCAGTCAGCAAGTGGGATTGGCGCTCTCGAACGCCAAACGCTATCAGATGACTGTCCGGCAGCTCAGGGAACGCACGGTGCTGCAGCAGGTCGCTCAAGTGGTCGCAAAGCGGCTGGAGATCCAACCCCTGGTCAAGGAAATCACGCGCCAGGTGCGCCAGGAGCTCGGCTACCCGGTGGTGGAGCTTTTCCTGGTTGAGGGTGACTTCCTGGTGCTCCGGGACATCGAGGGAGCTCATCCCCGGGAGCGAGCCCGGATACCGCTGGGCGAAGGCGTGGTGGGCCGGGTGGCGCGCAAGAATCAGGCGGTTTTGGTCCCGGATGTGTATCGGGAAGAGGACTACATACCCGGCGTGCCCGGCATCAAGTCGGAGATAGCGGTGCCGCTGCGAAAGGCCGATGTGGTCGTAGGGGTGTTGAATGTGGAAACCCCAGAACGATACGGTCTGGGACAGGACGACCTCCGGTTGCTCTCCCTGCTTGCCGATCAAGCCTCCATCGCGCTGGAAAATGCCGCCTTGTACGAACGTCTTCGTCAGGAAGCCGAGAAGCTGGAGCATACGGTCGCCGAACGCACTGCGGCTTTGGCGGAGGCGCTGGAACAGGCCCGGGAGGCCAATCAGATTAAGACGCAATTCGTGTCCGATGTCTCCCATGAGTTGCGCACTCCATTGACGAACATTCGCCTCTATCTAGAACTGCTGGAAACTGGCCAGCCAGCGCGCTTTGCCAGCTATCTCGATACCCTACAGCGCGAGACGGACCGCCTTGTGTCTCTGATCGAGGATTTGTTGACGATTTCACGTATTGATGCCGGCACTTCTGCCCCCAACCCCGTTTCTCTGGACCTCAACCGGCTCGCCAAGAGCTTGGTCCAGGACCGGCGGCGTCTATTCTCCGCCAGGGAGCTGAAACTGGAGTTCAAGCCCGAAACGCCCTTGAGCAGCATCTTCGGCGATGAACGCATGCTGACACAGGTGGTGGCCAACCTGTTGACCAACGCGCTCAATTACACACCCCCAGGCGGGCGAGTGACAGTCTCTACGTGCGAGAGCGCCCAGCAGGGGATGGATTGGGTCACTTTGACAGTGACGGACACCGGGCTAGGCATTCGACCGGAGGATCGCGATCGGATTTTCGAGCGATTCTTCCGCGGTTCGGCCGCTCGGGAGGGCGGAAAACCAGGGACGGGCCTGGGATTGGCCATCTGCAAGGAGATCCTTGAGCGTCACGGTGGTCGCATCACGGTCAACAGCGAACCCGGCAAAGGGAGCAGTTTCACCATTTGGCTTCCGAACCGGGCTGAGCCGGTGATCAGGCAATCCTGGACAGGGGCCTCCGGCCCGCTGGACTAGTCCAGCCCCAGCGAATCATACAGCGCCTGCAGATCGACGTTTTCCGCCATCAGTGATCGGAACGCGTCGAGCTTCTCCGGCTGGCCGAGCCGGGTCTTGCCGTAAGCACTCTCAACGACTTCCACTGTCTCCATCGTGTTGTCTTGGACCAGCAGAATGACCACGCCCAGCGCATCCGCCTGCTGGATGATCAGTGGGCTCGGGCGCAGATTCCCCGTGAGGATCAGGGCGGAAGTGGATGTCTCGAGCGCCGCGAGTTGGATGTCCGTGCGATCCCCACCGGTGATGACCGCCTTGTTCTGGTAGCGCCGGAAGCGGGAAAGGGCTTTGTCTGCGGTCATAGCGCCGACCGTGAAGGTCTCGACCAGGCGATCCGGGTCATATGTCTTTGTCAGAATCTCGGCGCCCATCAGTTCCACGAGCTCCTTCACGCTCAAGGCGGCGAGTCGCGGCTGGAGGGGGAGCGCGCCCAATACGCGGATGCCTTTGTTTTCCAGGAAGGGCCTGGCATATTCCTCGACGAAGGCCATGTTTTGTTCCGCGACCTGGTTCAGGATCACCCCCAGCAGCTGGTCCTCGAGCCGGAACTGGGCCGTCAAGGCGTCATCCACCAACTCCATCTCGCCGCGATACTTCACGATAACCAGGGCGGGTGCGCCCAAGAAGTCGGCGACCCGAAGGTTGGAAAGCCCGATGCTGTATCCCTGCCGCAGGCTGGCGCCGCCTTCCAGGAGCAGTGCCTGCTTTCCTTCGGCCGCCTGCCGCGCGGCGTCTCGAATGGCTTGGAGCAAGTCGTCGCGCACGGCCCCCTTCAGGTGCTCCCGGAGGGATGTCGGGGTGACGATCACAGGAGAGAGGTGGGAGACCTCCGCGGCCAAATCCAGGTTCGCCTTCACAAAGGCGGCGTCCTCATCCGTCAATACCCCTTCGGGGGTCCGCCAGGGTTGAGTGCTCACCGGCTTCAGGTAGCCCACCTGGTATCCATCCGCCTGCAGTTGTTTGCCCAACGCCAGGCAGACGGCCGTCTTCCCCGAGTATGCTTCCACGGAGGTGATGTAGAGGGCATTCATTGCTCACTCCCTATCTGGTTTCCAGCTCCTTGAAGGCCACGCCCCTCATTGGATCGGAGGACCATGCGCATGTCGATCGCGGTGCCGCCGCGCCCCTCCTGGTAGACGATATATGGGTTGATATCGAGTTCGCTGACTATCGGGAAATCGAGCACCAACTGGCCCATCCGCAGCAGCGCGTCGACCAGCGCCTCCTGGTCGACTGGGGGTCGGCCGCGCACACCCTGGATGAGGGCGGAGGCGCGGATTTCCTCAATCATCTCCTGTGCTTCCCGCCGAGAGAAGGGGGCCACCCGGAAGCTGACGTCCTTCAATATCTCAACATATATGCCGCCGAGACCGAAGGTGATCAGGGGCCCGAATTGCGGGTCGCGGTTCATCCCAATCAGGACTTCCAGTCCCTCCGGCATCATCTTCTGCACCAGACATCCCCAGAGGCGAGCCTCGGGAAGGTAGCGGCTGGCGCGGTAGGTGATCAGGTCAAACGCATCCACCACCTCATCCGCGCTGCTCAAGTTCACTTTGACCCCGCCCACATCCGTCTTGTGTAAAATGTCCGGCGAAGCGATCTTGAGCACTACGGGATAGCCGATGTCCTCCGCGATCTCCACCGCCCGGTCGGCATCCTCCGCAAGCTCGGAAGGCGGGATCTTCAAACCGTATGCCTGGAGCACCGACCGCGCTTCCGCGTCGCCGATGGTCACCCGGCCTTCGGAAAGGGCACGCTCGAGGGTGGTTTCCACCGCCTGGCGATCCACCTCAAATCGTTCGATCTTTGGAGGGGGTGCATCCTTGTACTGCCGGTAGCGGCTCATCGCCTTCAGGGCCCTGGCTGCTCTCTCCGGGTGCGGGAAGTTGGGCACCTCGTTCGCCTCCAGGATCTCTATGCCCGCGTGTACCCTGGCCTCCCCCATGAAACAGGTGAGAATGGGGATATCCGCCTCGCCGGCGACCTGCGTCACAGCCCTGGCTGTGTCCGGAATTTCGGTCATCGCCTGGGGGGTCAGGATCACCAGGACAGCGTCCACGTTGGGATCCGCGGTCACCTGTTCCAGTGCGTACCGGTAGCGGTCCGCCAGCGCATCTCCCAGCAGATCCACGGGGTTGGCCGCGCTGGCGGCATCGGGGAGGAAGGTCTCCAAAGCATGAATATGCTCGGGATCAAAGCGCGCCAGTGTCATGCCCTCCCGCTCGAGAGCGTCCGTGGCCAGAATGCCGGGGCCGCCGGCATTGGTGACGATGGCGACGCGATCCCCTTTCAAAGGCGGCAGGTAGGCAAATGCCAGCGCTTGGTCGAAGAGCTCTTCCAGCGAATTGGCGCGCAGCACCCCGGCTTGGTGGAAAGCGGCCTGGTAGGCCTGCTCGGACCCCGCCAGCGAACCGGTGTGGGAGCTGACGGCGCGCGAACCCGCCTGGGTGACGCCTGACTTGATGACCGCGATGGGTTTGTGCCGGCGCACCTCCCGGGAAACGCGCATGAATTCCTGGCCATCGGGAAGTCCCTCAGTATAAATCAGAATGACCTTGACATCATCCTCGTCTTGCCACTCGCGGAGCAGGTCCACCTCGCTGACATCCGCCTTGTTTCCCAAGGAGGCGAACTTGCTCAGACCCAACTTGCCGGCTTGTGCCCAATCCAGGATGGCGGTGCCGAGCGCTCCGGACTGGGACATGAATGCCATGGGCCCGCCCGGAGGCATGCCGCTCGAAAAAGATGCATTCATGGGGGTCACCGTATCAATTACCCCCAGGCAGTTGGGTCCGATCAATCGGGTGCCGTACTGCTCGGCGATCTGGATCAACTGCTGTTCCCGCTGCAGGCCCTCCATGCCGGCCTCACGGAATCCGGCGCTGATGATAATGGCCGCGGGTATGCCCGCCTCTCCGCATTCCTCCAGCACTCCCGGCACATGCTGGTAGGGGATCACGATCACGGCAAGGTCGATCGGATCCGGTACATCCAGCACAGAGGCATATGCCTGCAAGCCCAGGATGGATTCCGCATGCAGGTTGATGGGATACACTCCCCGCTCATCGGAGAGGTATCCACCGTTGACGAGATTGTCCAGCACGGCGTGTCCGAGCTTGGTAGGATCAGTTGAGGCACCGATGACCGCTACTGAGCGAGGTCTGAAGAAAGCCGATAGGCTCACGCGGGATCCTCCCTGAGGTTCGCTCACAGTGTAACAGAGATGGGAGATTGTCTCAATCAGGCGCCATGACAGGGGGTGCATCCGGTCATTTGTCGTTGGTCGTTCGTCGGAACGGGGTGACGTCGTGTCGAGTCCTGAAAGCTGACCGCTGAAATGTGGATGCGGATAGCACATCTCTTTCGTCGGCCGTTCCGTGCCAAGGTTCGAGCTCGATACCGGCGCCGTGTAGGGGTCTGCGGGCCGAAGGCCGGGGTCAGCGTTCCCCCAGGAGGTATTCGGCTATGGGCTGGTAGCTCCGCCGATGAATCTCGCATGGGCTGAGGTCGTGCAGCGCTTGCTGGTGCGCCCGCGTCCCATATCCCTTGTGCTCTGCAAAACCGTAGCCCGGATGGTCCTGATCCATCTGATCCATGATCTGATCGCGGCGGACTTTTGCGATCACCGAAGCACAGGCGATCGAAAGCACCCGCGCGTCCCCGTGGGTGAGGGCCGTCTGTGCCAGATCGACTTCAGGCAGCGGCAGGTGGTCGATGAGAAGATATTCCGGTTTTTGGGAAAGCTCGGACAGCGCCCGCAGCATGGCAAGGCGGGTGGCCGGCAGCAGGCCCATCTCATCGATCTCGCCGTTCGTGGCCAGCCCGACGCCCACCCCGCGCGCGATATGGCGGATCTTGGGCGCCCAGCGAGCGCGGTTGGGGGCGGTCATCTGCTTCGAATCGCGCACGCCCTTCAGCATCGATGCCAGGCCGGCCGCGTCAGAGGGCAGCACGACGGCCGCTGCGACGACGGGTCCAGCCCAGGCGCCGCGGCCGGCCTCATCCAAACCCGCAATGAGCTGCAGCCCCAGCCGCCACAGACGCCGTTCAAGCCGCAGAGTCGGGTCGATGATCACGATGATGAGCCCTCCCGTAGAGACCTCGCAGCCAGTTCACCCGAATGCGGAACAGATCCAAGAGCATCAGCACCGAATCCCGCAGCGGGCGGATGCGGCTGTTGGAGTCAAAATACCATGTTATGGGCACTTCGACAATCCGGTATCCATGCTTCTGCGCCAAGAAGAGGACCTCGACGTCGAAACTCCAGCCGTCAATTGCCTGCTGCAGAAAGAGCGCCTGCGCAACCGGGCCTCGAAAGCACTTGAAGCCCGCCTGCGTGTCCTGGATACCCGGTACGGCGAGCAGGCGCACCAGAACATTGAATATTCTCCCCATCAGATGACGGTAGGCCGGCTCTTGATAGCGCACAGCGCCCCGGATCTCCCTCGATCCAATCGCAATATCGAAATCCGTCAGGGAGGGTGGCATGAAGCGAGCCAACTCCTCGACAGGCATGGAAAGATCTGCGTCACAGATGAAGCGGTAATCGCCCTGGGCGGCGAGCATGCCCCGTCGCACTGCCAACCCCTTGCCGGCTACATCTTCTTGGAGCAGGTGAATATTGGAGTGCTCCGACATGAAATCTCGCACAACCTGGACGGTGCGATCCGTGCTTGCGTTCTCCACCACAATGACCTCACTTGTGTAGGGCTGTTGGCCCAGGTAGGTCATCAGTTTACGCAAGCTGCCGGGCAGGCGCCGCTCCTCGTTATGGGCGGGGATGATCACTGAAAGCAGTGGGATCAAATATCACTCAATCCTGGGTCTATCGCTCAGCCCTCAGGGCTGATTTCGGACGGACTGCTGTCTATTCTAACCGGCCTGTCAATGTTGGCCAGTCGTCCTCAAGTCACGCTGGGAGGCGGTCGGCGAATTGGGCGAGGGGGTTCATGGACGCGCATGTGCGTCTGGGCATGTCGGTCAGTGGGGAGCAGGCACCTTACAGGTTCCATTGTGTTGCTCGGCGTTCGGGGGTCATTCGGGCCGATGGCCGCAAGAGGTATTGTGAACACGGCTATAATGAAGAGGAGAGGTGCCCATGAAGAGAGCGCGATGGTTGACTGTGGTTTGCGTGCTGATACTGGTTGGGCTGCTCCCGGCGCATGCCCAGGCACAGGGGAAGGGGTCCGTGTTCCTGCTGCGCGCCCAAGGCCCCATCACACCCGCCATGGCCGAATACCTCGATCGCGGGCTGTTGAAGGCTGAGCGTCAAGGGGCCGAAGCGGTGATCCTGCAGCTCGATACACCCGGCGGTTCAGTGACATTGATGAACCGAATGGTGCAGTCGATTCGCGGCAACGCCATCCCGGTAATTGTATATGTAGCCCCTCGGGGAGCCATCGCGGGCAGCGCGGGGACCGTAATCACGCTGGCCGGACACCTGGCGGCCATGGCTCCGGAGACCGCGATTGGCGCGGCGAGCCCGGTTGGGGTGCAGGGCGAGGATCTCGGCGAGACCATCGCCACCAAGGAGAAGGAGATCATCAAGGCCACCATCCGCAGCCTGGCGCAGAACCGCAGCTCCGAGGCGCTGGCGCTGGCGGAGTCCACAGTCGAGGAAGCGAAAGCGGCCTCCGCCCAGGAGGCCCTGGATGCGGGCCTGGTTGATTTTGTGGCTTCCGACCGGAATGAGCTGCTGAATGAGGTCGACGGTCAGGTAGTGGAGACATCTGCAGGGCCCGTCCGCCTGCACACGGCGGGTGCAGAGATCGTCGAGGTGCCGCAAAGCCTGATCGAACGGCTTTTCCAGGCGCTGACTGATCCCAATGTCGTCTTCATACTGCTCGCCGTGGGCGTCCAAGCGATCCTGATCGAGATCTCCAGCCCAGGGGGCTGGGTGGCGGGTTTCATCGGGGTGGTGTCACTCGTCCTGGGCGTATACGGGATCGGCGTGCTGCCGGTCAACTGGGTGGGTTTGATATTGATCATCACCGCGTTTGTGTTGTTCCTGCTGGACATCAAGGCGCCCACTCACGGCGCACTGACCGCAGCCGGCCTGCTGGCCTTCATCACTGGTGCCCTGGTGCTGTTCAATTCTCCAGGCACGCCGGAATTCGAGCGTGTTTCGGTTCCCCTGGTCGTCGCCTCGGGCCTGATTATGGCAGGGGTATTCCTGGCGATTTTGAATTTTGCCCTGCGGGCGCAACGGCAGCCGGTGGCGGTGGGCACCGAGGCGCTGGTCGGACGCGTGGGGGTCGTTCGAACCCCGCTCACACCTCGAGGCACGGTTCACGTAGCGGGCGAACTCTGGTCGGCGGATCTGGAGGGGCCGGAGGAGCATCTGGATGCCGGCCGGGAGGTGGTGGTGGTCTCGGTGGAGGGCATGCGGCTCTGGGTGAAGCCCAGCGAGGCGCCTCGACGTCATCCCCTCTCCAACACGTCAGCCTAGGCCGGAGACATGGCCCACACGCCTGCGGCGACATAGGCAACACCTTCAATGGTGCACGGGCGGATGATCGGCGAGACGCCGCCTTCGATGGTCGAGAAGTCAGGGTCATATGAGTGGGGGGAGGGGGGCCAAAAGGCGCCGGCGGCAGGGAAACCGATAACCGCGACCGCGGGTCTGCTCGGCCGGGAGGCGCGGAGATCGGAGGATGGCGAAGGGCCGGCGCGCCTTCCATCTTCAAATGCGTTTGCCCCTTGCAATGGAACGCGCCCATGAACTTCGCGGAGTTGACGCAGGCGGATTCCATCACTACACTATGCGCGTCTGCAACGCGATTGAGGAGAATGCGATGACAACGCCGAATGCGCGCTTGGTCATGCTGGCTGGCCCGAACACCGGCCGGGAGTATGAACTGGGCAAGGAGATCACCCTGATCGGCAGGGACGAGGGCTGCGATATTCTCATCGCAGACGTTGAGGTCTCGCGACAGCACGCCAGGATCACCCGGACGCCGCGCGGCTTTGTACTCGAGGACCTTGGGTCGACGAACGGGACATACCTGGATGGCCAGCGGGTGACGGCGCCGCATTTGCTCCAGCCGGGCGATCGGATCAGCCTGAGTGAGACGGTGATCCTTTCCTATGAGGAGCGGGTGGAGGAGCTGGGTGCAACCATCGTTTCACCTGCGCGGCGGGGGGAAGCGGAGACAGCCCCGATTCCCGCGGAGGAAGAACCGACGCGGGAGCGCTTTGGCTTCGACGAAACCGCAGGGGAAAAGCGCTCGCGACTTCCGGAGGTGGGGCCCTGGGCATACGCCGGCTGTGGCTGTTTGGTCATCCTCGGTGTTGTGGGAGTCGTCCTCTGGGTCATGCCCGCTTCTTGGTGGTGTTTGCTGCTGAGCCCCTTGGAATTGATCGGGATCTACTTCGCCGGCTGTTGATCCAGCGCTTGGACAGGGGGCGGCATACCGCCGCCCCCTTTTTGGCTTAATGGCCATGGCATGCCGGGGCGGCTGTCTCGGATGTGACCTTTTTCGAACTGCTGCATCCAATGGATATACACGGATATGCAAAGGAGCGGTAGTATGGAGATGGAAATCACGTTCCCCGGCGGCGCGCGGGTAGACGCCTGCTTCGGCGGGTTTCGGGTGGAAACCGATCAGCCCCGGCAGGGAGGCGGAGGGGCCGCAGCGCCGACCCCCTTCGCGCTCTTTCTCTCATCCATCGGCACCTGCGCTGGCATCTACGTGCTCGGTTTCCTGCGCCAGCGGGGAATTTCCACGGATGAGGTGCGACTTCTGCAGCGCGCCCACTTCGATCCGATGACGGGGATGATCAGCGAGATCGAACTTGAGATCCAAGTGCCCGCGGGGTTTCCGGACCGGTACCTCCCCGCGCTGGAGCGCGCAGCCGATCTGTGCGCGGTGAAAAAACATCTGGAGAGTCCGCCCCGCTTCAACATCTCCAGCTCCATCAGAGAATCTGTGCCCGCCTAGCACAAGAGCGGTGCGTTACAATCCAGGGCGGAGGTGCCGATGCGAGTATCGCCTGCCATCCTGGTTGTGGTTCTCGTGACGGTGGCCTGCGGAAGACCCGGGATCGCTCTGCCCACCTCACCACCGGAGGGGAGCGGGTCCGACGAAGCGCAGGCCACGGCCGCTGACGCCTTCGTGGAGCAGCGCCTCCGGCTGGTGGAGGAAGGCATCGAAGCTCTCGGCGTGGCCGACGAATCGGTTTTGGCCGCGTTGCGCGCAGTTCCGCGCCACGAATTTGTGCCTCCGGCATATCAGGCCCAAGCATACGAGAACCGACCGCTTCCGATTGGATATGGCCAAACGATTTCCCAACCGTACATCGTCGGCTTGATGAGCGAGGCGCTCGGCGCGCAGGCGGGGGAGCGGGTGCTGGAGATCGGCACTGGATCCGGCTATCAGGCCGCCGTGTTGGCGGAGATGGGCCTGAAGGTGTATTCGATCGAGATTATCGATGCCCTCGCCAACGAGGCCGCCGATCGTCTGCAGCGCCTGGGGTACGAGGGCGTGACGGTCAAGCAGGGGGATGGATATTTCGGCTGGCCGGAATACGCCCCCTATGATGGCATCATTGTGACCGCCGCCCCGGATCACGTCCCACCGCCATTGAAGGAGCAGATCAAGGTGGGGGCCGTACTGGTGATTCCGGTGGGTCCGGTGGGAGGGTATCAGGAACTGTGGCGCATCACTCGCTTGGGAGAGGACGAGTTCCGCTCCGAAAGCCTGGGAGGGGTGCGCTTCGTGCCGCTGACCCGGGAAGGTGGGTTGAAGTGGCCGATGCCCTATCCCTGAAGCGCAGGAGTCTCCGGAGATCCGCCTCTTGTGCGCTTCCCCACCATAAGCCACGCTCCCGCATATGCCGCGGTTCCGATGGTGAGCGTGGCGTTGAATCCCCACTGGAGGCCGACCATCGCCGCAAGCACGCCGCCTATGCCTGAAAGCGCGCCATTCATCGCCCAGGCCCAGGAAATCAAGCCCTTTTCTTCGGCCTGAAAATGCCGCAAGCCCGCAGCGAAGGGCACCCCCATAAGGAACCCCAGCGGACTGAGGCATCCAACTACCAGAAGCAGTCGCACTGGCAGGCTCCAGGGTAGCGCCCAGTCGACCACCACGGGGAGCGCGGCAGCGGTCAGCGCGGCCAACCCCACCAAGGCCCCCAGGGTGGCACGCAGGCTCATCCTGGGGGAAGCAATGCTGCCTAACCCCGACCCCAGAAGCAACGTGAACAAGACCGCAGCCAGGGACCAGGTGGGACGATCCAACAGCAGGGTCAGGTGTTGGATGAGGGGAAGCTCGATCAGGAGGTAGGCTGCGCCCAGAAGGCCGAAGTAGGCGAGGGCCCGCCACTGATCGGAAGGGGTCGATAATGACCGCCGATGCTTCAGGGCGGGAGCCAGTGCCAATGGCAGGGAGATCAGAATTGTCAAAGCCAAGGAGGCGATGATGACAAGATAGCCGCTCCCGCCAAAGGGCTGCCATGTGGTCCCCAGGGAGGCCACCACGGCAGGAATTTGCCGCCAGCGGAAGAAGTGGAAGAAATATGGATGCGTATCCGTCGGCGGGCGGAGGTCAAAATCATAATCCTTCAAGGTCTCGCGAGGGTGCTCGAGCAGGGCCTGGAACAAAAGATAGTAGGCCGGCTCGGGAAGCTGATTGTGCTGGTTGACCTCCTCCGGTCGCAGGTCGGGGAGGTAGATGGGATCAAAGGCATTCTCCGACAAGAATTCACGGATGGCCGCCAGATCTCGGGCGCTGAAGGGGCTGGGAGAGGCCATCAAAGTGGCGGTGCGCATCCCTCGATAGGCGACCAGATGGGGGGCGAGCGGCTGGATTCCACTTGCCGTCAGCGCCGACAGCAGGGTTGCCCAGGCGCGGGCCGACTCGGTTGGAGGCGTGCCGAGCCAGCGTGTGACTACCAGCAGCCCTCCCGGCCTCAACTTGACCAGGGCAGATTGAAAGGACTGGCGGGTGAGGGTGAAATCCTCGCTGAGCGTGAAGGCGCCGGAGGTCACCGGACGGTAGGGGTCGCTCAGTGCAAACTCCACAATGTCGTAGAGACCTCCCTCGATGGCAAGCGCGCCTCGATTGCTCCGGGGGATGAGCGAAATTCGTGGATCGGACAGCAATTGCCGGCTGAAACCTGCGTAGGGCCCCTTCAAGATTTGGGGCACAAGCTGTTCGGGGATACTCATGTAGACATGAGAGGCCCCGCTTGTCAGCGCCAAAATGGCGTTCAAGCCAGCCCCTGGATCGAGGATTAACGTGCGCGCCCCCGGACGCAGAGATTGCGCCAGGGAGGATGGCATTCGAGGCGCGATTGCTTCTGCCTGGCCATCCCCCGGGCCCATAGCGGTGATCGGGATCGGCCCTTCACCATCGATGAACACCGCCGCCTGAGGCGGCAGATCTCCGTGCGCGTTCAGGCTCAGACCGGGAAACACGTGTATGGCGTCGCTCTCAAGGACCGTCACCTTCGCTCCCGGACCGCTCTCAGAGTAGGTCTCAACGGCATCCGGGGCCAATCGCGCGGCCGCCAAGGCCTTGTAGGGAGAAATGTGAAGCTGGAGCGCCTCAGGCGTGCCCAAGCTCACCGCCAAGAAGGCCAGGGCGCTCCCCAGCGCGAGTGCGCGGAGCTTCCACCCTTTGGCAGAAAAGAGGGCTGAGCAGGACCCGAGGGCCATGGCCATGCCCAGCGCCCCTACCTCCCCCAAGACATCGAATGCGGCCAACGCAGCAGCGCAGCCGGCTGCAGATCCTAAGAGATTGGCAGCATAGGCAAGGTGGGCTGCGGAGCCGGCGGCCGCCATCCCAGCGGCGATCGTCCATCCGGCCAGGACGAATGGGGCGGCAGCGGCAAGATAATAGAGCGCCAAGATGCCGATCTGTCGTGGATCGGCGATGATGCTGAACGCGTCAAAAGGCAAGTAGTTGATCACCAAGTACGCCAGGCCTACGAGACCGGCATAGGCGCCGGCGGTAAGGCTCAGGGAAGGTGGTCCGTTGGACAGGGTCAGGATGGTGCCGCCAGCGGCGATACCCATTACCGCCAGGCTAACCACGATGAAAGCGAAATGATGAAACTGTTGGATGGCGAAGATTCGGGTGAGGGTGATCTCAAAGGTCAACATGGCCGCGGAGATAAGGCCCAAAGCGATGGGAGTGCTCCACGTCGGCTTTCTTCGCATTCGTCACCTTCGGCATCCAGCCGCCACCGCCACCAGCGGTGGGGCCGCGGCGTTATCCAAGCGTCCGGATACACGGCGATGATGACAAGCGCTCCCGTTGTACACAGACTTGCAGATATAATCAAGAGAACAAGCACGGATCGGCAAGAAACTTGCTACCCTTCTTCTGATGAGAGGTCGTGTGGGCTTCCGGGAATCAGAGGCGGCCTGCGATTGGCCTATCGGCGGGGCGCCGCCTCCGCAAGAACCGGAAAGGCGGCCTGGCTCGCAGAAGGAATGGCCCGGGACGTGGGGGGATGGAAACGTCGGCGGGCCGAAGGAGGCTCACCGATGGACGATGAGGGAAAGGTAAACGTCAACCACGCGAGCGCTGAAGAGTTGACTCGCGTTCCCGGAGTTGGGCCGGTGCTGGCCGGGCGGCTGGTAGAGGCCAGGCCATTCGACGGGGCGGAGGACTTGCGGCGAGTCTCCGGAATTGGCGAGGCGTCGCTGCGGCGGATTCGCCCCGCGCTGGCCTTCAACGAGAGCGACAACGAGATGCCCGAGGAGGCGCCGGGTCTGCGTGAAGGCTCCAGAGAAGGAGAGGCTTCTCGGCAGGAGCCGGCGGAGAGCCGGCCGCCGGAGGGCCCAGAACGCCGCATGGAACCAGAAGCAGCCCCAGAACGCCGTTCGGATCGAAGGTGGGTTACTCGCAGCCAAGCGTGGTGGGGGATCGCGACGGCTTCGGTGATCAGCATCCTGCTCTCCGTGGCGCTCACATTATCCATCATGCTGGCCATCAACGGGACTCTGGATGTCCAAAGACATCAGGCTGTCCGCGGGTTGCAGACCGAGATCTCCAGCCTTCAGAGCGACCTGACGGATGTAGATTCTCAATTGACGGGCCTCTCCAACCGGATGCAAGCGCTCGAGGGGCTGACTGGGCGCGTGACAACGATTGAGGATGAAGTGGGGAGCATGCAGTCCCAGATGCAGCAGGCGATCAGTCAGGTCGGGGAAATGCGGACATCCATGGATCAGTTGTCCACATCGGTGGCCGATCTAGCCCAACGGACGGACCGGGCGGACCGGTTCCTTGAGGGCCTGCGCAATCTGGTGAACGGACTGGACGCCGGGAACGGCGCGAGCGACGGCTGATCTTGGCGGCCGAGGGAAGGAAAGCAATGGAAACCCAAGGGAACGTACCTCAGGGTAGGAGCGCCAACGATGAATCGGGTGGAATCGGCAGGGCGCTGGCCGTGCTGCTGCGAGTGTTGTTCGTGGTCGTGCTGGCCATAGCCCTGGCGCTGTCCGTCTATTTCGGGGTGCCGCGAGTCTACCGGGATTGGATACAACCGGTGCGCGAAAACAGCGCGCGGATCGAGGCTCTTGAGAGGGCACAGGCAGCCTATCAGAGCGACCAGGAGGCGCGTCTCGGCCGAATCGGCGATCGCCTTGCCTCGTTGGAGGGAAAGCTGGGGGCGCAGGCGGAGGGGATCGCTGATGTGGGCGCGAGAGTGGAGACGTTGAACGAGACAGGCGGCGAGCTCGAGGCGCAAATCGCCTCCCTCGGCGACCTTGAGAGCCAGATTGAGGACATCAAGGGGGCGCTCGACGACACAACCGAAAGCCTGGATCAAGTGCAGCAGGATGTGGTCGATCTTGGGAACCCTTCTGAGGAATTGGCGCTCAATCTGCAGCTGCTGCGGGTAATGGAGTTGGTGAACCGGTCACGCCTGTGGCTTGTGCAAGGGAATTTCGGATTGGCCGGGCAGCAAATCGAGATGGGAATCGAAGCGATGGACACCCTGGTCGGCCGAGCCTCGCAGGAGGACACGAAGTCCGCCTTGATGGCGATCCGGGACCACCTTTCAGCCGCAAATGAGCGGTTGCGCGTCTCGCCCGTCGTCGCTGACAACGAACTGGAGATCGCCTGGCGGCTGCTCTTGGAGGCGACCGCGCCGTCAGGATAGACTGCGCTTCGAGCGACGATTGGCTCACGGAGGGGCCTGATGAGTGAACATTCGGATCCTGCGAACAAAGCTGAAGATGAAGGTGCCCAACATGAAGAGATGGGCCCGGAAACCGCGGGAGGAGCCGCGCCCGGCGAGGGCTCCTTGCCGCCGGGGACCGAGGGGGTGCCGGCTGATGCCGAGGAGGAGGCCATCGGCGGGCCAACGCCCGCCCCAGAAGAAGCGGTAGTGACGCCGGAGCCGCCGGTCCCTGGTGGAGCGCCATCTGAAGCCCCGGAGCCCCGGAGCACCGGGGGAGAACTGCACGGAGGAGTTCGCAGGGAGCCGAGCGGGTTGTCCCGATTCTTGCGAGCGGCGCTCCGCTGGGTGACGGCCTTCGTAGTGGTGTTTGCCCTCGGGGTGCTCGCGACCTGGATCGCGCGCGTCCGTCCGGAGCGGCGCGCGCTGAACGAGCTGCGGGTGGAGCGGGACTCGATACTGGCGCGCGCCGAGGAACTTGATGCCCATCTGGGATCCCTGGAGGGGGAAAACCGCCGGCTTCTGGACCAGGTCAGTAGTTTGCAGGCGCAGGTGGCGAGCCAAGCGGAGGAACAAGAACAGGCCCAGACTCACTTGGCGCTGCTTGAGGTGTTGGTTGATGTGACCTCGGCGCAGTTGGCCGTGGCCCAAGAGGAACCGGCGCGGGCGAAAGCCGTGCTGTCCACCACGGATGACCGTTTGGCGGCCTTGGAGGAGGGGGCTGACACCGGGAGCAGAGCCCAGTTTCAGGATCTGCGTGAGCGGCTTGGACTGGCATTGGAATCCATCGGCCAGGACGATTTCGCCGCCCAACGTGATCTGGAGGTGTTGGCGAACAAGCTGCTCACCTTGGAGGAACAACTCTTCGGGGAGTAGGGTTCCCGTTCAATAGCGCAGCAAAGCGCCGATTCTGCCGGCGTTCTCAAGGGCGGGATTATCGCGGATGATCTCCACTTCGCCCCCGCTCTTGAGCACCCGCCGGACCGCGAGTTCGACGGCATCATCGATGGTTTCGAACTCACCCCCGCAGAATGGGCAGGCTTCGAGTGCGAATCCGCTGATATATTGGCAGCCCCTGCAGCGATATCCTGGGCCGCGAAATCCTTCGCTGACGGCCAGCGTCTGGACACGTCCGTCGTGGACGGCTCCCAACGTCTCGTCGAGCCCCACAACGCCTTCGCGCCCTTTGGCCGCCGCGGTGACGATCCGTTCCACGAGGCGTGCCTCTTTTTCCCGCTCCGCCTGCTGCGCAACCGCCATGGCCTGCTCCAGAATCTGCCTGCTGCCAGTGTTCATGTCCACGGAGATGGTGCCCACGATGAGGCTGCGCCACTGCTTTGGCAGAGCCTCGACGAATTGGGGGACGGTCTCGTCAGTGCCGCCCACCAGCACCCGACGCACATCCTTTTCTTTGAAGAAACGCGCCGCAGTCTTTGCCGCCTCCCGAAGATTGCGGTCGGCAACTTCGCTCACGTAGTGCGCCGCGGCGCTCGCGCTGCCACGCCCCCCCGGGATTTGTGAGCCACCGACCTTGGTCCTGCGCACCTCCTCCCCTTGGAATTCCTCGCCCTCCTCCAGGGTCCCCATATGAAAATGGAACAGGCGCGCTCCCCGCTGATCCACAAGGGCGATGCCATAGTGCCCGAAGTTCTCAGTCACATCCACGAGGGGTTTGACGTACGGCCGGTCGAGCGCCCGGGCCCGATCCCGTACGGGAACCTGGAGGGTGAAAGCCCGCAGGAAGCCGTCGTCCGCGCGCGAGAAGATTGCCAGACCCCTCCCGGACCAATCGAATTCATGCTCCAGGTAGCGGTTCACGGCGGAGGTGTCCTCCGGCAGGGCCTCCTCGTATTCTTTCAGCAGCTGACGCATGCGGAGTTTATGGGCGTCTGCAGGGCCGGCGCTTGGGTCCATGTTGAGATAAACGCTGAGCACGGGCTCACCGGGCCGGTATTCGAGCAGTTCTGTCAGGTCCTTCTCGCTGAACATGAAGCACTCCTCCAGAATCCAATGGTTGGATTTTCAGGGATGGAAGCGACCACGGTTGTCATGGGCGCGCTTCGAGGGTGACAGGGATATCCAGTGTATCGCCGCCTCGCACAACGGTGAGCGTGACTGTCTGGCCGACCGAGGTGTGATTGACCAGATAGGAAAGCAAATCGCTGAAGGCGCGGACCTGCGTGCCATCGATAGCGATAACCAGGTCTCCTCCCGGCGACAGGCCCGGTTGTTCGCACGATTGTGAGCCTTGGATGCCGGCCTTCTCCGCCGGTCCGCCGGCGGTGACGCAGGAGACGTAGGCGCCGGTGGCATCCGGCGGCAGGCGCAACGTCTCGATCACCGGTAGGGTCAGGCCCTCCTCGCCCAGGCTGGTGATGCCGATGTAGGGGTAATCGTACCTGCCGATGGCGATCAGGGAGGGGACGACACGTCGCACGATATTCACCGGGACGGCGAAACCCACGCCCGAGTTCGCCGCGCTGCCTTCGGCGGTGAAGGCGTCGGTGCGAATGGCATTGTTCACCCCAATTACCTCGCCGCGCACATTGATCAACGGCCCGCCGGAGTTGCCCGGATTGATGGCCGCGTCGGTCTGTATGATGTCACCTGCGGTGAAAGTACCGCCGGTGGGGGCGGTGTGCTGAGACTGCATGGTCCTGCCGATGGCGGATACGATGCCGACGGTCAGAGTGCTGCTCAGGCCAAAAGGGTTGCCGATGGCGACCACAAATTCACCGACCTGCACTTGATCCGAATCCCCCAATGGCAGGGGGACCAAATCCTCCTCCGCCACGTCGACGTTAAGCACCGCCAGGTCAGAATCGATGTCGGTGCCGACCAGGCTGGCCCAAGCCTTCATCCCCGAAGGGAAGTCCACTTCGATTTCGTCTGCGTTCTCGACCACATGGTTGTTGGTCACAATATGGCCCTGCTTGTCAATCACAAAACCGGAGCCCTGCCCACTGGGGAAGGGGGACTGTCCCGGCGACCCCATGTCTTGAAATATGATGATGCTCACCACGCCGGGATTGACCGCCCGATATAAACCCACCAGGTCTGCGTTCTCGATGGGGGACACCTCGGGAGCGGACCCAAAGTCGAATGCCGCTGGCAGGGTGGGGACCAGAGTCGGCTGTGAGGACGCGCCCGGTGTATTCGCGGCCAGCGAGATGCCGCAGGCCAGCGTAGAAAGGGCCAGCCCCCCGCCAAGCAGCAGGGTGGTCAATCTTCTCATCTCAACTCCTCTTCAACCATGGACGGACAGGTTTGCATGCGACCGGGCCCCGATCACAGGAGGGCGCCCAGGCGCCCGCCGCAGGGGGGAATCCCGGCCCGTCCGGGCCGCTTTTGCGGTCAGAGCGAATCTCCCGTAATCGCGAGCGGATCTGCACCAAGGATCTGATGACAATGCCTTGTCGCATGCGCTGGAGCGCAATCGTCACTGCTGGCATTGTAAGAGGTCCGGTGAGGGCTAGTCAAGATGAAAAGCAGCCTCCGCCGGTGTGGTGAGGGGATACGCCGGCGGAGGCTTTCGCCAAAGGAGGAGACAGCGATGAGCGTAGCTTGCTCTGTTTCTCGTCTCCGGCGGTTATAATACCCTCGCTGCATTGGGAAGATAACTTATGAAGATCACCGGCCCAGGGTGACTTTCTTCCACTGATTGCCGATTGACCAAAGAGAAATGCGTGGAACGTATTGTTAATGGCAACAGGGCCGTGCGCGTTCGAAATTTCGTCAATATTGGCCGACACTCTTGAGTCATGCGGACCAAACCTGGCGTCTGATGAGGGGCGCGGCGAGAATGCTGGGAGCCGGAGTGGATGTCTGAAAAGTTGAGCGATGATCTCCGTAGACGCCTGGCGCGTCTGGGCCGCAAACCCATTACAGGGGCCGAGAAAGCGGGATCCCCACGCGGCGACGGGGCACGGGGCTTGCCCACGGGCGATGAGTTGTCGACGCCCCACGGGGTGGCCTTCCGGATCGAGGAGCATTACGCGCCGGAATTCGATCACGGCGGCGGACGGTTGGAGGAGTTGTCCACCCTTGATGGGCGGCTGGTGGGGCAGGTGGCCTTCCGGACCGACCGCCGCCCTGTTGCCCACGATCACCTGGCCTTTATCGACACGGAGACAACCGGGCTGGCTGGCGGCGCGGGCACCTTGATTTTTCTGGTGGGTGTCGGCAGCTTCGGTGACCAGGGCTTTCGCCTGCGGCAGTACTTCCTGCGGGATCCGTCCGAAGAAAGCGCGATGCTTTTTGCCCTCCGGGATGAATTGGCGGAAGCGGATTGTTTTGTGACGTTCAACGGGCGTGCCTTCGATATCCCGCTGCTCGAGATGCGATATGTGATGGGTTTGCGCTCGCGCTGGGAGCTCACGAAATACCCCCAAATTGACCTGCTGCCCATCTCACGTCGGCTGTGGCGCAAAGACCTGCCGGACTGTACCTTGAGCACCATTGAGCAGCGAGTCCTGGGCGTGCGACGGACCGAGGAGGACATCCCGGGAGCGCTGATCCCTGCGATGTATCTCGATTTTCTGCGAACCGGGGACGGCACTCAGATGTCGCGCGTCTTATATCACAACGCGCTCGATGTGCTTTCGCTCGTCACCCTGACGGCGCATGCCGTGGAGCGGCATCAGGAGGCGCGTCTCGGGAACCTGTCTGGGGCGGAGGCGTTGGCGGTGGGGCGCTGGCACCAGCGAACAGGACGCTCGGCGACCGCGCTGCGCGCCTACGCAAGGGCGATTGAATTGGGATCGGCTCCCGTCCGGCTGGAGGCGTTGAGGCGATGCACAATCTACCTGAAGCGGTTGGATCGGCACGCGGAAGCCGAGCAAAGCTGGCGGCTGTGGCATCAGATCGATCCGGAGGATCCCACACCCTGCATCGAGATGTCCAAACTGTACGAGTGGCGAGCTCCCGATCTCCATCAGGCGGAGATTTGGGCCCGGCAAGCGCTTGCCTGCCTGGCTCACTGGCCTGATGATTGGCGGAGAAAACGGGTGAGGTCGGAGATCGCCCACCGCTTGGCGCGCATTCAGCGAAAAATCGGCGACGATGGCTGAGAGTGTCGTTTGCGATCGATTGACGCCATCTTCGTCAGTGATCTCCGAACGAGGGAACCTCCAGCGTTCCATGAATCCAAGCGAATCGCAGTTGGTCTGGCGGGGCGGCCGGTGCGCGCCGGCCTTTGTCCGCGCTGCGGTGAGCGGTGGGGGCACTTCCCCATGATCGGTCACCGGGTCGCGTGGGGTGGGAAACGGTGTTCTGATCCCGCGGAGGATGGCTGGAAAGGCTACTCGCCAGCGGCGTTGAGTTCACTGCGCACGGTGCGGTACAGGTGCTCGGCCTTGAGGGAATGGAGGGTGTAGCACGGCCCGCCCAGGCGATCTGCAAGGCCCTGGGCCAAACCCTGGTCAAAGGCGGCATGCTCCATATTGATCACCACAGAGCGGATCTCGGCCTCTCGGATGCGATCCGCGATCAGAAGCGCTTCCTCTTGAGGCGGAAGATTCCCTTGGGACACATTGCCCGCCCCGTCCGTCAGCAGGATCATCAGTGGCAAGATATCCGGATGGGTCATCTTCTCTTGCATGAATGTGTCATAGGCCATTATCAGCCCGGCGGATAGGGGGGTCTTCCCTCCCACGGGGATATCCGCGAGGGCCCGCTGGGCCAACTGTATCGAGTTGGTGGGGGGCAGCACGGTGATGGCGCGGTCTTTCTGGAAGACGATCAACCCCACCCGGTCCCGCCGTTGATAGGCGTCAGTGAGCAGGGAAAGGATGGCCCCCTTGGTGGCGGACATGCGCTCGGCGACCGCCATGGACCAGGAGGCATCGACATTGAACAGGATCAGATTCGCGGCCTTGCGCACCCGGACCTTCTGATGCAGATCCGAGGGTTGGATGGCGAAGGCGACCTTGTCACGCTGGTCTTGGCGATTGATCTGGTGGGGAGCGGCGGCGCGGATGGTCGCGTCGAAAGCGATGTCGGTCGTTTTCTCTTGGGCCGGTCGGGCTTTGATATACCGCCCCCGCTTGCGGTCGGTGCGAGTCCGGGTGCGTCGGCCAGCCTGCCGCCGGGTCAGGCGGTCGATATTGCCCTCCAACCTGCGGGGCATGAACGAGGAGCCGATCTTGACCTTGTCGCCGCCCTCCCACCAGCGGGCGTTCAGGGATTCAGAGGACCGCTGTTGTGCGGGCTCCGCCTCCCCTTGATCTCTCGTACCCTCGCCTCCCTGCTCATCCGCTAGGACGGGTTGCTGTTTTTTTTTACCGGGAGCCTGCTCCCCCTCTGCCGGGGCGGGTTCGGCCTGCATGTCCTCCTGCATTTCGTCTTGCAGTTCTCCGATGCGCTGTTCCAGATCCGTGTAATGGACTTCCACCTGCTGGAAAGGCCCCTTGCGCAGGCGGTGGGGGAGCGCGAGTTCCGCCGCAAGGGCAATATCGCGTTCGTTGACAGCGTCTCTGGCTTCGAAGGCCGCATGCGCGCGGGCGGCCTTGAGAATCACCAGATCGGCACGATGTCCATCAACATGCAATGAGGATGACAGGGCTGCGATGGCAAACAGATCCCGCTTGCTGTAGCTGACCTGCCCAACCAGCTCTCTGGCTTTGCCGATCTTCTGGGAGAGCGCTTTCTCCTTGGGCATCCATTCATCCCGGAAGAGCACCGGTTCGTTCTCAAAGGCGATGTTGCGCTCCATGATGGCCACCCGATCGGATGGACTCTGCAGGCCGCGGATCTCGACGGAAAGCGCGAAGCGGTCCAGCAACTGCGGGCGCAGATCGCCCTCTTCGGGGTTCATCGTGCCCACCAGGATGAAGCGAGATGGATGACTGAAAGAGATGCCCTCGCGCTCGACAATATTCATGCCCATCGCGGCCGAGTCGAGGAGCAAGTCGACCACATGGTCGTCCAGCAGATTGACCTCGTCGATATACAATAAGCCCCGGTTCGCGGCCGCGAGCACACCCGGCTCAAAGTGCCGTTCGCCTTCTTTGATGGCGCGTTCGATGTCCAACGTGCCAACCACACGGTCTTCAGTGGCGGAGACGGGCAGGTCGACGAACGATGTGGGCCCCATCTTTACCGGCAAGGTCTCGCCGGCTGCGGCTCGCTCGCGGCATTCTGTGCACCATCTCGAGGGGCGATCCGGGTCACACCGAAAGCGGCAATCGGCGACATAGCGCACCTCCGGCAGCAGGGCAGCCAGGGCGCGGGCGGCGGTCGACTTCGCGGTGCCCCTCTCGCCGCGAATCAGCACTCCACCGATTCGGGGGTTGACGGCGTTTAGGATCAGGGCCCGGAGCATACGATCCTGTCCAACAATTGCAGTGAAAGGAAACACAACTGACATATTTTTCATCCTCGGGGGGATTATACCGTATCCGATAATGGATGATGTCCGGCAGTTGTCAACTGGCCAAATCGCATTTATAATGCGCCTCACCTTAGTCGGGAGAAGCATGCGTTGACAGAGCAAGAAGAGGAGAATCACAAGCCAGAAGACGCCATTTCTGAACGCGAGGGGGATGGGGGGCACGAGCACCCCATGGATGCCCTGCTGAAAGAAGGCTACGGCCTCGAAGCCCCAAGGCAGGGTGAAATCCGGGTCGGAACGATTGCCAATGTCACGGATACCAATATTCTCGTAGATGTCGGCGCCAAGTCGGAGGGCATAATACCCGTCCAGGAGTTGGATCGACTCTCGGAGGACAAGCGAGCCGAGATTCAAGTCGGCAGCGAGGTCACCGTGTATGTGCTGCGCACCCGTGGGACGGATGGCATCATCGACTTGTCGCTTGTGCGCGCCGAGGAAGAGGAGGATTGGCGCGTCGCGGAGGAATATCTGGACAGCCAAGAGCCCTACGAGGGTGTCATCTCGGGCTACAACAAGGGGGGCCTGATTATCAAACTGGGCCATCTACGGGGGTTCTTGCCCGCTTCTCAGGTGAGCTTCTCCCGGCGTCGGCGAGCCAAGGGGGAAAGCCCCGAGGACCGTTGGGGCGATATGCTTGAAGAGCCCATCCTTGCAAAAGTGATTGAGGTGGACCGCAGCCGTAACCGGCTGATCCTCTCGGAACGGGCGGCGGCGCGAGAAGCGCGCGATGTGCTCAAGGAGCGCCTGATCGACGAATTGGAGGTCGGGGAGATCCGGACTGGTCACGTCATCAGTCTGGCGGATTTCGGAGCTTTTGTGGATATCGGAGGCGCCGACGGGCTGATCCACAGCTCAGAGATCTCTTGGAAGCGGGTTTCGCACCCGAGCGATGTGCTGAAAGTGGGCCAGAAGGTCAAGGTCAAGGTGCTCTCCCTTGACAAGAAGCGCAAACGAATCAGCCTGTCCCTGCGCGAATTGGAAGCGGACCCGTGGGAGGAGATCGTTGGCCAGTTCCAAGAAGGCCAGCTAGTCCTGGGTCGCATCACGAAATTGACCAAATTCGGGGCCTTCGCCAGTCTGGTGGACGCCGGGGAATATGAAATTGAGGGCCTGATTCATATTTCCGAGTTGGCGGAACGGCGGATCGAGCATCCCAGGGAGGTTGTGCAAGAGGGGCAGGAGGTCACACTGCGCATCATCAACATCGACCAGGAGCGGCGCCGGATCGGCCTCAGCCTCAAGAAGGTGGATTCTACGGAGTACGCCGAGCTGGATTGGAAGGCCGCCATGCAGGAAATCGAAGAGGACGCTGGTGAGGAGCCCGAGCCTGCAACAGAGGCGGCCCACGAGGCATCCACGGAAGCGCTCCCCCAAGAGGCATCTCCAAGGGAAGATATGCCCCCCCAGGGTGATTTCTCTGCAGCCGATGTGGACGGCGGGGAGGTTGAGGTAGAATCAGAGGCGGCCGTCTCCGGGGCGGCCCAAGAGCGCTCAGATACCGGGGATGCGCCTGGAGAAGCGGAAGCGACGGAGGGGAAATCGGAGGGTCCGCTTCCTAAGGATGGGGAGGAGATACCTGGCAGTCAAGAGTAATCCGGCGGCCGGGTGAGGGGGAAGAAGCACTCCGGCCGCTTTTTGCATTAATCCAGTCTCGCCGTAACGCCACCGAAAGGCTATTGTTTGGCGGGGTCTGGTAGAATAAGATTGGGTAGAAGCTGTTGGCGATACGGTGTGGAGGTACTGGGCGTGGCCGATAAGATGGAACGGTTCACTCAACGAGCCCGCAGAGTGCTCAGCCTGGCCCACGAGGACGCTGAGCGGATGCACCACAATTACATCGGGACCGAGCATCTTCTGTTGGGCTTGATCCGTGAAGAGGGCGGAGTCGCCGGCCGCGTGTTGAGAGAATTGGGCCTTGAGCCAGCGCGGGTGAGGGAGATGGTTGAGCGCCTCTCACCCTCTGGCCGAAGCACTGCGGGGCGCATCGAGCTTTCTCCGGGCACGGAGCAGGTGCTCCAATTGGGCATCGAAGAAGCCCGCCGCATGGGGCATCATTATATTGGGACCGAACATCTGCTGCTCGGATTGGTCCGTCTTGGGGAGGGCGTGGGCGTTGACGTTTTGCGCCGGTTGGGTGTCACGCCGGAACAAATCCGCCGCCAAACGCGTAGAATTCTGCAGGAATCCCCCACCCGGCGCAAGGCACAGGCCTCCAGCCCGGGTGCCAAGGAATCGGAGGTGAAGACCCCGCTGTTGGATCAACTAGCGACCGACTTGACCGGCCTGGCCGAGGAGCACAAGCTGGACCCGGTGATCGGCCGCCAGACCGAGATCGAGCGGGTGATCCAGATTCTGGCGCGCCGGACGAAGAACAACCCGGCGCTCATCGGTGAGCCCGGGGTGGGGAAGACCGCCATCGTCGAGGGTCTCGCACAGCGCATTATCGCCGGTGAGACGCCTGAGCCGCTGCTCGAAAAGCGGCTGCTGCAGCTCGATGTCGGCTCGTTGGTTGCTGGCACGATGTACCGGGGGCAGTTTGAGGAACGGCTAAAGCGAGTGATCGATGAGCTGAAATCGGCGCGCGTGATTCTCTTTATCGACGAGGTCCATATGCTCGTCGGGGCCGGATCGGCAGGTTCGTCGGTGGATGCCGCCAACATTCTCAAACCCGCGCTGTCGCGCGGCGAGCTGCAGGTGATCGGGGCCACGACCCTCGAGGAGTACCGGAAGCACATCGAGAGCGATTCTGCCCTGGAACGCCGCTTCCAACCCGTCCACGTGGAAGAGCCCACGGTCGAGGAAACGATCAACATCCTGCATGGAGTGAAACGGCCCTACGAAGAGCATCACCAATTGGAGATCACCGATGAGGCGCTCGAAGCTGCCGCGCATCTCTCCGCACGCTATGTCTCGGACCGGTATCTGCCGGACAAGGCGATCGACCTGATCGACGAGTCTGCCTCCCGGGTGCGGATGTACAAGAGCCCGGACGCGATCTCCATGAACAAGTTGAACGCCGAACTGCGCAACTTGCGGGCGGCGCACGAGCGGGCCGTCGAGCTGGAGAATTCCGACGAGGCATATGATCTCACCTCCCGCATTGTCGAGTTGGAGGACCGACTCGAGGAGCTCCGAGAGGAGCGCGCCCGCCGCGCTGAGCCGGTCAAGGTGACCGCCGAGGATATCTCGGAAGTGGTATCCATGTGGACCGGCGTCCCTGTCATGCAGATCGCCCAGGAGGAGTCGGAGCGGCTGCTCAAGATGGAGGAGGCGCTTCACGAACGAATAGTGGGCCAGGATGAGGCCATTAGGGCCATCTCACGCGCCGTGCGCCGCTCGCGGGCGGGCTTGAAAGACCCCCGACGGCCCATCGGCTCTTTCATCTTCCTCGGCCCGACGGGCGTCGGAAAAACGGAGTTGACCAAGGCGCTGGCCGAGTTCATCTTCGGCACGGAAGATGCGCTTGTTCAGATCGACATGTCTGAATTCATGGAGCGGCACAGCGTGAGCCGGCTGGTGGGGGCTCCGCCAGGATATGTGGGGTATGAGGATGCCGGGCAGCTCACAGAGGCCATTCGGCGCCGCCCGTACTCCATCGTGGTCTTTGACGAGATTGAGAAGGCCCACCCGGAAGCGCACAACATGCTGCTCCAGAT
Organism: uncultured Anaerolineaceae bacterium; assembly: GCA_964388955.1. Taxonomy (GTDB): domain Bacteria; phylum Chloroflexota; class Anaerolineae; order Anaerolineales; family E44-bin32; genus CAYMCO01. The sequence goes on along the minus strand of CAYMCO010000005.1, from coordinate 44,750 downwards.
CATGGAGGAGGGTCACTTGTCGGATGCTCGCGGCCGCCAGGTTGACTTCCGCAATGCCATCATCGTGATGACATCGAACGTGGGCGCAGATCTGATCAAACGTCAGGCCAAGCTGGGCTTCTCCATCCAGCGCGATGAGAAGGTGGAAGAGCTCCACGAATACGAAGAGATGCGCAAGAAGCTGATGGAGGCAGTGCGCAAGACTTTCCGACCTGAGTTCATCAACCGGGTGGATGCCATCATGGTCTTCCATGCCTTGACCAAAGAGGAGATCGTCAGAATTGTGGACCTTGAGCTGGCGAAGGTCTCCGAACGGCTCGCGGATCACGAGCTCGTGCTGGAGGCGACGGAGGCCGGCCGGCAGCTGCTGGCGGACAAGGGGTTCGACCCTGAAATGGGCGCTCGACCGCTGAAGCGCGTGATTCAGAATGAAGTCGAGGATCAACTGTCCGATAAGGTGCTGGCCGGCGATTTCCAGAGCGGGGACCTCATCCTGATCGACGCGGAGGATGATGAGATTGTGCTGCGCAAGGGTCAGGTGGAGAAGGCGGGGGAGGAAGAAGAGACTGAGCCGCTGCCTGCCGGCTGATGCTGAATTCGAGACGAAGTTGAATCGCGTTCAGGGCCCGACGCTACGCGCCGGGCCTTTGCTTGTCTCGTAGGCTGGACTTTCCTATACTCACAGCGCAAACGGGAGGCGCGGTGGCCAAAGAGCGGACGCGGTACATATGCCGGGAATGCGGCCGGGTGGCCCCAAAACCGCTGGGTCGCTGCCCGCAGTGCGGGGCGTGGAACAGCATGCAGCCGGAGGTGATCACGCGCGCCCGGCCTGCCTCCGCCGCCAGGCGCGAATCCCGCGCTGTGCCGCTCTTTCAAATCGAAGGTGGTCATGGAGAGCGGATACCCTTGCGCATGGGCGAGTTCGCTCGAGTTCTGGGCGGCGGCGTGGTGCCGGGATCTCTCGTGTTGATCGCCGGGGACCCGGGTATCGGAAAGTCCACGCTGCTGCTGCAGGTCGCCTTGGACGTGGCCGAGGGCGGGCGGGTGCTCTATGTATCCGGCGAGGAATCCGGCCCGCAGCTCAAGGGCCGCGCCGAGCGGGTGATTGAGGATGGTCGAATTCCGGAGCAGCTGTACTTGCTGACGGAGACGCATCTCGAGGCCATCTTGACGCAGATCGAGGCCCAGTCACCCACGTTCGTGGTGGTGGACTCGATCCAGACGATCGAATCGGCAGACGTGGATTCCAGCTCCGGCTCGGTGACTCAGGTGCGGGAATCGGCCTCCCGGTTTCGGGAGCTGGCGAAAGGCCTTGGGATCGCCATCTTCCTGGTGGGACATGTCACCAAACAGGGAGCCATTGCCGGGCCGCGTGTGTTGGAGCACATAGTGGATAGCGTGTTGTACCTGGAAGGGGATCGCTTCCACAGCTATCGTCTGCTGCGATCGGTGAAAAATCGCTTTGGCCCGACAACGGAGGTCGGGGTATTCGAAATGCGCGCCCGGGGGATGCAGGAGGTGCCCAACCCGTCTCAAGCGTTCCTTGCGGAGCGGGTGGAGAACGAGCCCGGATCAGCGGTGGCTGTCACGATGGAGGGCACCCGTCCACTGCTGGCGGAGATCCAGGGCCTGACGAGCCCGACCGCCTTCGGCCATCCGCGGCGCACGGCAAACGGGGTGGATTTCAATCGGCTGCTGCTGACCATCGCAGTGCTGACCCGTCGGCTCGGGATACAGCTCTCCGATCAAGATATCTTTGTGAACGTGGTCGGTGGGCTCAGGATCAGTGAGCCAGCCGCCGATCTAGCCGTGGCTGCCGCGATCGCCTCTTCGGTGAGAAACCGGGCCTATCCGCCGGATGTGGTGTTTGTGGGCGAGATCGGCCTATCGGGCGAGCTGCGCTCGGTTTCGCAAGGCGGCGCCCGCATCCGAGAGGCGGCCAAGCTGGGATTCCGCAGGGCGCTGGTGCCCGCTGCGCAGAAGGAAGACTCAACCTGGCCCAAGGGTATCGCCGTCACCCGGGCCCGCTCGTTGAAAGACGCCTTGCGGGCGGCGGTGGGCGGGGCGCAGTCTGCCACAGAATGATGCCCATCGGGGAAGGGGCCGGTCTCCTTTGCCCGGCTCGGCGAGAAAACCGCCACCGGCTTGGGGGCAAGCCCCGATTTCCGGGCTTATGACCGCGTCATGACGCAAACCTCCGGCGGCGGATCATTTAAGGATTCGGACCCTTCGCGAAGTGGAAGAGCGGGACGCCGAAAGCCCTCGCCACAGTTGGGAGTGGCCCCTATCCAGCGGGCAATACTTGGGGTGGGCGCCGGGAGATCCCTCACCGGCAGCCGCACGTTTCGGCCAGTCGCCGGTTGATATATCTTTAACATTTAACATTCTTAAACATTCGTAAGTTTTTAGGTTGCAGGGGCCATTTTGTATTGTGTTCTTCAGCGGCCTCTGATAAGATCACGAGCACGGTAAGGGGCGTGTCGGATGGGTCGGCTTCGGGCCTCTTGGAATGCCCCCGGCGGGGGTGACTGCCCCCTCGGCAGCCAGGGACATACGCTTAGCTGATGCAGGTGCAATCGCAATAGGAAAGCAGGAAAGCCGTCGCGGACAACGTCGGGACCTGATCTCTTTCCTATGGGGAGGCGGGGATGGGAGCGGAGCGCTATTGGCAGGCAGCACTCGGGCAGCTTCAGTTGGAGATGGCACGGGCGGCCTATGACACATGGCTCCGCGATACCGAGTTTCTTAGCTACGAGGACGGCGTTTTCATCGTCGGAGTGGGGAACGCATATGCCCGCGATCTTCTGGAAGATCGGTTGCTGGCCACGGTCAATCGGGCGCTGGCGGGAATTATGGGCCGAACGGTGGAAGTGCGATTCGTGGTTTGGCAGGGCGGCGCGGAAATGGCGCAGCCAACGACCGGTGTCCACCCCCCAGCGGCGGAAGACCCGCGGCCGAACATGGCATGCCAATTGAACGCCCGCTATGCCTTCGAGAACTTCGTCGTGGGCCCGAGCAATCGGCTGGCGCATGCCGCCAGCCGGGCGGTCGCGGAGCGTCCAGCGCGCGCTTACAATCCGCTATTCCTCTATGGAGGGGTGGGTCTGGGAAAAACCCACCTGTTGCACGCCATCGGCAATGAATGCCATGCAAAGAACTTGCGCGTGCTCTACGTTTCATCTGAGGAATTCACGAATGACTTGGTGAACGCGATCCGGCGTCAGGCCACGGATGCATTTCGGGATCGCTACCGGCAGATCGACGTGCTCCTGATCGATGACATCCAGTTCATCGCGGGAAAGGAAGCCACCCAAGAGGAGTTCTTTCACACGTTCAACGCGCTGCATCGACGGGAGAATCAGATTGTCATCTCATCCGATCGCCCCCCAAATGCGCTGGTCACCCTGGAAGAGAGACTGCTGTCCCGATTTGAGTGGGGATTGACGGTAGATATCCAGGTGCCAGACTATGAAACGCGGCTGGCGATCTTGCGCGCCTACGCCGAGCGCAGTGGGAAAAGCATCAATGCAGAGTATCTTGAAATCATCGCTGGGCGGGTCAAGAACAACGTGCGGGAGTTGGAAGGCACCCTGACACGGGTGATGGCCTACCAGGAACTGAGCGGGAATGCTCTCTCCGCTGGAAGAGTGGAAGCCATGCTGGCGGATCTATCTCCGAGGCATCAAGAGCTGAGTGACGATCAGATTATCGCCGCTGTCTCGAATCAGTTTGGGATCGAGCGACACCGTTTGATCGGTCGAGAACGCACCCGCCAGGTCGCGCTGCCCCGGCAGGTGGCCATGTACCTGATCCGGGAGGAGACGAGTGCTTCGCTGCCTGAAATCGGCCAATCGCTGGGCGGCCGCGACCACACCACAGTGCTGTACGGCTATGAGAAGATAGCTGAGCTGCTCGAAACGGATGAAAGGTTGCGACGGAAGGTGTTTGACATTCGCGCCAATCTCTACAGTCACGTTTCGCTGAACGCCTAGCGCCCCGTCTCGATCATCTGATTACCTTCTCCTTCGATCGTGGCATTGAGCTTTGCCGCTCCATTGCAGAGCGCGCGCTGATCGGCGGCCGCGCACGTTCGACCTCCAGGGCAGCATGCTCTGCCCCGGACAAGGCGCTCGAAAACGATTAGATTGCGTAGGCGATCAGACCGATAATGCCTGGCCCCCCGTGCACCGCCAGGGAAGCGACCAGATCATCGAACAGCACCTCGTTTACGTTGAAGCGAGCCCGCACCTGCTCAAGGAACTCCTGACCCTCTTGCGGGATGTTTGCATGCACCACCGCCAGGTTGACCGGGGCGCGCGTGCCAACCGCTTCTTCTGTCAGTTGAATCACGCGCCCAAGGGCTTTACCACGCGTGCGGACGCGCTCACCCGCTTCGAGCACCCCGTCATCCACACTGATGATCGGAAGCATTTTCAGCATAGAGGCCAGCACACCCTGCAGGCGGCCGACCCGCCCGCTCATTTGAAGGTACTTGAGTGTCGAGGGAGTTAGTTTGAGGCTCATTCGGCCCCGAATGGCCCTCAACCGATCCAGGATCTGGCTCAGGCTCTTGCCGGCTTCGATCATTCGGGCCGCTTCTAGAATCATCCAGCCCGTGCCCAAGGAGATGCTGAGGGAATCAAAGACGTGCACTTGGGCCTCGGGGGCCATCTCCTTGGCCAGCACGGCGGAATCGTAGGTCCCGCTGTGCTTGCCCGTGATGGTGATTGCCAGGATCTCATGCCCCTGTGAGGCCAACTCCTCGTAGTAGCGGGCGAACCAGGCGGGCGTCGGTTGGGAAGTCGTGGGGATGATACCCATCTCCTCGATCTTGCGGTAGAACGTGGGGCGGTCGATATCCAGCCCTTCCTCGTAGGTCTCATCCCGAAACTGGATGGAAATGGGGGCCACCCGAATATCGTACCTCTCGATCAATTCGGATCCCAGGTTGCACGTGCTGTCGGCGACGATCTTTATCATCGGCTGATCCCTCCTTCGAGGTTTGGGCGCGAGGTTCGAATAATCCCGGCGCTCAACCTACTGAGCAACGGATCCTCATGCACGCTGACTTGCCAAGGGCGCTGAATCCGCCGCTTTGCCCAGCGGTTGGCATGTTCGAGGCCAACGGCGAGTTCGCAGCCTGGCGATGACTCCGCGGCCGTTCGGTCGAAACCCCGCGTTCGCCAGGGACGGAAGGCTCCTGATATCATAACCCCGCCGCAGGAGCTCAGTTCCGGCGCGTGTGAAAGTCTGTCCGTCGATTCAGTGCCTGGAAGTCGGCTGTAAAGGGGCGCTCCGGCCATGGGATATGTGGACATGCGGGAAATGACTCGGGCGGCCAAGCATCCACCGGTTTGATTCCCGGCTCATAACAAGGAGACCGGGTCAACATCCAGGGTCCAATCCTGTGGGGGGTCGCGGGGCAGGATGCTGGTGGGATCGGCAGCGCGCAGAATGATCTGCCAGCGGTAGTTCCCCCGCACCCGTCGGAAAAAGCAAGGTGCAGGGCCGATCAACTCGGCGGCACGGTGCTGCGAGCGAATGCGCTGCCTCAAATCAACAGCCATGCGCTCAGCTTCCATTTGGGCCCGCGATTCAGAGAAATCCCTATACAGCAGACGAGCCAGACGGAAGTAGGGCGGGTAGCGCAGGCTTCTGCGGTGGGCAAGCTCTTGCTGGAAGAAGCGGGCATAGTCATGGCCGGCAGCTGCGCGGATGGCATAATGGTCGGGCTGATATGTCTGGAGAATGACCTGCCCACCCAACAGCCCCCGACCCGCGCGGCCAGCGACTTGGGTGAGCACCTGGAAAGTGCGTTCTGCGGCGCGGTAGTCGGGCAGGTTGAGCGCGGTATCGGAGGAAACAACCCCCACCAATGTCACCAGGGGCAGATCCAACCCCTTGGCGATCATCTGCGTGCCGACGAGCACATCAGCCCGATGGGCCGCGAAGTGATCCAGGATGATTTGGTGAGAGCCCTTGGCGCGGGTGGCATCTTGATCCCAGCGGATGGTGCGCGCCGCAGGAAAGAGGCGGGTCACCTCTTTTTCCACCCGTTGAGTGCCAGCGCCGAATTGCTTTATGCGCCGGCTGCCGCAGTTTGGGCAGGAATCGGGCATGCTGCGGCCTTGGCCGCAGTGGTGGCAAAGTAGCTGCTCGCTTGCCGAATGATAGGCCAACGGGGTATCGCAGCGGGAGCATCGCAGCGGCTGGCCGCAATCTCGACAGAAGACATAGGTCGCTGAACCTCTGCGGTTGAGGAAAAGGATAGCCTGCGAGCCGCGCTGCAGCGTGTGGTCCAGCTGTTCCTGAAGGAGCCGGCTGAAGATGGAGCTGTTCCCCGCCTTCAACTCATGGCGCATATCGATCACGCGCACCGGCGGCAGGTCGATGGTCTCCGCCTCGGCCTCGGCATGCCGATAGCGCGGCGTGATCCCCCATCGCTCCGCCTGAGATTCGATGCGCTTCCGGTGGCCCAATATGCGCTGCGGCAGGTGCAGGTACTGCATCTCCCCGCGGGCAGCCCGGTAGCGTGTGACAACGTCCGGAGTGGCGCTTCCCAGCAGGCAGACCGCGCCCAGGATGTCGGCGTATTCTAGGGCCGTCTCACGGGCGTGGTGGCGAGCCGAGCCTGACTGCTCCTTGTAGGACTCGTCGTGGGACTCGTCGAGCACAATCAGTCCGATGTTCGGCAGCGGCGCAAAGAGCGCGCTGCGGGCGCCGATCGCGACCTGCAGGAGCCCTTCCCGGCAGCGGCGCCAGGTGTCGTAGCGCTCTCCCTCGGAAAGCTTCGAATGCATCAGGCCGACCTGGCCGGGGAAGCGGGTTAGAAAGCGGCGCACCGTCTGGGGCGTTAGGGCGATCTCTGGGACAAGGACGATTGCGGACCGGCTGCGGTCGAGCGCCTCGCGCACGGCTCGCAGGTAGATCTCGGTTTTGCCAGAGCCGGTCACGCCGTGCAGCAGAAAGGCTCGGCCGGCTGCTGAACGGCCGGTCTCGAAACCTTGCTGTATCGCACGCCAGGCCATCGACTGGTCCGCGGTTAGTTTGGGCGGCTCTTTGGGAAGCACCTCCACACTCTCGAGTGGATCGCGCCAGACCTCCGTCTCGCCCAAGATGATCAACCCGTGTTCTTCCAGCGTTCGTAAGTCGCCTGAGTTCCCCCCGCTCTGGGCGTAGATCCAGGACACCTCCACGGGTTCGCGCTCTTGGATCAACGCATCGATGATTCGCATCCGCCGTTCATATGCCTGGCTGCCACCTCTACCAATCTCCCTCACCCGGGCTTTGGCCTGATGCGGTGGGGCCGCCAGGCGGGCGTTTCTGATCTTGCGCTGGCTGACTGAGGGCGGATCCAGCACCGACTCGCGCTGCAGGATTCCCTTCCTGACGAGCGCCTCCGCCGCCGGGCGCCAATTGAAACGGCTGAGTGAGCGCTGGATCTGACGGCCGCGCAGGGCACCGCGTTTCCGCAGCAGCTCGACTATGCGCTTCTCGGTGCGGGTCGCCGGTGGGTTGTCCTTGGCCTCCAGGGTGTAGAGGGAATCCGCCTGCTTGCTCAATCCGGGGGGAATCATGAGGGTCAGGCAGTCGATCAGCGGGGCAAGAGTCTGCTCTTGCAGCCAGCGAGCGAGTTTGAGTTGAGCCGGCGAGAGAACGGGCTGCGGGTCGACCAGGCCCTCGATCGGCCGGGTCTCTGGAACTTGGGGCTTCTCGGGCAAGCTGATCACCACGCCCTGCAATCGCCGCTTGCCAAAGGGAGCGGTGACCAGATGTCCGGGCTGGACCCGCCCCTCCAGCTCCGCCGGCACGTGGTAATCGAATGTGCCGCGCACCGGAGGTAGGTTAACAGCCACTTCAACGTACATGAAAGCTAGCCGCCGGGTTCGGGGGGAGCGGGGCGGTTGGGGGGCTCCGGATATGGGATCAGGGCTACTTGTTCGATGCGCAGACCCTCCATGGCCTCCACCCGCAAGAGCACGCCGTCTATACTCAGGCTATCCCCCACCTGCGCGATGCGGCCCAGGCGGCCCATGATATATCCGGCGATGGTGTCGTAATTGGGATCGCTGATATCCAGGCCGAAGTGTTCGTTCACTTCTTCAATCAGCATGAACCCGTCGATCAGGGTGGTGCCGTCGGGGAGCGGCTGGATCTCCAACTCTGTGTCGATGGGTGCGCGCACATCGCCCACGATCTCCTCCAGCAGATCCTCCAGGGTCACCACTCCGGCCGTGCCACCGTATTCATCGAGGACAATGGCAATATGCTGATGGCTGGAGCGGAAGAACTCGAGCAGGCGGTCGGCGCGGGCCGCCTCGGGCACAAAGATGGCGTCACGCATCAGGTCCCGGGCGGTCATGCCCTCCGCCTGGTGGTTCACCAGGGCGCGCAGCACGTCCTTGCTGTGCAGGACACCGACCACCTCGTCCAGGCTTTCCGCAAAGACCGGCAACTTGGTGAAGGGTTTGGCCACCAGAACTTCGATAACCTTCTCCAGGCCGGTGGACGCTTCCACGGCCACCATCTCGGTGCGCGGAATCATCACCTGGCGAACGAATGTGTCGTGCATGTCGAAAACGGCATACACCATCTCTTCTTTCTGATCCTCCACGATGCCGCTCTCGGCGCTTGCGCTGACGACCATCTTGATTTCCTCAACGGAATGGACCATCTCGTGTCCGGAGGCGGGCTCCAGCCCAAGCAATCTAAGCAGGCCGTTCCCGGCGCCGTTCAGCGCCCAGATCGCCGGGGTGAAGAGGCGTTCAGTCCAGATAATCGGTTGCGCCACCAACAGCGATGTCCTCTCGGGATTCTGCAGGGCGATGGATTTGGGGGCCAACTCCCCGACCACGACGTGCAGGAAAGTGATCACCGCAAAGGCAATCCCCGCTGCCAGCCCGTGGGAGGCCTGGGGCCGGATGGCGGGTGGGAACAGATCCACCACCGGTTCGAGCAAACCGGCGAGGGCTGGTTCGCCAATCCAGCCCAGTCCCAGGCTGGCCAGGGTGATTCCGAGTTGGGTGGCGGCGATGACTTTATCGGGGTCGTGAAGCGCCCGCTGCACCCACCGCGCCGGGCGATTGCCGCGGTCAACAAGCTCTGCCACCCTCGTCCGGCGGACGCTGACCAACGCAAATTCGGCGGATACGAAGAACGCGTTGGCGAGCACCAGCAGCACCACGGCCAGCAAACGCAGCCAGGTCATTGCGGCCTCGATCCGCAAACGGGTTTCCGGGAGTCTTGGACGACGGGGTTCATAGTATCCGGCGCAGTGGTCAGTCTGAGTTTCATGCGCTCTCGAGATCCTTCGTCCCGCCCGAGCGTGTGATCACTGCGGCGGCATAGCCCACAACCCGGTTCCAGTCTCCGGTGGTCTCGCCGGAGTTGCCATATTTCAAGATCTGCACGCGATCCGCGCCCAGATCTTTTGCAGCCCATAGCACGGCCGCGATGGCGCCGCGGCCGCATGCGAAGCCCGCCCCCTCCGCATCGGCCGACAGAACCCCCGCAGGGTCGAACGACGCGATCCTGGAAAGCATGTGCCCATCCAATTCTCGGGCGGCGTCGGCGGTATAGAAATGGGAAAGATCGGAACTGGCGACCAGCAAGGCGCGCTTCTGACTGAGCGTTGTGGCAAGGGCCTGCCCCAGCGTTTCGATCGTGCGCGCCGATTGGTCGCGGATCATGATGGGCAGGATCCGGAAGGGGGTCGATATGACATACTGCAGGAACGGCAATTCGATCTCCAGGGAGTGTTCTGGATCGTTCCGTATCAACTCCAGCTCGAGATCCGCCCGCTGCTTCAGTTGCGCCTGGAGCATTTTCAGGCACGTCTGATCGATGAGGAGCTCGCCGAATGGCGTGCCGAAGGCCTGGTGTCCGCTGGTATAGAGCGGGGCGGGAAAAGGGTGGTGCATTGGAGAGAGAACGGCGATCACTTCGGGGCGTAGATCTTGAAGGCATCGGAAGGCGTGGGCCGCGATTCCTCCCGAGTAGCGGTAGCCTGCGTGGGGAGCAACAATACCAACCACCTCTCCGGCGATATCTGGAACGGCAGTCTGGCCCAAATAGCGGGCGATGGAGGCCCTCAAGTCCTCTGCGCGCCCTGGATACCAGGTGCCAGCGATAGGCGAGGGTCGGACATCGGACATTCGTTCTTCGGCTCCTTGATATTTCATTGTAGCACAGCCTCGGGGAGGGAAGGGGGTCGCGAAGGTCGGCCCTGCGCGCCGGCGGGCATTGAGGTGGGTCGCCGGATGGCCCTTGACAATAGAACAGACGTTCTGCTATCATAGACTAGAACGAACGTGCTAGTCGCAAGAGGTGGGCGGTGGCGAAAAGCGGGAAGCGGCACGTATGGTTGGATCGGCAGGCGGATCATGTGGAGGATGTGCTGTCAGCCTTGGCGCTGCCGGCGAGGGTTTGCGGCGGCAGGGTGAGCGAGGCGGGAGTGGAATACCGCTTGCGGCCCATGCTCGGCACCGAGGCCGAGGCGCTGCTGGATGCGGCTGGAGAGATTGCACAGGATCTCGGAGTGCGAGAGGTGCGGGCAACCTACGGCCACGACCTGGTCGCGTTGCAGGTTCCGACGGAAGCGCTCGATTCGCTCCGGCTGCTGCCATTCATGCGCTCGCTGGGAGATCTTGATCCGCTGACCGCGATATTGGGCCAAGAGATGGCCGGCCGGCCGGCGCTGATCTCTCTGGTCGGGCGCGAACCCTCGCACGTCATGGTGCGCGGCCCATCGGGCAGTGGAAAATCCGAACTCCTGCGGGTGGCTCTCATTTCGCTGGGCCTGACCAGCCGTCGCTCCCAATTGGCGCTGCAGGGGATCGATATCGGCGGCAGAGAGCTCTCCATGATGGAAGCACTTCCCCATGCGCACGGCGCTTTGGCTACGAATCCGAGCGCCGCGCAATCCATCGTCGCCGGGTTGGAAATCGAGAGCCGGCGTCGGGATGCCCAGGGTATAACCACGCCCCATGTTGTGTTGTTCATTGACGATCTGGCCTGGATGTGCAGGGATCGGCGCCAACGCGCACTCCACAGCCTCTTGCGCCTGCTGGAGGTGGGAGGCTCCGTGGGGTTGCACATCTTCGCCGCGTTGCGCGCCCCGGCGATGCAGCGCCTGGCCCCGCTGCATGACCGCTGGCGGGCCAAGAGCGTATATCCCCTCAGTGCCATCGATCGTCCAAGAGCTGCGGGGCATTTGTTTGAGATCGAGCGCCGTCGGCCGCCGGTGGCGATGCGCGCCGCATGGCTGAGCGCCGCCGACATCGATGAGGCCGCGGGGCTGGTTTCACGCCGGCGTGTGGCTGGCCCTCGCGGGGGTGAACGGTCGCCTCATTGGGAAGGGGGGCGGGTGCGCGCCAGGGAGGCCATCAGCGTTGATCCCTGATCACGGGCTGGGTGGTAGGGAGCCGGAGTTTGTCCCCAGTGGACGGGATGCAGAAAACTAGCGCGTGCGGCGGCTTGGAGTGTGGAAGCATGTGGAGGGCAGGGCGGATTGGAGGCTGAGATGAACGTCGGAATGTTATGGTTTGATGCGGATGGGGTGGCGACGCTGGGGGAAAAGATCTCCCGGGCGGCGGACTATTACCAAGCAAAGTATGGACGCCGGCCCAATATCTGCTTCGCCCATCCGCGGACCTTGGGAGAGGGATTCCCTGACGAGGCGGGAGGCCTGAACATCCGCAGCAGCATTTCCGTACTGCCAAACCACTTCTGGCTCGGCATCCAAGAAAAGGAACTTGATGTGGGCCAAGCTCGACTGCCAGAGGCGGCCTAGATCTGCTGCCCGATGCCGTGACCTGCGTTATGGACCGCCACGATCGGTCAAGGTAAGGTGATTGAGGCGATCATTCGGTCGAGGGCGACCTCCATATCGTCCTCTCCGGTCTTGCTGGCCACATCGATGGCAAGCATTTTGTGGTAGATGCCCTCGAGTTGAGGCAGGGGGAAATGGCGCGCTTGGCGGGCCGCTTTGCGGATGACGAAGGGGTGAGCCTTCATCGTCTGCTGTGGATCTGTACCCCGCTGCAGGGCCTCTTTCGCCTGCAGCAGCAAGCGGAACTGGCGCAGGATCATGCCGAAGGCGTACAGGGGTGGCTCCGTCTCGAGCAGTCGATGCAGATGGATCAGCGCTTGGGCGCCCTGGCGGTTGCCCAGCGCGTCGACCATGGCGAAGACATCGGATTGCCCGGAGAGCGGTGTGAGGGTTTCCACATCACGCTCTTGGATGGTCCGCATGCGATCCACGTAATCGAGCAGTTTGTGTAGCTCTTGATCCGCGATCAGCGGGTCTTCCGCCACCAACTCGGCCAGGAGATAGGCGGCGCGCGGATCGATCGCGCCTCCCAACTGTTCGCAGCGAGTGCGGATCCAGCGCACAAACGCGGGGCCCTCGGGTGTGGTGAACTTGCGCACGAACGCGGAGCCTGGATGCGTCTGGGCCCACTTCAGCAAGGGGTGGAGCTTGGGCTTGCCGCGGCTGTCCAGATCCAATGGCTCATGGGCGATGAGCACCAGGGCGGTTGTGGGGGGCACATTTTCAAGGAGTTCCAGCAGTTGTTCAAGGCGGTGTGCGCTGTTGGTGATGCCGATCACATCTGACAAGATCACCAGGCGCCTGGAGGAGAAGAAGGGCAGCGAAGTCGTGGCTTCTGCCAGTGAGGAGAAATCGAAATTTCCCGGGGAAAGGCGCTGTACATCCATTTGCATGGCGGAGTCGCTCTCGAACTTCGCCACAAAGCGATGCAAATACTGCCGAATGCTGAGAGGATCATCCCCGTGGATCAGATAGACGGTGGGCGCGGTGCCTTGGTCGTCATGCACGGGTGAGCACGCGGTGGATGGTGGTCCTCCCCTGAACGCGCCGGCGGATCCCGATCACGCGCAAGCTGCCTGGCTGGGCGAGGGTCGTGACTCGCCTCTGCAGCAGGATTCCGATAGGGCGGGAGAGGATCAAAGCGAGGGTGGACGTGAGTATCGCCAGAAGCAAACGGTCGATGCGGTCAGACCAGCCCTCATCGCTCCAACTGCCCGAAAGGGACAGGAAAGCCGCGCCGCCGGCCATGAAGCCGGATGTCACCAGGTTTGTGCCGCAGTTGGGATGTATCGCCAGGTGGGATTCGCCGGCCCGGAGCCGCGCCAGCGCCTCCGCAGTGGCCTCCTGCAGCGCCTCGCTGGGTACCGAGCCATAGATGAAGAAGCCGCGCGGGTCCGAGCGGCCGACCAGGGTACGGTCAGGGAAGCGGGCGCTCAACAGATGAATTGTGGCATGCTCCAGGGCATGGTTCCGCCGAATCTTCTGCAGCACCGGCTGTTCTAACCAACTGCGCAAGAGTGAGTTCATCATTCGCCCCTTTTTCATCGGGCCATTGCACTCCCGGGTACCTCACGCCGAAAGCGCTCCCCTATTTTAAGGCAAAAGAGAGGAGTTGTCCCGGTTGTTCGGAGTCGGCTACAATGCGCATATGAACTGGGGGATGATTGGCCACCATTGGGCAATGGAGACCCTGCGCCTCAGCATCTTGCGCGGTGCCCTTCGGCATGCCTATCTGTTCACGGGCGAGGATCAGCTGGGGAAGCGGACGCTGGCGCTCCGGTTCGCCCAAGCCGTGGAATGTCTGAGCCCACCGAGAAAAGGGGAGTTCTGCGGCCGCTGCCGTGCCTGCGAGCGTATCGAAGCCGGGTCATACCCGGACCTGCATTATGTTGCGGCGCCGGACCCTGGCGGCTCGCTGGGGATCGACCAGATCCGCGCCCTGCAAATGCGGCTGGCCCTGGCGCCGTATGAGGGCGATTGGCGCGTCGCTTTGTTGGACCGCTTTCAAGAGGCCACGCTCAGCGCCCAGAACGCCCTTCTAAAGACTCTGGAGGAGCCACCGGATCGGGTCCTGATTCTCGTGTGCGCTCGAGACGAGGCCGAGCTTCTCCCCACTGTGATTTCGCGCTGTGAGCACATCTCCCTCAGGCCGCTTCCCGTGGATGAGCTGCGCGACGCGCTGGGGGATTTCGGCGAATCGGAGGCCCGGGCGGACCTGATCGCGCGGCTCTCGGGAGGAAGGCCTGGCCGCGCGCTGGATTTTCATGCAGCCCCCGAGATCTTGGAGCTGCGGAATGACCGGCTGAATGAGCATTTTCAGCTTCTTTCCGATACTCGAACCGAACGAATTCGCTATGTGAACACATTCGTGCGCGGCCTTTCGGATGCCGCTTCGCCTTCAGCAGCGCGGGCCGAGGCCGCAAACTTGGTCTCTTTGTGGGTGGGCATTTGGCGAGACGTCATGCTGCGCTTCTACGGCCAGGGCAATTCGATCTGCAATGTGGACCGGGATCCGGAGCTTGCGACCATGCAGGCCGCGGTCGACATCGGCCAAGTTGAGGGCGCGCTGCTTGCCATGGAGCGCACGTTGGATGCACTCCACAAGAATGCGAACACCCGCCTGGCTCTCGAAACCCTGATGCTCGATCTGCCTCGCATCTGAGCGGGCCGCCCGGTGAGCCGAGCCTTGCCTTCGTATGCGTGGGTGGGCGCTTGATGCGGGATTGCGCGGAGAGAGATTGAGCGGGTCGGGAGAGATCGGGCCTTCTTCACCGATCCAAGTACCAAATGTGCCACCTTCTCAGAGAAGGCGCTCACGCTTGGGCTCGGTTGAAGGTGCGATTCCCGTCAGAACAGCTATTCGCGTGGCGTGACGACTAACCGAATGGCCGTGCGCTCATTATCGTCGATCATTACGGTGGTGAATTCCGGAATGCAGGTGATGTCAATTCCATCCTCCTGCAAGTACCCCCGGGCAATGGCGATGGCTTTTACCGACTGATTTACCGCTCCTGCCCCGATGGCTTGTACCTCCGCTTTCTCGCGCTCCCGAATGACGCCGGCGATGGCGCCAGCGACTGCGGAAGTGCGCGAGGTCGATGAGACCTTGATGATGGTCATCGGGCCCCTCCCTTGGCTGGTGGAAACGAAATGCCCGATCTGCTGGCCTATGTAAGAAAATTGTACCGGATTCGCACAAGCCCGGCAAGCGAGGATGTCGAGTGGTGCGTTCTGTTTTGGAGGGTGGAAAGAAGGGTGCTCTCAGTGCGCGATGCCCCGGCACCTATTCCGAGCCCGCAATCTCCTGCGCTTCAAAATCGACCTCTTCCTTGCCGGCCAGCTTTTCATGCACTTTCGAGACGATCAAGTCCAGATGCCTGGGGTGGGCGACGTAGTCGAGGTCATCCGCCGGGACCGCCAGCACGGGGCAGAAGGCAAATTCCCGAATCCATTCCTCGTAGAGGACATTCAGGTTGGAGAGATACTCCGGTTGGATCTCTCGTTCGTATTCGCGGCCTCGCAAGGCGATCCGATGCATAAGGGTATCTACTGAGGCGCGTAGGTAGACCACCAGATCCGGAGGGGGCAGGAAAGAAGATAGCACGTGGTAGAGGTCGCCGTAAGTGAGATAGTCGCGCTCGGAAAGGTGCTTCTGCAGGTAGAGATTGCGGGCGAACACCTCGGCGTCCTCATACACGCTCCGGTCCTGCACCACCGAAGTGGGATGGTCAAGCAGCTTACGGTGCGCCAGCAAACGCTGGGTGAGAAAGAACACCTGGCTGTGGAAGGCCCAGCTTTTCATGTCCCGGTAGAAATCCGCCAGATAAGGATTCTCCGCCTGCGGCTCAAAGAAAGGTTCCCATCCCAGCCTGTTGCACAGCATCTTCACCAAGGTGGATTTCCCGACCCCGATGTTGCCAGCCACGACGACAAATCTCTTCATCCCCGGCTCCCTGGACAAATGGCGCTAGGGAATCCCGCCCGCTTCCCAGCGCTCCAAGACCTCTTCTACTCGATCGATGAAACCCTCAAGCGCATCCCCGCGACTGGGACGGTCCGATGGCGCTAATCTCAAGTGAGCCACGGTGGCATGCCAGACCGCCTCTTTCGGGACAGGCGACCCTGCGGCCCCCAGGGCTAGATTGGCGCATGCCCAGGAGGCGAGCAGCGGCCACAGGATGGCCCGATTTGACCCGTCCTCAATCAAGGTTTGAAAGGCCCTGAGGAAGTAGTCCCGCCGTACGGGGCACAGATCTGGCCGCGAACCGAGCGCCGATGCAGCATCGAAGCTCTGCGCCCAGGCGGAGAGCACTTCGGGCAACTCCCATTCGCTCAGTTGGTCGGGCCCGAGCAGAGAATTGAAATGAGCAAAGAGCTCCTCCAGGCCGATGCTGCGCAAACGGGTTTCGAGAGTCAAAGCCATGCGGCGGCCTGCGGCCGGAAAACCGGCCAGCGAAGCGGCTGAATTCGCCGCCTCCAGGAGGGATCGAAGGTAGCAAGGCAGCCAGCCCTCGCCCGCCCCATCCAGCGCGGCCCTGTGCCGCTTGGCACGGGCAAGAAAAGCCCTTGCTCTAGAGAGGGCATGGTCGGCGCGGTGAAACTGCCCGCGGGCGCTCGCTTGGGCCCATTCGAAAAAGTGGGCGGGGTCGTACAGGAAGAGCGGCTCACACACTGAAGGCCCCAGCCACGGTTGTGTCCGGAGGCGGCGAGGATTGCGGTACATGGCGCGCGCATGGTGGGTGATATCGAGATGCACCTCCTGGGAGAGCGGAACGATCTCCCGGCGGTTCGAAGGCCGTGCCTCATGGATCAAGATCAAATCAATGTCCGCCGTGCCGCCCAGCAGCGGATGTCCGGCTGCCACCGAGCCGATCACATACGCCGAGATCACGTCTCGGGTGGCGGCGCGGCGCTCGGCTTCCCGGCGGGCGAGGTCGACCAACTTGTCGAGCGTGATCCTCACGGCGAGAGAGCTCCGTCAAATGGCAGTTCCGGTTGGAATGGGGGGATGCCTAGCGTGCGCCGGATCTCGTTCACGATGCGCCCGAGATCCTCTCGGTGCGCGACGAAATCCATCTCATTGGTGTCGACGGGCAGGTAGCGCTCTCGGGGCATGGCAGCGAAATGATCGCGGTAAGCATCATTTATGGCCTGGATGTAGGTCTCGTCCATGGAGCGCTCGTAGGAACGATCCCTTTTCGCGATGCGCTCCATGGCGATGGTGGTGTCGACCTGCAGATACACTACCAGGTCAGGGGTAAGGACCCGCTCGGCCAGGGCCTCGTACACCAGGTGGTATGTGTCGAGTTCATCACCTCTGAGGTTGAGGCGCGCGAAGAGCGCGTCCTTGGCGAACGTGTAATCCGCGATCAGGTGCCCCTCGGCGGCTGGCGAATGGCTGCTTTCCTTCAGTTGACGGTAGCGGCTGAGCAAGAAGAAGATCTGCGTCTGAAACGCGTAGCGCTCCCGGTCCTGATAGAAGTTGGAGAGGAAAGGGTTTTCTTCAAAGGCTTCGAGCAGCAGGTCGGCCTTGAACAGCGGCTGCAGCAACCGGGCCAGCGAGGTCTTGCCGACGCCAATCACCCCTTCAATGGCAATATGCATCTGATTTCCCCACTGCGAAGATAGAGGGCAGCATCCGCATTAGCATACTTGTGTTCGCCCACCGGCGCAACGGGTTGCGGGAAGCGGTGTCCCTGGGCTCTCGCTTTCGACGGTTCCGGCGCCGACGCCGTCCGGCCGGGCGTATGGGCCCTGGCTGCATATGAGCAGGGGCGACCAGCGTCGTCTTGGGAAGTGGCCATATGAGTCGGAGGCTCGAGATTATTGAGGAATAAGACCCAAAAAACCAATTATACTTGCGTAGGATGGAGATGATTTGCGATGGAGAGACATCCCCATCGTGGGGGCGCTGGGGCTGGGGGAGGGCCGCATGGAAGAGTCGAGAACGGAATCGAGTGGAGTGCTGCTGCAGGGGCAAGGGATCGCAGCCGGCGGCTTGGCGGGGCGTCTGCGTTCGGCGGTGATGAACTTCGGCGCTTCAGCGAAAGACAGCGACGAGGAGCGCCTGCGGAAGCGCATCCTGGTCATCGGCAGCCTGATGCTGACTGCGGCCTCCACGCTCTGGGGGCTGATCTATATCCTGTTCGGCGAACCGGTGGCCGGGTTTATCCCTTTGGGATACGCGCTGTTCTCGTTTGGGATCTCGGCGGTGTTTGGCTACACGCGCGATCTCCGCTTCTACCGCGACACTCAGCTGTGGATGGTGCTCATGGTCCCCTTTCTGCTCATGGTGATGTTGGGCGGGTTCGTCAATTCGAGCGCGGTCATTGTCTGGTCATTGATCAGCCCCCTGGGCGCTCTGCTGCTGTACCGGACCGAGAAGGCCTATCGCTGGTTGTACGTCTATATGGGGTTGCTCGTCCTCAGCGCCGGAATCCAGCCCTTTGTGCGCACCACCAATAACCTGCCGGCGGTCCTGCTTCTGGTCTTCTTCCTGCTCAACATCGGCACGGTGTCCGTGATCGTCTTCCTGCTGCTGGCCTACTTCGTCGATGGCAAGGAGCTGCTGTTGGGTTTGCTGCGCGTGGAGCAGGGCAAATCGGAGCGGCTCCTGATGCAGATGCTCCCCAAAGAAATCGCGCCGCTGCTCAAAGAAGGAAACCAAACCGTCGCCAAGCGATTTGATTCATTGTCCGTAATGTTCGCCGATATCGTGGGTTTCACGGAGATGTCGAGCAAGATGAGCGCGGAGGAGGTGGTTGAACTGCTGAACGAGGTCTATTCCTATTTCGACGGGCTGACCGAACAGTTCGGTTTGGAGAAGATCCGCACCATCGGAGATAATTACATGGTCGCCGCAGGCGCACCCACGCCTCGAGTCGATCATGCGCTGTGATGGCACGAATGGCGCTGGAGATTATGAAATATCTCGAGGATCCGGGGGTGGTGCCGAGACCCGGCCTGCAGTTCCGGATCGGAATCGCCTCGGGCCCGGCTGTAGGCGGCGTGGTGGGGACCGACAAATATCACTACGATCTCTGGGGGCAGTCGATCAACATCGCCAGCCGGATGGAATCCCAGGGTGTTCCGGGGAAGATCCAGATCACGCAGGACACGTACGAGCTGATCAAGGGCCGGTTTTCCTGCAGCTATCGCGGCTTGATCGACGTCAAGGGAATCGGCGAAATGTCCACGTGGTTCCTCGACGGTGGATTGGATTGAGGGGTGCCGGTCGAGGGATAGGGCATTTTGGCCCACCTGGGGTCGAAATGGGAGATCGCATTGGTATGGATCCAGGAGTGCCGGAGTTGATGTCATCCTCCGATCCTGGCCCTCATGCGTTGCGGTCGAAGTAGATGTTCTTTCCCGTGGCTGAGAGCGGGATTCCCATGACGAAGTCCGCATCCACCAGGCCTGCTTCACGGGCCACCGCGCCTACTCGGTACATGATGCGATTATCGACGTTCATCAGGCTGGCGACCTTTGCTGCAGACCCAAGTGCGATCCCCATGTCCAGGACCCGCAAGGCGCACTGAGGACCTTTGAACTGGCCCTCTTGGGTGTTGACCTCGATGCAGGCATCCTCCCCGCATGCGCCGCAATTGAGGTCGGCCACCTGGGCATCCTTCAAGCCGATTAGCACGATCACTGCGGAGCCCAGCACATTCCGACCATCGCGCACGAATCCATGGTCGTCTTTTCGCCGGCCATATTCGATCATCCCCTCCCCAAGCTGGCGCAATCGGTCCCCCTCGAGCACGCTCACGACCACGTAGTCCTCGCCCTTTGCCTTGGGTGCAGTGCGGGCAGCCACGGCCATCAGCTCGGCGACTGTCGTCATTGCCTTCATGCG
This sequence comes from uncultured Anaerolineaceae bacterium, assembly GCA_964388955.1. Lineage (GTDB taxonomy): Bacteria > Chloroflexota > Anaerolineae > Anaerolineales > E44-bin32 > CAYMCO01. Next base: position 25,065 of record CAYMCO010000005.1, on the reverse strand, counting down.
CTTCCTCCTTCGCCTCCCAACCTTTTACCGTGAGCGTTCTAGCTGCATGCCATGCGATCAAAGGTGGTGTGCCGCCGCCCCCTTGAGAGTGCCGGTATTGTCTGCCGCTCGGTTGCTGCCGGAGTGGATTTTCCCCGCCAGCATGTACATGATCACGTAGACGATGGTGCGGTATATAACGCCAGAGCCCGGCGGGATGCAGATGAATGACAAACCGTCGAAGCCCCTAAGGCCGACCTCGTAGGCCAGGCGGATGACTTCATAGTCGGTCATGCCGATCGGTTCCGCCAGATCTCCCAGGATGTCTCCCGGCGCGGGCCCCGCGCCGCCGAGGATATCCATGTCGAAGTGGGCATAAACAGCCTGCGTGCCTTCGTACGCGTGGCTGAGCTCATGGCAAAGCCCCTCGATGCCCAATCTGCCGGACGTTCCACATCGGGTAGAAGTGGGCGCCCGCTCTCCTCGCCCATGCCGCGCTCCCCGATCTCGACCAGGTTGTGGATGGGCATGTTGGCATGGAATTCGTACATCTTGGCTTTCCAACTGGCGGCACCGGCCACGCGGGGATCCATGGTGTCCGTATCCAGTGGCTGAATGTCCCAGTGGGTGTCCAGGCTGATCACGCCCACTTCGCCGTGGGTGCGTTCGGCGATGGGTTTGGCGATGGCGTATGATCCGCAGGGAGAATTCTGGCTGATGACGATGGGCACCGCACCTGCATCGAGTGCGTCGTTCACCTTTGCCTCCACCGCCCGCTGTGCCCTGATCACCGTGTCATAGGTCTTGGTCTCATAAGTCTCCGGATCCAGATGCGCGTCTCCGTAGTCCACCACCCGCAAATGTTCAAAGACGTCCAGATCAAAGTCCTGAATGTAGCCGGAGGGATAGCGCGCCGATTGCTGGCGAACCCGTTCGGCGGCGGCTGCCCATTCACGCTTATCCACACCCCAGAGGTTGTCACCTGTGCCCGCGACGTAGGCGCTGCCGATGATGACCACATCCGCGCCTTTGAGGTCCGCATTGGCGTGGGCGTACGGCTGGCGCATAAAGGTTGGGGTTCCGGCGCGGATCATGGGGATCTTCGCCGTGCCGGGGATGTCCTGCTTGATCTGATCCCAATCTGGGTAGGGCATTCGGGTGCCTCCGGGTTTCTATTCTGCCAAGCTGAGGATTTCCTTCGCGCTCATCTTTCTTCCTTTGATCACGGGACAATGCATGCCATCATACCTTTCTGCGCGTGCAGCCGATTCTCGGCCTCATCGAAGGCGGTGATCCCCCATTTCCATCCAAGACCTCATCGGTCACCTCGTGGCCGCGCTCACAGGGCAGGCAATGCATATAGCGCGCCTCCGCCCTTCCAGACCTTCCGTGAGCATAGGAATCCTCCAAATCTCGGACTGCTGCTATTGACCGTCGCGTGGATTGTCTTCCCTCAGACCAATGCTGACGTTTCAGGTAGTCTGATCCGGTTTGGCCCCCGTGCCGCTGAGCTCGGGCGGGTTTGCCAATGCGGCGTCTATGCCGACCGGCCTCAGCTTCAGTATTCTCAGGTGATATCTCACCTCGATATCCCGTACGCCCTGCAAGGCGTTCACCCGTTCGGCAATCAATTCTGCCAAGTGCTCTGTGGTCCGGCAATAGACATCGACGGTCAGATTGTATGCGCCACTCGTCATGGAGGCGAAAGTGACCTCCGGATAGGCGAGGATGGTGTCGACGACTTGATCGTAGCAGCCCGGTTGGATCGAGAGGCTGAGGATGGCGGGGGCATCCAAGCCGATCTTGTGCGGGTTGATATGCGCAAGGACGGTGACCACGTCATCTGCAATCAGCCTGGACACCCGGGCGCTGACAGTGGAGACAGCCACCCCGAGATCGGCCGCGATCTCCGAATAGTATCTGCGCCCGTCCTGCTCTAGATGTCTCAGGATGGCGATATCGAGTTCGTCCAAATTGGCTTGCTGTGGTTGTGCTATCATACGAGGTGTGCGCCAAATAGTTGTCTAGAGCGGCCTAGAGGGCAAATCTTTTGGCTTCCTTGATCGACAATCAAAAATATTATATCATAGCCGTCAAGAGGGGCGCTCTCGGGATTGTCAGGGATCGTCCAAACCAGGGGACCATATCCCATTTGGATTTACCGAGACAGCAGGAGCGGGCTCCAAATGGCCAAATCATTTCAGTATCTGCGACCGGGTTCTGCTCGGGAGGCCTGTGAGTTGAAGGCGAGCCATGGGCGGACGGCGCGATTCTGGGCGGGCGGGACAGATCTGCTGCTCGAATGGCGCCGGGGAGGGGTTGAACTCGAATATTGCATCGACCTGTCGGGGCTGGATGGTCTGCGGGATATCCGAGCCGATGAGGGAGGGGTTCGCATGGGGCCGCTCGTCACCATCGCCTCCATTTACGCGCACCGCGAGCTCAACGATGATCTTGCGGTCCTCTGCGAGGTGGCGGCGCAGTTCGCCACTCCGCAAATCCGCAACACCGCCACGCTGGGCGGAAATCTCTGCCACGCCGTGCCCTCAGCCGACTTCGCCACCCCGCTGATCGCGCTGGACGCACAGGTCAAGCTCTTGGGCCTTGATGGAGAGCGAACCATGCCCATTGAATCGTTCTTTCTTGGCCCAAAGCAGACGGCGCTGGGTCCGGATGAGATGCTCCTTGAGGTTCATATACCGCAGCCGCCGCCCCGGACGGCCTGTGCCTTCGAGAGAGTGACCCGTTCGAGCGTGGACATTGCCCTGGTAAACGCGGCGGTACGCCTGACAATCGATTCGGCGGGCACCGTCCGGGAGGCTCGGATCGTGCTCGGCGCTGTGGCGCCGGTGCCATTCCGGTCCAAGAACGCGGAGGGGATGCTCCTCGGTGGGCGAATGAATGAGATGGATGCGAGTATCCGGCGCGTGGCGAGGCGAGCGGCCTCAGAGGCGCGTCCGATCACAGATTTGCGCGCGAGCGCGGAGTATCGCCGGTACGCCAGCCAAGTCTTGGTCCGCCGGGCGCTCGGTCGGGCTTTGGCCGAGTTGGGAGAAGGGTAACATGGCCATTTTGCATGTGAACGGCTGCGAATTCGACGTCGATCATCCCGCACATGAGACATTGGCGCAGGTGCTGAACAAACGATTGGGATTGATTGGCGTGCGAATCTCCTGTGAAGAGGGCGAGTGTGGTTCCTGCACCGTTCTCATGGAAGGGAGGCCCGTGGTCTCTTGCATGATCCTGGCGTCCCAGGTGGAAGGGAAAGAGATCCTCACAATCGAGGGTTTGGGCGGCAGGGAAGACCTGCACCCCATCCAGCAGGCGTTTATCGATGAGCATGGTTTCCAGTGCGGCTTCTGCACGCCGGGCTTCATCCTCTCCACCAAAGCACTGCTGGATGCCAACCCTCGTCCGACTTCCGATGAGATCGCCGATGCGCTCAGCGGACACATCTGCCGCTGCGGTTCGTACCCGAAGATCATCCGCGCGGTCCACCGAGCATCTGAGATGCTCGGTCAGGGGCGACAGGATGCCTAGGCAGGGAGAATTCTCGGCAATTGGCAAGGACATTCCCCTGAAAGACGCGGTGGAAAAGGTCACAGGAAGCCTGCAATTTGGCGTCGACGTGGTCCAGCCTGGGATGGCCTACGGGAGGATACTGCGCAGCCCGCATGCCCATGCCAGGATCAACCGCATCGATTTTCGGGAAGCGCGATCTCTGCCTGGAGTCTTGGGAATAGTCACGCATGAGGACGCACCACCTTGGCCGTGGGAGAATTGTTGGCACAACTATCGTGGTCGCATTTTGGATGACACGGTCCGGTTTGTCGGGGACGAGGTCGCCGCGGTGGCCGCCGAATCGGCATCCATCGCGGATAGGGCGGCGCAGCTGATCGATGTGGAGTATGAGATCCTGCCACCGGTCTTTGACCCCATCCGGGCGATGGCCCCGGAAGCGCCGCAGGTGAGGGCCGAGGGAAGCGTCCGCGAGCCGTTGGAGGTGACATGGGGGGCCGTTGACTGGGCGCTGAGCCATACGGACATAGTTGTTGGGGGGAGCATGTCCTTCGACAGCCAGGCATATGCCTCGATCGGCCGGAACGCCTGTGTCGCGTCATGGGATGGGGATCGCCTGACGGTGTGGACCTCCACACAGACGCCCTCCGAAATGCGCGATGCGATCGCCCGAGGGCTGGGCCTGCCCATGAGTAATGTGCGCGTGATCGCGCAACCCAGCGGGAGTTCCTTCGGCTTATGGTGGATCGGCAGCCTGCAACTGATCGCAGCACTGCTGGCAAAGAAGGTGGGCCGGCCGGTGAAGGTTGAGCTGGATCAGGAGGAGTGCTTCGCGGGGGTGAAACGCCGGCACTTGGAGCGGTCTTCCGGCCGGATCGGGTGCGACAAGGGAGGGTCCATTCAGTTTATCGAGGTCAGCCACACGCACGACAATGGCGGATACGGCATGAAGCCCGACGTGGGATTCCTGATACTGGACCTGTGGGGCAGATGTCCGCATGGCCGGTATGTCGTCCAAGGGGTATCGACAAATCTGCTTACAGCCGGCTGCATGCGGGGGGTGGGGGACGTCACATTGGGCGCCTTCGTCGAGAGATTGCTCGACATGGCCGCGATCGAAATCGACATGGATCCAGTGGAGTTCCGGTTGAACAATCACATACGGGCGGGCGACCCCCTCAGGGCGATCGCCAAGCGGGGTCCCGGTGTGGAAGCCGGGGAGGGTTTCCCCGCTGGTTGGCCAGAGCTGGGACGCCTCTCCAGCGAAGCGCTGCATGACTGCCTGACCAAAGGTGCAGAAGCCTTTGGCTGGAAAGAGAAATGGGTCGGCTGGGGCAAGCCCCATGTCGTGAACGGGCCCATGCGGCGCGCGGTGGGAATGGCGACCGGGATCCACTGTTGTGGCACGGAGGACGAATACGGCGCATCTGTCCTGGTGCGCATCCAGGCCGATGGCAGCGCCACGCTGTGCTGCAGCATGGGGCGCCAGGGTCAAGGTAGCGAGACCACTCAAGCGCAAATCGCGGCGGAGGCGTTGGGCGTGGGCGTTAATCGCATCCGAGTCGAGGCGGGCGATACGGATGTCTGCCCGCCAAACCACGGTTCCATCGCCAGCAATACCGCCTTCCGCACAGGTTTGGCCACCTGGGCAGCCGCAATGGATGCGAAGAGGCAGATCCTGGGGATAGCGTCGAAGCACCTGCCTGGGCACGGCCCTGATGAACTCGATATGCATGATGACGTGATATACAGCAAGAGGGACAGGGACATTTCCCTTGGACTTGAGAAGCTGATGACCCTGCCCCAGCCTGACAGCCACACGCCTCCCGTCGTGGTGGGCTGCACCAATGTCCTGACGCCACCGTCGACGGCCTTCGCCAGGCATTTTGCCGCCCATTTCGTCGAGGTTGAGGTGGATGTCGAGACGGGCGAGATCCGCCTGTTGGACTACGTCGCCGCCCAAGACAGTGGGACCGTCTTGAACCCGAAGGTTCTGGAGAATCAAGTGATTGGCGGAGCAATCCTGAGCTCCGGGTTTGCATTGATGGAAAGGTTGGCCTTCGAACCAACGACAGGCAAGATCCTCAATCCGGGATTTCTGGACTATAAGGTCGCGCGAATGACGGATTTCCCCCTCGATCCCCGCGTATTACTTTGCGAATCCGACGAGCCATATGGGCCATTCGGTGCCAAAGGTGCGGGGGAGGCGCCGGCGGCGGCGCCGATTCCCGCCATCTCTCAGGCGGTCTATAATGCCATAGGTGTGTGGCTGGATATTCCCATGACTCCAGAGCGCGTGCTGGCGGCGCAAGGGAAGATCTGATTTTCGATTGGCCCTAAGGGCCCAGGGTGTCCCAATCCGGGCACCTGAATGAAAGAAAGTATTCGGGAGGAGGCATCAATGTGGCCAACGGATGTGCAATCCGCAGTTTCGCTCACGTTTGATCTGGATATCGAGACTCCATGGATGGTGCAGGATACCGGATTCAAGAACCGGCCAGGCGCGTTGTCCATGGCGCACTACTCGCCGAAAGTGGGGATTCCCCTTATCCTCTCCTCCCTTGAGAGGCTGGGGGTGAAAGCCACGTTCTTCATCCCGGGAAAGTCGGCGGAGGACTTTCCGGAGACCGTGGCGGCCATAGTCGCCGCCGGGCATGAGATCGCTGCCCACGGATACACCCACGACCCGCCCTCGAGCCTGAGGCGCGAAGAGGAAGAGGCGCAGCTCGAGCGGGTTACCGAACGGCTGCGGAGTATTGGCGCCGAGGTCGCCGGCTACCGGGCGCCGCTGTATGAGATCAGCGTCGATACCATCCCGCTGCTCCCCCGCTACGGCATCTGGTACTCGAGCAACCTGATGGATGATATCCGGCCTTACAAGCATCCGGATTCGGAGGTGGTGGAGCTGCCGGTCTCTTGGATCCTGGATGACTGGACCCAGTTTGGGCATGGCGCAGATGAATTGTTGCAGCGCAACGCCACCTGCGCCCAGGTGCGTCAACTCTGGTTGGAGGAATTTGAGGCCATCCACGATCTGGGAGGCCTGTTCATCTTGACGATGCACCCGCAAGTCATCGGCCGGCCTTCGCGCTTGGAGATGCTCAGGGGCCTGGTTCAGGCGATACGCTCGCACCGGGGTGTATGGATCGCCCCCTGCGGGGAAATCGCCGCTCATGTCCGGGCAGCGGACTAACTGCGGGCGTGAAGAAGCTCGCCGCCAGCGCGGCCAGGCGCTGGCGGCCCCAGGTGGGCGGGGCGGTGCAGGCGTGCATTTCGCCCGTCAATCGTTGATTTGGTGAGAAAGCGCTTCAGCGTGGCCGTTGGCACAAGCCGGACCGTACGCGCGGAGAGCGCGGCACCATGATGAGAGTCATCAGCTTGCGAGAAAGCGCCGCTGATAGCGTGCCAGGCCGAGCATCAGGGCGATCTGGAAGCCTGCCAGCAGAATAGACGAGAATTGATCGAAATAGAAGACAAGCAGATCGACCACGCCGATGTACATCAGCAGCGTCCGCCGGGCGAAGCGCAGCCCAAGCCCTTCGCGGCCCGAGACCCACATGGCGAGCGCGGCGAGCATGATGGCTCCCATGACCGCCTCCGATCCCACCCAAGTCGAGAAGACCGTCGCCTTGGCGAGAACGGGTGAGCCGCCCTCGTCCAGCAGCCTCAGCACGACCGCTTGGAAGTTTGTGGGATCCCCCCAGCCCAGTGTAAGGCGCAGCAGATTATCCAAGGCCAAGAAACCCAAGACGGCCATTCCCATGCAGAGAAGGGGCTTTAGCCGTGTCTGTGGCAACCAGCGCGATTCGAGTTTCGACATCCACGCCCGCAGGCGCTCGCTGACCGTCGGCGGCGGGGGAGTGAGCGCCAATTCATCCGAGGCCAAGAACTCCTGCAGTTTCCCCGCCAGGCGTCCAAGATCAACATCGCCGGCAGCACCCTGGACATATGCGAGTTGGGCGCTGAGCCTCGACCGTTCATCGGTGTCCAGGTCTCGGTCCAGCAGTTCGCCCATTCCCTCCAGGGCGCGATACATTACCGCGCGGGGCTCCCGGCTCGCAGGCCGTCCCACGCGCAGGTACAACCACAGGCTGACGAGAAACACCAAGTAGATGATGGGGGCCGCAGGTTCATAGAAGTAATTATTACTCTGGGTGATGAACTTGCCCACCTCATCCATGAACAACCCCATCCCGGCTCCTGCCAGGATCGCGGCCAGGGGATACACCCATCCGTTCAGCAGCGTCAGCGGAAGAAGGGTTGCGAGAAAGAGCAGCAGGCCTCCCCATAAGACATGCGCGATATGCAGCTCGCTGGTCGCGATTTGGGGATAGCCGGCAATCTCCAAGAAGGCCCGGGTAGCCGCGATGGAGGCGGCGAAAGTCATGGCGATCAACAGCATATTCCGGCCGGCGCCGTTTCGCTTCACGGCGCGGCGCAGAGGGCTGGTCGTTCCTCGGCCGCTTGGCCTGCTCCCCCGGCTGGTCAGTTCGTAGCGTGCCACCAGCTTCTCAGCGGCTCTGACAAAGAGATCTGCAGGATCCTGAACCCCAGAAACCCTTTGATGCCTCTCTCCCCTTTTTCCTTCCTCATCCACGGTTCTGCTCTCCAGTATTCGAAAGACGGGATCGGGGCCCAGCGCTCGAGTTCCCGTCCCTCACGTTGTCCGATCCGACGCGGGCTGCGCGTTGCGCGTCATCTGACCGGCCTGGAGCCCGTGGTGGGGCTGTTCGGGATCCGCGCCAGGGATGCCGCGACGGCGGCTTGAACTGCCATTCGGGCTCGCTCACGTGTCCACTATACAACAGAACTGGGCGGCCTACACAGGCCGCCCAGTTCATCCCTTCGAAATTGTGTTTGAGGAGTATTTCGAACTCGGGATGCCACCATGATAAGGCATACCTGCCTGCACCGTTCCCAGCACCCTGGTACCAGGCAGCCCCCTGCCATTTTGGGCGATCTCCGGTTCAATGTGGGCAGGACATCCGCCTTCGGCAACCAGGGCGAAACACGCGCCCCGAAGGCGCAGGATGGCTCAGCCCGGGACGAAGGCCGGGATTTCTGGGATCCACTCCCGCCGACGTTCGCCAAATATTGCGGCAGATCATGGGCGCTCATGGGAGGGAAATCCGCTAACCCCCGAAACCGATGGCCACGACATCGCCAAAACTCACGCAGCCGATGTATCCCAGCGGGATATTAGGGCTGGAGGCCGGTGCCACTGAGAGTGGGGAAGAAAAGACAAACTCCCGCTTGTTTGAGCGCAAAGCCGTCAGTCCCGCGGAAGCGCGCGATCTGCAATCCTTTGGTGGGAACGATGGGAGCAGGCAATCGTAATTCCCGTCTGCAAAGACGGCGCAGGGGTGGGGGTGCAGGTGGATATCTGGTCGAAGAGAAGGAACGCCGGCGTGCAAGCTGAGTCAAATCCGAAGGAGAAGGGATCAAGGGGGCTGCCCGGAGCGTGTCAGGAGCGATCAGATTCTCCCTCTTCCGGTTTCTCGCCGGAGCGCTTTCTCCGCTGGTCCTTCTTCTTGGCATCTAGATTGTTCAATATTGAAGGTAGGTGATCTGTCGTTGTCTGGGCTCCCAGAATCATCGGGGGCTTCTTATGACCTTTTCCCGGCTTGGTCCCCAGTCCTTTGAATTGTCCGAGGCCCTTCAGCGGGGGCGGGCCCGGCAGTTTGAATTCCTTGTTCTTGCTCATGATCTCAGAGGGGTTCTTCAGGCTCTTCATGATTTCGGGAAGATCCGAAAGCGTGAGCTCCCTCCGCTCTATTGTCCTTGGCAATGACTTGGGTTTGTTCAACAGCGCTTCTCTCGAAATCTTTGAAACTGTGAAATCGTTGTATTTGATCTGCTCCTGACAGGCCGGGCACGTGATGACCGAGCCGAGCCGCTGCTTGGCGACGGGCAGATCCCCGCCGCATGCCGGACAGCGCGCCTTCCCGTCGCGAACCGTGATGATCGTGGGGCCAAACGGGATGTTCTCGAGAGAGAACGTCTGGATCCCGCCACCCGATTTGTAGCAGGCGTAGACGATCTCGGTTCGTGGGCCGGTTTCGCAAGTACGGAACGCCCCCTCGCCTCTGAATACAGTCATGCACTCGCCAGTACTCAAGTCCCAAACACGTAAGGTTCGATCCCCTGCGCAGGAAATCAGGTATCTTCCGTCCCTCGTGACTGCCAACCCGGATACGAGATCCTGTACGTTCCCGGTGGTTCGATGCCCCTCCAGCCGGTGGACGACCCCGCCGGTCTTGAGATTGAGCACCTTGAGGCTGTTATCCGTGGTCCGCCGATGTTCACTTCGAGAGCGTGCGATTATGGTCTCGCCATCCGGCGTCAAGCGGATCGGCCGATTCAGGTCCCCTATCGTACCGAGGAGTTCCCCCCGTTCGAAATCCCATATCTTGATTCTGTCATCCCCCATAGAAATCATCTTGCGATTGTCAGGGGTAATCATGAGCGCAGTCACAGGATGAGCGTGCGCCCCCATCACGCGGATGATATCTCCCGTTCGATTGTCCATTATGCGGATATTTCCGTCTGAACAGCCAAATGCGAGGTACTTTTCCTCCATCGAGATCGCCATTGCAGTCCAACGAAAACCGTCTCGCTCCTGGATTCTTGTCCAAGAATCCGGATCTCCGCCATACTTGTGGACCTTCGATCCGGACGGTTTGTACGGGATTGCCTGCCGGAGCAGGATAGTCCGCCCTCTGGAAGTGACTTCCAGGAGTCTCCCCTTTGTGGTGAGCCCGGAGGGGCTGAGCAGCTCCCCGGTGGCAAGATCCCGGGCGCGAAGCCCGTCGCCCTGCTCAAAGACCTCATACTCGCCACCTGGAGTGGTCATCGAGACCCCTCGATTGGGCCCACCCGCCTCCGATCTGCCGGCCTGGAGGCAGCGCTTCACGTCCCAGACCAGAATCCGGGTGTCATTCTTGCCGCCTCCCGAGATCACGTAGTTGCCGTCCGGCGAAACGGCCATGGTCGATACGGTGTGCAAATGACCTTCCAGGCTCGCAACAGTCCGATGGTCCGACAGGTCCCAGGCGAGCACTTTGCCATCGTCCGCCCCGGAGAACGCGTATCTTCCGTCTTGGGTGACCGCTATGGAGTTGATGCCACTGGCGAGATTGTGCCCCTCGAGGCAAGCGACCTGCCCTCCCGCGATAAAGTCCCAGATCCGCATCCGCCCAGCCCGGGAGCCGGAGATCAACAGGCTGGTACCCGGAATCGCGGCGAGTGAGATAATCTCGGCCCGATGGCCGCCTAGGGTGCTCACCCGCTGGCCGGTGTCAATGTCCCATACCCGGACAGATTTCCACGATGCGGCGAGTATGTACCTGCCGTCCGGCGAGACGGCGATCGCGTTTCGGGAGCAGGGCTCTTCATCGATTTCCTTCCAGAGCGCGCCATTCTGCAGATCCCATATGCGGATGGCGCGGGTCTCTGAGACGTCAACCAGGAAGCGATTCCGTGCGGTCGAGATCGGGGTGTGCGATGCTCTCGGAGGTCCATTCAGGCTGTATAGAGGATTGCCGGTTTCTTTCTTCCGGATGCGGCTAGGTAGATCCCATACGAACACTTTTCCGGATTCCGTGCCTGAGATCAGGTATTGGTTGTCTGAGGTCAATGCCAGCGTCCGGGTTCTGCCTCCGGCCGCCCACGAGTGATGGATCATGCCGCTCTGCAGATCAAAGATTCGGATATAGATATCCTTCGATCCTGTGATGAGGTACCGGCTGTCACAGGTCACCGCCAGGGCCGTGATCTGTGCAGGATGGCCGCCGATGATCATCTCCAGCGGGCCGCCGGCTGCGGCCAGAGCTGGGGAACGGGGTCTGATCCAGGGGAAGGAGATCTGGTCCCGGAGCCGGTCGAGGAAGGCAACGACCTTCGGATGCTCGGAGGCCAAGAGTCTCCCTGTGAGCTGGGCCGGAAGTTCCGCCGGATCTTTGCGGAGCACTTGCGCAGAAAGCTGCAGGGCGCGGTGAATAAGCCGCATGCTCGCGGAGGGGCAGCCCTGTGCCAACGCCAGCCGATAATCTTCCAGTAGATCCTGGGTTCCGACGGCGGTCAATTTGGAATACATGAAACCAACATCACTCAGCGTGGTTTCCGCTTGGTCCCATCGTTCGCTCAGGATCTGCTGGAAGGGAAGTTCGGTCATTTTTCTCAGATTCGGCGAGCGTCGCCCATTCTCTTCCAACCACAGAGACTGTCGCTGGAAATACCCTTCCAGCCCCCTTCGCAGCACCGCCTTCGCTCCGTCGGATAGGAAGATCTCCATGACTACCGCTTCAACCTGGCGGTGGAAGAAATCCAGCAGGTTGGCGCCATCGGCTGCGCGTAGCGTCAGATATGGGGCCAGGTCATGGAGCAACCTGGCCCAGATCACCACCGGCAGGCGAGGCGCGCGAGGGGATTCCGGGGACCGGCGGTAGAAATCGGCCATCACCGATTCGTCCGCAGCAAGCACGTCCAGCAGTTCATCCTCGGTCATCCCATGCTTGGCGGCTACGAGATAGCCCAGGGTTCGGGAAACCAACGTCTTCCCGTGATGGGTTTCCTGGCATAGACGATCGAGCATTTCTCGGACCAGGCCGCGGATGTCGCTCTTGAGGATTGTTTCTTCTTGAGGGGAGTGCGATTTCCATCGCCTGGCTTCCTCAAACGCCAATCTCAGGTAGAGGGGCTGGGGGCAATCCTGAAACCGATCAAGAACATGCCGCTCTTGATCATCCTGCAGCCTGCGGCCCGCATGGCGAAGCCAGCGGTCCAACAATTGCCGTCCCGCACCTTGTTTCATAGCTTTCAGTTCCACCAGTTGCCCCTGGGGCAGCTCCTCCTTCAGCCTCTCGAGGCAGAGACCTGGCTGGGTGGAGATGATCAATCGAACCTGATCCGGCAGTGAATTGGGAAGCCACGCCAAATTCATGGCCGGATCATGGGGGGAAAGTTGGTCCAGCGCATCGATGAATATGAGAATGGGTTTTCGATCATCGACCAGGAAGTCCATTTGACGGAAATACTGCGCGAGGGCTTGATATCCATCGGGTATGGTGAAGCGCTCTTGAATTTGTGCGATCTCCCTTCCTTGGCTCTCCGGCCGGAGTTTTTCAAGGAGCCTTCCTTTATGCTCCTCTATATTGAGAATCCGGAGCAGCTCCTCGCATAGTCCTTTCAACAGCGAGGTCCCCAGAGTGGAGTCCGGCGTCGCGCCGACAAAGCGCGTGAGGACATTCACCCGGGGTAGGGAGTCCCTGGCCAACTGGGCTGCTCTTGCAAGAAGGGCCGATTTTCCTGATCCGGGGGTTCCCCATAGTATTAGCGGGCATCGTTGGTTGCCCTGTGCATAATTCTCCAAGATGGCCAGATATTCCTCGCGTCCGGTGAAGAATCGCGCCCTGTCCTCCTGGAATGCGATGTGCTGTGCAATCTCCACTTCCAGAGGGTCTTGCGATTCCCGCCGGTCCAGTTGTCGACGGATGACCCCCGATATCGCCTCATATGCTTGTTCGCAAAGCCAATTCAGGTGGCCGTCCGTGACCTCGCCATCCTCCCAGCGGGCTTCGAAGGTCTGGAGATTGCCCTGCAGGCAAGCCCTCAACTCGTCCTTCAGTCTTCCCAATTGCGCTTGGGCGTCCACATCAGGCTTGCCTTGATCGTTCATCTCGATGAAGTCGGCTGCCCGTTCGTCACAGGGTAGGTTGGGGATCTCCCGGATGAAACCAAAGACATGTTCTGATGCATCCTCAACAGACAACGCCCCTGCGGCGATCTCCTGATGTGTTGCGGAGGCCTCATACTTCAGGAGATCCTTCTCATCGAGATTCAACCGCCGGACGGCAGCCCTCAGAGCTTGATGGAGCCGTCTCTCCAACCGTCGCCATTGCGCGTGATTCGCGTATCGGTCGCCCCTCTCTCGGGGAAGGAGACGATAAGCTCTGGGAACCGCGTTCCTGTCCTCTTCGTACCAGTGTCCCAGGAGCGCCCGGTCCGCGTCTGAAAGCAGCCCGAGAATCAATTCGAATTCTCGCGCCGGAATGCTGGGAGGGAGGGGGCGCCACCCATAGCGGTGGCCCAAGAGAACAAGGAAATTGGGACGCGGGGTTACCTGCTGACAGCGGCGGATCTCATCCAGGCAGATGTTCATCGTCTGCTGGTCCAGGGAAGCTTCTTCGCTCACCCCCCAGCGCAGATCGATCGCCTGGAAGTGTGCTCCGGCGGAGGCGCAGAGGGCCCGAAGGCGGGGAAAAACCCGTTCCTGGAGAGCACTACGCTCCTTCCTGAAGTCTCTGAACGTGGAGCTGACGAACAGGCGGAAGGTCTCCCGGGGTGTGTTTATCATCATGCCTCCTTTGCGAACCGGCAATCGCACTCGTGCCCGATCAGGCAGGGGGTCTTATGATGGTCCAATCCGGAATGGGCAAATCGAAAGCCGGTCCGGGAGCGCAGGCGGGGGAGTGGTGGCCTGCCTCGCAGGCAGTGGGTCGCACGCTCACTCGGCGCCTATTGCGGCCAATCCAAGGACGTGGCCCCCGCTCCCCCATCGGGTGTCATCCTATAGGCCGGGATGTGCTTTGTCAAACTGAGGCCGCTTTCAATCCTGGGCCTCGGAATCTATACTGGATGGCGCGCCTCCAGGGCGCGGGTCGATTCGGACGTAGAAGGGCGTACTGAGCGATGGCAGACAAATCTCATCCCCTCCAGATCATCGTCAGCGGTGACATCGTGGTGGATTGGAACATCGCCGAAGGGGACCACCATTCATCGCCCGATTGGAGAGCCTCGAAAGCGGCGGGAATCTGGCCCGGGCCCGGGGCGGCCGGCTTGCTCGCAGCCATGATCCGCGCCATGCTGCCTCAACAGCCAGATTCCCCTGGGGCGGGAATGGAAGTCTTCGCACCTCACGTTCCGGTTCAGGACCTTCGGCCCGGGGCGCCTGGCTACCATCACGCATACCATCTGCTGGCGCAGTACGGCGCCGAAGCCGACCAAGGGGGATGGCGGGTGGCGCGCTTTCTTGGTTTTGACCCACGGGACCTGCTTGATCCTGCGAATCCCCTCGAGAATGAGCCTTCAGATCCCGCCATCATCCTTCTGGACGACGCAAATCTGGGCTTCCGGGATCGCGAGGGCGCGTGGCCAGGCGCGCTATCCAGGAGAGGAAACGGATCGGCCATCCTGCTGAAACAGGCGGCGCCGGTGGCCCAGGGGGCGCTCTGGGAGCGTTTGGTGGGGGACTTTTCGGACAGGCTGACGGTCGTCACCAGCATCGATCATCTCCGGCGCAGCGCGGTGCAGATCAGCCGCCAGATATCGTGGGAACGCACCGCGCAGGACGTGTATTGGGAACTGGTTCACAATCCGCGCGTCAACCGCTTGGCGCGATGCGCGCATATCGTGATCTCGCTGGGCGCGGCCGGTGCGATCTTGATTTCAGGGTCGCCCGAGGGTGGCTTGCAGGGCCGGCTGTGGTTCGACCCGCGCCATATGGAAGGGGAGTGGGAGCGCAGGTGGCCAGGTACGATGTATGGATTCACGACGTGCCTCGCAGCCGCGCTTACACACGCGCTCGGGAACAACCCGGCCGATCCGGACCTGCGGTTTGCGGCTCAGGCCGGGGTGCGCGGAATGCGGGCTCTTCTTCAGGAGGGGTTTGGCCCTGTGGATATCCACCAGGCGGGTGCCGAATTGGCGCTTCCGTTGGATTCCATCGCCCAAGCGCTTTTCGCCGGCCCGGACCTGCTATCCGAGGCCCAGATACAAGACCCCGTCCTCCGTCTTCTCCCCGGAGCGGATGGAACCTCGCCGCGAGTCATGTCTGACTCCTGGACGATTCTGGAGGATTGCCACCCTCGAGATCTTGGACAACTGGCGCAGCGCGTCGTGATCGAAGGGCCGTCTGCCGCGCTCCATGATGTACCCATCGGTCAATTTGGGGCGCTGACCACAGTAGATCGCCGGGAGATTGAGGCGCTGCGAGGGGTTCGCACACTGATCACCGAATACCTCGAACGACCTCGAGAGCAGCCGCTCTCGATCGCGGTGTTCGGCCCGCCGGGCTCGGGCAAATCCTTCGCCGTAAAGCAGATATCGAAATCGGCGGCTGCCGGTGAAATCCAGCCCATCACCTTCAACATCTCTCAATTTGATCGTCCGCAGGCACTCCTGGACGCATTTCACCAAGTGCGGGATATCCGTCTCTCCGGAGCGGTCCCCCTCGTCTTTTGGGATGAGTTCGATACGCCGCTTTCAGGCGTGCCGCTCGGCTGGCTGAGGTACTTTCTTTCACCGATGCAGGATGGCAAGTTCCGGCAGGGGCAGATCTCCCATCCGATCGGGAAAGGGATTTTTGTCTTTGCCGGCGGCACTTGCCACCGCATGCAGGACTTCGGCCGCGATCTGGGGGAGGAAGAGCGCCGGGCGGCCAAGCTGCCCGACTTCATCAGCCGCCTGAAGGGATCTATCGATGTCCTCGGGCCCAATCCCCTGGAAGATGTGGATGATTCATATTTCATCGTTCGGCGGGCGATCATCCTGCGATCGCTCTTCGAAAGGCACACGCCCCAAATCATCTCCTTCGAGGGTGATGGCGGGCGGGTTCGCATCGACTCCGGGATCCTGCGGGCATTTCTGGAGACGGCGCGGTTCAGGCACGGCGTGCGCTCGATGGAGAGTCTGCTGGCGATGAGCAGTCTCGCGGGCGCCAGTTCCTATGATCGCTCCTGCCTCCCCCCCGAAGACCAGCTCAATCTGCATGTAGAGGGCCCAGATTTTCTTGCCAGGGTCCATCAATTGGACCTGGAGGGAAAGGTGTTGGAGAAACTGTCCAGGGCGGCCCACGAGATTTTCTGTGAGGCACTCGTTGAAGAGGGGTATTCATACGGCACGGAGACGGATGAGGAAGGGAAGACGCATCGAGCGCTGCTGCCTTATGAGCGGCTCAGCGAGGAACTCAAGGAGTCGAACCGCGAAAACGTGCGCGACATACCCAACAAACTCGCGGCGGCAGGGTATGTCATGCTGCCGGCCAGGAGCAACGAGCCGCCCTTCGATTTCCCCGGCGCCGATTTGGAGAGATTGGCGCGGATGGAGCACGACCGCTGGAGAGATTCCATGCGCCAGGCGGGCTGGCGGCATGGGGAGTCGTTGGACGAAGAAAGCAAGGACCATCCCGCGTTGGTCCCCTGGGAGGAACTGTCCGAGCGGGAGCGCGAGAAGGACCGTGAGCTGGTGCGATCCATCCCAAGGGTTCTGGCGCGGGCCGGCTACGCCATCCTCATGAGCCGCCATCCGGCATGAGCGTTCCGCTGCGAAGGCCCGATGACGCCGTGATCGGGGTGACTGGCCACCGGTGTCTGAAGTATCCGGAAGCGGTGGCTGCCCTGATGGAGCGGGCATTGGATGCCATCGAGCGCGAGCTCGACGTGGGGGGCATCCGACTGCTCTCCGCTCTAGCAGAGGGCGCCGACCGTCTCGCTGCGCGGGCAGTGCTGCGGCGTCAGAAAGGGGGGCTCGTCGCCGTCATCCCCATGCCTGTGGATCAGTATCTCCGCGACTTCGATGGTCCTGAATCGCGGCAGGATTTCGCCTCCTTGTTGGATCGCGCCCATGAAATCGTCTCTCTGAATCCTGTCGGAACCCGAGAGAATGCGTATCTGGCGGCTGGAACATACATCTTGAACCATTGCCAGGTCTTGATCGCCGTTTGGGATGAGAAGCGCGGTCGAGGGGCGGGAGGGACAGCCGACATCGTCCGGCGCGCCCGTCGCCGTGGCCTGCCGTTGATCCGCATCCACCCAGATCAGGGAACTGGGGCATCAGGCGGGCTGACCTTTGAATCATTCCCGCCACAGGTGAAAAGGCATTGATGTCTTGAAACCCCAAGGAGGGGACAGCCGATCCAAGTGAGTGCATCTCAGATGAGCCGAGCTGGCCGACGCAACGCCCTCGAACGCATCTTCACGGATCCGTGGGCGTGGATCGGCTTGTCATGGATCGCCGGTCTCGGACTCGGATATATCGGCCTGCTCCGCTACGCGGGGTGGACAGATCTGGATCTCGGGCCGAGTGACCTACTCTATCGCCTGCTGCAGCTGATCGCGCTCGAATCGGGCGGGGTTGAACCGCCCATCCCATGGCAGCTGCAGATCGCCAGGTTTGGACTGCCTGCGCTGGCGGGCTGGACCGTGGTGCGCGCCGCGATGGCGATCTTCTGGGAACACGCCATGAGGGTCAGCGTGCGCTTCTGGCGAGGTCACGTCATCATTTGCGGGTTGAGCAAGAAGGGCTTTCTGCTCGCTAGGGGGTTTGCCGCTGAAGGAAGACGGGTGGTGATTATCGAAATCGATGAGGGGCATCCACTCCTGGATCAAATGCACCAAATGGGCGCGTTGGTGTTCACCGGCGATGCCACGGATCCTCTGCTGCTTCGCGAGGCAGGGATCGGCCGAGCTGAGGCACTCATCGCAGTGACAGCCGATGATGGGGTCAACGCCGAGGTAGCGGTTCGGGCAAGTGCCATGGTTTCTCAGTCCAGGAGCGATCCGCTGCATTGCGTAATCCATGTCGTCGATCCCGCCATGTGGGACCTGCTGCGGGAGTGGTCACTGGGCGGACCAGGATTCTCCGGGCTGCGCCTGGATATTTTCAACATTTACCAGCGGGGGGCGGAACTCCTGCTGGGAGATTATCCAGTCTTCTCGGCGGATGGGACCGCGCTGTGTGATGGGCGCCATTTTCTGGTCGTCGGGCTGGGGAACCTGGGAAGATATCTCATCCTTCAGTCCGCAGAGCGCTGGTATCGCGGCCGCAAGGACATAGGGGAACGTCTGGAAATCACCGCCGTGGATCGAAAGGCATCATCCATCGTCGCTCACCTCGCAGCGCGCTTCCCCCGTCTCACGGATGCCGCGCGCATCAGGGCTGTGGATCTAGACGTAGATTCGCCTGCTTTTCTGAGGGGGGAATTCCTTCGGGAGTCGGGCAACAAGCTGCCGGTGCACATAGCCTTTATCTGCCTGGACGATGATTCCCTGGCGCTCTCGACGGGATTGACCCTGCGCCGGATCCTGCGGGGCGAAGCCGGGAAGATCGTCTTGCGCGTGCTCGAGGCCGGCGGACTCTCGCGCCTCATATCCACCGCCGGCCCGCCGGGGGCCGTTGGCCCGGAGCTGGAACCCTTCGCGGTGATAGAACGCGCCTGCACGACCGAGCTGCTGGTTCAAGGGACCCATGAGCGCCTCGCCAGGGCACTGCACGAATCCTACCTCCGCTCGCAAACAGGCGCTGCGGTGGGCGGCGCTTCACCGCCGCCATGGGGCGGATTGTCGGAGGCGCTCCGTCGGGCCAACCGCAGGCAAGCTGACCATATTGGGATATTGATTGATCGGGTGGGATGCTCATTGGAGCTGCTCACAGATTGGGGGGAGGCCCCGCTCCAGTTCACCGATGAAGAAGTGGAAACCCTGGCGCGGGCAGAGCACCGCCGCTGGTGCGAAGAGAAAAGAACTCGAGGCTGGCGTTATGCACCGGGGACGAAAGACGAAGCGGGGATGACGCATCCCGATCTCGTGGATTGGGGTGATTTGCCCGAGCCAGAGAAGGAGAAGAACCGAACCCCGATTCGCCAGCTCCCGGCGCTGTTGCACTCTGCGGGATACCGAATTATCCGCAGCGCTGGGCACCAGCGGCGGAATTGAGAATGGCCCGCAGGCCTCCGCGCATCGCGATATATCCACAGCCGCCGAGGAGGAATTGATGGCTCACGACGTCTTCATCAGCTACTCATCGAAGGACAAAGCCACGGCCGACGCCGCGTGTGCGACCCTGGAGAGCAGAAAGATCCGCTGTTGGATCGCGCCGCGGGATGTGCCGCCCGGCGTCCCTTACGCCGCGGCGCTGGTCAACGCCATCAGCCAAAGTAGGGTGTTTGTCCTGGTCCTGTCCGAAGGATCGAACTCTTCGGGGGCGGTGATGCGCGAAGTGGAGGAAGCCGTGGACAACGGCATACCGATCATCCCGCTGCGGATCGAGGATATGCAGCCGACCGAGGCGATGCGCTACTACATCAAGTCGATTCACTGGATCGATGCCATGAACCCTCCCCTGGAGAAGCATCTGGGGAGGTTGGCGGACTCTGTGGAAGCGATCATGACCGTGGGCGACGATGCCCGCACCGCCCCGGCGGCCGGAACCTTTGCCCCAGCACCGGCCAGCGCGCGGCGGGGGCTGCCAATCTGGGCGATGGGGCTGCTGGCGGTTGCAGGGCTCGCGCTGGTTGTGGGCGTTGGAATCATGTTCCTCTCGCGAGGGGGCCCTGCGGCTGAGGAACCCTTGGTGGGTCCTGAAGCCCCTTCGACGACGGCCGCCACTCCCCCGGAAGCCGCCGGGGCGGTGCAAACACCCACGGTGGCCCAGGTCTCCCCTACTGCCGAGATCGGCGAAGGTTGGCGGCCATTGTCTTTCATGATCCCGGCGCCGCAGCTTTGGGAGGAGACTCAGGGGGGCCGGTACACGGCGGCGGGGAATCAATCACAAGACGCCTTCGCCTGGTCTACGGAATCCTTCGAGGGAAGCCTGGCCGTGCGCTTTACTCTGGAGAGCCCGGAGGACAAGTCGGAGGGGTGCGTCATTCTCTATGGCGACGGGCGTGGCTATTCCTATGGGAGCCTGATCTTCTGTGTGGAGTCGGAATTCTATCAACTCGAGAAACACACGCGTGAACACGAGGGTGAGAATTTCCTGGCATATTCCCCGAGCAACATAACGTTCGGCGATCAGACCTATCAAGTTGAGATCGAGGTCCTCGGTGATGTGGCCAGTATGTACGTGAACGGCGAGAAGGTGCTGTCCACGTTCTTCGATCCGAATGAAATCCACCGCCAGGGCAGGGTCGGGTTGAACAAGGTATGGATCGGCCATGAGATTACGTTCTCGGATGTCCGGATCAAATCGCTCGAAGAGGAGGGGCCGGAATCGGCCCTCGCTGGTGCGGAGGAATACGAATGTGGTGTTGACAGTGGCGCGCCCATCGACTATCTCTCTCTCGAGAGCGCCTTTGGCTCGCATCCGGTAGAGGTCGATGGGGGGATCACCTCCCCGGAAGAATGGTCTGACGCAACGTGCGTGGATCTCCGCATGCACTACAGCCCCAACGTCACCAATCCCGAATTCCAGCGCGTGCGCTGGTGGGTGAAGAACGACAACGGAAATGTCTATTTCCTGATCCGGATTCCTGGGGAGCTGGCCGCTCAAGGGGTGTTTGCGGACTACTTCTGGCCGGAATACACGGGCAGTTGGGCGCACAGCGACGGCGTGTTCGTGAACCGCGAGGGCGAGGCCTTCGATCACGGGAATTGGGACGAACTGCAGTGGCACGAAGACCCGGACATGGATCCTCCCGGAACCGTAGATGTTCAGGGCGCCGAGAGCAGCGACGGGGAGTTCGACTGGTTCGAGATCGCCCGGCCGCTGGACAGCGGCGACGCCAACGACTGGGCCTTGAAGCCCGGCCAAACGGTGGGCAATCACCCCCGCGATTCCTTCCTCGTCGGGGTCGTGATGGAGCAGGGGGACTACATGCGCTATCTGCAACTGAAATTGGGCGAAGAGTAGGTGGGATATGTGCGGTTTC
Source organism: uncultured Anaerolineaceae bacterium (assembly GCA_964388955.1). Classification (GTDB taxonomy): domain Bacteria; phylum Chloroflexota; class Anaerolineae; order Anaerolineales; family E44-bin32; genus CAYMCO01. Next base: position 3,923 of record CAYMCO010000005.1, on the reverse strand, counting down.
TTCGAGAGGATGAATAATCGCAAGGAGGCCAGCCAATAGGGGGCGCGTCCGCAAAGCACCTGTTGTGCCAGGAACGAATCGCTCTCAGGATAGCATGTATGCTTCTCGATCAGGTAAGGATCCGATCCAGCCCGGAAGATCAGGTTTCCTCTGGGGAATCCAACGCCATCTCGAAAGGCAATAACGCGGAGGGTTGTCCGTTGTTCGATCTCCGCCTGCAAATCGACCTTCATGTCAGGATCACCTTCAAATCCTTCTTCGGGCCAGGCGAAGACATCGTGCGCCATCCTGGAACATTCCCCTCCCCCAAGAGAGGCGATCTTGTGCGATCGACCGAGGATGGTGAAGTACGCCTTCCATAGACATTTGTATGGACATCCAATGGGCCGCGTTGTATCCTTGAATTGGGCGCGGTTCGTGGCCAGGACAGTTGCTCAATCTGCCGGACGGTGCCCTGAGGGAGGCGCTCGGGTTGGATCACGGAAGGAGGGCGGACGATGCCTACCTATATCAGCCTACTGAGATTTACGGAGCAAGGCGTACAGAACATCAAGGAGAGCCCGGCGCGGCTGGACGCAGCCAGGAGCGCGTTCAAGGCGATGGGGGCAGAGTTGAAAGCGTTCTACCTGACTATGGGCCAATACGACGCGGTTGTTATCTCCGAGGGCCCGGGTGACGAGACCGCAGCCAAGCTCGCCCTGGCGATCGGTTCGCAGGGCGCCATCCGCACAGAGACTCTCCGCGCATTCACTGAGGATGAATATCGGAGCATAATAGCGAGCCTACCGTAGACAGAAATATGTAGAGCCGCTACGGCAAACTGAGCGCCTTCCTCGAGTATCAAGTGCAGGATGTCGGAGATAATGAGACTGGCAAGGCCAGAATCGACCCTCGTTGTCGAAGATATTGCGACTAGATGTCAAGTGAGGAGCGACTGCGTTACTCCCTTGTAGGAGACGGTGATCATCTTGATAGCGGAGGCATGGACCGGTGCCGACCATCAGGCTACCGAGGCCCAACCATCTGCACCCCATGGCCAGCTTGAGCGTCGCATGCTTTCCGAGAAGCGGCCATTGCATCTTTTCCCGGCGGGCAAGAATGGCCCCGGTTGGTCCCGGTGATTGGTCCTCCAGAATATCCTCCGTCCACAATCTCGTGTCTTGGACATTGGGAGATATCCCTTCTTCAAACAGGCCCAAAAAGATCCAGAATCCTGCGAGTTTGGCTGGCGGCAGCGGGCCGCAATAAGGGGAGCTTGACGCCTGCGGCGCGGTACTCGTCGACCCGGTCCCGCACCTGGGTCGGAGTGCCGCTTGCTGTTAGGCCTTCAATGTAGGAGTCGGGGATTACATCGATGAGACCATCCATGCCGCGTTCATTGAAGGCTTGCTCAAATATCGGCAGGTCTTCTTCGTGGATGTACGGCTCGCCCACCCGCATGCGGGGGCCGGCGTTGAACGGCGCCTGTCTGGGATGGAACTTGCTGGCGATTTCCCAGCGGACCATGTCAAAGGCGGTGTCAAGATCGTCTTCGACCGAACAATTGATCAATTGTGCAACCTCGAAATCGTCCCAATTCCTGCCTTCGCCTTCCACTGCCTCACGAAGAATGCGAATTGCATATGCGGAATACTCAGGGGAGGTGACGGAATTCAGGAGAACGCCGTCCCCGATCTTTCCGGCCAGCCGCAGGCCTGTCTTGCTGGTGGCGGCGTTCCAGAAGGGAATTCGCCGGCGGTCGGCGCGCCAAGGGAAACTGATATTCTCTATGTTCATCGACTCGCCGTGGAAGGTCACCCCATCTTCGGTCAGCATCGACCGTAGCGCAGTCATCCATTCGGTCAGGGTGACCACAGGGTCGATGTAGGGGAGAGAATGTGTTTGGGCATGGGCTCGCGTGCAAGCCCCGGGAGCAAGCACGATTCTGCCACCCGAGAGTTCGTCGAGTGTTGCCAGCGTCTGCGCCATGATCACCGGGCTTCGCAGGCGCACAATCTGTGTGAAGCCCAGATGGATGGTCTGCGTCGAGGATGCGAAAGTGGAAACCGCTGAGACGGCGTCCCTCATCAAAGCGATCGTCTCCGAGAAGAACCCCATCTCGAAGCCTTTCCGCTCCGCCTCCCTGATCCAGTAGGCCATCTCGGGGATGTTCAGTTTATTGTCATAGCCGGTGGCGAATCCTACGCGATTCATCCTGACAAAGCTCCGATCCTGCGTCGGCTGATCTCAAACGTTTTCATCTCCATTCGGCCAAACCGGGAGGGGATAATTCATCGATCGTTCGCCCAAGTCGATCTACGGACTCGATCTTGGACCAGATCTCCTCCCCGATGCCCTGAATCTCAAGAGATAGTTCAAGTTCGCGGTCAGCCGCGGCGAGGACCTTCCCATTCTCGAGAACGGTCCTGCCATCGACGATCACGGTGTCGACGTCTTCGGCTTCAGCGCTGAAAACGATGTTGCTGACCGGGTCGCGCAGCGGGACCATGTTCATACTCTCTGCTGAGAAGATCACAATATCCGCCTTGGCTCCGGGGCAGAGCCGGCCGAGATCTTCTCTGCCCAACGCCCTCGCTCCCCCCAGGGTGGCTGCGTTGAAGACGTCTGCTGGGGATGTAGCAGACGGCACCCCCTCCACCGCCCTGGAGAAGATGGCAGCGTAGCGCATCGCGTGAATCATGTTCTGGGGGCACGTGTCGGTTCCCAGCGACATATTGATGCCGGCGCGCTGGTACTTGGCGAACGAGTCCATCATCGCGCCGTCTCTGCCGAATACCCAGGGGGCATGGGAGACGGAGGCCCCTGCGCCAACGATCAGCTCCATATCTTCGATGGCCGAGTCTCGGTCGGATGCGTTTCCCAGATAGAATGCGTGCCCCAGGATCACATTTTCCTGCAAGAAGCCGATGTCGTTCAGCCACCCAACGGGGGTCATGCCCTCCCGGGCGGCCATATTCTCGACTTCATATCTGGACTGGGCGACATGGATGGTCACCGGGATACCCAGTTCGGAGGCCCGCCTCTGAGTCTCAAGGAGAAGTTCCCGGGTGCTTGTGTCGGCCTGCGCCGGGGCGAGCGCCATTCTGAGAAGCCCGTTGTTCTCGCCGTCGTGCTCCTTCACCATGCGCACTGCCTTCTCCAGCTTCGGAATGCCCTCATCCTGGCGCCACTGGTAGCCGACGGCATGACCATCCACCGAATGCCAGGACGCTGACCAGTACATCGGCGCGAAGTAGACCCGGTTGCCATACTTGGGCACCAGTTGCCTCAGGTCTTCGATATCGTATCCGATCTCCAGGCATGTGGTCGTTCCGCACCGGAGTGCCTCGATGAAGGAATACTCGGAACAGGCGGAACGCATTGTGGCGTCCATCACCCTGGCGCGCGGCATGATGAAATCGAGGAGCGTGTCAAAGCCGAGTTCCTCCGTGCCTCCCGACTCGAGGAACGAACGGTCCAGAACCGAGGAGCGCATGTGCATATGCGTGTCGATGAAGCCCGGGGAAAGGATCTTGCCGTGGGCATCAATGGTCTGATCGGCCGATCCACGGAACTCCGGGCCTACAAAAATAATCTCGTTTCCCCGGTAGACCAGCTCCCCATCTCGCAGGTAGCGGTGTTCGTCGCCATCGAAGGCGATGATATGAGAGGCGATGATCTTCGTGCTTTTCGAGGACATATCGGTGCTCCATAATCCTGATTACGATGCATCGGCCAATTCTGGCGAAAAGGGCCTCAGCCGGGGTGTCACGACGAGCGCTTCAATCCGTGTCCCCACGAAGTGGGGTTGCGGTGCTGGGACGTGGCGCTGTTTCTACCTTCGAAGTTCACGATGCTTCAAGCAGGAAGCAGGCCGCCCGGTGCCCGTCGCCCAGGTCGGTCACGGTGGGCTCACGTTGGGAGCAGGGGGCGAAAGCCATGGG
>CAYMCO010000004.1:96943-199860 GCA_964388955.1 uncultured Anaerolineaceae bacterium | reverse complement strand
CACGATGGCCACTTTCACAAGCCCGTATTTACACCACTCAATGAGATACTACCCAGTGGGAAACGTCATACTTTTGCCTGAAGGTCATCCTAAACCCTCGATGCCTCATGAGGCGCGCCCTCGCCAGAGCCCTGTGCGCCCGATACCCAATCCCCCCGATTTCATCATAAGGGGCGACTGACCCGGGCACCTTCATTTGGGCCGCGCTCGAAGCTGGCCTCGTCAGGCTCCGCGCAACTCGAGGTGCGGACGCGCAAAGCCTGCCATTCCCAAAAAATGCACCGAGACCCCTGTCCCGAGCCTAGCGTGGTTTGCGCTATGCGGTCTGTCTCATGAAAGCGCGGGCAGGGTCATTGTGAAATATTTCATTAACTGACGTTTGTCATCCTTTGGAGTGCACTCCAACACTGTGGATTGTGGTTTATTTCACATACCATGCAAGTGAAGATCGGCTTGAATAGACAGGGTCCGGCTCTAATCGGGATTTGGCTTGGCCAATGATCTGCGGCCACTCACTCCGGGACAAAACGCATGCAGCGGGTGTAGGGCCAGATGTGTCCTTTAAGCTTAGCGAGGTGGGTTATGAGCGGAAGAAATAGGGGCGGTTCCTTTCAGTCGGATGTCATCGAGGCAACCCCCGGTGGAGAGGCCATGGTGACTTGTCTGCAGTGTGGCACTTGTGGAGGCTCCTGCCCATCCGGGCCGGATATGGATTACACGCCGCGTGAGATCTTCGCCATGATCGGAGCCGACATGCGGGAGGACGTGCTGCGGAGCAACACCCCCTGGTTTTGTGTCTCCTGCTATTACTGTATGGCGCGCTGTCCGAAAGAGATCCCCATCACCGACGTCATGTACACGCTGAAGCGCATGGCGGTGGACGAGAAGCTGTATGATGACAGCGACGCCCCCGACTTCTCGGAAAGTTTCATCGGTTTTGTTGAGACCTATGGGCGGAGCTTCGAATTGGGCCTGGCCACCAGGTATCACCTCACCCACCATCCGATGGGCAAGATCGATCTGGCACCCTTTGCGTTGTCGATGCTGTCCCGCAATCGCCTGGCATTCCGGCCAGAGCGGATCGAGGGCATGGATCAACTGACAGCCATCATCAACAAAGCAAAAACACTGGAGCGTGTGTGATGCGTTACGGATACTATCCCGGATGTTCACTCAGCCGCACGGCTGCGCCGTACGACATATCCACCAAAGCGATTGCCGAAAGGCTCGGAATCGAACTTGAAGAGGTCCATGATTGGAACTGCTGTGGGGCGACGGAGTACTTTTCGCTGAACAAGGCTGCGGGCTATGCATTGGTTGGACGCAACCTGGCGCTGGCGGCCGGCCAATCGGGCCTGAGCCAGTTGGTGGCGCCCTGCAGCGCCTGCTATCTCAACCTGAGGAAGACCGATCGCTATATGGCGAAGTTTCCCAAGATTGAAAAGCTGACAAACGAGGCGCTTGCGGCTGGCGGCCTGCATTACGATCCGGGCTCGCTGAGGGTCCGTCATTTGATCGACGTGATCGTCAATGACGTGGGCTATGACGCCATCGCCGAAAAGGTCACTCGGCCGCTCGAGGGATTGAGATTGGCGCCCTATTATGGCTGCCTGATTGTCAGGCCGCAGCTGAGTGATGAGCCGCTGGATGACCCCGAGTACCCGACCCATCTGGATGAACTCCTGTCCGTGCTCGGATCTGACGTGGTGGATTTCCCGCTGAAGACGCATTGTTGCGGTGGCCACATGACCCAGATCAGCTCGGATACGGCCTACGAGCTAATTCGCAGGTTGTTGCACAGCGCCTCCGAATACGAGGCGGATGCGATCGTTACCGTGTGCCCGATGTGTCAATTGAACTTGGATGCGTACCAATCGGCGGTCAACCGCCACTTCGAGACAAGTTATCACATGCCGGTGCTCTATTTCACCCAGGTGATCGGCCTGGCGATGGGGATCGCACCGGTGGATCTGGCCATCGGCAAGGAGATCGTCAGAGCGGCCCCGGTGTTGAGGAAGATTGGGCGGGAGATGGAAGACGCCGCTTCTCCCGCACGCCGGAGGCGCGATGACAAGTCGCTCCCGATGCCTCGAGGACGAAGGGAGGGCTAGAATGAGCGAACGGGTTGGAGTATACATTTGTCACTGCGGCACCAATATCGCCGGCGTGGTGGATGTGGAGGAAGTGTCGCGCTGGGCAGGGGAAGAGCTGGAAGGGGTTGTGGTCTCGCGTGACTACAAATTCATGTGTTCCTCGCTTGGCCAAGAGCTCATCGAAGAGGATATCCGAGGCCAGCACCTGACGCGAGTTGTGGTGGCCGCCTGTTCTCCCCACTTGCACGAGAGGACCTTTCGCCGTGCCTGCGCCAACGCCGGGCTGAATCCCTACTATTTTCAGATGACGAGCGTACGGGAGCAGGTCTCGTGGGTGACCGAAGATAGCGACGCCGCGACCGAGAAAGCGAAGGCCATGATCGCCGGGGCGGTCGAGCGCGTGAAGCTTCATGAAGCGCTCGAACCCAGCGAAGTGCCGGTAAATTCCAACACGCTCGTCGTAGGGGGGGGAATCGCGGGCATCCAAGCCGCGCTCGAATTGGCCGATGCCGGTTATCCGGTGTATCTGGTGGAGCGGGAGCCGTCCATCGGCGGCCACATGGCCCAATTCGATAAGACGTTCCCAACGCTGGACTGTGCGGCGTGTATTCTGACCCCCAAGATGTCGGACGTGGGCACTCATCCAAACATCCATCTGCTCTCCTACAGCGAGGTGGAGGAAGTCTCGGGGTATGTGGGCAACTTCACCGCCCGAATTCGCAAGAAGGCGCGCTATATAGATGAAGACGACTGCACCGGATGCGGCATCTGCATCGAGAAATGCCCCAAGAAGGTCGTCGACTCCGAGTTCGAGGTTGGTCTAGGGTATCGAAAGGCAGCCTACCGGCCGTTCCCTCAAGCCGTGCCGAAGTTCCCCGTGATCGACAAGGAAACATGCATTTACTTCGAGCGGGGCACCTGCAAAGCCTGCGAGAAGTTCTGCCCGACAAACGCCATAGACTTCGAACAACAGGACACCTATCTCGATCTGAATGTGGGAAACATCATCCTCGCCACAGGCTATGAGCTGTTCGACGCCACCCAAATCCCGCAGTACGGGTACGGGCGCCTGGCCAACGTCTTCACCAGCCTCGAGTTCGAGCGGATGTGCAACGCGGCCGGCCCCACAGAAGGCAAGATCGTGCTGCGCGACGGAGTGACGGAGCCCGAATCCGTGGCTGTGATCCACTGCGTGGGCAGCCGGGATAAGCGTTTCCACCCCTACTGCTCGAATGTCTGTTGCATGGCGGCGCTCAAGTTCGGCCATCTGCTGATGGAGCGCACAGAGGCGGATGTCTACTCCTGCTATATCGACCTGCGCACCCCGCACAAGGGATATGAAGAATTCTATGACCGCTTGCTGGAAGAGGGGATGCATTTCGTGCGTGGAAAAGTCGCTGAAGTGACCGACGCGGCGCGCCTCCCAGGCGAAGAGGGGAAGCTGATCGTACAGATGGAAGACACGCTGCTGGGGAAGCAGCGGCGCATCCCGGTGGATATGGTGATCCTGATGAGTGCGCTGGCTCCGCAAGCCGACGCCACCGATACGGCGGTGAAGTTCGGCATCTCGTGCAGCATGGACGGCTGGTTCATCGAGCGCCATCCCAAGCTTGACCCGGTGGCCACCATGACGGACGGCGTGTTCATCGCCGGCGTTTGCCAGGGGCCGAAGGATATCCCCGATTCGGTGACCCAGGGCGCGGCGGCTGCGGCCCGAGCGCAAGGTATGATCACCGCTGGGACGGTGGCGATCGAACCCATCGTGGCCACGATCGACGAGACACGCTGTTCCGGCTGCCGGATCTGCAATGCGCTCTGCCCCTTCAATGCGATCGAATACCTGGCGGAGAAAGAGGTCAGCCACATCAACTCCGCGCTGTGCAAAGGCTGCGGAACTTGCGTCGCCGCGTGCCCGGCGCAGGCGATCAGCGGTGCGCACTTTAGCAATGAGCAGATCTTTGCGGAGATCGAAGGGCTGCTCTTCGACATCATGCCAAGCGAAGAAGAGCTGGTGCCCGCATAGGCGACGAAGGAGTGACTCATGCCGGAGCAGAGATTTGAACCCACGATTGTTGCATTCTTGTGCAATTGGTGCTCCTACCGCGCCGCGGACCTGGCGGGGACAAGCCGCATCAAGTACGCGCCGAACGTGCGCATGATCCGCGTGATGTGCAGCGGAAGGGTGGATCCGACCTTTGTGCTCAAAGCCCTATCATTGGGGGCGGACGGCGTGATGATTGCCGGTTGCCACCCCGGAGAGTGCCACTACCTTGAACAGAACTACAAGGCCATGCGGCGCTTTAAGATGTTGAAGCGGACATTGTGCGCCATGGGCTTGGAGGAAAACCGGATCCGCTTGCAGTGGGCCTCGGCGGCGGAAGGTGTGCGGCTGGCTGAAGCCATCAACGACATGGTCGAGAAGGTGCGCGCCCTCGGACCGCTGCGTTGGCCGAGCAATTGGTCTCAAGATGGAGGCATCGAAGCCGCGATCGAACGCATCCCGGAAGAACACGCCGAGGCGATGGAGGTGCCCGCATGAGTGAAAAAGGGAAACTTGCGCTGTACTGGGCCGCTTCCTGTGGCGGTTGCGAGATTGCCGTTCTGGGGATCAACGAGAAGATCCTTGACGTCGCGGGCGCCTTCGATATCGTGCTCTGGCCGGTGGCGGTGGATGCCAAGGCGCACAGCATAGAGCAGATGGCGGATAAGAGCATCGATCTGTGCCTGTTCAATGGCGCCATCCGCACCAGCGAGCAGGAGTATATGGCCAGGCTGCTGCGGGACAAGTCCAAAGTGCTGGTGGCCTTCGGTTCCTGCGCCCAGGAGGGCGGCATCCCCGGACTGGCCAATATCACCAATCGCGAGCAGATCTTCGAGACGGCCTATCATGACACACCCAGCACCGACAATCCCCAAGACATCCGTCCGCAGACCGAGACGGAGGTGGATGAAGGGCTGCTCTTTCTCCCGATGTTCTATGATACGGTGAAAACCCTTGGCCAGACGGTGCCGGTGGATTACTTCCTTCCGGGATGCCCTCCGGAGCCTGAGCGAATCTGGGATGCCATCGTCGCCATCTTGGAGGGCAAGTTGCCCGAACCCGGGTCTGTGATCGGGGCGACAACGACGGTCTGCGACGATTGCCCGCGCACGCGCCATGAGAAGAAGATCAAGGAATTCAAACGTACCTGGGAGATCATTCCCGATGCGGACACCTGTCTGCTCGAGCAGGGCCTGGTATGTGCCGGCATTGCCACGCGCGCCGGCTGCGGCGCACTCTGCCCACAAGTGGGATCCCCATGCATCGGCTGCTATGGACCCAATGAAGGGGTGGAGGACTTCGGGGCGCGCATGATGTCGGCACTCGCTTCGGTGATCGATTCAAGCGATCCGGAGGAGATCGATCACATCATCCAGAAAGGAATCCCGGATCCGATCAGCGCATTCTATCGATTCAGTCTGGCCCACAGTGAGCTGCGGCGAAGCTCCCTGGCCGAAGCGGCACCGGCGGCCTGAGAGAAGGAGGTACGGACATGAAGCGAATTTCCATTGATCCCATCACTCGTCTCGAGGGCCACGGCAAGATCGATATCTTCTTGGACGAGGAAGGGGAGGTCGCAAACGCGTATCTGCAGGTGCCGGAGCTGCGTGGCTTCGAGCGTTTTTGTGTGGGGCGCCCCGCGGAGGACATGCCCAATATCACTGATCGCATTTGTGGGGTATGCCCGGAAGCGCACCATATGGCCTCGACCAAGGCCCTGGATGCGCTCTTCCATGTCGACCCGCCTCCGACCGCCAAGAAACTGCGTGAGTTGTTCTACAGCATCTTCTATGCCACCGACCACACTACGCATTTCTACGCCCTGGGTGGCCCCGATTTCGTCATGGGGCCCGATGCCCCTGTGGCGGAACGCAACATCCTGGGCATCATCAACAAGGTGGGCATGGATGTTGCGGGTAAGGTGCTCAAGATGCGCCACGACGGCCATCATCTGATCAAAATGATGGGCGGCCGGCCGGTGCATCCCAATTGGGGGCTGCCCGGCGGGGTGAGCCGGGGCATCACTGAGGATCAGCGCGAGGAGATCGAGGAGCTCGGCCGGGACGCGATCGAGTTCGCAAAATTCTCCCTGCAGCTCTTCAACGACATCGTGCTCGGAAATACGGCCTACGTGGAGCTGATCAAGAACGAGGCCTACGTCCACCACACCTACAACATGGGCACGGTGGATGAGAACAACCATGTCAACTTCTACGATGGCATGATCCGGGTGGTCGGGCCGGACGGCAAAGAACACGCCAAGTATCACGCCAAGGACTACCAGGAGTATGTCGCCGAACGGGTCGAACCCTGGTCGTATCTCAAGTTCCCCTACCTGAAGAAGATCGGATGGAAGGGCTTTGTGGATGGCGTCGATTCAGGCGTGTACAAGGCGACCCCGTTGTCGCGCTTGAATGCCGCTGACGGTATGGCAACGCCCTTGGCCCAGGCGGAATACGAGCGTATGTACGAGACGCTCGGCGGCAAGCCGGTGGATCACACCCTGGCGACGCACTGGGCCAGGCTGGTTGAACTGCTCTATGCGACCGAGCGCTGGGTCGAACTCGCCACCGACCCCGGGATCACCGGCGACGATTTCAGGGTGCTTCCTACGGGGACGCCGGACGAGGGTGTGGGCTGCGTCGAGGCACCGAGAGGCACGCTCACCCATCATTACTGGACCGATGAGCGCGGTATCCTGACCAAGGTCAACTTGATCGTTGGGACCACGAACAACAACGCGGCGATCAATATGTCCGTGAAGAAAGCGGCGCAGGGGCTGATCAAGAAGGGCACGGAGATCAAGGAGGGCCTGCTGAATACCATCGAGATGGCGTACCGGGCATATGATCCCTGCATGGCATGCGCCACGCACACGTTGCCCGGACAGATGCCGCTCGAAGTGATTCTGCGGGCGCCGGATGGAGAAGTAGTCGATCGCCTTTCGCAGAACCTGTAGGTGGGTTCGGGGATGAGGGTTCGGGGGTGCTGGATTCGGGGCACCGGGCAAATCGCTTGTCCCTCATCACTGATGCCGTCTTGTATCCATGAGAACACTGATACTCGGTTTGGGCAACCCCCTGTTGAAGGATGATAGCGTCGGACTGCGCGTCGCCGACGAGCTCCAGAGCCTGTTGGCCGGGCGCCCCGATGTTGAGGTGGTCCAGGACTACTGGGGGGGCCTGCGGCTGATGGAGCGCATGGTCGGTTACGATCGGGCAATCATCGTCGACGCCATCTGTTCCGGAGCTGAACCGGGAACGATTCATATGCTCACCCCGGCCGATATCCCCACTCAGCGTAGCGCCTCCGCGCACGACGTGAATCTTGCCACCGCGCTGCAGTTCGGCCGTCTGGCAGGGGCCAGTCTGCCCCCAATGGAGAACATCCTGCTTGTCGCGGTGGAGGCCGGCGACGTGCAGACATTTGATGAATCCCTTACACCGCAGGTCGAGGCCGCGCTGCCGGAAGCCGTGGAAACGGTGGTCAGGGCACTGGATCGGGAGGAAGAGCCGGCGTGATTTCCCCCGAGATTCTGCGGCGCTATCCGCACTTTGCGGGAGTTCCAGAGCCCTGTCTGAGGTCCATTGCTGAGCTGAGCGAGGAGAAGAGCTTCAACGCAGGTGAAAGGATATTCGAGGCAAGCGGGGTCCTCGGTGAGGGCGGGGATATCGAGTATGCAGGTGAAGAAGCGGCCAGCGTCATGCTGCTGACGGAGGGCGAGGCTGATATTGCATATCGCTTGGCGCCGGAGGGGGGCGAGGTGGTCGTGGGGACGGCTGTCCCGGGGGACCTGATGGCGATGTGCGCGCTCATCCCTCCCTATCGACTCGCTGCCTCCGTGATTGCCAAACGCGATGGCCGGCTGATTGCCATCAAGGCCAATGGCCTGCGCCGATTGATGGAAGATGAACCCGCGCTCGGGTACAACCTGATGGCGCATGTCGCCAAAGCCCTCATGAATCGATTGGGGGATGCGCGCCGGCAGTTGTCGGGACAGATCTAGCCACCCACGGATCGGGCTCGGAGATACCCGGCTGATTAAGCCGATCTCCTCGGGAGCCGGCCCACCGTTGCCTGCTGAGGCCGCCGCAGACCCAAAGGGAGAGACCAGGGGGCTTCTTGGTCCCTGGATGGGCCACCCGATGTGGAGACTAGAGCTTTGCGGAGGGACCGGCCTCGGGCCCGGCCTGAGTCAAGCCCATGACGATCGGGGGACTTCACTCCGATGGAGTGGTTTTTCCCCCTTCCGAAATGTAGATTGAAGAACGCCCGCTGAAGCTCTGCCACCGCTCACCTTCAATCATGCTGATGAACTGCAGCCGCAGGTGATGCAAGCGACTGCCGATGACCTGTGAGATGCGGGACATCAGTTTGTAACCGACGGCGGGGTTGTGGGCCATGAGTTCGCAGGTATTTGCGCCGTGGAATTTCACCAGCTTGGAGTTCTTGACCGCGACGCAACCGAGGTGGTATACGTATGGCTCCAGAAGAGCTGACCAGCCGAGCAGCTCACCCGGACCAAGTCGGGTGACAGATACCTTGTTTGCGGCTTGGGGACCGAGGATCAGCATGAGTTCCAGCTCCCCCTCCATAATGACGTAAAATGCATCTGCCTTGTCCCCTTCGTGAAAGAGCCTCGTGCCTTCGCGAACAGCGCATACTTCACCCAACATGGCGAAGGCCTTGATCATGTCGTCGCCCAACCCCGTGAAAAGAGGCATGCGGCGCAATAACTCAGGGGATATCATGATTCCCATTTTGGCCTCCTTTGGATACCATAGCCTGAACGAAGGCTGGTCCATCCGGTTGCCGTCCGGCGCACAAGCGTACCTCGGCCGCGATGATTGGCACCGTATCCCCGCTGCAGTGTGCGATATACTCGCCCTTCGGACGTTCCGGAAGCCTATCCTACTTCTGCTCTGCACATTCAGCAAGGCCAGTTGACGCCGGGGTGACTTGCTGACCGGCACGGCCGCTTTCGGGCGCGGAATGGCGGAACGTCCTCGCCCCGCCCCCACTGCGTGGCCGATCAGCCATCACTTGTCCAAGCGGAGCGTCCCCTGGGCTGGCATGCCCACTTGCAGATCTTGGTGTCGAGGCTCGCTCCCTGCGCTCCGAACTCCCAATCCTGGGCAACCCTGAGGCGATCTCCGCTCATCCCGGGTTGCTTCATTTCCCGACAGACAAGACCGGCAGCGCGGAGATCAGTTCACTTCCGATCCCCAAGCGCTTGCGGGATACCCCCATCGCCAGGCCCGTCAATTGAGTGAAGAACAACACCGGCATCTTGTAGTGCGTACCGAAATCCTGATTCACTTGGTGTTGATACACCTCCAGGTTGACCTGACACATTGGACAGGCGGTGGCAATCACCTCCGCGCCGCTGTCCACGGCATTCTGGAGCAGGTTGCGTACCATGGTCAGCGCCGCCCGGCGGTTGGTCAGAAGCAGAGAGCCGCCGCAGCAGTGGAGCTTGAGCGCATAGGTCGTAGGCGTTGCGCCGATCGCGGACAAGAGCTTTTCGAAGAAGTCCGCTTGCTCCACATCCTCATCGTCCTTTTTCGGCCTGAGAATCTGGCATCCATAATACGGCGCGACATGCAAGCCGTCTAGTGGACGCGTGGTCCTGTCGCTGATCTCCTCCAGACCGACATCTTGAGCGAAAACCTCGATGAGGTGACGGACATTCACGGTACCCGAGAAGTGCAGATCATCCTCTGCCAGCGCGTAGTTGATATGGTCCGCCAGATCGGGATCCTCTTTCAGGTGACGGTTGGCGAAGTACGAGTTCTTGTAGCAGGCGCTGCAAGGCGTCACCAGATCCAGATTCTCCTTTTCCGCTATGGCAAGGTTTCGGGCGGAGAGGGTGTATGCCAGCAGCTCGTCAACATGAAAGTAGGTTGTGGCGCCGCAGCAGTTCCAATCATCCAGTTCTTGCAGGGACACCCCCAGCTTTCTGGCGCTTTCCATGGCAGACAAGTGGTAGCTCTGGGCGGTCTTTTCGAGTGAACAGCCCGGGAAATAAGCGTAGTCTTTCATTCCGAACCTCCCACGGGCATGACCCTGCCGATCATTCGCCTGAAGTTGTCAATCCGCTCAATCCTTGGGGGGAGCACAGGCAACCTGCCTTTGAGCATCAACCCGGTTGCCGTCTGCGCTTCCTGGAATAGCTCCCGCAGCCCGGAGCTGAATATGTAGGGCACCGCTAGAATGGGCTCGTAGGACCTCCCACTCCGATAGATCGTCTTCACGAAGGCCTCGGAAAACACCGGCCCGACCAGTTCCTCTTGATAGGTATGCTTCCAGATCGAGTAGCGCTTGAGGGCGTACATCAGCTCCGCGATGTCGATGTTCTGCGGGCATCTCACTGTGCAGTAGTAGCAGGAGGCGCAGTACCAGTACGTGTTGCTGTTGACTACCTCGTCCCTCAGATTCTCACGTATCATGTGGATGATCCGCCGCGGCGGATGATCCATAAAACTCACCACAGGGCAGGCTCCAGAGCAGGTTCCGCACTGGATGCAGGTGCGGATGGGGTTTCCGCTGGAAGCGTACAAGAGATTGGCGATCTCATCACTGAAAGTCAGCTTACTGGGCATGTGACTTCTCCTATGGACGTATTTGGAAGCTGGACACAGGGGCCAGCTACAAATTTCAGCCGCGGGATGGCCAGGAGACAGGCTGCGCTTCGATCGACTCCTGCAAGTGAGTCCCTGGTGGCTGGAGGGCACCGGCCCTATTCGGCGCCCGCTTTTCTGGTCTCCGCCGCTTGCAGGAGTGCATCCACTTTCTCCAGCAGTAGCTTGGGCTCCACGGGTTTCTCCACCAGTTCGTCCACCTCGACAAAGCCCGGATGCACGGCTGAACCGGGGAAAAGATAGGCAATCTGCTCTCGGATGCCGGTGATAATCAAGACAGGCGTCGCCCGCAGCTTCGGGTCCTTTCTCATCTTGCGTGCGATCATGACCCCTTCTGCGCCCCGCCCCATCATGATGTCCAGTAAGAGCAGGTCATAGCCTCCTGTTTCCAGCGCTTCGAAGCCTGCTTTCGGGTTGTAGACTGCCTCGACTTCATAGTCGGCAGCCTCAAGGATGGGTCTGATTCCATCCACGAACACGGGGTCGTCGTCGATGATCAAGAGCCTCTTCTGTGCGGTCATTTCGAACCTCCTTATTGAGCGGCTTGTGAGCTGTCCAGGTCCAACGCTGGTTCGTTTTCATCGGAATCGGTGAGGGCGGGCAGGCGGATCATAAAGGTGCTGCCTTTGCCAAGGGCGCTTTCCACCGTGATCGAGCCATCGTGGGCTTCAATGATGCGCCGGGTGATGCCCAGACCCAACCCAGCTCCTCTGTCGGCTTCTGGAGCAGATCTACCCACATAGAAGTCCCCGAAAATGAAGGGCAGGTCTTCGTTGGAGATGCCCACCCCTCGATCCGCCACCGAGACGACAATCTCATCCCCGGCTTGCTCGGCTTTGATCAGGATTTTGCTCTTCATATGGGAATACTTGACCGCGTTGTTGACTATGTTGACCAGGGCTTCTGTCAACGTGATTTCATCGCCATTCACGAGCCTCAGCGGTTCCGCAATCGAAGTCATGATCTCGATGTCCTTGCGAGTGGCCTGGGGCGCAACGCTCTCGATGGCTTTTGCGATCACGGAGGGGATGGAAGTGGGCTGGAAATTCTCCCGGATCTGCTGGATATCCGTCGAGATCACGCGCAACCATGTTCGGATGAGCTGCATTAGATCGTCCAATGAGGATTTCATGTGTTCCAGCCGCCTTTTTTGAGCCTGGGTCAGCTTGTCCGCCAATTCAAGTTCCAAGGCGAAAAGATTCTGCTGAACGGCCCCCAGGGGCGCTTTGAGCTCATGGGAGACGATGGCCGCGAAATGTTCCCGAAGGATCTCTTTTTCCCTTCGGTGGACCATCGCTTGCCTCTCCAAATTCCTCCGCTCCAGCCCTCTTTGAGTAATCATACGGAACTCGTCTGGGCTGAAGGGTTTCGGCAGGAAATCGTAGGCGCCCTTCTTGATCGCCTCCACAGCCGAATCCACCGTGGCGTAGCCTGTGATCACGATGGTCACGATGGTGGGATCGAAGTCACGGATCCTATCCAGGACGTCAAAGCCGGAGATGCCAGGCATCTTGAGATCCACGAATACCAAGTCGGGTCTAAACTCTTGCACCAGTGTCAAGCCAAAGGAGCCATCCATCGTTGTGGCAGCGTCGTAGTCCCCTCCTTCCAGGATTTGGATGCAGGAGTCCAGCACGACCTCTTCATCATCGATGATCAGTATTCTGGGTCGATTTTCCACCGCTTGGCCCCTTGCCCGCTCAGGTCACCGGTATCCGTACAACGAAAGTGGTCCCCTTGCCCATCTCGCTTTCGACGGATATGGTGCTTCCGTGTTCTTTGATAATGCCGTAGCTGATCGCCAGGCCTAGCCCCGTCCCGTGCCCCACCTCTTTGGTGGTGAAGAACGGGTCGAATATCCTCTCCAGATCATCCGCCGGGATGCCCTGCCCGGTATCCGCGAATTCAAGTTCGATGGTGCCTTCTTCGGGATCGTATCGGGTCGCAAGTGTCAGCTTTCCTTCGCCTTCCATCGCTTCAGCGGCGTTGATGAGCAGATTGATAATGACCTGCTGCATCTGAGACGGATCGACGATCACCGTGGGCAGGTGATCCTCAAAATGCTTTTCGACCTGTATGTTGAAGAACAAGGCCTGGTTTTCCACCAATCCGACACACTCCTCCATAATGGAAGTGATATCGCAGACCGTTTTGTCCGGCTTCCGCTGCCGCGCAAAATCCAGCAGGCCCCGGATGATGTCCTTGCAGCGATCGGCCTGCGTCACAATCTTCTGGACGGAGGTGCGGATGGCGTCTCCGCTCGGGGCTCTTTCCAACAGCAGGTGTGAATAGGTGACAATCCCTTGCAGCGGATTGTTCAACTCGTGAGCCACATTGGCCGAAAGTTGTCCGATAAGGGCCAGGCGTTCAGATTCCATGATCCTGCTGGTGGTGAACTCCTTCAACTGCTTGTCCCGTTCCTTGAGGGCGGAGGCCATGCTGTTGAATGAGTCTGCCAATTCCCCCAATTCATCCTTCGACCGTATCTCCACCTTTGTATCCAGGTTGCCTTGAGCGATTGCCCTGGAGGCGGACACCAATTTCATGACGGGCACCGAGATCCTCTTGGAAATGAAGTACGAGAGCAACATGGAGATCAGCACTCCCATGAGGGTGATCCCCAGGAAGATGATCGTCCCTCGGTTGCGAATATCGACATATTTCTGCTCCAGCATACCGACGTAGAGCATCCCGATGATCTCACCGCTGAAGTCCCGGATAGGCTCGTAGGCAGAGATGTACCAGTCATCCACCACATAGGCTCGCCCGATCCACGGCATTCCCTCTTGGATGACGCGGTCGTATACCTGCTCAGAAACGCGTGTGCCGATCGCCCTGCTCCCATCCGCGTTCGTGACATTGGTGGATACTCTCACATCATCCTGGAAGATGGTCACTGTGCCGATATCCTTGCCCTTGTATTGCAGGTTCTGGAACACCGTCCCCTTGATCTTGTCCACGATTTCGAAATCCTTGTTCAGCAGCACCCCGCCATAGAGGGCCCCGATCAGGTTGCCGGCAGCATCGAGAATCGGGGCTGCCGCCTCCATGATCATGCCATCCTTCAACTCGGTCTCGTCGCTCGCTCTGGCCATCGGGGTGTCAATGACTGTGCAGCATGCCATTTCGGCGAGCAGATCGGATTCCTTGCGGAGCTCATCCGCAGGCAGGATCGCGCTGGCCGCGACGGACCGCCTTTGGCTCAGAGCTGCCCGTATGAGCGCGTCGTCGCTCCGATCGTCTCCGGATTGACTCGGATTGGTGGTCCGAAGCAATACGTTGCCGGAACCATCCGTGATGCTCAATATATCGAGGCCTTCCCTATCTCTCACCATCGCAAGTTCAGCGCCCGCGGCTTCAACATCCCCGGTGATGAGCGCGTCTCTCAAGAAGTGCCTTTCTGCGGTAAATCGGACCACATCGTGGATCTGCTCCAGTCTGCTCAGGTAGATCTCGCGCGCCGCGTTGAGGTCATGCCGTACCTTCTCCTCCGCCTCTATGATGACCCGGTCCCCAATCAGCCGGACGCCGACAATCACGAACAATGCGCTGACCAGCACAATGATGAGCAGGAAACTGAGGACCAGCTTTGTGGCCAGAGACAGCCTGGCCCCGGTGATATCCTGCCAGCCAAACATGGCGATGCGGTCGCGGAAAGAAAAACCGGATTCGATCCCCTGCAATCTCCGAGGCCTGTTATCCATGAGCACGATCCGCGCTGCGATTTACCGGCTCTTGCCGGGGACAAAAACATCCAGCAGCTGCAGGCGGGCGGCTCGCAGGCGATCGGAGATCACCTGAGCGACCTGCCACATGATGAGATATCCCAATGCGTTGTCGCTCTGACACAGCTCGCGCAGCTTGTCCGCATGAACGGCGATGGTCTCGATCGGCGTCCCTGCGCGCGCCGAGGCAGTCTTCCGCTTGGGCGGGAAGATTGAAGACCAGCCCAGGAGCTGCCCTGGCCCGACCGTCAACAGGACCACTTGGCCGTGTCCCGGGACTTTGGTCTCCAACACGACCTCCCCGGTCTCTACCAGATAGACCAGCTCGCTCTCGTCACCCTCGCGGAAGATCGTCGAGCCTTCAGAGTAGGTCACGCGCGTGCAGATGGAAGCCAGCTTTTGCAGCTGATCTGATGTGAACTCGCGCAGCATATCCATGGACTTCAGCGCCGGCAATACGCTTTCAGATGTCATGTCGGCCTCTCTATTTCACATCGCCTCATAGACCAGTTCGATGAGGTCCCTGACACCCAACTGGTCTTGTTGACCGGTGGTTTTCACAGCGTCCAGGTACATGGTTACATCCTTGGGACAGGCGACCGCAAATATCTGCACGCGGCCGGTGTCCAGCGCCTCGTGGATGCGGGCCTCACTTGGCCGCTCTGCCACCTCTGTCTCTTTCATCCAAATGCGCCCCCCGCCCGCCCCGCAGCAGAGCGCGCTGTCGCCGTAGCGTGGCATTTCGATCAATTCACAGCCAGTCGCTTCGATGACCCGGCGCGGGGAGTCGTATATCCCGTTGTACCGGCCCAGGTAACAAGGGTCGTGGTAGGTGACTTTGTAGCCCAGCCGCTTGCTGAGTCGAAGCTTCCCCGACGAGATGAGCTGGTCCAGCAACTCCGCATGGTGCAGAATCTTGTGATGTCCGTTGATCTCGGCCGGGTATTCATTTTTCAGAGAGTTATAGGAATGAGGATCGGTCGTCACGATGGTCTGATAGCTGGCCCTGCTCAACTCGGCCATGTTCTTGTCGACCAACAGCTCGAACAGCCCCTCCTCACCCACGCGTCGGGCATCGTTTCCGGCATTGCGCTCGCCTTCGTACAGAATGCCGAAGTCAAGGCCGGCCCTGCCGAAGACCTCGGCTGTCTTTCTGGTGATCGCGGTCAGACTATCGTGATATGAGGCGTAGTCCCCGACAAACCACAAGTACTCTGCCGGCTCCTTGCGGGCGTCTTTAATCGCCGGCTGGATCCCTTTTGTCCATCGGGCGCGCATTCGGTCAGACTTGCCGAAGGAGTTTCCATAGCGGCCCAGGTTGGACAGCGCGTCTTGGAGCTGAGTGTCAACCAACCCTTCGTTGGCCAGAAAGCGCCGCATTTCCACGATTACCGAGAGCTGGTCGATGAAGACCGGGCAGACTTGGACACAGGCGCAGCAACTTGTGCACGCCCAGAGTTCCTCTGCCGTAATCACGTCCCCATGCAGGGCGCGGCCTTTCTCGTCGCTGCGCATGAACGCGTCCAGCTTGATCATGATGTCTCTCGGAGAGAGGCTCAGACCACTCCCGTGGGCCGGGCATTCGTCCTGGCACCGGCCGCAACGGGTGCATGCCTGAAAGCCAAGCAGTTGCTTCCATGTGAAGTCACGCCATCCCTTGGCACCAACCCAATCGCCATATCTTGCCGGAGCCAATCTGCCCGCGGGTTCAAGAGAACGGAAGAAGATGCTCGCCGGCGCGGCCACTGTGTGGATTAGTTTGGTGAAGGGGATGCTCGCAATGGTGATGAAGGCGATCAGGGCATGACCGATCCAAAGTGCTGTGTGGAGGTTGCGGTTGACCGGATCTCCCAACGTGAGGAACAGCTTCGATATCGCGTTTCCTACAGGAGACCAGGGAGCCCAATCCGGCTGAATGACAGCAATTCGCAGACCCTCGACCAAGTAGCCGCTGATGGCGATCAGGCCAAGCATGATCAGCACGTACGCGTCGTCCACGGCCAGCCGCCTACGCAGCTTGTGCTGTGCGGACGCAACCGCCCCCAAGCGGTCGGGGCGGGCGATGAACCGTCGATAGGCAGCCATCCCCAGGCCGACCAATAGACCCAGGCCCAGCACATCCAACACCAGCTCATAGGTTACATAGATCGAGCCCGTCAGGAACTGGAAGTTGAAGAACAAGCGCGTAACGTCCCAATCTATCGTGGCGAGCGCTGTGCCCAGGACGAGTGCCGCCATCCCCCAGAAGATCGCCAAGTGCATGATTCCGGGGTAGACCTCTCGTGCAGTTCTGACTTGCCCTAAACCCTGGACAAGCACACCGTATGCCCGTTTCAGGAAGGCATCTGCTTTGAATCCGCCACTCCCCTGGCTGAGCCGGCGGAATCGGTAGGCCACTCCGAGCGCAAAGATAAGAACCGCAAGAAGGCCGAGGGTATACTGGCCGATTTCCGCCCAATGGGGGATGTTCCAGAAAGTCTCTCGGATTGGCATCTGTCCTCCACTACGTTCTCATGCTGACTGCGCCTCAAGAATCCGATGGGAGAGGGTTGGCACCAGCTCGAAGATATCGATGTTGGCTCCGTACCGTGCAACATCGAAGATCGGTGCGCCAGGGTCAGTGTTCACGGCAATAATGACCTCGCTGCCTGTGATGCCCTCCGCGTGCTCTGGAGCCCCACTGATGCCGAGAGCCAGATAGACCTGGGGTTTGACATGCTTGCCGGATTTTCCCACCAAGCGGGTGGTTGGCAGCCAACCCTGGTCCACGACGGGACGTGAAGCGCATACGGTGCCGCCCAGGGCTTCGGCCAACTCCTGAGCAAGTTCGATGTTGTCCTGGGTTTGGATACCACGCCCCACCGCAATCAGGATTGGCTCCTTGGAGATATCCACATCGCTTGCATCGGGCTCGATGTATCCCTCCAGGGTGACTCGCAGATTCTCCAATGGTGGCGCCTCCAGGTCCAGCATTTCCGGTGGCACCGTGCTCTGGCCATCCTCCGGGCTATAGTCACCGGGAATCATCGCCACCAACGCGGTTGGGCCGGGCAAGGTGCCTTCGACCATGATCTTCCCCCCGCAGATGCGGCTGCGATACTTGACCGTGCCCGCTTCGGCGTGCAGACTCATGCAATAGCTGACCAGCGGAAGCTCCAGGCCGGCGGACAACCGGCCAGCGACCTCCGCTCCCATGGAGGTATCCCCCAGTAACACTATCCTGGGCTCATGGTCTTGGATCACTTTCGCCAGCACGCGCTCATAAGCCTCCGGCCTGAACTCGGCCAGCCCCGGGTGATCGCAGGAAATTACTTGGTCCGCGGACAGATTTTTCGCCAGGTTTTGGGCGTTGTACCCAAGAAGCACGGCTTTGACGCCGCCGCCGGACGCCTGCGCCAAAGCGCGCGCGGCTGCCAGCATCACAAAGGAAATGTCCGCCACCTGATCGCGCAGGTGTTCAATCACGACGCAGATATCCCCATTCATCGCTGTTTTCCTCCCCTGTGCCTATCCAGTCCCTGTCATCCCTTCGCAGATTGCGGGCCAAAAAACGGGTCAAAGCACGCCCAGCTCTCGGAATATTCCGATCAGTCTTTCGGCTATCTGATCTTCATCCCCCTCAAGCATCTGCGCGCGTTCGGCGGCCTCGGGCTGGAACATCCGCTCGATGGAAGCCCCCGCATATGGGGCCAGATCAATCAGGTCTCGTTCCTCAATGCCGGCCGACTTCATCGCCATTCTGACCTTGCTCACGGCGACATAGCGTGGAGGCTGCTCCGCGGCCTGGATGCCGAGCACAGCAGGCAAGGGCAGATTCATCTGGGCCATTAATCCTCCTGGGTACTCCTTCCGGATCAAGAGGTTCCCGCTGCCGACCGAGATTCCCGCCACGTATCCAATGTAGGGCAGGTCGAGGTGTTTGGATAACAGTGGGCCAAGGGAGCCATCGAGGTCGTTGTGAGCCTGTACACCTGTGAGCACCAGATCGGCCTGAAGCTCTTGGATTATCGGGGCGATGGCGCGCGCCAGCGCGTGATTATTGGTGCCTTCGAGATCCCCCGTGAGTTTGATCAGTCGATCAGCGCCTTTGGCTGCGGCGGTGTAGAGCACATTGTCCACATCAGCGAGATCCGGGGCGAGGACGATCACCTGGCCTCCCACACGCTCCTTGACTAGAATGGCCTCCTCAAGGGCGTGATCGTCAAATTCATTGATGATCATGCGCAGCCACGTCGTGTCGAGCCCGGTGCCGCTATCGTCGATTTCGAGTTCCTCCACCAGGTCGGGCACCAGTTTGATCAGGACTACAGTCTTCATCGCACCCTCCTTCAGGCGCCCATGGATTCGACGAGTAGCTCGGCGATGTCTCTCACGACCAATTGACTGGCATCTTCAACCACTTTGGCCGCGTCCTCGAAGCGAGGCGCCTCATAGGGACATGCGACCGCCAAGATACGCACTTGTTCAGCCGTTTCCTCCGTCTTCCTCGTTTCTCGTCTGCGCCGCTTCTCGGGCACGGGAGGCCGGAAGGCATCCACTTTGACGGGGGAGGCGCGCATTGCCTCGCGCACGCGCCACTCCGAAAGTCGGGACTTCGTCTTCTCCCAGGTGAAACCATCCAACCACATCCCCCCACCTCCGCCGCCGCAGCAGAGGCTGTTCTCGTGGTTGTGGGCCATTTCAACGAGCTCTACACCGGGGATGGCCTCCAACAGCGCCCGAGGTTCATCAAATATGGAATTCACCCTTCCGAGATAGCACGGATCGTGATAGGTGATCGTGGCATCGATGCTTTTCGTCAGCAGCGGCTGGAGTTCGCCGAGGCGTTCTGCCAAGAACTGGGTGTAATGCTTCACCGGATAGCGGATGCCCAAAGCGGGATATTCATTCTTGAGTGCGTTGTAGGCGTGGGGGTCCGTGGTCACGATCTCGTTGAAATCGTATTTGCTGAAGGTTTTGCCATTCTTCTCCGCGAGCATCTCAAACAGGCCGCGCTCGCCGGCCAATCGCTGCGAATCGCCATCGCTGGTCTCCTCCGGCCCCAGGATGCCGAAGTCAACCGCCAACGCCTGGAGCAAGCGGGCAAAAGCACGCGTCGCCAGTTGGGAGCGCGGATGATACGAGGCATAGTCACCGACAAACCATAGAACATCCACCCCCCGCTCGGCCTTCGCCATAATCGGGATTTGGCGGTCGATATCCTTGGACCAATCTGCGCGTTTGCGCGGCGATTCCCCAAGCGGGTTGCCATAGCGCTGGCTCGATTCGAGCGCATCCTGAAGCTCGCGGGGGACATTGCCGGAGAGGAGCAGTTCCTCTTTCGTGCGGGTCATCAATCCCTCGGTGATCGGGATCTTCGCGGGGCACACTTCCGTGCAGGCGTAGCAGGCAACGCAGATCCAGACGGAGTCAGTATCCATCACGGGATCGAACTCCCCCGCTCGCAAAGCGGTGATCATCATCCGTGGGTGGTATTCCATCCAGAAGCCCAGTGGACAGATACCGCTGCACGAGCTACATTGCAGGCATGTCTTGATGCGCTCCCCATCCCGTATCTCCTGGACGCTGGCATAGAATTGATCGCTGAAAGACCTCGTTCGAGGGACGTCCGCAGTAGTCATGGTCACGCCTCCAAATTCGTATTCGGCTCGTTCAACCTGTTCCTGGAGTTCGACGGGTGAGACGACCTCGCAATCGGGGCCCCAACCTCGGATCCAAGGAACCAACTCAAACACATCCGGCACGTCTACGACCCATTCGATGCCGCCGCCGCGCAAATTCACGACGCGCTGGGAAGGAAACCACACCGTCTCTCTCACTCGATGGGCGACGAGCGGGTCTCGAAAGCGCAGCCGCACCTCAGTCAAGTCTTCGCCATACCATACCGACCAGAGATGCCGCAGCATGTTATCGATGACGGCGTAATCGGGCCGTTCAAAGCGCATTGTCGTCAGCGTTGCTTTGAGAACGTGTTCTACCTTGAGGATCTTCAGCGCTTGGTGACCCAGGCTGTAGCCAACCAGATATACGCCTCCACTGAGGACAGCGGGCTCAAACAGATAAGGTTGGAATTCGAGTTCATCTACCACCGAGTGCCCCAGCTCTTGATAGCGGAGGTGCACGGTGATGCGCTCCACCCACGCCTGGATCAAGGTCTCCCATATCTGCGCCTGCTCGGGGTTGGAGGGCATCTCGGATTTCAGGGTTTGGAGCAGATCGCTCAGCCGCCTTGCAGAGGGGTCTTCCATCGCAAGCGAAAGCTTCTCTAGTGCCATGAGCATCATGGGGGGGAGGTGGGAGTGCTGGCGAAGCAAGCGTCGCAGCGCCAGGTACAGCATCAGCGCTTCACCATTCGTCAGCCGGATGCTCGAGAGATAGTCCTTGCGATCGATCAAATAGCGAGGGCCGTCCTGTTGGACCGGCGCCTCCTGGGTGAGCTCGGCCAGGTCTCTCCATACCGTAGTACGGTGGACGTCAAGCCTTTCGGCGAGCTCTCGAAGGGTGTATCCGCTGGAAGTGCTGAGCAGCAGTTCTTCGAGGCGGTGGAGACGGGATGCCCGACTCATCGCGCGGCTCATGAGGCTTCTACCTCTCCTTGAGGATCATGCGCCTTCTGCATCAATCCAATCTATCAAATGGCTGTTGCAGGTACTGCAACATGGGGGCGATTTCGGTGCTAGGTCTGGATCCGCCCCACGGTTGATGCGATTGGGTCTGCCCTGCCGAGGGAGGCTGGTCTGCGATGAGCGGTGGAGGCTCCACCAGTTGGTCGTTGAAAGGTTCGTTGAGGTCGGTGATCTCGGTGCCATGAAGGGGCCGGAGCCCCCGTATCCCTCAGGCGAGAGGCTTGAGCCGTTGGTGTGGAGTCAATTACGTAGGGCCTCTCACCCTACATGCTGCGGATGGTGATGACCCTCCCTTGTCGGCCAGAGCATGCCCTGATCGGAGCCTGATCTTATGGTATGTAGATACGGGGGGGCATGTCTAGTGACAAATATCACAAGCATCACCGACAGGGGCATTCGGAGTCTCGGGCATCTTGTCGCGGGAAGAGCCGGCGGTGATACTGAGGAGGTCTTCGTGTGAGAGCGCGCCTCATGCTCGTCTTTCGCCGCGCAGCTTTCCACTTGACTTTCTCCGCAAATTTCATACAATGGCTCCGGTCTATGCATATGAGACGATCGGATGTGTGCCCCACACCTGCCTGCCCGGAGGCTGCCGCCTCACCGCAGGCGTTCTTTTCGCCAAGCTTCGAGAGCCGCAAGGCTCTCGATTTTTATATCCGGAGGGTTCGATGCTTCGCCTGCCTGGCCTGATCGATCCTCACGTACATCTTCGGGAGCCCGGGGCAATCCACAAAGAGGATTTCGACAGCGGCACCGCGGCCGCCCTGGCGGGGGGATTCACCGCCGTGCTGGCGATGCCCAACACACAGCCCCCGATATGCGACGCTGATGCGCTGGGGATCGCGCAGCGGGCGGCGCGCGCAAAGGCTCGCTGCGACTACGGGATCTATTTGGGAGCCGGAGAGGCCGATCCCGATTCCGTGGCGTCTCTGGCGCCCCAGGCGTGCGGCTTGAAGATGTACCTGGATCAAACCTATGGGCCATTGCGCTTGGCCGACATGGATCGCATCCGGGCCTACGCTGCCGCCTGGCCCCCGGGCCGCCCTCTGGCGGTGCATGCTGAAGGGCGGAGCATGGCCATGATGATGCTTTTCGCCGCGCTGTATGGCCGGCCGGTGCACATTTGCCATGTCTGCTTGAAGAGCGAGATCCGCCTCATCCGCAAAGCGAAGGAGTCGGGCCTGCCGATCACCTGCGAGGTCACCCCGCACCACCTTTTCCTCTCCCAGGAAGACCTGCCGCGCCTGGGGCCCGGGCGGGGGGAGGTCCGCCCCAGGCTGGCGACCCGGACCGATGTGGCGGCGCTGTGGGAGAACCTGGAGGTCATCGACTGCTTTGCAACGGATCATGCCCCCCACACGGTGGCCGAGAAAGAGGCGGAGAATCCGCCGCCGGGTTTCCCTGGTCTCGAGACCGCTCTGGGACTGCTGCTACAGGCGGTGCATGAGGGGCGCCTGGAGTTCGGGGCCATCATCGAGCGCTGTTTCACGAATCCACGCCGCATTTTCGGGCTACCGAAGCAGCGAGACACATACGTGGATGTGGATCCGGATGAGGAATGGGAGGTGCGCACTGCGAACCTGCAGTCCCGCTGCGGCTGGACGCCCTTTGACGGCATGCGCCTCCGTGGGCGAGTGCGGAAGGTGGTATTGCGCGGCCGCCCCGCCTACGAGGATGGACAGGTGTTGTCGCAGCCCGGGGCCGGCAGGGATCTGGCGCCCGCGTTCCAAGGGGGTATCAGCTCTAATGGGAAGGAGGATTGAAGATGGCACAGTTCGTCCCGCCAAATCAACGACAGCAAAGGAGGGCGCATCTCCCATTCGGAGAGCGTCGGGAGGCACCCTTCTACGGAAAGTCGATCCTTGCGGTCTCTCAGTTCAGCCGTGAGGATCTTGAGCATATCATGGGGGTGGCCAGGGAGATGCGGGGCATGGTCGCCAGGGTGGGCACCTTTGATTTGCTCAAGGGGAAGATTCTGGCGAATTTGTTTTACGAGCCCTCCACCCGCACCGCATCCTCCTTCTTGGCCGCCATGGAGAGGTTGGGGGGGAGCGTGATTCCCATCAATGAGGTCAGATACTCATCCGTCGCCAAAGGAGAATCCCTCCCCGACACCATTCGTACGCTCGAGTGCTATGCCGACGTGATAGTGCTGCGCCATCCCGAGGTGGGCTCGGCTGCCCTGGCGGCGAAGTACGCCCACAAGCCGATCATCAACGGCGGTGACGGAATCGGAGAGCACCCCACTCAGGCCCTGCTTGATTTCTTCAACATCCAGGAGCATCTGGGGGCTGTGGATGGCTTGACCGTCACCATGTTGGGTGACCTGAAATACGGCCGCACGGTTCACTCCCTGGCGCGCTTGCTTTCGCTCTATGATGTCAATTTGAACTACGTCTCGCCCGATATCCTGCGTATGCCGGAGGAGCTGATGGCGGAGCTGGAGGCGACCGGGGTCCCGCAGGCGGAGAGCAGTGATCTGGACGAGTTCATTGGGGAAAGCGACGTGCTCTACGTCACCCGCGTGCAGAAGGAACGTTTCGGGGACCTCACAGAATATGACAGAGTGAAGGATCTGTACCACGTCACGCCGGAGACGATGGCAAAGGCCAAGGAGGTCATGATCCTTATGCACCCCTTCCCCCGGGTTGGAGAAATCAGCATGGAGGTGGATTCGGATCCCCGAGCGGCATACTTCCGGCAGATGGAGTCCGGCCTGTACGTGCGGATGGCGCTGCTGGCGATGGTGCTGGGCAAGGCATAGCATAGCGAGGCGGAATGGGCTTGAAGCGAAACACATCGATCGGCATCCCGGAGGGCTGGACATCATGGCGCAGGCTCGTCAACGGCCTAGGCGGACCGAGATGAGGGGGCAGGCGTCTTTCTTCTCCCGCCTCGAGGCACGCATCGCCAGCGCAAACTCGCTCTTGTGCGTGGGCCTGGACCCCCATCCGGAGTTCCTGGAGGCCTCTTCTGGGTCAGCGGCGCGCGATTCCTGCATCGGCATCATCGAGGCCTGCGCTGATTTCGCCTGCGCCTTCAAACCGAACAGCGCCTTCTTCGCGGCATTGGGAGCCGAGGGGTGGACCGCGCTGGGGGCCGTCATCCGGGCCGTGCCCGAGGGCACACCGGTGATTCTGGATGCCAAGTGGGGCGATATCGCCTCCAGCGCCAGTGCATATGCCGCGGCGGCCTTCGATGTTCTGGGAGCGGATGCGGTCACGGTGAACCCCTACATGGGGTCCGATTCGATTGCCCCTTTCATCGGGGATCCCCGCCGGGGCGCCTTCCTGCTGTGCAAGACTTCAAACCCGGGGGCAGACGAACTGCAGGTCCGGAGCAGGGGCCCCGGAGGGGAACCCCTTTACCTACAGCTCGCGCGGCGAGCGAGAGAGTGGAACAAGGCGGATAATCTGGGGCTGGTGGTGGGTGCAACGGACCCGCGCGCGGTGGCCGCTGTGCGGGGCGTCTCCCCCGATCTCTGGTTGCTGGCGCCGGGGGTAGGCGCCCAAGGTGCGGATCTGGAGGGCGCCTTGCGCGCCGGGCTCCGGGCGGACGGCTCGGGAATGATCGTGCCGGTCTCGCGTGCCATCGCCCGGGCAAGAGATCCGCGCGCGAGGGCGAGGGAGCTGCGCGACCGCATCAATCGTGTCCGGGGAAGTGTGGGCGAGGCGCCGGCCTCGTCTCTCCGCCCAGAGCTGCTGCAGGTGGCGGATGGGCTGCTGCGGGCCGGATGCGTCAAGTTCGGTGAGTTTAGACTGAAGTCGGGAACCCAATCCCCCATCTATCTGGACCTGCGCCTGCTGGCCTCCCATCCGGCCTTGCTCGCCCGGGTCGCGGCCGCATACCGCCCGCTCCTGGAGGGGCTGCGCTTTGACCGCCTGGCCGGATTGCCTTACGCCGGCCTGCCCATCGCGACCGCCATCGCGCTGCAGGCGGATCTACCCATGGTCTACCCTCGCAAGCGGGTCAAAGACTATGGCACCCAGTCCCCAGTGGAAGGCGCTTTTCGGCCGGGGGAAAGGGTTGTATTGATCGATGACCTTGCCACCACTGCGGGTAGCAAATTTGAAGCGATTGAGCACTTGGAGAGCGTGGGCCTGGTCATACGCGATGTAGCTGTGCTCATCGACCGCCAGGCCGGCGCCCAAGAGGCGCTGCGAGAGGCGGGGTACGCGTTCCACAGCGTGTTCACACTCTCCCAGTTGATGGATTATTGGGAGGCAGTAGGGAGCGTGTCGCGCGATCAAGCGAACGCGGTGAGGCAGTTTCTTGGTGCGCGTTGAGGCGCGAGATGCCAGCGCTATGGAGCGGCCCAGGGGAAACCGCGCGGATTCGAACGGAGAATGCAGAACGGGCCACCAGGTAGAATCATCCGCTGTCCGCAGCCTGGATCGCATAAGTCCCTATGGGTGGCTGCGCCGGTTGCTGTTCAGGCTGGATGCGGAACGTGCGCACAACCTGACCCTGCGATTGCTCGCGCTGGCGGGGTGCTTGCCGCCAGTCAGGGCCGCCCTTCGCAGGGTTTTCACGGTCCCGGATCGGGCGCTGAAGGTCAGCGCCTTCGGGATTGATTTTGACAACCCCATTGGCCTGGCCGCAGGCTATGACAAGCAAGGGATAGCGATGCATGGCCTGGCGTGCCTGGGATTCGGCCATCTGGAGCTGGGGACGGTGACCCCCATGCCCCAGGCGGGCAACCCCCGCCCGCGCATCTTCCGGCTGCCGGAAGATGCTGCGCTCATCAACCGCATGGGTTTCCCTAACGCGGGTGCCGCAGACCTGCTCCGGCGGCTGCGCAGAAGCCGGCCGGAAGGGGTTGTGGTGGGGGTCAACATCGGGAAAGGAGCGGATACGCCTTTGGGCCGCGCGCGCGAGGACTATCTGGTGCTGCTGCGGGCATTCTATCCGGTTTCCGACTACCTGGCGGTGAATGTGTCCTCTCCAAACACCATCGGCCTGCGCCGCTTGCAGGCCCGGGCCCATTTGTCGGCGCTGCTGGAGGAGCTGCTGGCGGCCCGGGATGAGCTCGCGGCCGCGACCGCCCGACGGGTCCCGCTGTTGGTCAAGCTGGCGCCGGATCTCACCACACAGGAACTCGCAGATGCGGTGGGTGCCATCATTGAGGTGGGGCTCGACGGTGTGATCGCCTCCAACACGACCGTGGCGCGCGACGGCCTGCATTCCCCGCGCGGCCGGGAGACCGGGGGCCTGAGCGGGGCGCCGCTGCGCGAGCGGGCAACTCAGTCCGTGCGCGAGATCCACCGGCTGAGCGGGGGATCGCTGCCCATCATCGGGGTAGGCGGCGTCGACGACCCCGCCTCGGCGCGGGAGAAGCTGGAGGCCGGCGCCTCGCTGGTCCAGATGTATACCGGACTGGTCTATCGTGGGCCGGGGCTGGTGCGGGAGATTCTGAAGGGGCTTTGAGGCGCGGATGTTGAACACGCCCACCCACCCAAGCCGTCCACCGCTCATGAAGACGATCGGGCGAAGGGTTGCTCCCTTTCAGTTTCCCGGCTTGACGTGACCTGAGTCTGCACCGCGACGGGCGCAAAGCGCCGCGGCGGGCCCCCCCATGGACCTTCCCGCCACGGCGCCTGCGCGCCACTTACATTCAGCTCGGACGAGAGCTCCGGGCGGCGGAGCCCCCCTTCCTACTGCCCTTCCTCGTCGAATATCATCGCTCCTGGGATGGGCAGATTGGCAGGGTCTGGGACGCCCTTCTCGTTGGTTTCCACGGCTTCCGTGAGCAGCTCGAATTCCCCTTCGCCGTTCACATTGTGACAGGTGAAACAGTTGCCACCATAATGGAACTTGAACGTCGAGCTGTACAGGTGCGCCGGGTGCACGATGTCCCGTAGCGCCAGCGGTGCCACAACCCCCATATCCTCCCGGGCGCCCGTGCCGGAGGCATGGCACTGCAGGCAGGTGGTCACCTTCACTTCCTCGGTCACAGCCAGCGAGGTGCCGTCCGGGGCGACATCGGGGTGCTCCTCGCCGCGCACTTCGGCGCGTTCGTGCGCCTCGTACGGCAAGGTGTATTTGCCGGTCTCCTCGTCAACCAGGACGTGACAGGAGGGGCATCCTCTGGGTGTGTTCTCCACCGATGGGAAGGCGAAAGATTCGGACAGCATGCCCGCGTATTCCAGCGCGGCCTGCTGTTCCTCCGTGAGGTCTGCTCCTGCCGGCCCGGGCGGGCCTTCGGGCCCAGTAGGCCCTGCGGGACCGGCGGGGCCCTGGGGGCCGGGCGGACCCTCGGGCCCGGGTGGCCCCTGTGAGCCGGCGCAGGCGGATAAGGCGATGGCCAGGCAGGTGAATACGGCCAATCCAATCAGGTATTTCTGTCGCATGCGATATTCTCCTCATATTGTGAAGCGTTCTTACGGCGAGACGAAAAGGGGTTCTCTGCCGACGCACCTCCTTTCTTCCAGGTCCCGGCCTTGGGGGTGTCTCTCTCCTACTTTCCCAGTGAGGCCAGGAATGTGAGGGCCTGCCATCGCTCCTCTGCTGTCAGAGTCTGGCGGAAAGACGGCATGGCCCCCATCCCCCCGGTGATCAGGCAGAACTTCTCCCCAGCCGTCTCTTGCAGCTCCGCGCTCACATTCTGGGAGGTGAAGTCCACCGTGCCGGGCAGACCTCCCCGGCCATCTTGACCATGGCAGATGGTGCACTGGGCCTCAAAGATCGCGCCCCCAGCCGCAACGGCATCGGCGTCGTCCCAGGCGAAGGGATTCTCCTGCTGAGCGTCGCAGGTGGGCGGTTGGCTTGGGGGGGCAGCGTCTGGCGTCGTTGCCCCCTCCGCCTCCAACGCCGGATCGTACGAGAATGACGATACGTAGTCGATGACCGCCCATCGCTGGTCTTGGCTCAAGAGCGGCTGCCATCCGGGCATGGAGCCGCGACCCTGGGTCACAGTCAGATACAAGTCGCGCGGAGCCAAGTTCGCCATCTCACGCAGATTCGTGAAATCGGCCGCGCCCAGCAATTCACCCGAACCGTTCTCGCCATGACAGGAGGCGCAGTTCTGCTCGTAGATCTGAGACCCCTGCTCCAGGGTCTGTTCGCTGGTGGACAGCCGCCAGATGTAGTAGACGGCGTCCCAGCGTTCATCTGAGTTCAGGATGTCTTGGTAGGCGGGCATCTCGCCGCGGCCTTCGGTCACCGCTGCGTAAAAGGTCGCAGGCGCTTCGCCGCGCATGTAGTCGAGGTCAAGGAAATTGCGCGCCTTTGGCATCGCGCCTGTGCCATCCGGCCCGTGGCATTCGAGGCAGTAGTTGAAATACAGGTCCTGGCCTTGCTGCGCGGAGGGGGGGCGCGCCGGATAGCTCAAGATGGCCCCCACAGGGGTCTCGCTGGGCAGCGGCTCGGCTTCGAAGGCCTCCACCGGGGCGAGAGTGGGGATCGGTGTCGGCCCTGCCGGAAGGCCGGCCTGCGGCCGGCAAGCGCTGAAGAACAAAGCACCGATGGCGACCGAAGCCCCAATCAGGATTTTCTGCTTCCCCATGATAGACCTCTCCTACTCCCCTTGGCCGGGCAGGGTCCGTATGTAGTTGATCACGTCCCAGCGCTCGCGCCGGGTCAAGTTTTCGGCGAGCGAAGGCATTTCCCCGAAGCCCTGCAGGATAGCCAGGTATACCGATCCGTCGAATTCGGCCGCCGCCTGGGCGCCGGAGAGGTTTTCGGGGGTGCGGCTGAAACGATCCGCCAATGGGCCGTCCCCCCGGCCAGCATTCCCATGGCAGATGGCGCAATGGAGGTGATAGAGGATCTCCCCTCGCTGCAGGGACTCTGGGCTGCTGGGGACGGGATTCTGTGGAAACTCCCCAGAGATAAGCGCCTCGCCCTGGTATGGAACCGCCCCATCCGGCGGGAGTCGCCTGGGACCCTCCTGGTAGTCGATCGCCGGAGAGATGGCAAGATCCGTGGTGAAGGGGATGCGGATCCATTGATAGGTGATCAACAGGCCAATGACAAAAGGCGCAAGTACGATGGCGATGAAGGTCAAGCCTCTGCGTGTTCTTCTGCTCATAGTAGCTGTTTCTCCGGACGCTCGACCTCGCGCGCCCCACCCTCGTGCAGAATGCGGCGCACCGTCTCTTGGAGTTCTTCTGTGGTGTCTACGAGCACAGCGAGGTATCCATCGCTGACCATCTTGTGATAGTGCTTTGGCCCGAATTCCGGAAATCCCATCTCCCAGATCACGCCCAGAAATGTAGAGATGATGGTGGCCATCATGGCGAACACGAAGATGATCACCCCGGCTGGAGGGAATCCCACAGGCGGATGCCCGCCGATGTCCAGCCGGTAGAGATGTGGGGTGATGACCGCCAGAAACAGGCCGAACAGCAGGCCGACGAAGGCCCCTGCCACGACGATATAGGGAAGCCGCAGCCACTCTACACGTCGGCCGAGCGCCCTCTCGGGATAGGGGACGCCGGTCATCACCACGACCTTTTCATCGGGGATGCCCGCGTCGTGGAGGGCGTCGATGGCCTGGGCGGTGGCGGTGGATTCCTCGAACAGGGCGAGCAGTTGGACCCCTTCGGCCATAGCGGACTCCTATTCTATCTCCGCCGCGGTGGGAACCAGCAGGCGGCCAATGCGGCGAAGCGTGTAGCGCAGGCGACCCTCCCGGATTTCCCAGATCGGCACGTAGGGGACGATCCGGGAGAACAGTGTGTAGAGCAGCGCGAACCCAGCGAAGGTCATTGCCACGATGCTGACCTCCACCCAGCTTGGATGGTAGGTGCCCCAATCGAAAGGCAGATAATTGCGCTGCAGATTACCGATCACGATCAGGGCCCGTTCGGTGAACATCCCCACATTGACCAACAACGTGATCAGCAGCAAGGTGGTCGGATTGGTGCGCAGCCGCCTGGAGACGAGCAGGGCGGGAGGGATCACATTTGCGGCTATCTGAAGCCAGAAGAAGGGCGCCAATGGCCCGCTGATTTCCTCGTGAATCAACGCTTGGATGACGGGCTCCTTGCCGTACCATTCGACGATGAAGCCGGCGAACCAGAAGTAGATCCAAGCCAGGCCGGCCACCATGACCAGTTTCCCCAAGCCGTCGAAGTGCTCGCGCCGCAGAAAGTCCTCCAAATGCATGGTCTTGCGCACAATGATGAGGATGGTGGCCAGCGCGGAGAGCCCCGAATAGACTGCGCCGATCACGAAATAGGGTGCGAAGATCGTGCTGTGCCAGCGGGGTTGGATGGTGACCGCAAAGTCCCAGGAGACAATCGAGTGCACGGAGAGGAAGACGGGGATGATGATCACACTGAATATCGAGAGCGCGCGATGCATCTTATGCCACTCGCTCTCCGTTCCCCGCCACCCCAGAGAGAATATCCGGTAGAGCCTGTAGCGCCACCCTTGCGTGTAGTCTCTGGCGACAGCCAGATCGGGGATCAATGCCAGGTACAGATACAGGGAAGAGCCGATCAAGTAGGTGAAGATGGCGACCATATCCCACATAAGCGGAGACTGGAAGTTGGGCCACATGGCCCGATTGTTCGGATACGGGATCATCCAATAGAATTTCCACACTCGGCCCAGGTGAATCAGCGGATACAAGGCGGCCATCATCAAGGCGAAGGCGGTCATCGCCTCGGCACCGCGGGTGATGGGACGGCGCCAATCCACCCGCAGCAGCCGGAGCACCGCCGAGATCATGGTGCCGGCGTGGCTGATCCCGACCCAGAACACAAAGGTCGTGATGTACAGGCCCCAATAGACGGGCTGGTTGATGCCCGCTACCCCCATACCCCAGCGAACCTGATAAAACCAAGCGTACAGACCCCACAGGATGATGGCCACGAGCACCGCGGCCAGGGACCAAAATCCCCATCCGGAGTGGAGCATAGGTCGCAGCACCGCCTCATTGATCTCCCGGTCGGTCCGCTTCTCGAGGAGCAACCGGCCATGGATTTCGTCGCTGAGTTCAGCCCCCTCGCTCTGAGTCGGACCTTCTTGCGGTGGTGTCGGGGCCGCGTCAGGCATTGGCTTCGCCTCCCTTGAGATAGATCACAGCCGGATCTGTGCCCAGGCCTTCCAGCAGCCGGAAGGCGCGGTTGCCCCGCGCCAGGCGGCTTACGCGGCTATCCGGATCCCCCAAATCGCCGAACAGCAGGGCGGAGGAGGGGCAAGTCTGCACGCAGGCAGGCTGGATCGCCCCATCGTCCGGGGCTGTGCCTTCCAGATCAGCCCGC
The DNA here is from genome assembly GCA_964388955.1 of uncultured Anaerolineaceae bacterium. Taxonomy (GTDB): domain Bacteria; phylum Chloroflexota; class Anaerolineae; order Anaerolineales; family E44-bin32; genus CAYMCO01. The sequence goes on along the minus strand of CAYMCO010000004.1, from coordinate 168,523 downwards.
AGCTCGGCTCTCCGGATGCGCTGGATGCAGAAGGAGCATTTCTCGATGATGCCTCGCCCCCGAACAGAAACATCCGGGTTGAGCTGTTGTTCCAGCGGCTCCGGAAAATCCGGCCGGAACCAATTGAACATGCGCACCTTATATGGGCAGGCGCTGCCACAGAAGCGTGTGCCGATACAGCGGTTGTAGACCTGTGCGTTCAGCCCCTCCGGGGTGTGATAGGTGGCAAATACCGGGCACACGGGCTCACATGGGGCCTCCCCGCATTGTTGGCAGAGAACAGGCATGAAACGCGCCCGCACGTTGGGGAACTCCCCCTCCCAATAGCGTTCGATGCGGATCCAATGCATGGTGCGCCTGCGGACGGCCTCGCGCTCACCGACAACGGGGACGTTATTCTCCGCGTGGCAGGCGACCACGCACGCCTGGCATCCGGTGCATCGGTCCAGATCAATGACCATCCCCCAGCGGTGCTCCGGGTTGGCGACATGATCAGCGGAGTGTTTCGCGACCTTCGGCATCCAAGCTCTCCAATCGGGCGAGTTGCTGTCTCTTGCCGGTGGGCTCGACCCGCACTCGGGTGGATGCCCACGGCATGTGATCGGCGAAGGGATTCTTGGGAGTTGCCATCACTGCCATCACGTTGGCCCCGCGGTTGGCCGCAAACCGCCCCCCATCTTTGTGACCTTGCCCGGTGGGGATGGCAACCACGTCTGGGCGGATGGCGGGATAGGCCACCACGGGAATCTCAATCTCATCGTATGTCGAGACAACGCGCACCAGATCGTTGTTCTCGACGCCCAGCCGGGCCGCCGTCTCGGGGTTCAGCTCGATCCATGTTCCCCAACGCGCGGTCGTCATCGGATCTGGGGTCTCTTGCAGCCAGGGCTGATTGGCGCCTCGGCCATCGGTCAGAGTGATGGATTCGAAAGGGACGAGGAGCAGCGGAAAGCGGGTTTCATCCCCCACAAGCATCGGCTCAGGCACCTGCAGGGGGGCGGACAACGAGCGGGTGGTGACAGGCTCGCGCCGGATGGGGTTCCGGGCCCACCATCCGCCGAGTTGGCGCCAGGTGCTCCAAAATCCGCCCGGGGTCTGGGCATCGAATGCGCCGATGCTGGAGCCCAGCAACGCGCTGGCCTGTTCCCTCAAGTAGTCGACCTCGTTCGTCCAGGGCAGGGCCTCCGCGGCCCTACCGCCCAGGCGCGCCGCAAGGGCCAGCAGCACATCTGCCGTCGAGCGGGTGTCGTACAGCGGCCGCGTCACTGGCTGCTGACTGCTCACGATAGGGCGATCGACCCCGATCCGGTTCACCTCGTATCCCCATGCTTCCAGATAGGAATGGTCCGGCAGCACCAGATCGGCATATGCCGCCGTCTCATCCACTATGGAACTGAATGACACGACCAGCGGCACTTTCTGCATTGACCGCAGGAAATCCATCCAGGGAGGAAGTTCATAGACGGGGTTGGCGCCGTGGATGAAGAGCACATCCACCAGCCCTCGCCGCATGCTGTCAATCAACTCTGCCATCTGATGGTATGAACTGGGTGTGGTCCGGTTCGAGAAAGTCTGGGTGGGCAAGGGCTGAGGCAGGAAGACGCCGCCCTCGCGGCCCAGGCGCTGCAGGATCACATTCAGCGCCATGATGGCTTCGGCTGCCGCGACGCCGTTGGATACCCCGGAGAGGGAACCCCCGGGGATCGCGAGCGGTCTCTCGACGCTGGCGAGGATCCGCGCCAGGCGCCGGAGCTCATCGGCCGGCATTCCGCTCGCCTCAGCGGCTTGCGCCACGCTCACGTCCCGATATAGACCGGCGTTCGCCCGCTGCAACCCCACCTGCCCCAGGTTTTCCTCCACGATCACACGGCCGATCCCCAGGGCCACAAATCCCTCCGTCCCCGGCCGGATGGGCACCCACTCATCCGCGGTTGCGCCTGTGGAAGACAGGCGGGGTTCGAATTGGACGAAATGACCCCGTCCGCTCACCTGACCCTGGCGCATACCGCCAAAATCGACCGCTTGGGAGACGGGGGACATCCACGTCTCAAGGAAGTTCGCACCGAAGGAGAAGATCACCTCGGCCCGCGAGATGTCGTAGATGGGCAAGTCGCGCGTGTCGAACCAATGCTCAGCCGCTTCGGCGAGCACGGAGCGCCCCTCGAGGGCGGTGTGGAGGTCATAAACCACAGGGGGGCCTACATCGAACGCCCCCAAGAATCGGCTGGCGAGATCGTATAGGTGATCCGGCAACCAGTTCGCCAGGAACGCGACCCGTGTCCCGCTTCCCGCGCCGCTGAGGCGGGAAGCGATCTGATCGAGCGCCTGACCCCAGGCGATTGGCTCGAAGTAGTGATAGCCCGGTGCTGCCGCCTGCCGGACTGCGTTGCGCAGCCGGTCTGGATCATATAGAGCCTGCAGACCGGCCTGGCCACGGGCGCAGAGCTTTCCTCGGTTGAGGGGGTGGTCCGGGTTGCCTTCGATCTTACGCGGCCGCCCGTTGATGACCCGCACCAGGATGCCGCATCCGGCGGGGCACTGCCGGCAGGTGCTCGCATACCAAGTTGCCTGTCCGGGCAGGGCCTCCTCGGGCGGGCGCACATAGGGTTCCAGCAGCACGCGGCGGGTGCGTGGGCTCAGCCCGGTGGCGACAGCGGTGGCACCGGCGGTGAGCTTCAAGAAGGTGCGGCGATCGATCTTTCTACCCATATGCCCATGCCTCATTCGTGACAGGTTAGACAATCGACGAGTTTGCCGACCCGCTCGGGCGATTGCTCCAGATGGCAATCGAGACACCAGCCCATGTCCATGTGAAGGACCTCGCGGGCGGTGTCCATTTGAGCGACATCCCCATGACACGTCTCGCAGCTGACCCCGGCCCGGGTGTGCGCGTGGTGGCTGAAGAATACGTAATCATCCAAATTGACGACTGGCCGCCATGGGATGGCCTGCCCATTCTCCCAGTATCCGAGTACCCGATTGATTTCCGGCTGATCCGTGGCAATCACCTGATGGCATCCGGCGCACTTCTGCACAGAGGGGAGTCCAGCGATGTCAGAGCGCAGGGCGTTCGGATGGCAGAACAAGCATTCCACACCGGATTGGCTGTGACGCAGGTGACTGAAATCAATCGGCTGCTCGGGCGAGGAAAGGGTGGCGCGCTGGCTGATCAATACTGCCAACAACACCGCAAGCAGGACGCCGATGGCTAGCGGAAACCAACGCATGCGCGGCCCGGTGCGCTCAGGTAGTTCCTTGGGCATCTGCCTCGCTCTCCTCGGGCGGCGACTGATCGGCGTCCGGCAGAATAAGCTCGATCAACTCATCTGTGCTGCTGATGCTCCTGTGCTGCCGTTTGTAGAGGCTGAGCTCGTTGTCCGAAAGGCTGAGCCGGATGACCGCTGGTCCGGAGCGCAGGATGGAGAGGGTCTCTCCGTTGCTGGCGCTCTCGTCCTCGCCAGTCTCGATAATCACCGTATCCGGATGGTGGGCCTGGACCTGTTCTTGCCAATGGGAAAGCCGGCGCAGGGCGCCGACGACCTCCACGTCCGCCTGCTGCAGCAGGACACGGATGGTCTCATGAAAGAGCGGATTGGTCCAAAGGACCAACACCTTCCGGCCAACCATAGTGAGCCTTCCTCCATACCAGAATATTGGAAGTGGCCGGAGGATGTAATCGGAGTGTGTGCCAAGTGGGCCTCCGAAAACGCCAAAGCCGTTGGCGTTTTCCGCCAGGCATCTTGGCGCGCGGTCAATATGCGGGTTGGTTGAGCTGGATTAGAAGAGGGAGATTAGAGCAGCCCTCGCTGGCGGGCATAGCGCACCAACTCATGGCGGCTCTTCAGCTCCAATTTGTGCATGATGTTCGTGCGGTGGGAGTGAACCGTGCTTGGGCTGATCACCAGGCGGTCCGCGATCTCTTTGCCGGTGAACCCTTCGGCGATGAGCCTGAGGATCTGCCTTTCGCGTTCAGACAAGGGGGAGTCCTCTCCCTCGATGTTGGTTCGTTTCAGATACTCTTTCACCAGCTTCCCGGCCAGTGACGGATATAGGAAGACCTCCCCTTTCGCTACGGTGCGCACGGCGCTGATCAATTCTTGGGTCTCCGCGCCCTTGAGGATGTACCCCGAAGCACCGGCTTCCAGCATCTGGAAGAAGTACTCGTCGGAGCGATGCATGGTGAGCACCAACACCTCGGCTTCGGGCACGCGCTCGCGGATCTGCCGCGTGGCCTCTATTCCATTCAGGTTGGGCATGCCGATGTCCATCAGGATCACGTCGGGCCGCAGGCGGGCCGCGGCGGCGATGGACTCGTCGCCGTCCGTCGCCTCGCCGACAACTTCGATATCCGGTTGGCTCGACAGCAGCATGTTCAATCCAGAGCGGAAGATCGTATGGTCGTCGGCGATCAGGACCCGAATACGCTCACGCATGCCATGTCTCCCTCAGCGGTAGCTCCACGATGATATGGGTGCCTTGCCCGGGCTGGCTGCAAATGGAGATCGTCCCCTGGCATTGCTCCACTCGTTCGCGCATCCCCAGCAGCCCCAGACCGCGCTCGGCCGCTCCGGGCCGGTCGAGATCCAGGGGATTGAAGCCGACGCCGTTGTCGTTGATCTCTGTGATCAACAGGCCGTCCTGCCGGCAGAGCTTGAGTTCGACATGGCCAGCGTGCGCGTGCTTGACGACGTTGGTGAGCGCCTCTTGAATGATGCGGAACAGGGTGATCTCGACCTCTTGAGGCAATCGCCGGTCGCCTTGCGGGACGTTGAAATCGCACTCTATTCCAGCCGCTTCCAGGGTGCGGCCGACGAGCGCCCGCAGGGCCGCCACCAGCCCCAAGTCGTCCAGGGAGGAGGGCCGAAGCCCGAGAATCAAATCGTACATCCGCTCGGTGGCGTCGGCGACCAGCTCATGGATTCTCGCGAGGTGGCGATGGGCGGATTCGGAATCGGTCTGCATCGAGCTCTGCACAAGCTCAACGTTCAGCGCCACGGTGCTCAGCCCTTGACCGAGGTCGTCATGCAGCTCTCGCGCCAGACGCTTGCGTTCCTGTTCCTGTGCCTCAATCAGGCGCTTCAGCAGCCTGTCCCGCTCTTCCATCCGCCTCCCCAATGCCGCGGTCAGATCCTTGTTCTCACCCTCTCGCTGGATGATGCGGGCCGTCATGGATTCGAAAGCTCCGCTCAGCTTCCCGATCTCATCCATGGGGGAATCGGGGAGCGAAGGGGGCTCCATATTCTGTCCGAAACGATCGATCGCGGCCGATAGATGGCTGATCCTGCGCAGCACAAAGCGCGAGATCGCCAGATTGACCAATATCACGATCAGAATGATGGTGCCAACCCACCAGAGGAGCGAATTACGGGTCTCTTGGGCGATAGCAGATTCGAAAGGTGATATGGCCACATCTGTCAACAGCAGACCGATGATGCGCTGATCGGGATCATGGCAGCGGCTGCATTCGGGCTGGACCTCGATAGGCTGCATGCTGCGGAACACCGGCTGGCCCGCGCTATTTGTCACAGCCACTCCCAGCGGTCGCTCCGCCGGGGAAAGTGAATGGCAGGGCTGGCAAGCAGGTTCCTTGTTGCTGAAAACTTCGCCGACGCTCGCCTTGTGGGGCGCGAACACCACCCGGCCATCCGTGTCCAGCAGATATAGGTTATCGATATGCTTGTCCCGGGCGATGATATCCAACGTCTCCTGCATGCTCTCAAAATCGGAGGCGAGCATATCTCGACGCAGGGCCACTTGGATTACCTGGGCGGTCTGAGATGTCAGCAAGGACATGTTCCTCAGCACTCGGTGGCGTGATTGCGCGTATCCCACCGCGCCCGCGACCGCCAGGATCAGCAGGGAGGGGCCCAGAATCAAGAGTGTCACCTTTGTCTGCAGGCTCCTCTGCGGGTTGCCCTGCTCGAGTATGCGGGTGATCCTCTGTAGCACCGCTTCCAACCTCTTTTTGGATGTCATCCTTCGACCGGGTCAACCCTGTGCGGAGACGTCCCATCAGGCGGCTCCCCCGGCGCCCTGCGCATCACGTCTTTGCCCGCACCACGATTGATCTTGCCAGGTCCTTCTCCATCGCCAACTCGGTATGCGCGGCGCGGATGATGGTGACCGGGGATTGTTGCACTACTTCCAGATGCTGGCCCAGGCAAAGGCCATAGGCTTGCAGGCGCTGGCGCCGAACCGGGTCGATGGGGCGGAAGCCACGGACTTGGACCCGACTGCCGGCCGGGATGTCGGCCAATGTGAGGGTGGCTCGTTGGCAGCCGCCCCTCTTTCGCCGCCCTGGGCCTCGAGGACGAATCAAGGCGCCCAGGAAACCCCTGCGGCCTTGACTATGTCCCTTTCGTCTTCTCATGCTGGCGCTTTCTTCCGAGCGCGCTGGATATCCAATCGACGATCTTCGATGCGCGCGGATCGGTGGTCGAGTATCCGCAGGCTGGGCAGCAGATCAGGCCGCAGTCTCTGTGAATGACGCAGGAGGCACACCCCAACTGGGTGTGGGGGATGAAGCGATAGCCGCATAGGGGGCATGTAAACAGCTGCACGGTTCTGTTCACCATCCAACTCCCAGCAGAGCCAAGTTGAGCAATCCGCCGGTCAGAAACGCCAATGGCATCACCAAGCCCATCACCGCCAACGAGGTCCGCCAGCCACGCTCTTTGGCGATCATCAACACGCTGGCGATGCAGGGTATGAACAGGGTGATGGTGACCATGGCGACCAGGGTTTGACGGGGGTCAAGCAAGCCCTGAGACTCCATCACAAAGAGGCCCGTGGCTCCGAAATCGCGGCGCAGAAATCCGAGGATGAAGGCCGCGCTTGCTTGTGCGGGCAGGCCGAGCCATCCTGAGACCAGGGGCTCCGCGGCGCGGATCAACCAGTCCAGCGCTCCCGTCTTGTCCATGATGAACATGATCAGCGCTCCGAGGAGAAAGAGGGGCAAGACCTCCTTCAGATACCATTCGATGCGGGCGGTCGTCTTCGCCAGCACGTTCGAGATTGCCGGCCGGCGCAGGGGTGGCAACTCGAGCAGGAGCGAGGTGCGCTCGCCAGGCAAAATCCTGGCTGCGAGCCAGCCAATGACGAGCAGTACACCCAGAACGACCAGCGCCCAGATCGCCGTGGCGACAAAGGAGACGCTGGCGAGCATGCCCATGACGATGCCCAGTTGCGCGGAGCAAGGTATTGCCAGCGCCAGCAGCAAGATCACCATCAGCCGGTCGCGTTTGGTTTCCATAATGCGGGAAGTCATGGTCGCCATAGTCACACAGCCCAGCCCGAGCACCATGGGTAGCACTGCCTTGCCATTGAGCCCGATAAATCGGAACATTCGGTTGGTAAATGCTGCAAGACGCGGCAGGTACCCGGAATCCTCCATGAGGCTGAATGCCAGGAAGAAGGTGGTGACGATGGGGAGAATCAAGGCTACGGCGTAGGTCATACCCATAGTCCAGAGACCATATTCTCCCACCAGCAGGTCGGACAGCATGGGCAGTGGTGAGGTCTTCTGCACCCAGGAGACCAGCGGGGGGTTGATCACCCCCCGGAAGAGCCCCCGTTCCAGCAGATCGACAAGCGTTCCTGCTCCAAATACCCCTACGAACCAATACATGCCAAACAGGACCAGCAGCAGGATGGGAATGCCCCAAAAAGGATGCGTGGCCAGCCGGCCGAGACGAGAGGAGAAATCGGACCAGGGCCCACCGCTGTCCAGCACCACGCCCGCTGCCAGTTGCTCCACGAAATCCAGGCGCGCCCGCTGGATCACCAGGGAGAGCGGCTCCCCGAACGCCAACTGCAGCCTATCTCGGTGCTCAATCAGATGTAGATACCCTGTCCGGTCACAGGCCTGAGCCAGAAAATCGTCCACAGCGGGGTCATTGGAGAACCAAAGCAACGCCAGCGAGCGGGGGCTGATCCCGGCGGGTGGCAAATGCGGGGATATTTCCGCGACAGCGGCCTCGATCTCCTGCGCATACTGCAGATGTAAATGAGGGGCTGGCGCCTGGCGGACGGCCGAAAGAAGATCCTCCAAACCCTCGCCTCGCACAGCGACCGTCTTCACGGCGGGCGCGTGAATGCGAGCGACGAGCGCATCCGTGTTCAGTTCGATACCGCGGGAATGCGCTTCGTCCACCATGTTGAGCGCAAGCACCATAGGGATTTCCATCTCCGCCAGAATGACGGTCAACAGCAGGGAGCGGTGCAGGTTCTTGGCGTCCCCCACCTGAATAACGGCCTTCAGCGGCCCACTGAGCAGCAGACGGACGGTCGCCTGCTCGTCTGTGGTGCTGGAGGGCAGGGTCACCACGCCCGGCGTGTCGACGATCTCGGCGCCCTCCAGGGTCTGGCTGGGACCGTGAATGACCTCGATTGTTGTCCCCGGGTAATTGGAGACTGTGACGTGCAATCCGGTCAGGTGTTGGAACAGGGCCGATTTGCCCACGTTTGGATGACCGACCAGCGCGATTGCCCCGGCGCTCTCCAACGGGGAAATAGCGCCTGGGCCCCGGGCGTGGGATGGGTCGGCCTTCGCCCGACCACGGTCAGGGAATCCCACCTCGAGTGTGGATTCGGCGTGGCCCGGGGAGGAATGGCAGGAGTTCATTCTTTTCCGACCTCGGCCCGTGTTCTCTCTGGCAGGCGTTCGATACGCACATGGGCCGCGAGCTTGGCGCCCAAGCTGACAGGGCCTTGGGGTGTATCGATGGCAAGCGGCCCGTCCAAGGGTCCGACGGCGCGCACCCGGATCCGCGATCCAGGTCGAATGCCTGAGGGCGCAAGGCTGCGGAGCACGACTGAAGATTCTGGTTTGATGCGGCTGACGATCGCCCCCTCCCCGGCGTTTAGCTCGTCCAGATGTGTCTCTGCGGCTGGGGTATTGCGGGGGCCTGCTTCGGGAATAGGATTGCCGTGCGGGCAGCGATCCGGGTCACCGAGAAAAGCGCTCAGCGCTTCAGCGACCTGCGCTCCAGCGGCGTGTTCCAGATTGCAGGCGATTTCATGCACTTCCTCCCAGGGCAGGCCAAGGGCGTCGACCAGAAATCGCTCCCAAAGGCGGTGCCGCCGGAGGGTGGCCATGGCGATGCGGCGACCGGCTGTCGTCAAGGCGACTCCCTGATAGGGCGTATGTTTCAGCAATCCTTTCTCCTGCATACGGTGGACCATCTCCGTCGCGGAGACGGGGGAGATATCCATCCGCTCGGCGAGAGAGGAGATCGCCACCAACTCGCCCGGCTCCGTCAGTTCGGCAATAGTCTTGAGGTACATTTCTGTGCTGCGGCCGTACCCCGGTTCTTGCCCCATAAGCTTGCCTCGTGCTTCGCCTGTCTCCTGGACACCTGCGGTCACAGAAATGAATTCAGGCCTCCCTAATACTATAGATTAAGGTGCACCTTAAAATTCAGGGACAGAGGTCATGCTTCGCTGGGCGGGATGTCACTCGTTGGTCTCTTCCTCGCGCTTTCCAACCTTCAATGAGCTGCCCCAATTCGGCCAACCTGTTGGACCACTGGGGAGAAGGTGGTGGGGGAGGGTTTCGGGAGGGGGGCGAAAAGGGGCCGCGGCAGGGAAAGCGATGACCACGACCGCAGGTCTGCGCGGCCGGGACGCCCAGAGATCGGAGGATGACGAAGGGCCGGTGCGGCTTCCATCTTCAGATGCGGCTGCCCTCTGAAATGGAGCGCACCCCCTCCGCTCCCCCGCTTTGAGGTTCATGCCGCTTTGTCTATAATCGGAACGCGCTGACGCGACGGGCGCCAGGGGGATGAAGGGCGATGAATCGGTCTGGGTCTGACCGCGATGACGGGCTGAAAGCGCGCCTCAGGGATGTGGGACGCTGGCCGACGGCTCTGGCCTGGGTGGCGTTTGGCCTGCTTGTAGCCGCATACTTGGTGTTGTCCAGGTCTGAGGCACCTCCGGACCGCGGTCCCGGTCTGACGTCCGAGCCGGACCCGGGCTTGATTCATGTTTATTTCACGGATCCGCTCGAAGATGGCACGGGACCCTTTCGGGGCGGCCCCGATGAGGAATTGACGCGGTCCATGGACCAGGCCGGTTATGCCTTGGATGTGGCCGTATTCCGCCTGGATCTGTGGAGCGTGCGGGACGCCCTCCTTCGTGCACATCGCAGAGGCGTGAATGTGCGGGTGGTGGCCGAAAGCGACAACTTGGGCGAAGAAGAAATCCAAGACCTGATCGAGGAGGGTATCGAGGTAAGGGATGACGGCCAGGACTCCTTGATGCATCACAAGTTTGTGATCGTCGATGGGATTGAGGTGTGGACCGGCTCGATGAACCTGACGGTCAACGGCGCCTATCGCAACGACAACAATCTGGTGGGCGTACGATCGCCCATGATCGCGGAGGACTACGAGCGCGAGTTTGAGGAGATGTTCTTGGAAGGCCGGTTCGGGTCGCTTTCCCGTGCCGACACCCCCCATCGCCTGGTGGTGGTTGACTCGTCCAGGGTCGAAGTGTGGTTTGCACCCGAGGACGGGGTGGCGCGGCGCCTGGCCGAACTGCTGCGGGGCGCCGAGGAGCGCATCGATTTCTTGGCCTTTGCCTTCACGCTTGACGCGCTGGAATCGGTGCTGGCGGAGCGATCGCGTGACGGCGTGCGGGTGCGGGGTGTGATCGAAACCGACCAGGCGGGGGATCCTGGCACGGAATTGGATTTCTTGCGTAGAATGGGAGTCGATCTGCGGCTGGACGGTAACACGAACAGCATGCACCATAAGGTTATGATCCTGGACGGACGAACCGTCATTACAGGTTCCTACAACTTCAGTCACAGCGCGGAGGCGATCAACGACGAGAATGTGATCATCATCCATGACCCAGAAATTGCCGCCCAGTACGAGGCGGAGTTCGAGCGCGTTTTCGGCCTGGCGAGTCGCTGAGGCGCAGGATGGTTCTCCAGGATCTCGAACCTTGATATAGGGAGGCAGCAGTGGACAGCGAGGGCAAGTTCTATATTGGCCGTCGGTTTGACGTCCGCGACAAGCAGATTCTCGACACCCCGGTCTTGTACGATCCCGACGATCTCACCACGCATGGGGTTGTCGTGGGGATGACCGGTTCGGGGAAGACCGGGCTTTGTATCGACATTTTGGAGGAGGCCGCCCTGGAAGGGATCCCGGCCATCCTCATCGATCCGAAGGGCGACATCGGCAATCTGCTGCTGCATTTTCCGGAGCTTTCGCCGGCGGATTTTGCGCCTTGGGTCGATCCAGATGAAGCGCGCCGAGACGGCATATCCCAAGAAGAGCTGGCCGTGCGGGTCGCCGGCCTGTGGCGGAAGGGGCTTGCGGAGTGGGACATCGCACCGGAGCGCATCGGCGCTGTGCGGTCCGCTGCCGACTACGTCGTGTACACGCCGGGATCGGACGCCGGATTGCCGGTCAGCGTGCTGGCTTCCCTGCAGGCGCCGGATATTCCCTGGGAGGACAACGCGGAGTCGTTGCGGGAGCGGATATCGACCACCGTGACCGCCCTGCTGAGTCTGGTCGGCATCGAGGCCGATCCGGTGCGGTCCAGGGAGCACATCCTGCTGGCCAATATCCTCGAACATCTGTGGGCGGGCGGCCAGGATCTCAAGCTGTCGGAGCTGATCGGGTTGATCCAACGTCCGCCCTTCGATCAGTTGGGCGCTCTGGAGTTGGAGCAGTTCTACCCCGTCGAGAAGCGTTTTGAGTTGGCGATGGCGCTCAATGGCCTGCTGGCCTCCCCGACTTTCCAGGCCTGGATGGAGGGCGCCCCGCTGGATATCCAATCCTTCCTGTGGACTGCGGAAGGGCGACCCCGGCAGAGCATTTTCTACCTGTCCCATCTCTCTGAGCGGGAGCGAATGTTCTTTGTAACCCTGCTGCTCACGGCGGTGGAATCATGGATGCGTACCCAGCCCGGATCACCATCCCTTCGGGCGTTGATCTACTTCGATGAGGTGCTCGGTTTCCTTCCGCCGGTCGCCAAGCCGCCCTCGAAGGATCCGCTCATGCGCCTCCTCAAGCAAGCGCGCGCCTTCGGGGTCGGGCTGTTGTTGGCCACCCAGAACCCGGTCGACCTGGACTATAAAGGGCTGAGCAACGCCGGCACTTGGTTCATCGGCCGGCTGCAGACCGAACAGGACAAAGCCCGCCTGTTGGATGGCCTGGATAACATCGTCGCCAGCCAGGGCGGCTATGACCGCACCTGGGCCGACAAGCTGATCTCGGATCTCGACAAGCGCGTCTTTCTGCTGAACAACGTGCACGCGGATAGGCCGCAGGTCTTCTATACGCGCTGGGCAATGGCCTATCTGAAGGGGCCCATCACGCGCGATCAAATTTCCCAATTGAACGCCCTGGCCGAATCTCAGGCAGTTGGCGCTCAGCCCCCTGCTGCGCCTGCGCCGCTTGGCGCGGCCGTCGGGGCGGAGCCTGGCCCATCGAGCCAGGCGGAGTCAGAGTCTGGAAGCGAGATTCGCCCCGCCGTGCCCCGCGGGGTGGATGAGGTATTTCTTCCCAACAACCTGACGATCGCCCAGGCGCTGAAATCCGAATCCCTGGATCTGAGGGACGTTTCGAGCGGGTCGATCATGTACCGCCCCACCTTGCTGGCGCAAGCCGCCGTGCGATACCTGGATCGCGGCCTGGATCTGGACCATGAGGCCTATCTCGCCTGCCTCTTGGAAGATCCGGCTCCGCGGCGTACTGAGTGGGAGGCCGGGCAGGTGGCTCATGTGGACACCGCATCGCTCGATCCGGCCCCCGCGCCGGGGGCGCGTTTCGCTCCCCTTTCTGCGCCGCTGAGCGATGAGAAGACGATGAAGGCGCTGGTAAAGGATTTCCTGGATTTCGTGTATCACAGCGCGGAATTGCATCTCCTGTCGAATCCGGCGCTGGAACTGGTCGCCCAACCCGGGACCACGGAAGCGGAATTCAAAGCGCAGTGCGCGTTGGCGGCCAAAGAAGCCAGGGATGCCGAGGCGGCGGAGCTGCAGAAGAAATATGGGAAGAAGATCGAATCGCTGCGCGATAAGCTGGCGCATGAGGAGCGTGAGCTGAGCGAGGACCAGGCCGAGCTGTCCGCCAGGAAGATGGAAGAAATGGCCACCCACGCCGAGAACGTGCTCGGCCTGTTCATGGGGTCCCGCCGCCGGGTAACCACCTCCCTGACCAAGCGGCGCATGACGCAGAAGGCGAAGGCGGACGTGGAGGAGTCCCAAGCCGCTATAGAGGATTTGCGGGGCGATCTCGCTGATATGGAGGCGGAGGTGGCGGCGGATCTGGATGACATTGACGAGCGCTGGGCGGAGGCCGGGGAGCAGATCGAGATCAAAGTGGTGAAACCGTATAAGAAGTATATCCAGCTCGATTTGTTTGGCGTGGCCTGGCATCCCTATTGGCGGCTTGAATCAAACGGTAGATGGCTGCAGGCGCCGGCCTACCGAGCGAGAGAGGCTTGACTCCGGCGCTGCGGGGGCCTTCGTCGGATCTCGGGGTGGGCCGCGGCAGCCTCAGGTGGACTCTTGACTCCTGAGATAGCGCTTGTGCTCCTGATCATTGCCGTGGCGGTCATCCTGTTCTCCTTTGAATGGGTGCCGCCGGATGTGGTTGCCCTGGGAGTGCTGGCGACCCTAATCCTTACGGGTCTGCTGCCAGCGGAGGAGGCATTCGCCGGGTTTGGCAGCGATACCGTGTTGATGATCCTTGGCTTGTTCATTCTGACCGCTTCCTTGCTGCGCACCGGGGTGGTCGAGATGACCGGGCGGGCCATCATCCGATTTACGGGCGATGATCTAAACCGGCTGCTCGCGGTGGTAATGGCCGCCTCGGCCGGCTTGGGGGCGTTTATCAGCAATACCGCCTCCACTGCTTTTTTCGTCCCGATCGTGATCGGCCTCGCGAACCGGACGCGTACCAGCGCATCTCGCCTGCTTATGCCGCTGGCGATAGCCTCAATCGTCACCAGTTCTGTCACCATTGTGAGTACTTCCAGCAACATCGTGATCAGCGGGTTGATGACCCGGTACGATCTCCCTCCGATGGGCATCTTCGAACTGGCGCCGGTAGGCCTCCCCATCGCAGTGGCTGGCTTGCTGTTTATGTACACGCTGGGGCGGCGCCTGGTACCCGACCGGCGCCACCCCGATGAGCTGGGTGGCGGGCTTGGCATCCGGGCGTATTTCACCGAGGTATTGGTGCTCCCCGACTCTCCGCTGGCCGGAAAGACGCTGGGCGAATCGGGCCTGGGCCGGGACTTGGATTTGACGGTGCTGCGCATCATCCGCGACGAGGATCGCTATCTTGCGCCCCGCGCCGACCGCGAGCTGCATGCCGAGGACCTCCTTCTGGTCGAGGGGCGCCGGGATGAGATCCTTAAGATCAAAGAGACGGTAGGCATCGATATCAAGGGCGACGTATCGCTGTCCGATCCGGAGCTTCAGGGGGATGAGATTCACCTGGTGGAGGCCATCCTCTTGCCGGGGTCACCGCTGATCGGACGAACACTGAAGGGCCTGCGCTTCCGGGAGAGGTACGGCCTCCAGGTGCTGGCGATCTACCGTCAGGGGCAGACAATCCGGCAGCAGATTGGCCAGGTGCGATTCCGGGTTGGCGATGTGCTGCTCACCCAGGGGCGGCGGGCCAATATCGCTTGGCTTGCAGAGGACGAGATCTTCAATGTGATTGGGGAGGTGGAGGAGGAACGCTTCAACCAGTCGCGCGCCCGGGCCGCAATTGCCGCCTTCGTGGGATCATTGGCCTTGGTGACTTTCAACATCGTCTCCCTGCCGGTTGCGATGTTGATCGGCGCGCTGGTGGTATTCTTGGCGGGCTGCTTGACCCCCGAGGAGGCCTATCGGGAGGTCGACTGGCGGGCGCTGATTCTCATCGGCAGCATGCTCGGACTTGGAACGGCTTTGGAGCGTTCGGGGGCCGCGCAGTTCCTGGCCGCGGAGATTGTTGCGTGGCTGGGGGACGCCAATCCACTGTGGTTGCTGGCGGGGTTCTTTGCAGTCACCGTTGCGCTCACCCAGCCGATGGCACATCAGGCGGCGGCCATCATCGTTGTGCCGATTGCCATCCAGGCTGCACTGCACCTGAACCTGAATCCACGCACGTTCGCCATGATGGTCGCGGTGGCGGCCAACACATCCTATCTCACGCCGTTGGAGCCGGCCTGCCTGATGGTCTACGGACCCGGAGGTTACCGGTTCACAGACTTTCTGAAGGTCGGATTGCCCCTCGCATTGCTGATCTTCGCGGTGGCAATTGCGCTGGTCCCGCTCGTCTGGCCGCTGTCATAGCCGGCCCGCCGGTTGCCCGGCGACGGTTCGCGGAGGGCCCGAGATTCTCAGGCGCCCGATGCTTGGGGAATGGAACCCGATGGGGTCAATTGAGTCGGCCCGTGCTTGATGATTCGGGCGACAGCGACCACCTACGGACGACGAGACAGCAGGCTCACTATCACGCATGGGCCCTGATCTGCAGGTGGACGTGGAACCAAGACCGAGGATGGTTCGCTCCGCGGCTCTGGAGGATAGCTGACGAATCGTGCTCAGTCCGCGTCTACCTGATCGTCTTGTCGCTGAGTGGCGTCGATCATCTTCCGGAATCCGACGACTACCGGCACGCTGCGGTACTTCCGCCAGGGTTCTTCCAACGTCCAGCGGCGGACTTCTTCATTTTCCAGGTATCTGACCATGGAGCCCGGTCTCAGTTCAGGTGGCTTGTAGTCCTCGTTCTGATTGACGAGGCGCACCAAGTCCTGATGGAAGATCGTAGCCAGGACAATCACGGCCAGTATCAGCACAGCACTCAAAATCATCTCAACACTCACAATCATCTCAACCTCTACCTTCGATAGCACTCCAGGTATCGCAAGAGATTATATCGCTTCGCGTGACTTCGGTATGCTGGGTTATCATTCCCATCGGGGGCAGTTTCCAGCAACACCTGTTCCCCCGGCCGATGGCGAACCCACGTGTCGAGGAGGGCGGCTGGTCGTTGAGGGCGGATATCCACGGCGACCACGAGAGCGACAGTTCTGACCAAGATCGAAATGTGATGGTTTAAGGGGAATCCAACTTCACTGGGGTCGCGGCGGCCCGTCGGCGGATAAGCCACAGAGTCCATAGCAAACCCGGGACGAGCGCCAGCAGCCCCAGCCAGCGCAGAAGGGTGCTCAATTCGAGGCCGGCATGTTCTAGAATCCAGCCTCCCAAGCCGGCCCCCAGGGCGCTGGTGAGAGTGAAGGAGGCGAATTCTGTGGAGAACACGCGGCCGCGGACCCGGTTTGGCACCAATTTCATCAGCAACTGCGTCGAAAAGACCCAGTTGATCCCCCCGCCGAATTCGAGCACGAATGTGCCCAGGAGCACCAGGGCAAGGCTGTGCAGGCTGGAAATAGTGATCAAGCCTGCCATAGCCAGTATGTAGGCGAGGCCGAGGGCGGCGCGCAGCCATGGCTCCCGGTCTCGGGTGAGGTGCCGGGTGATGATTGGACCCAGGCCAGTGCCGAGCCCTCCCGCCATGTATTGCAGCCCCAAGGTAATGGCGCCCGCTTCCCCGATCACGAATATGTCGCGCGCGACCATGACCTGGATGACGTTGAACACGCCGTATACCGCCAGGCTCATGGCTGCCTTATGCATGCCAATGGCCAAGATGTCGGCGTGCCGTCTGAGATAGCGCAACCCTTGCAGGTATTGGCGTAGCGCCGGCAGGACCCCCTGCTCCCCATCGTCGAGGGGGGCTGGCTTGCGGTAGCGGATGCGGGAAATCAGCATCGCCGAGAGCAAGAAGGTGCTCGAATCGATCACGAACGCCGGATAGATACCCCACTTGCCCGCCGCCAGGCCGCCCAGCGCGGAACCAATCGCCAGCATGGTCGCCCAGGTCGTAGAGCTGAGCGTGTTGGCAGCCCCCAACTCTTGCCTGCTCACCAAATCGGGGATGATGGCATTGCGCCCCGGGAAGAAGATCCCGCCGATGGCCAGTTGAGCGGTCGTCAGGGCAAACAGCAACCAGGTTTGCTCGGGTTCGCGAACAAACAGAAAGCCGAGCACGATGAGGGCGCGCGAGAGGTCGGCCAGGATGAGCAGATGTTTGCGGTTGTAGCGATCGGTCCAAACCCCGGCCAGCGGGCTGATGAGGAAGGGGGCGAGGAAACGCACAACGAACAGCGCCCCCACTCCCAATTCAGATCCCGTCAGCTTGGCAACCAGGGATGCGGAGGCGATTAGGTTGAACCAATCCCCCAATAGGCTGACGATTTGACCGAGCCACAGGGCGCGGAAATTGGGATTGCTTCGCACCAATTCCAGATAGCCGCTGGCCCTGGTTTGGGACTGTCCTTCTGGGATCAAACGCTTCCCCCGAGCTGATAATGAGGCGAGCCTGGAGCACCGCCGGCGCCAGTCAGGACGGGATTATATCAAGTGAGCCGCACCGGGATGTCGGCGGCCGGGCGATCTCTCCGCTCTCATTCACGGATCACCTCGTGAGCGGCTTCGATCTTCAGATGTTCGACCTGCGCCTCCCACAAGGGTCGATAGTAGCCCCCAGACGCCATGAGCGATCGATGTGTCCCTCGGCCTACGATGCGCCCGGCGCGCAGAATGACGATCTGGTCCATGCATTCTAGGTCCAGTAGTCGATGTGTGATCACGAGCCAAGACCGATCCGTCGTGCATGCCCGCAGCGAGTGCATCAGAGCGCGCGCCAGGATGGGATCGACATGATTGGTGGGTTCATCCAGGATCAGGATGGGGCTGTCTTTCAGCAGGCTGCGCGCCAGAGCGATGCGTTGCCGCTGACCGCCGCTGAGCTGAACACCTCCTTCGCCGACAAAAGTGTCCAGCCCTTCGGGAAGCTCTGCCACGAATGCCTGCGCTTGCGCCACTCGCAGCGACTGCAGGAGCGCTCCCTCTGAAGCCTGCGGGTTTGCCAGCAGCAGATTCTGCCGGATGGTGCCCGTGAAAAGGTAGGGATCTTGGGGCAGGACGCTGAACCAGCGGCGGATGGTTTCTGGCGTGCAATCCCGTATTTCAACCCCGCCGATCAGGATCCGGCCCTGCGAATAATCCCAGAATCGGTTCAAGAGATGGACCAGGGTAGTCTTCCCCGATCCGCTGGGGCCGACGATCGCGGTCGAGCTGCCTTCCGGTAGTTCGAGCGTGATGCCATCCAGGGCGAGCGGACGCCCGGCTTCATATCGAAAGCTCAGGTCGTCAATCACCAGCCCCGCGTTTCTGGGAAGTGGCTTCGGTTCGGGCGGTTCGCTTACCGCGGGGGGCGCCGCAACCACCTCTTCCAGCCGCCGGGCCGCTTCCCGACTGGCATGTAGTCTGCGGAAGGCGCTTGTCAGCGGGCCAAAGGCCTCGAACCCAGCGAGCAAGCCCAGAGGGATCACCGCCAGCAGTATCCCATCGAGAGCACCGGAACGCACAATGGGGATGAGAATCAAGAGCGCAGCCGCGATCGAGAATTGAGCCAGCAAGCTGCACATCGCCTCGCCGAGCGCATCGACGCGCGCCCATCTCTCCTTGTGCCGAGCGCCCTCGGCGGTTAGCTTCTCCACGAGGCGGGCCTGGAGCGGAGCGTGACCGAACGCCAACAGATCCGCCATGCCGCCCACGGCGTCCAGGGAAGCGACGTATAATTGGGATCTCAACTGCACCAATCTTGCTCCCGGCTCACGGGTCAGTCTTTCCGAGAGTAGGGGAAGCCCGAGCGCGGCGAGAACGAAGAATCCGAGTGTGGACAGCGCCAGACGCAAATCCAGGCCGGCGAGTACAAGGGTCCCCCCAACTACCGTCAGCAGAGCGACAGCGGGGGGTGTGAGTACACGCGCATAGAAATCCTCGAGCGTCGCGATATCCGCTAGGATGCGGGCCATCAGATCGCCGGAATGGCGGGTCAGCAAGCGCGCCGGGGCCAGAGGAGCCAAAAGATCATAGAACCACACCCGCAGCCGGCCCAGAATATGGAGGGTGATGCCATGGGACGTATACCGTTCCAGGTAGCGCAGTACGCCCCTGGCGATCCCAGTGAATCGCAGGCCCACAATGGCGAGCTGCAGTTCGGCGATGGGGGGCAGGAGCGCGGCTTTCGCCACCACGAAGGCCGAGATGGCGAGCAAGCAAACTCCACTGAGTATCGTTCCAGCCCCCAGCAGCACGGACAGCACGATACGTGCCGCCATGGGCCGGGCCAAGCCCGCCAGCCGGAGAAGAAGCCCGCTCACATGTCACCCCCATGGGCGTGAAGGGCAAGTGATTTCACGCTACCTCCCGGGCGAGGCGCCGGTGGGAATCCCATTTTCAGAGACCTGCCCGTCGAACAGGGCGATGACTTCAGCTGGCTGAGGTATGCTGCCCAAACGGTGGGCGATCAGCAGGGCGCTCCGCCCCGCCAGCAAGCTTTCCATGCAGGTTCGAATGAGCGCTTCGGTTTCCGGATCCAAGTGCGCGCTGGGCTCGTCGAGAATCACGAAGGGGGCATCCTTGAGAAATGCCCTGGCCAGAGCGACGCGCTGTGCCTCCCCGCGGCTCAGACGCAGGCCACGCTCCCCGATAACTGTATCGTAGCCCTGCGGCAACGCCCGGATGAAGCGGTCTGCGGCGGCGAGGCGCGCGGCTTCGATCAGCTCTGCATTGGAAGCCGATGGTTTTGCGAGGCGGATATTTTCCTCCACAGAGCGATTGAAGAGGTAGGGATGCTGTGGTATCCATGAGACGTTGGAACGCCAGGCCTCGAGGTCGTGCTGCGCCAGGGGGGAGCCGTTCACGATGATTTCCCCGCGCGTTGGTCTTAGAAAACCGAGCAGTAGGTGGGCGACGGTCGACTTGCCCTCGCCGCTGGGCCCGATCAGCGCCACAGTCCTCCCTGCCGGGACAGAAAATGACGCCCCGCGCAGCACAGATTTCGGGCGCCCCGGATAGGAGAAATGCACGTTTCGGAATTCAACCGCAGTCCTCTCGATCTGATGCTGGCGCCAACCAGGCTGGATGGGCACCTTCTCGGGGCTTGTATCGAGGATTTCGAAAATCCGTTCCGCGGCGGAAGCCCCGGCCGTGCCGGCGTGGAAACACGCCCCAAGCGCTCGAAGTGGCTGGTAGAACTCGGGGGCAAGCAGCAGGACGAAGAGCCCCTGCTGGAAGCCGAGCTTCCCATTCAGCAGCCGCAGCCCAACCTGAACTGCAACGATCGCTGTGCTGATCATCGCCAACATCTCGAGGGACATGGCGGAGAGGAATGCCAGCCGCAGCACGCCCAAAGTCCTTTCTCGCAGCTGCTCGCTCGATTCTGCGATCACATCGGAGCGCCCCCGACTTGCGCCCAGCAGCTTGAGGGCAGTCAGCCCCCGCAGGGAATCGATAAACTGGGCACTCAGCCGGCTGAGGGCGGTGAATTGTCGGCGCGCCAGCCGATCGGCTGCCGACCCAATTAAGTACATCAGCAGCAATAGAAATGGGGCGGTGAGGAGCAACAGGAGGGCCGAGAGGGGCTCAACGGGGAAGGCGAAGGCCAACAGGATGAGGGGGATTGAAGCCGTAGCGACGATCTGCGGCACATATCCCCCGAAGTAGGCATCCAGGTGCTCGACGCCCTCGGCCAATGTGTTGGCCAGTTCGCCGCTGCGCTCGGCGCTGACACGTACGGGCCCGAGTTCGAACAGGTGTGCCACCAACCGAGAACGGAAGCTGGCAATGACGTGGTTCGCCAGGCGTTGGCCGCTGAGGATCCGAACTGAGGTCAGCCCCGCTCGGACGAGGCTTGCGAAGGTGAAGGCCAGTATCATGGGAATCAGGGCAGATAGGGACCAGCCACCCAGGAACGCCCGTGCAATGCTGAAGCTGAGCGCGTGGGCCTGCACCACGATCGTGATCCCGGTCAGCGCGCAGGTCGCCGCGATGGCGATGAGCGGCAGTCGGTACGGTGATGCCTCTCTTAGCAGTCGCGCGGTCAGATTCATATCGAACGGTTCACCCGGCGCCTGCGGTTTCGACGGAATCGCGCCTCCCTGCATGGGCTTCGACGCCAGGCCATGGTCAATACTCCAACTTGGATTCGCCCCCAATCCGTTCCCGGAAGACGCGGTAGGACCAACCCTGATAGAGCAGCACAACGGGGATGAATACGAGGGCCACCACGCTCATCACCTTCAATGTGTAGGGACTTGCAGAGGCACTTCCGATGGTCAAACTCCAGGCTGGATCCAAGCTGGAGACCATCAGGCGTGGGAACAGCGCGACGAACAAGGCGAGGGTGGAAAGTGCGATGGCCGCGCTGCTCAGGGCGAACCCCCAGCCGTTCCGGGCACGCAAATCGGCCAAACCGCTGCCGAGGATCGCGGCCAACGCGCCGACCAGCATCGGCGCCGCCGTGCCTCCCATTGCGGAGGAACCGCCCAAGGAAATCCAGCCCCACCCGGAGACCACGCACGCGATCCCCAAAGCGGGAATCCACAGCCGGGCGGCGGCCCCCTGGGCCCGCCGGGCAACCATGCCGACCGTCTTTAGCGCCAGGAAATTCGCCCCGTGAAAGGTGAAAAGGGCGAGGGTCAAGACACCACAGAGCAGGGAGAAGGGATTGAGCAGGTTCCAGAAGCCACCGACATAGGTCATATTTGCGTCAATCGGGACGCCGCGGATGAGGTTGGCCATGGCGATCCCCAGGAGCAGCGGCGGGATGGCGCTGCCGAGGAACAGCAGCCAATCCCAAATCATCCGCCAGGATTCGTGTTCCCGCTTGCCCCGAAATTCAAAGGCCACGCCTCGCCCTATCAAGGCTATCAGCAATAGGAAGAGGGGAATGTAGAAGCCGCTGAAGAGCGTCGCGTACCAGTGTGGGAAGGCTGCGAACATCGCCCCCCCAGCGGTGATCAGCCAGACTTCATTGGCGTCCCAATGGGGGCCAATGGTGTTGATGATTATGCGCCGCTCCTGATCCTCTCTGGATAGAAAGGGGGACAGGATCCCTACCCCGAAGTCGAAACCTTCCAGTATGAAATATCCCAAGAAGAGGACCGCGATCAGCGCGTACCAGAGCGTGGGAAGATCCATAGTAGGCCTCCTTTTGTCCTCTCAGGCGCTATTGCCGGATTGGCCGACTGTGGGCTCTTGAACCGGCCCTCGCAGGGCATACTTGGCCAGCAGATAGCCATCGACTGCGATGAGCGCCGCGTACAGCAGGGTGAACCCGATCAGCGAAAACAGGAGCGCGCCGAGTCCGGTGTTGGGCGAGACCGCCTCCTCCATGCGCTGCAATCCGTAGACTGCCCAGGGTGCTCTGCCCATCTCGGCCAGCAGCCATCCGGTGGTGTTCGCCAAATACGGCAGCCCGATAGCCAGGGGCAGCAGCCGGTGAATCCGATTGTCGCTGAGGGCCCCGGTACGTAGTGTCCTGTATAGGGCATAGGCGGCTAATGCGAACATCAGGAAGCCCGCCCCCACCATCAAGCGGAACGTCCAGTAAGCGGTAAACACGGAGGGCACGTAATTGCCCGGGCCATACTGCTCGACGTACTGTGCCTGCAGATCACGTACCCCCAGGACTTCCCCCTTCGTGCTGTTGTAGACCAGGATGCTCAGCAGGTTGGGAATGCGGATGGAGAAGATATCTCGCATTTGCCGCTCATTGGCGATGGTAAAGATCGAGAAAGAGGCCGGATCCTGCGTTTCCCAAAGCGCCTCCGCCGCGGCCATCTTCATGGGCTGCATGCGGACAACGTGCTGGCCCTGGATATGGCCGGCGATGATCACGATCAGGGTGCCGATCACTCCGGCTGTGGCCGCCCAGCGGAATGAGCGAAAGAAGAAGGCCTGATGTTCCTTCTTCCGAATCAAGTGATAGGCGCTGATTCCCAATATGAAGAATGCGGCGGTTGTCAACCCCGCGCCGAATACATGGGGGAACTGCACGAATATGTTCGGGTTGGTGAGCAGAGCGACAAAATCGGTCATCTCCGCGCGCGAATTTCGGATCGTATATCCCACCGGCTCTTGCATGAAGGAGTTGGCGATCAAGATCCACAACGCGGACAGATTCGATCCGATGGCCACCATCCACATCGCGGCTGCATGGGCGCGCTTGGAAAGCTTCTCCCATCCGAAAACCCATATGCCCAGGAAGGTCGATTCGAGGAAGAAAGCCACCAGCGCCTCTATCGCCAGGGGCGCGCCGAAGACATCGCCGACGAACCGCGAGTACTCCGACCAGTTCATCCCGAATTGAAACTCCATCACCAGCCCGGTGACCACGCCCAGCGCGAAGTTGATCAAGAAAAGATTCCCCCAGAACCGCACCATGCGCTTGTAGGTCTCATCGTTGGAGCGCACGTACCTCGTTTCCATCAAGGCGACCAAGATGGATAGGCCCATAGTGAGGGGGACGAAGAAGAAGTGATAGATGGCGGTGATTGCGAATTGGAGGCGAGCCAAGTTCACGATACTCATATGAAGCCTCCCGGCATCTTCAGCATGCGGATCCGGACCGGGGGCCCGGCGCTGACACGATATGCCGCCCAGCGCGGATATGCGGTAGGGGACAACCAACAACCCGCGATACGATCGCTGGTATGGTCAGCATTCAGTCGCTCCCCCAAGCCCCGACTGTATTTATATCCGTTTGTGTCCAAGTTCACAAACCTTCTCTCCCGATCCATTTCTAGCGGAATGCGGTATGGGCTCCCTGAGCACCCTGGGTGTCTGTGGGCCCGCCCTTGGGCCAGGTCGCTCCATGATGAAATCCCTCCGGAGCGCCCCCGTGCCGGCCTCGGGCAGCACTGGTCCACCAACCGCCTGACCTACTTGATTTTCTTGGGCTTATTCCTGCTGGGCTTGGTGGTCTCGATTTTGGGAACGCTTTGGCGATTCTGGCCTTCTCGATAAGCACTCCGTCCATGCTGCGGTTTGCCGGCAAGTATGGAGCGAGATAGCTCCGGAATAGGCATAAAAAAACGTGTAATCTTGACACAATTAGGCGGATATGTAAGAATGCGTGTCGTCACCGCCAGAGGCATCCAGGAGATCCCGAAGATTGACCACCATCCGCTTTGGATCCCCTCCAATTAACCCAGGAGACTGTATATGAGTGATGAGGTTGTGGCGACCGCGGTCGAGGAGGGCGCAGAGGACCAGCGGATCAATCGGCGCGAGTTTCTCTATTATCTGTGGGGTTTCACAATCACCGCTGCTTCTCTGGGCGTGACAGGAGCCACCATCTGGTATGCCTACCCCCGCATCCCGCAAGGCGAGTTTGGAGGGGTGTTTACGATCCCGGTGGAGCAGATTCCCCCTGCGGATACAAGTCCCAAGGAGTTCCCCGGAGGCAGGTTCTGGTTGGTGAACATCGGGCCGGATTCACTGAGCGATCCTCGCCAACCGGAGGATTATCCGTTGACGAAGGGGGTGCGCGCTATCTACAAAGTGTGTACGCACTTGGGTTGCTTGTACAAATGGACGCCGCCAAATGACCGCTTCGAATGCCCCTGTCACGGTTCGAAATTCCTCAAGACGGGGGCGCGCATCGATGGGCCCGCGCGCCGCAACTTGGACGCATTCGTGATTGAAGTGGTAGATGGTGTTGGCAACGTTCTCTCCACCACGGAACCGACCTTTGACAGTCACGAGGCGAGCCCGGTTGAAATCCCGCCGAATGCATCCTCCCTGCGAATCAATACGAGCCGGGCCATCCGGGGCGCTCCGAATTCACAGCCGGGTGGAGGGATCTAGACCGAGGAGAGAAGGAATGGCAAGATTTCGCGTGCATCTGCCCTTTCTCGATCAAGTCAAGGAGAAGGGCGCCCGAAAGGCGACGACTGCAAAGGTGGATGACATATTCACCCGCGTCACCACGGGGATCGATTTCAAGGAATTCCGGTCCATTCTGCGTGGCGATCCAGCGCCGCGGCCCAACCCGCGCATCAAACCGCACAAAGAGAGCTTCTGGTTCCACATCCGGCCGACCTACTATCATGAGTTGGTGGATCGTTTCTATCCCACGCTTCGTCTGGGCTGGCTGGCGACCTTCTTCTTCGCATTGGAGATCCTCACCGGCGTGTACTTGATGATCTGGTATACGCCTTCACCGGAGGTGGCCTATGAGGATATGTTGGCCATCCTGAGCAACGTGCCCTTCGGCCAACTGTCGCGCGATTTGCATCGCTTCGGGGCGGAGGCCATGGTGGCCGTCGTCGGCCTGCACATGTTGCGCACATTCATCACTGGCTCCTACAAGAAGCCGCGGCAGTTCACGTGGTTCACCGGAGTGATACTCTTGTTGATCACGTTGATCCTTTCCTTCTCGGGCTACCTACTGCCCTGGGATCAACTCAGTCTGTGGGCGGTGACCATCGGGTCCTCCATGGTGGAGGCCGCGCCCCCAGAGGCGCTTGGACGCGCGCTGAACATCCTGGTCCGTGGGGGGCCGCAGTTCGGCCCCGCCGGTCTTCTCCGCTTCTATCTGCTGCATGTGATCGCGCTCCCGATTGCCGGCATTGTGGCATTCTCGGTGCACTACTACAAAGTGATCATTCACGGGCACAGCTTGCCGCCCGAGACGGAAGAGGTGGGGGGAGACACCGCGACGCGGATTGGCCGCGGTGACCGCGTGGACTTCATCCCGAACGTGCTTACCCGGGAACTCTTCTATGCATCGCTCTTTGTGGCCGCAACGGTCATCGTGGCGGCCTTCTTCTGGCACGCGAAACTGGAGGCGCATGCGGACCCCCTGGTCACCCCACTGCACACCACCGCGCCCTGGTACTTCTTGTGGCTGCAGGGAATGCTCAAACTGGGAGACAAAGTCTTCTGGGGTCTGGTGGTGCCGCCGATCTTGCTGTTTGCATTGCTCTTTTTGCCTTATTGGGAGGTCGGCCCGAGCAGGCGCTATGGGGATCGCGCCTTGGGGATCAGCGTCTCCGTTGTGAGCGTCATTCTGGTCGCAGCGCTGACATACATGGGGACACCCCTGTACGGGGTGCAGACTTCGCCCGAACAGGAAGCCGTGGCCTCCCTATTCCCCCAGACGAAGGCCGGCCCAGTGCGGGAGGCGCCCTGGGAGGAGCTCGAGTTCGGCACCTACCAGGCCGCCGAATGGGCGAGCGCGCCCACCTACGCGATGCAAGACCTTCTGGAGTCTTTCGACGACGAACTGGTGAGCATCGACGATCCGGTGCGCACCGATTTCCAGGGGTTCATGATCGTGGAGGATTGGCAACCCAAGTTGAAGAAGATCACTTTGCGGGTGGTCTGGCAGAACTCTGAGACCGGAGAGCCTGGGGAATTCAGCGAGTCCATATACCTGCATCAAGACAGCCACTACGATGGGGGGGTATAGGCCGTGAAATGGTATATCACCCTTGGGACGCTGTGCTTTGTGATTTTCATTGTCGTGCTGGCCGTAGTGGGCATCAACGAATCCCAGCGCATGCGGACCTATACTGCCGCCTTCGCCTCGCGCAGCATAGAAGAAGGCGCGGCGATCTTTGACTCAAACTGCCGTACTTGCCACGGCCCACAGGGAAAGGGCGTCGAAGGTCTTGCTCCCGCCATCAACACCGCCGCCATGTTCAACGGCCAGCGATTGGAGGAGGTGGGGTTCGCGGGCACGGTCGAGGATTATCTGGAGGGCACGATTTCCGCCGGGAGGCCCGTGCCCAGCGAAGGCACCAATTATCCACAGCGCATGCCCACTTGGTCACAGGAATACGGCGGCCCGCTGCGGCCGGACCAGATCAAGAATGTTGTGGCATTCATCATGAACTGGGAGAGTCGCGCCTTGGCAGGGGCGGAGACGTCAACGCCGGTGCCCTCCGAGCCGGTCGTGGGCACAGATATCACCATACGGCTCCCCGAGGGCGACCCGCAGGAGGGGGAGCGATTGGCGTCCAGCTTGGGCTGTGAGGCCTGCCATGTGCTGGCGGATGTGGGCCCTGCCTGGCTGCCTTCAGGGGACGCTCCGGGTATCGGCGAACGCGCCTCCACGCGCTTTGAACAGGCCGATTACACCGGAGAGGCGACCACCGCGGAGCAGTATCTCCTGGAATCTATTGTCCGGCCCGGGGCTTTTGTGGTCGCCGGCTACGACGCGGGTGTAATGCCCCCTTCCTTTGGCGACCAACTGACAAAACAAGAGGCGGCCGATCTGATCGCCTATATGCTGACGTTGCGGTGAGCGGCTGGATCCGGGACCTTGACGTGCGCCGGGCGGATGGCTCGGTGGCCCGCAGGGGGCCGCGGCAATCGGAGGCGATGAATGCTCCGCACACTTAGATCTGTTCCTTGGATCCTGATGATGGCTGGCCTGCTTTTCATGGGCGCGGCCGCGCAAGAGGGCGGCGATCCGGAGCGGGGCGCACAACTGTACCTTGAGAACTGCGCCATGTGCCACGGTGAAGATGCCAAGGGCCGCGTGGGCGCCTCCCTGGAATCATTCCCTGGGGTAGATGCTGATGCGACCATCCGCCAGGTCGTCGCGCAAGGAATAGAGGGAACGGTGATGCCGGCCTGGGGAACGGTATATGGCGGCCCGCTTTCCGACCAGGATATCGAAGACATCGCGGCGTACTTGGTGGGCATCTTGAATGGAACTGAGCCTGTGCAACCAGCGCCCACCATTCAACCCCCCGAGATCACTCCGCTGCCGAATGTAACCGGCGACCCTAGTGAAGGCGCGGTGATCTTCCAGAGCAACTGCGCGGCCTGCCATGGCGCAGAGGCGCAGGGACGCTTCGGCTGGCCGCTGGCGAAAACCTGGTCGGGCATCAATCCGGATGCCTTTATACGCCAGGTAGTCGGGCAGGGGATCGAGGGGACGATCATGCCCGCCTGGGGGGAGCAGTACGGGGGGCCCCTGAGCCCAGCCCAGGTTGAAGATGTAGCGGCCTACGTCCTCAGCCTGAGCCCCACCGCCACCGCACCTACGCCTGTGCCTGAGGAGGCCGGCCCCTTGGGGCGGACACAAAGCCTGATCATCCTGGGCGCTGTGGCCGCGCTGCTGATTATCGGCTTGGTCGTCTATTACCGCCAAGCCTGATCCACGCACTATGGGGGTGGCATTTCCGGGGTTATGGAGCGGCGCAGGCTCATTGCCTGCGCCGCTGGCCTAGAGGGGCGCTGAAGGACGCCGCGGGACCCTCTTCGGTGGGGGAGCCCTTGTATATCGGTCGCCTCTCTGTCATTTGGCCATTGGTCATTCTGTGAAGGTAAATGTCCCCTGCATGCCTGCCTCCAGGTGCCCGGGCGCGCTGCAGACGACTTGATACTTGCCCGGATCGCTCGGCGCGGTGAAGGTAACTGTCTGTTGCTCGCCCGGCGATAAGGTGAATTCCTGGAGCACGTGGGATTGATCTTCATCCGAAAATGGAGGCTCTGCGGTGTATGCGGCCTCCATGAGAACCCAGTTATGATCTACCGTGCCGTTATTGGTGAGCTTCAACGTGATCTTGGCGCTCGCCGGCGCGGACACGACGGAGGGGGTGAAGGAGAACTCGGCCATGCTGACTGAGACTTCTGCCGAATCGGGCGCTGTTGATCCACCGCAGGCACCTGCGATGACTGCGACAAGGAGGCCCAATCCAATCAGCGTGAAGGTTCGCCTCTGCTTTTCTTCTTCTCTGCTCCTCGATGTGGTCGCCCCGTAGATTTCGGGGCCATCCGCTTGCGGCCGGATTATATCATCTGAACAATAATAAATGGATAGATATGGGTGGAGATGGTAGAATCATGCGGGTTGGTCAGCAGGACATTTCCAATTGGTGGGGAGGATCGCGCGCAGCCGCTGCGGTCGGCTGCGGACTCAACTTGGGGGAGGAGACGGCCAATTGAATAGAGGGAGAATTCTCGCCATAGCCGCCATATCGATCGCCCTGATCGCCATTGGCGTCTACGTTGCCGTTGCGGTGGATGTGTCGGGGATATTGCCGCGCCCTGGTGCGCAGCGTGCGGAGTTGGTTGACCAGCTGTTTCGAGTGATGTTGGGTGTGTCGGCCGTCATCTTCTTGGTTGTTGAGGGGGGACTGGTGTATGCGGTGCTGCGCTTCCGGCGCCAGCCCGGCGATCAGGAGGACGGCCCACCGATCCACGGGAACACGGCACTGGAGATTGTTTGGACGTTGATTCCCGTGGTTATTGTGGTAAGCATCAGCCTGTATTCCTATCAAGTCCTGACCAAGTCGGAGCTTCCCGGTGAGAATCCTTTGGTGATCGAGGTGGTGGGCCGCCAGTTCTCATGGCAATTCACCTACCCCGAGTCCGGGGTCACCTCCTCTGTGCTCCATTTGCCGTTGAACCGGGAGGCCCATCTGCAGATCACCTCTGAAGATGTGATCCATTCTTTCTATGTGCCCCAGTTCCGGGTCAAGCGAGACGCCACCCCGGGCCGGATTTCTGACCTGACCCTGCGGCCAGTACGCACCGGGACATACCAAGTGCAGTGCGCTGAATTGTGCGGCCCCGGGCATGCCGGCATGGTGACCGATGCGATTGTTGAGACCCCCGAGGAATTCGAGAGCTGGTTGTCCAGTCAGCGAGCGACGGCGGAACAGCCGCTGGATTCGGTGGATGGGCAGCGTGCACTATTCGTGGCCCAGGGCTGTGGGGCATGCCACACCCTCGCTGATGCTGGCGCAGAGGGGCAGGTGGGGCCTGATCTGGACGGCATTGGCGAGCGCGCCGGCGAGCGAGTCCCGGGCATGGATGCCCCGGCATACATCCGGCAATCGATCTTGGATCCGAACGCAAATGTGGTGGAGGGCTTCCCCGAGGGGGTTATGCCGCAGGATTTCGCCGAGAGACTCTCGGACGAGGAGATCAACGCTCTGGTGCAATATCTGCTGAAGCGATAGTGAGACCCGGGTCGAAATCGAATTGGGAGTGATGGGATGGCCACAGCGGAATACGCGATGAAAAGCGGCGGGGGTTGGCGCCGCTACTTCAGATGGAACACGGATCACAAGGTGATCGGTGTGCAGTACATGGTGACCGCGCTGTTCTTCTTCCTTGTGGGCGGCACCTTGGCGATGTTGATCCGGACGGAGCTGCTCCGGCCTGGCATCAGTCTGCTCAACGGTGAACTGTACAACCAGGTGATCACCAATCACGGCTCGATCATGGTCTTCTTTTGGGTCATCCCCGTCTGGGCGGGGTTCGGCAATTATTTCGTCCCGCTCATGATCGGGGCCCGGGACATGGCCTTTCCGAGATTGAACGCCTTGTCATACTGGCTGTTTCCTGTCGCAGGGTTGATTTTGGCGACGAGCGCTTTGGTGGGGCCTGCGGAGAGCGGATGGACGGCCTATGCACCGCTTTCGACAGTTGTCCCTGACGGTCAGACCCTGTGGGCGCTTGCCGTGGCGGTCCTGGGCACCTCCTCCATTATGGGAGCCATCAACTTCTTGACCACCATCATCACTATGCGAGCCGAGGGGATGACCTTCTGGTCAATGCCTCTTTTTGTATGGAGCATGTTCGCCACCGCTCTGATTGTGCTCATCGCCACTCCCATGTTGACCGCCGGGCTCATCCTGCTGGTGTTCGACCGAATGCTCGGGACCCTGTTCTTCACGGTCCAGGCCGGGGGCGATCCCATCCTTTGGCAGAACGTGTTCTGGTTCTATTCGCACCCAGCCGTGTACATCATGGTGCTGCCGGGTATGGGGATCATCTCCGAGGTGCTGCCGCCATTTTCCCGCAAACCGATCTTCGGCTACAAGGCCATCGCGCTGTCCAGCATGGCCATCGCGGTGCTGGGGATGACGGTTTGGGCACACCACATGTTCGCCAGTGGAATGGCCCCCGGCCTGCGAGTGCCGTTCATGATCACCTCCATGATCATCGCTGTGCCTACCGGGATCAAGATCTTCTCCTGGTTGGCCACAATATGGGGAGGCAAGCTGGATTTGAAGACGCCCATGCTGTTCACCCTGGGGTTCATCTCCATGTTCTTGATCGGTGGCATCACCGGGGTATTCCAGGCATCCATCCCCTTCGATCTGCATGTGCATGACACCTATTTCATTGTGGGCCACCTGCACTATGTGCTGTTTGGCGGCAGTGTGTTCTCGATCCTGGCGGGGTTCTACTACTGGTTCCCGAAGGTCACCGGCCGTAGGTACAACGAATCTCTGGGACAACTGCAGTTCTATTTGACATTCATCGGGGCCAACTTGACCTACCTGCCGATGTTTCTGCTGGGCTTGCAGGGCATGCCGCGCCGGGTGGTGGACTACCGGCCTGAGCTGGCATCTCTTAACATGGTCTCGAGCATCGGCGCCTATGTCCTCGGCACATCGATCTTGATCTTCGTGCTCAATATGGCGTGGAGTTGGCTGCGCGGGCCCCGGGCATCCGCCAACCCATGGCGCGCCCTGACCTTGGAATGGCAGACCACCTCGCCGCCTCCGCCGGGGAACTTCGAGCGTCTGCCCAGAGTAACCCGTGGACCGTATGACTATGGCGAGCCGGCCGTGCCGGCTGAGAGGCACATCGCGGCGGAACCCGCGGGAGATTGAGGGAGGGAGCAGGCCGATGTCCGAATCACTCATGGCCGACGAAGGACGCTTCCAGGCCGGAAAGGCGCTGGGCGTCGATCACCTCAAGTTGGGGATCTGGTTATTCATTGCCTCGGAGGTGATGTTCTTCGGCGGCTTGATCTCCACCTTCCTCTTCTATGAGCTCAACCACCCTGCTCCCGAGCAGGCCGCGCTGCTGGATGTGGTCCTCGTCGGAGTCAACACCTTCATACTGCTGACCTCCAGCTTCAGCGTGGTAATGGGCATCTCTGCTATCCAAAGAGGCGACCAGGCGGGGCTGGTCCGATTCCTCATCGTGACCATCATGCTGGGCGCTGGGTTCCTGACAGGACAGTTGGTTGAGTTCTCCAAGCTCGTCGGGAAAGGGATGACGCTTGGCAGCAGCGTGTTCGCCTCCAGCTTCTTCACGTTAACCGGCTTCCACGGGCTGCATGTCTTTGCAGGCATCATATGGGCCGTGCTGACCGCGGTAAAGGCATCCCGGGGGGCATATGATGCCGGAAACTATATGGGTGTCGAGGTGTTTGGCATCTACTGGCACTTCGTGGATGTGGTCTGGATCGTGCTGTTTACATTGATCTACCTGCTCTCGGGGCTGTAAATATGAAAGCGAATATCTCTTCAGCAGAAGGAAGGCCGATCTCTCGGCTCACATACGCCGTGGTATTTCTCATTTTGGCAGTCATCACGGTGGTCGAAGTGCTTCTCTCCACCGGGCTGGGCGTTCCCCAGGATCTTCGGAACGGGCTCTTCGCTTTGTTCTCGATCAGCAAAGCCGCCTTGGTGGCCGGCTTCTACATGCATCTGAAAACCGATTCACGGATCTACATGTACATACTCTTGATTCCCGTGGTCTTGCTCATTGTTTTCGCCTATGTTGCGGTGCGTTCCTAAGGACCGAAGGGGCGCGGGCGAGGCCTCTGACACGCGGACAAGGGCCCAGGAGGATAACGGCCAGTGGCGCTGAACGTGGAAAACCAGGAGAGAACACACCTCGATAGCCCCCCGCGCATGGCGAGGCTCCGCGATTTCCTTACACTGACGAAGCCGATTATCGTGGCCTTACAACTGCTGACCACATTGGCTGCCATGGTTGTCGGAGCGGCCGGGTGGCCCGGTGTCAAGGTCGTGTTCTGGACTCTGCTTGGTGGCGCGCTGACGGCGGGGGGTGCCAGCGCCTTGAATCACTATGTCGATCGGGATTTGGATCGCTTGATGCGTCGGA
This sequence comes from uncultured Anaerolineaceae bacterium, assembly GCA_964388955.1. Lineage (GTDB taxonomy): Bacteria > Chloroflexota > Anaerolineae > Anaerolineales > E44-bin32 > CAYMCO01. The sequence goes on along the minus strand of CAYMCO010000004.1, from coordinate 135,762 downwards.
CGCGGGCAAGGCCGCTGCCAGCCGAACGGCTGGACCGCCGCGAGGCGCTGGTCTTTGGGATCTCGCTATGTGTTCTGGGCGTCACCGCCCTGGCGCTGTTTGTCAATCTGCTGAGCGCGCTCCTGGCACTGACAGGTGTGCTTTACTATGTAGTGTTCTACAGCATGATCCTGAAGCCCACGACGGCCCAGAACATCGTGGTGGGAGGTGGGGCAGGCTGCTTTCCGCCGCTGGTGGGTTGGGCGGCGGCCACCGGCGGGCTGTCCATCGCGGGCCTGTTTCTGGCTGCGGTCGTATTCTTCTGGACCCCGCCACACTTCTGGGCAATGGCCCTTGTGCGCCGGCGGGACTACGCGCGGGCGGGAATCCCGATGATGCCCGTAGTATATGGCGATCGGGAAGCGCGCTGGATGATTCTGCTCTACAGTGTGCAGGTGGTGGCCTTGACATTTCTGCTGCCGGTCGTGCATCTCGGCGAGTGGCTCTACGTGGTGGCGGCGATGGTGCTCGGCGCGGGGTTGATCTTCCAGGCATACCATGTGCTTAGAGACAAGGACACTCGGGTGGCCTGGCGGATGTATCGTTTTTCGAACACATACCTGGCCCTGGTCTTCGCCGCATTGGTGCTGGATACCCTGCTCTAGCAGCGTTTATCCTCATATTCACGCGGAAATCCCATAGCCCTCGGCGCGCCAAGCCCCGCTGGAAGCTGGACCGGCATACCCTTCAGATTCTTGAGGGGGCGCGGATCGTTCCAATAGGAGGATCGATAAAGTCCGTTTTCGCCCTGGCCGATCACGGTGGGTCGAAGCATGCGGTGGGAGTGTCCGCCCCTCAGGAATCGGGCCGGGCACCCACGCGCGACCCGCCCTGGCTGCGCTGCAGCCAGAGAAAGAAGACTGCCAGCAGGCTCAGTCCCCCGAGTGGCACGCCGATGGCGATGACCCAGCCCAGAGATGTCCGGTTGTTCACCCGCTGCAGGAAAGATACTTCGCCGCTGCCCTGTACTCCGGTGACCTGCACATGGATCCGCCACATGCCCGCCTCTGGGACCGGCAAGTGGGCGGCATATTCCGTGGGGATGGGGGCGATGTCGTGGTTGGCCTGCGCTTCAATTCTGGGTGCATCGCCCTGCGCTGGATGGGCCCAGGTGAGCACCTGAGCGTCGGTGACCGTGTTTCCCGAGGCGCCGTCGAGCACCTTGACCTCCAGATACAGGTTCTCGACCGATGGCGGGGTGGGAGACGTGACGACGCGCAACCGGAAAGGGCCTGCCGGTTCGTTGTCCAGTTGGATGCGCCGGCCGCCCGTGCCCGGCCCGGAAGCGGCCGTGGGCTGGGCGATGGAGAGGAACAATGCGGCCCACACGAGGCCCGAAGCCAAGCGGAGGGTTCTCATGTCGCCATCATCATGCCGCGCATTTCCATCGGCAGGTTGAAAACCGCCAGGGCGGCCACTGTGATCAGGAAGAGCAGGGCCGCCCAAGGGAGCAGCTCGAGAAAGGCGTTAATGGGCTCGCTGGAAGACTCCAAGGCACTTCTGGTCAGCACGACAAGTGAGACCAGGAACCCGGCGAGCACCGCGAGGACCTGGAGAGGAAAGATCCACTCCGCCGGGAGCAGATAGCTGAGGTTCCAGTTTGCCTTGCCCCCCAATAACAGCGAGCCGTGCCGTAGGAAGAAGGATTGCAGGGCCGGCACGACAGCCAGCCCGCTGATGGCGAGGTGGAAGCCGTAATGCGCCAGCCAGACGCCAAATCCCATAGGGATAAAGGCAGAGGCGTATCGGGCCGCGTATTCTCTGCCCGCCTCCCGCCTCTCGGGTCCGGCCAACCGGCCGCTGAGCCAGGCGGCTCCGAGGGTGGCCGCCGCAGGCAGCACCAGCCCGCCGATGCCAAACAGCAATAGTAGCTGCCCACCCTCCCAGCGCAGGCCGAGCTCTCCAAGCCAGGACTGCAGGGAGCGCACTGGTTTGACCATTCCAAAGGCGTTCATCAGGCCCATGAAGACCAGCGAAGTCGTCAGCAGGATGCCTCCCCAGTGCTTCGCCGAACGGTCGGAGGCCAGCTCCTCCAGAGGCCGGCGCACTTGCAGCGCCACGTTGTCATAGGGGCAGGCCCGGGCGCAGTCCAGGCACAACACGCAATCCATGTTTGAGCGCAGGGTGGGCACGAAGAGCTCGGTGCCGCAGCCCAGGACCTGGGTGGTTCCGTTCACGCATTCCTTGCCCTCGCAGTCACGGCACACTGCCGGATCCCGGGCCGTGATCTGCAAAGGGGAGATCCGGCTGTGCACGAAATTGAAGGCACCCAGTGGGCAGACATACTTGCAGAAGGGAGATTCGGCAAAGAGCGACTCCAGGGCAAAGGCGGCCACGAAGTAGGCCACGATGAGCCAGGCCGTGAGCCACGGGCTGGCCCAGAGGTCGAGCCATTCGTAGAGCCAGAAGATGAGGAATAGCGACCCGATGGCGATCCATTTATTGCGCAGGAACCGGGGAAAGCGCTGGCCCGCGCCGCTGAGCCGCATGGCCAGCGTGCGCGGCAGCGTAAACGGGCAGGCGAAGCAGAACAGGTTGCCCACCAGCAGCAGGGCCAGGATGATGAAACCCCGGTAGTGCACCCAGGCGAACAGGGTGGCGGTGTTGTCCGCCGCCATCTGTGGGCCCGTGAATCCGTCGTAGACCATCAGCAAGGCGACCGCCATGAGGATGGACTGAAAGACCAGGCGGCCCCACCGCCAGCGCAATAGCCGCCCCATGAGGGGAAGATGGAGAAGGTCCCGGATTTGCCGCGGCCGGTAAACTGATGCCGTATGCGAGACAGTGAGCCGTGGCTGAGTATTCATTTCGCCTTCGTCTGGCTGCAGCGCGGTAGAGGAGGGGTCATCGGTCCTCAAACGGCACCTGGATGGTGATTGGGCCGGCCTGCTGGAAGAGAAGTGTATGGATACGGAGAGCGCTGTTGGCGCCGGCGGACGCCGGCCGGGCCCATGCGTCCGGAACTTCGATCCCGATCCGGGTCCGGCTGCAGGCGGTTAATGCGAGCACGGCTGCCAGGGCTTCGATGGAACAGCGGCGGCGTTTCATGGCGCGCGCTTGGTCACGTACTGCAGATCGGCAAGGATGTCCTGCGGATCGGTGTCGACCGGGTAATTGGTGCGCAGCAGCCCTTCGGGGTCGATCAGGAAAACCCTGGCGGTGTGTGTCACTTCATAGGGTTCGCCCGGTTGGTGATCGTCCGCCTGAGCGAATACGCCATACGCGCCCTCGGCGGTGGCTAGGCGCCCTGGGTCACCCCAAAGGCCGACGAAATTGGGGTTGAATCTGTCCAGGTAATCCCGCAGGGCCTCGGCCGAGTCCCTTTCAGGGTCCACGGTGATGAAGGCAAAGATGGCCTTCGACGCGTCCGCTCCCATCTGGTCAAACACCGAGCGCATCTCGCCCACAGTGGCGGGGCAAATATCCGGGCACGAGGTGTAGCCGAAAAAGAGCAGCACAGCTTTGCCTTGCTGGGCGCTCAACCGGAAGGGCTCCCCCTCTGTATCGGTGAGCTCGAAATCGGGGGCAGGCGAGGTGTCAGCATATGGGCTGCCGTGCCAGGCGTACGCGCCTCCGGCGCAGGCGGCGGCGATCAAGCTGATTATCACAAGCGTCAGCGAGAAAGCACGGGCGGCCTTGTGAGATTCCGTACGTGGCATTGCGCTGGAAATTCTACCACGCAGGCTGCGCGTCGGTTCCCCTGCCGGACTGGGCAAGCGCGCACCCTCCTTTGGGGAGGGGGCGTTGCAGCGCAAGTGGCCCACCGGCTCGGAAAGGCAGTGAATTTCGAGCGAGCCCATTCTGGCAGAATGACGAAAATCATGAAAGTATTGACTATCATACTATTGACCAAATATCATTAGTGGACTAGATTCATAAAGGGGAGGGAATGTATGAGAGGAGAGCGTGGTTGGCGAGGGGGGCGGAAGCACGGCCGGCGCAGACGAAGGCGGGTGCGTCAGTTCCTGCAGCCCTGCCTGCTGTTGCTGCTGTTGGAGGGGGAGGCGCATGGATACGCGCTGTTAGGGGAGATTGAGCGATTCGGCATTGACCCCGAGCGGCTGGACCCGAGCCTGCTCTACCGGATGCTGCGAGAAATGGAGCATGCGGGCTGGGTGAGGTCGCGGCAGGATGTGGACAGTCAGGGACCGCCGCGGAAAGTCTATTCCATCACGGAGGAAGGGGAGACGCAGCTTGCGGCATGGGCCGATGATCTGATGAGGGTGCGAACGGAGGTGGATCGGCTGCTGGAGGCCTATGAAGCTCAGCGGAGGGGCAACGGCGGCGGTTGAGTTGATTACGGCGATGCCCAGGCAGGCAAGATAGGAGCCCCGAGAATGCGGACATTCAAATGCCAGGACTGCAGCCATATATGGCAATTGCCGCATGGTCAGGGAGGGGCGGGGGCTGAGCTGGCATGCCCCGAATGTGAGAGTCGAAACGCGCACCGGGAAGCAGTAGAGAGAGGCCGGGGCGGCCGCGGCCGACGCTGGGTCGAGGCAGGGGGGCGTGCTGGAGCCCGCCGATTGAGCCGCAAGCGCGGCAGGAGCGCTGGCGGCGGTGGGCGGCCCGGGCGCGGAGGTCGGTGAGCCATCCATCCGCTGGAAAATGGATATGCATGGAGGTTGAGATTGTGGCGGTGATCGATGATCTGCTGACCAGGGTCGAGGATGCGGGGGTGCTGGAAGTGACCGTCGGCTTGAACTGGACCGCCGTGGTGGTTGAAACGCCTTCCGGCCCCCGCTGTGGGCTGGCGTCAACCCTCGCGGGCGGCCACAGGCACGGCGGCCCGCCGCGTGTGCCGCAGGCCGGAGGTCTGGAACAGCTCGGAGCGCGAAGACTGGCTGAGCTTGCTCGAGAGCGCGACCGGGAGACGCTGGCCAGCGTGGGCGTGGCCGCCATCAATGCCTTGCTGCCTCCACCCCCTCCCCAGGAATGGAGGGAGATCAACGCTGAGAAAGTGATCCTGGAGCACGGGCAGGATGGGCCGGTCGCTCTCATTGGGCATTTTCCCTTCGTGCCGCGGCTGCGTGCAAGGCTGCAAGACTTCTATGTGCTCGATCTCGATCCCCAGCCGGGCGATCTGCCCGCCGAAGCAGCGCCGCGTGTGTTGCCCAAATGCAACCTGGTGGCTATCACCAGCATGACGCTGGCGAATCACACCCTGGAGGGATTGCTCGCGCTCTGCCCGCCCGAGGCGACGGTTATGCTTCTGGGTCCGAGCACTCCCCTGAGCCCTGTTCTGTTCGACCATGGTGTGGACCTGCTTTCCGGTGCCGTTGTGGAGAAAATCGAACCTGTTCTGCGGGCGATCCGGCAAGGCGGCAATTTCCGTCAAGTTCACGATGCTGGAGTGAAGCTCATCACCTTGCAGCGGGCCGCGTAGCGGCGGTTGGACGTCGAAGGGGCACCTCTCGAGGGTGTGGAAAGGATAGACATGAAGATCGCATTCTCATCCCGGTCGGATAGTCCCGGTTCGCGCCTGGATCTGCGGTTCGGGCGCTGCGCAGTCTTCATGGTCTTTGATTCGGAAAGCGGCGAGTGGGAGCGGCTGGTCAATCCAGCCTGGAGCGCTTCCGGTGGGGCCGGACCACAGGCCGCGCAGGCGTTGGCGGAGCGAGGCGTGAAGGCGGTTGTGAGCGGAGCTTTTGGCCCCAACGCGTTCACCGGGCTGGAGGCCGCGGGCATCGAGATGTACGCTGCCGATGAAGACCCTATTGAGGATCTGCTGCGTCAAATGCAGGGCGGAGAACTCGAGCGGGTCTCAGCCGCCACAGTTCCGGCGCATCACGGCGGCCGAAGGCGCCGGGCATGATCATTGCGGTCGCCAGTGGGAAGGGGGGCACCGGGAAGACCACGGTCGCCACCAGCATGGGGTTGGCCCTGAGTGGCCGCCCCGTAACGTACCTGGACTGCGATGTCGAGGCGCCTAATGGGCACCTGTTCTTGCGCCCCGAGTTCACTCGATCCAAGCAGGTGGAAATGCTGATACCAGATGTCGACGATGCCGCCTGCGATGCCTGCGGGCGCTGTGCGGAAGTCTGCCAGTATCACGCCATCGTGGTGCTGAGCGGACAGACGCTCGTCTTTCCCCAGCTATGCCATGGCTGCGGCAGTTGCACTTGGAATTGCCCTCAGCATGCGATTCGGGAATCGCCCCGCAGACTGGGCCTTCTGCAAGTGGGCGACGCCATGTACGGCGTGAGGTTTGGGCGCGGCATTCTGGATATCGGGGAACCAATGGCGGTACCCGTCATCCGTGCGCTCAAGCGTTGGGTTCCGGGACGGGAGGGAGAAGTCGTGATTCGCGACGCCCCCCCTGGGACTTCCTGTCCGGTTGTTGAGACTCTGCGCGGCGCGGATGTTGTATTGCTTGTTACGGAGGCCACCCCCTTTGGGCTGCATGACCTGCGCCTGGCGGTGAAGGTTGTGCGTGAGATGAAGCTGCCCGCCGGTGTTCTGCTCAATCGGGATGGATCCGGCCGGGCCGGGGTTGAGGCTTTCTGTCGGGAGAGCGGCATCCCGATTCTGATGCGAATCCCGCTGGAGAGGCGAATCGGGGAGGCCTGCGCCAGGGGCGTGACCCTGGCGGCCGCCTTTCCCGAATACCGGCCACGCTTTCGAGACTTATATGCGCAGCTTGTGGAATTGGCCGCCGAGCGTGAAACCTCAGAGACAGCTGTTGCACGGCGCAATTCACGGGGTTTCCTGCCGGAGACAGGCGTCGGGTGAAGCAAATTGTGATCTTGAGTGGAAAAGGGGGGACGGGCAAGACCAGCTTGACTGCGGCCTTCGCGCATCTGGCTGCTCGTCGCGAGCCCGAGGTGAGAGTCGTGCTGGCGGACGCGGATGTGGATGCGGCGAATCTCGAGCTTCTCCTGGATCCGATGCTGGTCAGGCAGGAGGAGTTTCGCGCCGGTCAAGTCCCCCGCATCGACACCCAAAAATGCACCGGATGTGGCGACTGCGCTGAGGTGTGCCGCTTCGAGGCCCTGGTTCAATCGAACGGGACGTACAGTATGGATCCCATCGCCTGCGAAGGGTGCGCGGCCTGCGCATATGCTTGCCCGGAAGACGCGATCGCAATGTGCGAGCAAGTGGCGGGGCAATATTTCGAATCTGTCACACCATATGGCCCGCTGTTTCATGCTGCCCTATATGCGGCGCAGGAAAACTCGGGAAAGCTGGTGACGTTGGTCAAACAGCGAGCGCGTCTGCGCGCGATGGAGACGGATTTCGATCTCCTGCTGGTGGACGGCCCCCCGGGGATCGGCTGCCCGATGATATCCGCTGTTTCCGGGGCGGACTTGGCATTGATCGTGACGGAGCCGAGCGCGGCCGGCGGGCATGATATGGAGCGCGTGCTCGAGACCACGGCGCACTTCGGTGTGCCGGCATGGGTGTGTATTAACAAGGGGGATCTGCATCCCGAGGGAGCGAGGGCGATCGAAGCGGCATGTCGCGCGCGGGGTGTTGAACAAGTGGGCGTACTCCCCTATGACGAAGGGGCGACCGATGCCATGATCCATGGAGTGCCGGTTACGGAATTCGAGCCAGACGGGGAAGTGGCGCGAGGAATGGCCAAGATCTGGAGCCGTGTGCGGGAGTATCTGGGGGTGGCTTGTGGCGGGGGGGGTTGAAGCCACTGCCCTTCGGGGCTCGATAGAAGAGGCGCTCCGCCAAGTGATTGACCCTGAGACCAATGTGGACATCATGCGCATGCGTTTGGTGGAGGGGTTAGAAGTCGAGGAAGGTGGGTTCGTGCGCTACACGTTCCGCCCGTCGTCGCCCTTCTGCCCCATCGCGGTATATCTGGCCGCGCAGGTGAAGGGGGCGGTCGCCCAGGTTCCAGGGGTGAGCGGTCAGAGAATCACGGTTGAAGGATATGTCGCTGCCAAGGAACTCACGGAACTTCTGAATCAGGAGGCATAGAAAATGCGTGTGGCTATTTCGAGTGAGGAGAACAGGGACTTGGACAGCCGGGTGAGCCATCACTTCGGCCGCTGCCCCTACTTTGTCTTGGTGGATGTGGAGGGCGCGGAGTTGGGATCAGTCGCGGTGATCGACAACCCGTATTTCCAGAACCATCAGCCGGGCATGGTCCCTGGATTCATCAAGGAGCAAGGTGCAGATGTCATGCTGAGCGGCGGCATGGGACGGCGCGCCATCGGATTCTTCCAGGGCTATGGCGTGGAGATCGGCACAGGGGCCGTCGGGAGTGTGCGGCAGGCCGTGGAGGATTTCCTGGCCGGCCGGCTCTCGGGCGCCGATCCATGCCGGGAAAGCCGGTCACACGACTGCGGGGGGCATTGATGCTGGCTCCGCGAAAAAATGGCCGGGGAAGGGGATCCATTAAAGGGAAGGAAGGAATGAGATGAATGCATGGTCAGGCCGCGGCCGGGGAAGGGGAGGACGAGGCAGGGGCGGCGGAAGAGGGCTGGGCGGCGGCCCCAAGGCGGCCGGTCCCGACGGTGAATGCGTCTGCCCGAGTTGTGGTCACAAGGAACCGCACGTGGTGGGGCAGCCCTGCTACGAGAGACGTTGCCCGAAATGCGATGCGGTCATGACGAGGAAGTGAGCCACAGGATCGCCGCGCGGAGCGAACCGTCCCTGCCGGCTGGATGGCTGCCGCAGAGGCTTGTGGGGGGCAATGACCTTTGGTTCATCGAAGGTGAAGTTCCCGCCAGTGGGATTCGAAAAGAATGGTGCCCCTTTCTGGCTGGGTCACTCTGGCAAGTGCGCCTCCCGAGTCTCAGGGATTGAGAGGACACATTCCCATTCGTTCAGTACGCGGTGAGTGGAAAGGGCCCCAAACTGGATGGGCATCCAACGCATACGCCATGTCTTCGGTCCCGTGCAATCCCGGCGTCTGGGCAGGTCGCTGGGGATCGACCCTGTGCCGCTCAAGACCTGCAACTGGAACTGCGTATACTGCCAATTGGGCCGCAGCCGTCCAATGGTGGGTGAGCGGGCGGAGTACGTGCCCACACAAGAGATCATGGATGAATCGAGGGAGACCTTGGCGTCCCCCGCAACAAACGAGATTGACTGGGTGACGTTCGTCGGTTCCGGCGAAACAACCCTGCACGTTCACCTCGGGGCTTTGATTCGCGAGACACGAAGGTTCTCGTCGGCGCCCATCGCGGTGATCACAAATGGGTCGCTGTTGTCCGACCCACAAGTCCGCCGCGAGCTCGGCGCCGCGGACGCGGTCCTGCCCGCGCTGGATGCCGGATCCCGTGAACTGTACCGGCGGATCAATCGGCCGCATCCTCATTTCCCCTTCGATCAGCACATAAGGGGGTTGGTGGACTTCCGCCGCAGCTTTGCCGGCAAGCTCTGGCTGGAAGTGATGATGCTGCAGGGGCTCAATGACCCTGATGCCGCTCTGCGTGACCTGCGGTCTGCAATCGAGCGCATCAGGCCAGACCGTGTGCATTTGGCGATGCCGTACCGGCCTCCGGCGGAAGCCTGGGTGCGGCCCGCGGGGGAGGAAGGGATGATGCGGGCGCGCGCCATATTGGGTGAGGTGGCGGCAGTTTTGCATCCCGCCGAGGGGGAGATCCATCTTGCCGGTGAGACTGACCTGCGGGAAGCGATATTGGGCGTGATCACCCGGCACCCAATGCGGTTGGAGGAGTTGAAGCGCATGCTGGGGGACAGGGATGAAGAGGCGGTCGAATCCGCCTTGGAATCACTTGAGGAGGAGCGGCGTGCACAGGTTGTGGATCGCCTGGGGACCCGTTTCTGGGCTGCAGCGGGGGCCTATTTCCCGGATCGAGACCGGACCGCTTGAGCGGTGACTGATGGCCGCCGCGGCGGCACGGCAGAATGGAGCCCGCGCCTCTCGCCGGTGAGCCCCGCATTCCCTCGTGAATTAACAGATAATATCCATAAAATTCATCTATAATGTGGTTGGAGAGTACTCTGACGCAGCCACTGGCTGCACGAGGCGACAGATCGGTTTCACGGGCTGGCATAGGCATAGATCGGAGGGAGTTCTGATGTCGGAAGGGTATGCACATCCGGAACGATTGGTGGATATGGAATGGGTTGCGAATCACCTGGACGATCCCGATGTGCGGGTTGTCGAATCGGATGAGGATTCGCTCTTGTATGAGACTGGACACATCCCCGGCGCCGTGAAGGTGGATTGGTTCACGACACTGCAGCATCCGGTCCGCAGGGATTTCCTCTCAAAGTCCAGTTTTGAGGCCCTGTGTCAGGAGAGAGGGATTTCCGAGAGCACCACAGTGGTCTTCTATGGGGATAAGAGCAACTGGTTTGCCTGCTATGCACTCTGGGTGTTCGAGTACTTTGGCCATCGGGATCTGCGCATCATGGACGGCGGGCGCGCCAAATGGATGGCCGAGGACAGGCCCATGGTGAAGGAAGCTCCCAGCTATCCAAAGACGGACTATCAGGCCATGGAGCCGGACTTGAGCGTCCGGGCCTTCCGTCAGGATGTCTTCGCCCATCTTGATCGCGGCCTTCCGCTGGTGGACGTGCGGTCCCCCCAGGAGTATCGGGGTGAACTGCTGCATATGCCGGACTATCCACAGGAGGGGGCGATGCGCGGCGGGCACATCCCGGGCGCGGCGAATATCCCTTGGTCGAAGGCGACCAATGAGGATGGGACTTTCAAAGACGCCGAATCGTTGCGGGCGTTATACGAGAGCCACGGCCTTGCGAAGGATGAACCCGTCATCGCCTACTGCCGCATTGGGGAGCGCAGCTCGCACACCTGGTTTGCTTTGAAGTACCTGCTTGGCTACTCCTATGTTCGCAACTACGATGGTTCCTGGACCGAGTGGGGCAATCTCGTCGGAGCGCCGATCGAGCGGTGAAGAATCAGATGCCGGATCTCCCTGAGAAGCTGGCGGCGATCTGTGAGGATTTCGCCCTTTGCGAAGGGCGAGAGAAGTTGGAACTGCTATTGCAGTATGCCGATTCACTGCCGGCGATTCCAGCGCGATTGAAGCCGGAGAATGCGCGAACGGAGGCGGTGCCGGAGTGTATGACCCCCGTGCGCATCCATGCCGAAAAGGAAGACGGAGGTTTGCGCTTCTTTTTCGACATCCCTGCGGCCGCGCCCACGGTGCGTGGTTTCGCTTCTCTGCTCGGCGCGGGACTTGGCGGTCTGTCACCACAGGAGATCCTTCAAGTGTCCGTGGATTTCTACCGGTGTACCGGCTTGGAGCGTGCCCTCTCTTTCCAGCGCATGCGTGGTTTCAGCGCCATGTTGGCGCACATGAGGCACCTGGCGATGGCCAGCCTCGAGGTGGAATCTGACGCCGACACTGGGGAAACCGTTGGGCGCTGATTCCTGCATCCGGGATTCGAAGCGATTGGTTCTCGGAAGCGCGTCGCGCAGACCTACAGGGCGCGCGATCTATAAGCTCCCGATGGACCAGGCGGGCAGCACGTCGATGTCCAGCGCATCGCGCTGACCGGCGAGGAACCGTCGATGGCCCACAGCGGCGATCATCGCAGCGTTGTCGGTGCACAGTCTCAATGGGGGGAAGCGAACCGGGATCTGTGCCTGTTCCTCGAAGCTGGCCCGCAACTGCTTGTTGGCGGATACGCCGCCGGCGACCAGGATCATCTGGGCGCCGTACTCCTGGGCCGCGGCGATGGTCTTGCTCACAAGGGCATCTACCACTGCAGCTTGGAAAGATGCCGCAAGATCGGCGACCGGCAGCCCGGGGCTGGGTTCGTCGACGCCGGCCTGTATTTCCGGCTGAAGGGCGCGCACTTCTCGCAGAACGGCCGTCTTGAGGCCGCTGAAGGAAAAGTCCCAAGTGCCTTGGAGGCGGGCCCGGGGGAATCGGAAGGCCCGCGGATCCCCGAGCTCGGCGGCTTCCTGTATGGCTGGGCCGCCAGGATATGCGAGCCCGAGCATGCGGGCCACTTTGTCGAAAGCCTCCCCGGCGGCGTCATCCAGGGTGCCGCCCAGCCTGCGATATTCCAAATGACCGGTCATGAGCGCCAATTCGCTGTGGCCGCCGGACACGATGAGCGCCAGCAGCGGGAAGGACGGCTCCGGCTGGTCCGCGACCAGCCAAGCGGAGTAGATATGCGCCTCCAGATGGTTGATTCCCAGGAGCGGAAGGCCCCCGGCCAGCGCCATGCCCTTTGCCATGTTTAGACCCACAACGAGCGAACCGGCCAGGCCCGGTCCTCGGGTGACGGCAATGGCGTCCACCGCGCCCAGGCCTACATGTGATTGGGTGAGAACGCGCTGCACGACGCTGAAGATGACCTCAATGTGCACGCGCGAGGCGACCTCCGGAAACACGCCACCGTACTGGGCGTGAATCTGGGATTGCGAGGCCACCTCGTCGGTCAGGATGTGGCGGCCGTTCTCCACCAGTGCAGCCGCGGTTTCGTCGCAGGAGGTCTCAATTCCCAAGATGCGTGTCTCATCGCTCATATATGGTCGCCTATCCGGAAGCTGTGTCCAAGCCTCAGCCCTGGGAGAGATATCAAGCGCCCGGCACCTTCAACACCAGATCCTTTGGGAAGGTGGTCAAGCTCTCCATTTGACCATCCGGGCGCACCCACACAGTGTCCTCGATGCGCATGCCCATTGCGCGCTCAGGATAATACAGCCCGGGTTCCACGGTGATTACGGAGCCTGGCTGCAGCAGATCCTGATTGCTCTCCAGGTGGCTGAAACTCGGCCATTCGTGCACTGAGAGCCCCACTCCGTGACCGAGACTGTGGGTGTAGCCGCGCTGGGTCTTTGAGTCTTCCACGACGGTCGGGTGGCCCCTGGCGGAGAATTCCTCGGCGGTCAAAAGCTGGAAATCCCGGCAAGGTTTTCCGGCCGCAAGGCGCTCGACTACCTTTTCGTACACTGCGCGCACATCTTCGTACAATTCGAGCACGGGATCTGGGGCATATCCCAAGCACCATGTGCGCGTGCAATCGTGAAAGTATCCACCGCCCGCTTCACACGGGTAGATGTCGAAGACGATGGTCTTGCCTAATTCCAGAGGGTCATCAGCTCCCCCGGCGCTGTGCGGGATGCCAGCATCTCGGCCGATGGCAAAGATTACGTCTTGGGGATTCTCTGCGCCGCGCATCGTCAACCACAGGTTGATGCGGCGTTTCACCTCGCCGATGGTCAGCGGGTTCCCCCCCGCATTCACGAGCACACCGTCTTTGGCCCGGTGCGAGCTCAGGAAAGTAGCCACCTCCCCCACTACCGCAGCGGTGACCTCCCCCATCTTTCGGATACGGGCCGCTTCGTCCGCGTCTTTTGTCGCCCGGGCGCGGATGAGAACAGATTGCCGCCCGTCTTCGCCGACGAACTGCACTTCGGGCAACCGCTCCTGCAGCAAGGACAGGGACCCAAAGGAGGGCCCAATTTCCGTCCGGCCGTAGATCGAGATCCTGCCGCTCAGATCGTACTCCCGCAGGATGTTTCTCAACAGAGCCGCTTCGGCTTGCACAGTGTCGCCGCCCGCCTGCTCGAGCAGAGCCGGGATATCGTAGTCTGTGAGGTCCCTGGTCTCCAGGCTGGTGCGCCTCGCCTCCTCGCGCTCCATGGAGTAGTGAAACAGGATCGGGTTCCGGTCACGGGGTTTGATCAGGTAAGCCCCGCTGACATGGGCGATTCCCGTGAAATAGACCATGTAGGGATTGTGCCTGGCATCCCCCATGATCAGGAGTGCATCCAGGTTGGCCTCCGCCATGAGACGATCCACATCGGATTTCACGTTTCATCTCCCTCCACAATCCGTCACGTGGTTTCCAGCCTCACGCCGCAGGAGCGCCGGTTCATCGTCGCAAACCCGCATTCAAAGCGCGGCGCTCAGCGCGTGCAGCAGATCTTCTTCCTGCCCGGGGAATACCGTGCGGGGATCCAAGAGCAGTCGCCCCTCCGCGATGCGCCCGATAACAGGCGGCTCTGCGGCGCGCAGATCGGCCGCCAGGCGATCTGGGTGGTCGCTCTCCAACGCCAAGGTCCAAGTAGGCAGCGTTTCCTCCGGGAGACTGCCGCCGCCGACCGTGGAGCGGCTGGCGGTCACCTCCCCCTTCCCGAGCGTCTGACTCCAACGCAAGGCGCGGGATCGCATCTGTTCCTTGGTGGCGCTGATCATCTGCCAGATGGGGATATGTTCAATCGCCTCGTCTCGGAGGTAGTGGATCAGCGTCGCGCTCAACGCCGCCAGGCACATCTTGTCCGGGCGCAAGGCTCTCGCCAAAGGATGGGCCCGGAGTTCATCCATGAGCGCTTCGCGGCCCAGGATGATCCCCGCCTGCGGGCCTCCCAGCAGCTTGTCACCAGAGAAGCAGACCAGCGAGGCGCCCGCCTCCAGCGACTCCTGCACGGTGAACTCGTGACCCAGACCGAATCGGGTGGTGTCCAGCAGGGCGCCCGAGCCGAGGTCGTCCACGACCGGGATATCCCGCTGCGCCCCAAGTGCAACCAGTTCCCTCAGAGAGGGCTCGGTGGTGAAACCAACGATCTTGAAGTTGGAATGGTGTGCGCGCAGAATCAGGGCGGTTCCGTGGCAAAGGGCGCGCTCGAAATCATGGAGGTGGGTGCGGTTGGTCGTGCCCACCTCGACCAACTGACTTCCGGATTGGTTGAGGACCTCCGGAATGCGGAAGCCGCCGCCGATCTCGATCAACTGCGTTCGGGAGATCAAGACCTGTCGGCCCTTGGCGAGCGCCGTGAGCGCCAGCAGGACCGCGGAGGCATTGTTGTTCACTACAAATGAAGCCTCGGCGCCGGTCAGCAAGCAAAGGGATTCGTCGCAATGTGTCTCCCGTTTCCCTCTCTGGCCCGCATCGAGGTCGTACTCCAAAGTGCTGTATTCACCGGCGGCTTCCAGAGCCGCCTCCTGGGCGGCCCTGCTTAGGGGCGCCCGTCCCAGGTTTGTGTGCAATATTACCCCTGTGGCGTTGATCACCCGCCGCAGGGAGGTGAAGTTCCACTTGCGGAGCATATCCGTCACACCGGCGTATATGTCCTCAAGCCGCACGTCATCCTCTCCCGCCTGAATGAGATCCCGTGCGGCATCCAACTGGTGGCGCACGGCCTGGAGTGTCAAGGGGCGCCCGTACGCCTCAACCCAGCCATCCCCGGCTGGGGTTTGCAGCAGGCGGTCCACAGAGGGGATATCACGCATCCGCATCAGCGGGGGCTCCAGCGGCTGCGCTCAATTAAGCGCAGGAACGCCTCAATCAGGCCCAGGCCGACAGCGATCATCAGTGCCAGAGAGAGGCTGAGCGCGCGGTTGATCTGCAGCCACAAGGTCAATGCGGCGAAAAGGCCCACCTCGATCCCCTGACGCATGACGATCCCCGGGGGGGTGGGGTGCCCTCCGCCGAAGCGACGATGAAGCAGCCACACGAAAGGGAGCGCCGTCCCCGTCGCGGCCAGGGTCCAAAGGAAGAACAGCAGCCATCGAGGCCCGACAGTGGGCAGGCTTCGGGTCACGACGAGGTAGATGCCCAGCCAGCCGAGAAGGGCCATAAATGCTGCGGAGATTAGAACCCCTCGATAGTCCGAATCAGATGGCTCAGCCATAGTCTCTGGTATCCATCCCGTCCCAAGGAATTATAGCGCAGCGCCGGTGGCGAGAATAACGCGGGGGCACCGAACGCGGTTCGTGGCGCGGCGTCTTGGGATAGGGATCCTATCCCGCGTCAAGATTCCCCTCCGGCGACGCGCTGTGGCGGCGTTCATCCCGGCCGAGCTCGCCGTCCTGCTACGGTATAATCCGGGCCGGCAAAGATGTCTCTACTGACGGCTTCTGAATTGTCTAAGGCGTACGGCCCTCAGGATGTATTTCGTGGGGTGTCCCTGGCCGTCCACGAACGCGACCGGATCGCCCTGGTGGGTCCGAATGGGGTGGGGAAGACGACGCTCCTGCGCCTGCTGGCGGGGATCGAGACGACCGATTCAGGCGCGGTCCACCGCGCGCGGGGCCTGTCGATCGGGTACCTGCCGCAGGAGGTCATCTTCTCGACTTCCCGGAGCTCGCAGTTGGCGCTGAGCGTGTGGGATTATTGTCTGGGTGCTTTCCGTGGATTGCTGAATCTCGAAAGGGAGATGCGGGAGCTTGAGGCGCTGATGGCAGCGCAGGGCGGTTCCCCCAGCGTGCTCTCCCGCTATGGAAAAGTCCAAGAGGCTTTTGAGGGACAGGGAGGGTACACCTACCGCGCTGAGCTGCAGCGGGTGCTGTTCGGGCTGGGTTTTGATGAGGCTGAGTTCGATCGTTCCCTGGAAGGGCTTTCCGGCGGCGAGCGCACCCGAGCGATGCTGGCGCGGCTGCTGTTGGAGTCGCCCGGGATGCTGCTCTTGGACGAACCGACGAATCACCTGGATATCCTCGCCATTGAGTGGATGGAGAGCTGGCTGGCGGATTATGCGGGCGCTGTGCTCGTCGTGTCGCACGATCGCTATTTCCTGGATGAAACCGCCCGTCAGGTCTGGGAGTTGACCACCAATGGGATCGAGGCGTATCGCGGCAATTACTCCGCCTATATCCATCAGCGAGAGGAGCGCGCCGCGCGGCGCCAGAAGGAATTCCAATCCCAACAGGAGTTCATCGAGCGCGAGCGTGAATATATCCGCCGCAATATCGCCGGACAGAACACCAAGCAAGCGCAGGGGAGGCGAAAACGGCTGGAGCGCTTCATGCGGGATGGTGCGATTGAGGCGCCGCGGTCCGGCCGAAAAGTGCGTATTGATTTCGACGCCGGAAGCCGATCTGGGGATCGGGTCATCGAGACCCATGACTTGGCGGTAGGTTACCCTGACGGGGAGGGATTTCTCTTCGAAATACCCGATTTGCTCCTGCTGCGCGGGGAGTGCGCGGCTATTATCGGCCCCAATGGGGCGGGGAAGACCACCTTCTTGAAGACTCTCATGGGAGAGCTCGAACCGCTGAGAGGCGAGATCAAGCTTGGGGCGGGGGTACAGGTGGGGTATTTCGCACAAGCCCACGAGGGTTTGGATGCCGGCGGGACGGTATTGGACGAAATTCTGGGTGCTTCGGCGGGGATGCCCATCTCCGAAGCGCGTTCGTTGTTGGCGCTGTTCCTCTTCACGGGAGATGATGTTTACAAGCGTGTCGCGTCCCTATCCGGCGGGGAGCGAGGCCGATTGGCATTGGCCAAGCTGAGCCAGGCGGGCGCCAACCTCTTGTTGCTGGACGAGCCTACCAATCATTTGGATCTGCCCTCACAGGAGATTCTGCAGGCCGCGTTGGCAGATTTCCCCGGCACGATTCTGCTGGTCTCGCATGATCGCTACCTGATCGAGGCCTTGGCGACCCGGGTGTGGGCCATTTCGCCGAGCCAGAAACGGATGCAGGTATTTGGCCATGGATATGCGGAATATCTGGCGGCGCGAGCGGGTGAGGCGGGGTCGAAGGCGGAGGGCAAGCGCCGGAAGTCCAGAAACATGGCGGGGGCGTCCGAGTCGCGAGCGGAAGCAAGTCGGAGGGATCATCAAGAATTGGGCCGGCTGGAGGAGCAAATCGCGCAACTGGAAAGTTCGATGCAGGATCTGGCGGCTGGAATGTCCGCCGCCGGCGCGAATGTGGAGCGAATACGGAGCCTGGGGGAGCAGTACGCCCTGCACCAACGTGCGCTCACTTCTGCGCTCGCGAAGTGGGAGAAGCTGGCGCGCGAGTTGGGGGTAGGGGGATGACTACAGGGTCAGACGGGCTCCGGCCATGATCGCGCCAATCAGCGCGCCGACGGTCACGTCGGAGAGATAGTGCAGCCCCATGGCCACCCGGGCCCAGGCGACCAGCGGAGCCCAGACCAGCAGGACCAACGCCAGCCAGGGAGGGGCCCATGCGAGGCTGAGGATGGCGATCAGGGCGACCCGGGCGGCGTGGCCCGAGGGGAAAGAATGCGGATCTGTCACCCGATAGATACCACCCCATGTCCCCTCCGGTCGGCGGCGGCGGATGCTGAATTTGAGCACCATGACCAGAACGGCGGTCAGAAATATCACGACAATCAACCTGGCCGCCCAGGGCTGCCAAGGCCCTTCCCCGAATCGCCAGACTAAGCCCAGGCCAAGGAACCAAAACCATGAGTCGCCGGAGTGAGCGAGCAGTATCGCCGCCCTCCGCAGGGGGCCGGGCTGCGCGCCGATATGCAACCGGCTGGACCATCGGGCATCCTCTTCCCGCATCATTCGGAGCACATTCTGGATCATATGCCCCGCCCCGCGACATCCCCCCGGAGCGTTTCCAGCTGCTGGGGGGTGTCCACATCCATGCCCAGCTCGGCATATGGCGAAAGCTGCACGCGCCCATTGATCCCGAGGCGTCGGCTGATTTTGCGCTCCGCCCCCCGAAGCGAAAGGCGGTGCAAGAGAAGCCCGAGCAAGGTGTCATAGCCGACCAGGGCGGCCTGGCGAAGGGGATTCTTGCGGGCGGATATCAAACGCTCCCAGAGCGGTTCCTCAGCCAGGAGCCCGGTTCGCACGACGTGGCAATCACCGCCGCACAGTTGGAGTTTCTGCACCCGCACGTAGGAGCGGCTTGAGCCCGGAAAGCGGGATTCCATCACATCACGCTCGATGGCAAGGTAGGAGAGGTCAGCGTCGCTATCCAACGCGGCCCGGCAACGCCAATCCACCATCTCCGACCTAACGGCCGGGACATCCCCGGAAATGACCAGCACCCGATCGGCCCCCGGGTTCACGCGCTCGATGTAGCTCAATCCGCTCCTGGCATTGGCGAGCAGGCCGCCTTGGTCGGAGATGAAGTGCGTCGTCTTCGCTATCTCCAGGTCAGGCCGGTGTTCCAGGCCGATGACCACGACTTCATCGATGAGTTCGGCGCCTTCAAGGGCTTCCAGCACCCAGCGCAGCATGGGCTTGCCAGCCACATCGATGAGCGCCTTCCGACCTGCCGGGGCGTAGGGAAAAAGGCTCTCCTGCCGCCCCAGGGTTCCTCCGGCCAATAGCATCGCGAACATGTCCCTGTGAACTCCCCCCCGGAATGATCGACCCAAGTGCCGCAATTGTCGGCCGGCGAATGACGGGTCAATCTATCAAGAAATGACCTGCCTTATGGGCCCGCCTCCCCCTTGGCGGGCGGCAGCAACCCACGCGATGTCAGCCAGTCCTCTGATGGAAACCAACGGCAGGCGTCCAGATCGATGCATCCTCGCGCATCGAAAGCCACCCCTTCCTCTTGCAGAAGGAGGCGCTGGACGTGTGGGCCGTGGCCCATGCGCGGGCTGACTCTGCCTTGTGCATTCACCACCCGATGCCAGGGGAGCTCCTCGGGGCATTTCTGCATGGCATAGCCCGCCCAGCGGGCCCGAACACGGCGGTAGCTGGGGAGGAACATGTCCGCTGGCGGAGGAATCAAGGCCGCGATTCCCCCATAGGTCATCACTCGCCCCGGCGGGATTACCCGCACGATCTCATAGACCTGCTTTCGGAATGTGGATTGGCGCTTCGCAGAATCACTATCGGACACTACAGATTATCCCCTTCTCGCAGCCGGCAAGTCGGCCGGTGTCAACCGGCTCCCTGCTGGATCGGCTCGGACGAGCGTCAGGCCGCCGGGCTGGCCCTTGTCTCCGGCGTGTAGGCGGCCTCGCCATCATAGCGGGCCAGACCCGGAAAACGGGAGGCGATCCAGCCCACTGCCACCAGGCATCCGATGCCGCCGCTGAGCACCGCCACGACCGGCCCTGCCCATTGGGCGACCAGCCCCGCTTCCATTTCGCCCAACTGGGGACCCCCCATGAAGAACATCTGATTGACGCTCGTCATGCGCCCGCGCAGTGAATCGGGAGTCTGAATCTGGCGCATCGTGTTCCGCAGGATCATGCTGAACATGTCGGTGGATCCGGTCAGGGAGAGGGCAAGAAATGTCAGCCAAAAGACGCGCGATATGCCGAACAAGACCGTCGCGAGTCCAAATCCCACTACCGCGACCAGGAGTAAGGGCCCCTGTCTCCGAATGGTTGTCACGAAGGCCATCCCCAACGCCACCATCGCCGCGCCCACCGAGGGAGCCGCGGCAAGCCAGCCGTACCCCACCGCGCCCAGCCCCAGGATGTCTCTGGCGAATATGGGCAGCAGTGCGCTTGCGGTGGAGAAGAACGTGGCGAAGAAATCCAGCAGCATGCTCGGGAATATGATGGGGTGATCGAGCACAAACCGCAGGCCCTCACCCACTTCGACGCTCAGGTCCTTCGTCAGCAGCTGACGGAGAGACTTGGAGATCTTTCGCTGCGGGATTGGCCCCATGAGGGCAAGGGCCAGCAGAACGGCGCCAAAGGAAATCGCGTTGCAGTAGTAGGCGTACTCGATGCCCAATCTGGCGATGATCATGCCTCCGAGGCCCGGGCCGAGAATCGCGCCAAGCTCGATGGCGATTCCATTCATGCTGAAGGCATTCGTGAGCGCGGACGAGGGGACCAGATTGGGGATCAAGGATTGGCGGGCGGGTGTGTCGAAAGCCCAAACCGCCGAACTGAGGGCGATGATGATGTAGATCATCGGTACCGTCGCCTGAGAACGGGCGGTTATTGCGCCGAGCAGGGCGGCCAGCAGGGCCAAGGTACTTTGGGTGATGAACATCAGCTTGCGTCTGTCGCGAATATCGGAGACTGCCCCGGCCGGCAGCGAGAGCAGCAGGATGGGCAGGATGGTCACCAGGCCGACGCCCCCCAATGCGATGGGTTGATCACTCAACTCGTACACGTGCCAAAGGACGGCGGCGGTCTGCATGCGGCTGCCGAGTATCGAGAACAGCATGCCAAACCACAGCAGACGATATGGGCGATGCTGCAAAGCGGGCGGTATCAAGGCGCCAACCTGATCATCGCGGCGTGCGTGCTCAACCCCTCATCGGTGAGGTTTGCGCAGGCATCCATCGCTGGCGCTAGGTCCCCCAGTCCCGCAGGTACAGGAAATCATAGCCTACGGTGCGGTTGCTGAGCTTGGCGATGGGAGGCATCATCCGCTTGAATTGGTTGCGCCGCATCTGCTCCAAGACCTTGGCGACGAACTCGGGTTCGAAACCAGCCTCGATGCACTGGTCCGGTGTGTATCGCCCGTCAACAAGGTGCAGCAGCAGTTTGTCGACCTCCGCATAGCTGAATCCCAACTCCCCTTCATCGGTTTGCCCCTCCCAAAGGTCGGCCGAGGGGGGTTTTTGCAGGATCACTTCCGGAACGCCGACGGCCTCGGCGAGCGTCCGCACCTGAGTCTTGTATAGATCGCCCAGCGGCATGATGGCGCAGGCGGCGTCCCCGTACAGGGTCGTGTAGCCGAGCAGGATTTCGCTCTTGTTGCCCGTCCCCACCACCAACCCGCCGAATGCCACGGATTGGTCATAGAGCACAATCATCCGCTCGCGGGCCATGATGTTTCCCATGCGCACCCTGCCTGCCTCGGGAAAGCGGGCCAATAGTGGGTTGACCATTTCGGTGATGGGCACATCGAGATGCTTCATTCCTGTGGCTTTGATGACCAACTCAGCGTGATCCATGGATTCCGGCGAGGAGGTCTCATAGGGCATGCGCAGGGCCAGCACGTTCTCTGGGCCCATCGCTTCGGCGGTCAGGTAGCCTGTGAGGGATGAATCCACCCCGCCGGAGAGGCCGACCAAAGCTCGCTGGAAGCCGGCGCGTTGAATCTCCGAGCGGATGAAGTCGACGATCGTGCTTCTGGCCAGATCGACGTTGATATCCAATGATAGTTCATCACCCATCATCATTCGCCCATCCTGGTCCTGGTTTCGGTGACCGATCCCACCTCGATCTTCCGTCCACATGCAAGATGCGATCCAGCTCACGCGCGATCAGCGCGGTGCGCTCATCTCTCAACAGGGGCAGCCGGGTGCGTGTGCGGCGTATCTGGTTGAGGTCGAGATGTGCTATGGTCAGGGATTCTTCATGATAGGGGCCCTGGGCGATCAGATCACCTTCCGGGTTGAAGACCGTCGCCCCGCCCCAGAAATTGAGGCCATCCTCGAATCCGACCCGGTTTGTATGAGCGACAAAGGTCGTGAATACGCTGGCGTATGCCTGGTTGATCTGCTCGACCCAACGCGAAGTGCGGAATTTGGAGTCCCGACTCAGGCCCCGGCCAGGGGAAGCCGATTGAAAGAGCATCACATCGGCGCCGTCCAGCCACAGAAGGTAGGGTGGAGAAATGTGCCAGAAATCCTCACAAATCAGCATACCGAATCGGCCCAAAGGCGTATCGAAGGCCATCACTCGGTCTCCCCAGGCGAAGAATCGCCCCTCATCGAAGAGCGCGTAGGTGGGCAAATATACCTTGCGATGGACGTGCAGCGTCTCCCCACCGGATAGGTAGGCGGCCGAGATGTAGAAGCGGTGCCGCTTACCGTCCTCCACAAAACCGACCATGATATCGATCTCTTTGCTGGCTGCCAACAAAGGCCCGAAGATCGGATCTTCGCCGCTCGGCCGGCGAGCGACGGAGGGCACAAGATCTTGCAGGGCATATCCGGTAAGGGAGAGCTCCGGGAAGATGATCAGATCAGCATCTTCGGCCATCGCCTCATCGATATAGGAAACATGCTTTTCCAGGTTCGCTTGCGGCAGGCCCAGTCGAGTGTTAAGTTGCACCAAAGCGACTTTCAGAGCTGTCATCCGGCCTCCTTGCTCTCCCCGCGCGCCAGCAGCGCTCCGGCCGAAACCAGGCTGACAACCAGCAGCAGGGACGCGCCGATGGTGTCCTGTCGAATCCCGCCCAAAAACGGAACCGGATCCGCGCGCACCAGGCTCAGCCCCAGCAAGATCACTGCCAGACCGACGGACGCAATGCAGGCGAGCAGTCCGGGCTTGAGATGCCGGTGTCTCAAGCGCTCGAGGGCCAGCAGGAGGCCCAGCCCTCCCACGGCCGCGACTGTTTGCGTTGGCCAGCGCCGGGCGAGGGACCCCAACATATCCGGCGAGATCCAGCCGAACCCAGTGGCCGCTGCAGTAGCCCCGTACGCGCAGCCATCCAGCAGGCAGCCGATCCAGAGGGCAATAAACAGGATCACCGCGGGGAATGCAATTGCGTCCGCGATCCACCAGAAAGGTTTGTCGGAAATGGCCTTATAAACACCGATGCCAAGGAGCCCGCCCAGGGCGCCGCCAATCCAACTGAGCCCTCCTTGGCCGAACCACAGGATCTGGGTGGGGTTCTCGAAATAGTAGCTCCAGTGGCCTGCTGCGAAAGCCAGACGAGCGCCCAGCAATCCCAGCGCCAGTGCCCAGAGGCCGGCATCGAGGAAATCGCTCCGCCCTAGCGAATGAGCCGCATGGGTCCCGGGAAGTTGCGGGCGAGGCAGGGCCCAGCCCAGCCAAAGAAGGCCGATGACTGAACCCAGTAACAATGCAATTGGATACGCTTTCATAAGGCCACAGATCCCGATGCGTATGATACCATCGCCGCACATAGCGACCCATTTATTCTTTTGCGCTCAGCCTGCCGATTGTATAATAGCGCCCTACTCAGCGGGAGGGCCGTCTGATGGCTGATTTGGAAATCCAGTCCGTGAAAGACCGAAGTGATCTCAAGACGTTCGTCACCTTCCCTTGGAAAGTGTATAGGGAAGATCCATACTGGGTGCCACCTCTGATCAGCGAACGGTTGGAGTTCCTGGATACGGAGGAGAGCCCTTTCTTTGAACATGGGCGCGCCACATATTTCATGGCCAAGCGCCGAGGTGAGGTCGTTGGGACGATCGGGGCATTCACCAATGACCGCTACAATGAGTTCCACGAGGAAAACAAGGGCTGGTTCGGTTTCTTCGAAGTCTTGGAGGACGCGGAAGCGGCCGCGCTCCTGCTGTCCACGGCGGAGGACTGGGCCCGAGAGGCGGGCCACGAGAGCGTCGTGGGCCCTGCTCAGTTTTCAACGAACGACGAACTTGGGCTGCTGATCGATGGCTTCGAAGATCCACCCCGTATACTCATGACCTACAACCCGCCTCGCTATTCCGCCTACCTGCAGGACGCGGGCTATGAGAAGGCCATGGACCTGTGGGCATATTCGGTGCGTGTGGATGGATACTTGGAGCGGATCCCACCCAAACTGGTCCGTGTTGTTGACAAGATCAGGAAGCGCCGCAATTGGGTGGTGCGTACGATTGACATGCGGAATTTCGACCAGGAGGTGGAATTCGTCAAGTATATCTACAATCGATCCTGGGAAAGAAACTGGGGGTTTGTGCCCTTCACGGATTCCGAGGTCAACGCGTTGGCGGCCAACTTGAAGCAGATCATCGATCCCGATTTGGTGGTGATGGTGGAGGCGGAGGGAGAGCCCATCGGTTTCGGGCTGAGTCTGCCCGATCTAAATGAGCCGCTGCTGAGGGCCTATCCACGTCCGGGGAAACCGGAGACACTAACCATGATGAAGCTGCTCTGGAACTGGAAAGTCCGCCGAAAGCTGACCTGGCTGCGCGTATTTGCCCTGGGCGTGCTGCCGGAATATCGGGGGCAGGGGGTGGATGCGCTCATGTACATGGAGACCGCCCGGAATGCGGTGCGGAAGGGGTATAAGTGGGCGGAGATGAGCTGGATTCTTGAGAACAATCTGATGATGAACCGCTCCATCGAGCTACTGGGGGGGGAGGTGTATAAGACCTACCGCATGTATGAGAAGCGTCTTTAGGCGCCGCGCCTTGGCGGCCAGTCGCTTTGGGTACTCCGGCGCGGGCGCCTCTCGCCTCTCCCAAAGAAGCCGCCAGGCGGCTCCTGCTGCCCGAGAGGTTCCTTGGCTTGGGATGCCCTTCGAAGCCAGGGTTTGAGGTTGAACATCAGCAGCTCAATTGACACCGAGCGAGTCGAAATAGGTCCAGCAAGCTGGCGGGATTTCCTGTCGGTGTTGGCGTTGGAGCGCTTGTGCTTCGACAGAGATACCTGGCCCATCATCGACTTGATCGCCGCGCTGACCTTCCCGGCGACCGTTCGATTGAAGGCGGAGCTGAACGGCCAACTGGTCGGCTTTGTGCTTGGGGACCGGCGGCGCCGCAAAGGCCTCTCCTGGATAGCCACTTTGGGGGTGCATCCGGAATACCGTCGTCGGGGAATCGGCACCCGATTGCTCCAGGCGTGCGAGCGGGAACTGGATACCCCTCTCATCCGGCTCACATTGCGGGAATCGAATACGGCGGCCCACGAGCTGTATCTGCGACAAGGATATGAGATTGTGGGCCGATGGAGGGGATACTACTACGACCAGGAAGACGGCATCGTGATGGAGAAGCGGATGCCTTTCTGGTAGAATGGATGCTCCGAGGGGCATCCGATTCCAGTTTGGTGGTCGCACTGCTGGGGGCCCTCCAGTCTTGCGGAAGAGGCGGAGTGAAGATGAGATTAATGCTGTTGAAAGATGTCTACAATCTGGGCCGCGCCGGGGACGTGAAGGAGGTTGCAGACGGCTATGGCCGCAACTACCTGATCCCGCAGGGCCTGGCAATCAAAGCCACAGAGGGTGCGGTCAAACAAGCGGAGCGTATTGCGAAGCGGGCGGCAAAAGAGCGAGCGCGGCTGAACGAGGAGTTGGGCGCCCTGGCGGAGCAGCTCGAGGGGCTAGAGTTGGCGTTTCCGGTAAAGGCCAGCGAGACCGGCAGGCTGTACGGTTCGATCCACAACACGATGATCTCCGAGGCGATCGAGGAGAAGCTCGGAGTTGAGGTTGATCGGCACAAGATCGACACCCAACCCATCAAAGACCTCGGTGTGCACGAGGTCCCGATCCGCCTGACTCTTGACTTGGTGCCGGAGGTGAAGGTCCTCGTACACCGGGAAGGGGAGCCTCCGGAGAGCGCATATGAGGTGGAGGTGATGGAGGAAGCGGAGGAGGCCCCTGAGATCCCCGAATACCTAGAGCAATTCCTGGAGACTGAGGAACCCCTCGTGCCGGAGGATGTGGAGGAACACGAATCTGAAGAAGCCTGAACATGAGGAGGGACCTTTGACCACCGGCCGGGAGGGCGCATACCCACAGCCGGTGGTTTCGCTCATATGGTGAAAGAGTTGGAGGCCATTGGCCTCGAGTTGCGACAGACTCGCGAGCGGCTTGGGTTGACGCTGGATGAAATCGAGCGTGCCACCCGCATCCGGGCCCACCATCTGGAGCGCATCGAGGCAGGCGACATGGCGGCCCTACCTTCTCGGGTGCAAGCCCGCGGCTTCCTGCACAACTATGCGGAATTCCTCGGCCTTGACTCAGACGAAGTGCTGTTGCGATACGCTGAAGCGCTTCGCGCCGGGAGGCCGCGCCGGATCTCGCCGGATGGGCTATTGGGGGCTGAGAAGCGGCCTTCGGTGCGGGTTCGCTCCAAGTTGCCCCGCTGGCTTTCCGTTGACCTGTTCATCGCCGCAGGGGTCGTCCTTGCGATCGTCGCATTGTTCGTGTGGGGGATCGGCAGGGTGATGAGCAGCAGCCGGCAGCAGGTGGAGAATGTCGCCGAAGGTCTGGCGACGAGCACCCCCATCGGGGCCTCCACTGCCGAGGGGACTGAACCGCCTCTGGCGCTGGCGCCGGGCCCCGCTTCGCCGGCGGAGCCCACTTCGGTGGAGACGGAAGGCCCCGCACCCGAAGTGACGATCGAGCCGGCCTCGCCCGTCAATCTGCGCATTCAGGCGGTGGCGCGCGCGTGGCTCGAAGTGATTGTGGATGGAGAAATACGATTTCGTGGGCGGGTGGATCCAGGTCAGCAGCTCGTATTTCAGGGGGAGAGTCTCATTGAGCTGCGAACGGGGAACGCCGCCGCGCTGCGGGTCAGCTACAACGGTGGCGAGCCGGCGAGCATGGGGGAGCGAAACCAAGTACTAATCCAGCTTTGGGATGCACAGAGTGCGATATCCCCTACGCCAACCATTTCGCCCACGCCCAGCGCGACATCCCCCGCCACGCCAAGCCTTACAGCAACGACCACCCCGACGATGACCAGCACGCCGGAACCCGGGGGCTAACATGGATGAAGGCGGTTTCCACATCCTCTCCCTGGGCTGCGCAAAGAACAGCGTGGATTCCCAATCCATGGCCGAATTGCTCACGCGGCAGGGATATCGCGCCCTGCCCTCGCAGGAGTCGGCCAGCGTGATCATTGTCAATACCTGTGGTTTCATCGGCCCGGCAAAAGAGGAATCGTTGCGGGTGTTGCGGCAAGCGGCTCGCTCGAAAAAGCCTGGCCAACTGCTGGTCGCGGCGGGCTGCCTGACCCAGCGCTATGGCCCGCAGGTGGTCAGGGAGATCCCCGGGATTGATGGCGTATTGGGAACCCGCCGCTGGATGGACATCGTGAAGCTGGTCAAGAAGCTGCGCGCAGGCCCTCGTCATGAGCCCGTGTACCATCTCCCTGAGGTGAAGACCGTCGGCCGCGATGAGAGGGGCGTGACGCGCGCGGCTGTGCAGGGTGTGAGCGCATATCTGAAGATCGCCGATGGATGCCGCCGGCCCTGCGCATTTTGTGCCATCCCGTTGATCAAAGGGTCGCTGGTCAGCCGGCCGACGGAGAACGTGTTGGCGGAGGCAGCGCGCCTGGCCGAGCGGGGCGTCCGTGAGTTGGTGCTCATTGCCCAGAACACAACCGATTATGGCCGGGATTTGGGCATGCGGGACGGGCTGACGTTGCTGTTGGAGAGACTGATCGAGGCAGCCCCGCAGATTGAGTGGATCCGCCTGATGTACGCATATCCCGGGCATGTGACGGATGCGCTGATCGATGTGATGGCACGACATCCGCAAATCCTGCCCTACCTGGACATGCCCCTGCAGCACGCCCATCCAGAGACCTTGAAACGCATGCGCCGACCGGCGAATGTGGATTGGGTGCGCCGGACGGTGGAGAAGATGCGCGCCCGGATGCCGGGGTTGGCCCTGCGCTCGACGTTCATCGTTGGTTACCCGGGCGAGACGGAGGCAGAATTCGAAACGCTGTTGGATTTCATCCAGGAGATCCGCTTCGACCGTATGGGCGTGTTCACCTATTTCCAGGAGCAGGGGACGGCCGCCGAAGTGTTGGGAGATCCCATTGCGCTGGAGGTCAAGCAGGCCCGCAGAGAACGCCTGATGGCCGCCCAACAGGGCATCTCGCTGGGGAAGAATCAGGATCTGGTGGGAAAGGAGCTGGATGTGCTTATCGAAGGCTACGGGGACGGGCTTTCGGTCGGCCGCTCCTATCGCGATGCGCCGGAGATCGACGGTATGGTGTTGGTGGAGGGAAAGGCGCCGGTGGGCGAGATGGCTCCAGTCCGCGTGACCGGTGCAATGATCCATGACCTGGCAGGGGTGTTCGAGGACTCGCAGTCATCAGCCGAGGCGGGAATTGCAGGCGGATCCAAGACCTCGTGATGAGCATTTCCGGGTTGCCGGCGGATCCGGCTCCCCCGCCCGGACGGCGGCCAGCAGCATATGAAGGCGCAGCCCCGCAAGAGGCGGGGCTGCGCCTGCTATATGGATTGGGTCTGGTGCGCTCCCGCAGGTCAGCGCGTCAAGCGAACGATCTGCTGCATGTCCTCGTATACCTGCTGGAAGGTGCCCGATAGCTGGCTGTTATCCATCACATGGTGCCAAGTGCCTCCAGTGGGCTCCGCCAATCGCTGCATCAGATCCATGTCAGCGTGCTGGCCGATGCCGATGGTGAACACCGTGATCCCGTCCGCAATCGCAAATTGAATCTGGCGCTCGGCATCTTCCTCGGCCGTGGCGATGCAGGCGTCGTAGTCGGCGGAACCCGGGGCGCAGAGGGTCTGTCCGTAGCAGTAGGTGTCCTGGTTCCAGCCGCAAATGGTGTTGGCGCCGTAGGCAGCGTACAGCACGATCACCTTGGTCGTGTTCTCTCGCGACCCCTCCGCGAGTATCTTGCGGGAGGCGGCCAGCGCCTGCGCGATGTTGGATCCCAGTCCCCCGCCCTGGGGGCAGCTGATATCGGGAGCATGGGAGGAAACTCTATTGAACAGGTCATCGCGGAACTGATCATAATTCGTATTCAGGTCGCCGTGTCCATTGCAGCCGACCAAATAGGTATGCTGCTTGTAGAGCGCATAGCCGAAGGACTGGCCAGGCCCCAGCATCTCCATGAAGGAGGGCGGGCCAGGATTTAGGTCGCTATCGTTGCCGATCGCCAGCAGCATGTCGTACAGCGGCTGCTGCATCAATTCTCTGGCGGGGAAAAGGATATCCGGGATGTCTGCCTCGCGAGGCGGGACGAAATTGGAGCCGTAGGGCAGCGAGGGGTCGGTGTTGCCGAGGCCGTTGTAGTAGTCGTCGCAGTTCGGCCAGGTGTCGGCGGTGTAGCATGAGGCGCGACCGTCTGAATCGCAGGCCTGGTAGATGGCATAAGGCCCCTCCTTCCAGGGCGCGCTGTAGAGCGTGACGTCATCGATCAAGACTTGGTCTGAATCATACGGAACGCTTTCGCCGGCGTCATTGTCTCCGAAATTGACGAAGCGGATCTCGATGGTGTCGTTGGCGCCAATCCAGGCGTCGCTGGGGATCTCTACAATAGCATATTGCCAATCACTGTCGTAGGTCGGCCGGAAGAACGCCGAGCACTGCGTGGGAGTGTCGTCGCCTTCATCGGACCGGTCGTTGAATTCACACGGCTCGTCCTGCTGGTCGGGGCAGAAGCGGCACGGCCCGATGCCGCCCCGCCGGTCATCCCACTCGCAGAATTGGACGATGCGAGGGAACAGAGGCGCGCTGTCTACGGTGCCGTCTCCGTTGGTATCCCAGCGCAGGTACAGCCCGACTTTGTCAGCATCGAATGCATCGGTCTCCATACCATTGCGCGAGCCGCCGCCATTTTTGACCCAGAATCCCAGATAAAGGTGTGTCCGGCTGGTGGTGATGGTCTGGAATAGATCGGCACATCCATTCTGCGTTGAAGTGTTGCACCATGGGTTCGGATAGTTCTGCGTGTTCTCCAGAGCGGCCGAATGGCTCCCGCGAAGGTTATCGTCGGAGAGTGAGACCTCGTCGTCGTAGGAAACCTCCCAGCCATCGGGGATTCCATTGCCGTCAGAATCTTCCTCGAAACCGCCATTGACGATTGCGTCCACTATCGAGACATTGGTGTGGTGGCTGGTGCAGCCATAGGTCCCGCCGAAGAAGTCCGTTCCCTGCGTGTACATTTCTGACTTGCCGTAATCGCAGGTGTCGTGTCGCAAACCGGAGTTGTCGGGGATGGCGAAGACTATGTCGAACTGCTCCGGCTTCAGCGCCACCGCCGGGATTCCGGTTCCCACGTTGTTGATTCCCACCAATCCCATGAATACGGTCTTGACCTGCTGATCGGCGGTGACCCACACCTCCTGGTGGTCTCCGGCGATGCTCAGGCCGCTGCAGTCGGAGATAGACGGCGAGTTCAACACGCGAGTTGGGCTGGTGGGGACGGCCGGGAAATCGTCCACCTCTCCCGGCTCGGGGAAGATCACCTGGAATTCGAAATCGTCGCCGGGCGTGTAGTCGTGGTTGAGCAGGTATTCGACGGCGCGCGCGCAAGCTGCGTTCTCGTTGGGCAGCTCATATGCGCCCGCCAAGGCGGCGGCGTCGGCTGCCTCCCGCAGCCATACTCGGTGCAGGAACAGGATGCCGCCGTCAACGGCCAATCCGACGGCCACCAACAGACCGACGAACGCCATGGCCACGATGACCGCCGCTTGGCCGCGGCTTCTGGCTTTCCACCTGCGGAGCATAGAGGTTCGGAATTCCAAACCCATGTCTTCATCCACCTCAGTTGACTGACGGATCTATGTGCCCGCTCACACGAACGAATCCGGCAGCGCTTGGTACTGCGCTCATTGGCCGGTCCAAGACGACCCGCATCACACTCCGCGAGTAGGTCAGAATGCCGTCTGGCAGCAAGTTGGATTGCAGGATGAGCGGCTCGTGCCGGTAGAAGACCTCCACGATCACCAAATCGTTGTTGCAGACTTCCGTCTCCGGGCAGAACGTGGCATCACCGGAGAAATTCAGGTTGGACTGAACGGCATCCTGGACGTCGAAGTATCCGGTGGCGCACGTGCCGGAGAAGCACACCCGTGACGAGGCAGGGAGCGTCCCAATGGAATACGGAGACCCCGAATTGAGCACCCGCATGGTGCCGTCTTCATCGATCTGAATCAGTGTCACGATCACGCGCGCGTTCTGAGTGACCCCCAGCATGTCCACCTCGATGATCTCCCCCATCGAGTCGACCGTCAGGTCCGCGACGTCCACCGATTTCTGGTGTGAGGAGATAGAGACATTTGGGCTGCGGGATCCAAAACGGGCCCCCTCCCGAGCCGCGGTGCCGATGACCATGTAGGAGCGCAGCCACCAGCTCACCTCCAGCATGAGAAACAAAGCGATCAGCAGGGCCGGGATGAGGAAGGCCATCTCGACAAAGCTCTGCCCCCGCCAAATCGCGCGAAGGTTCTTCGCTCGGTGCCGCATCAGTAATCGTCCCTTCGTCTTTCCATGCAGGTCAACCCGAACATGTCGGACTGCCTCCGTCGGGCCTGCAGGGATCGAGTGGGTATGCATCCGCCCCCAGCGTGCACTGGTCGACCACGTCCTCCGCCCAGTTGGCCGGCACCCCCTCGCAGTACCCATCCCCGTCCGTATCCGCCGTGCTGGGTGAAGTCCCGGTGTCGTTGATCTCATGCGCATCCCCCCAGCCATCGCCATCACTGTCGAGCGGCGGCAGGCCCGGTGCGCTCTCCATGGTTGGCGGTACGATGGCTTCGCCGCCAGCCCAAGGTTCGTTGACGATTTGATATTCGCCGACCACGCGAATTGTAGGCAGTATGCTGCTCACCAGAGGGGTGATGATGAAGTGGTTGTACACCACCACGACCTCTACCTTGGCCCGGGGCTGGCCGGGGTTGTCGTATTCGGGCGTGGATGAAGCGTCGGCGCCTCCCCGCACCAGGGCCCCCAAGTAGCCCGGGCGAGTGATATCGTCTTGCGTGTCGTCCACCGACAGACCCGATCGGGCGCGATCGATGGCGAATTGCTTTATCGTCTCCACTCTGCAGGTCGAGTACGTATTGGAATTCAAGATTGACCCAGGGTAGCCGTTATTCTCGCACCATTGTCTGGAGGGTTGGCCGGTGGAGGCGTAGCGGGCCGCTTCCTGGGCAGCGTTTTGCACTGCGTTCAGGGCGAAGAACCAGCGCGCCGCTTCGAGCAGGAAGAGGATCACCAGGAGCAAGAAACTGATGGTCATGGCGAATTCCACCATCCCCTGCGCGCTGGGATTCTTCGCTTCGAGTCTCAATTTTGATCTCAAGCTTCAATGCTCCTTGGCCACAAACCGCACGTGGCCATTATGCCTCCCTTTCTGACGGAGCTCAGGCCGGGACATGAGAGAGACTGCCCCTGCCTGCCGGAGGACATCGCATGTGGGCTCCCGAACGCAGCGCGCCGTCCCTGAAGGCAGGCACGTATTCATTATTGCGTCTTTCGGAGGTCGTGTCCAGCCATATTCGAACAATGAAACCGAAATGATACCTCGCTGAGGTCATTCTTTCACGCAATTGTAACAAACATGGATCCGATTGGACGCGCCAAGGGCACTTGATAGCATCCAGGGTGCAATTCTCTGGCCAAAGGAGCCTGCTAGGCCGGTTGGCAGCACGTATCCAAAGGCGAGCAAGGGAATCATGCCATGGATGCCGAGAAGGGCCCCCTATGGGAATTCAATGCGGGTAGGGCAATAGGCCATGTTGGGCGCATAGCCTTGCGGCTGTACGGTCGGGATGGCCGAGCGAGGTCCGGGCGAGATTCGGGGGAGATTGAATCGAGGGGCCGAGCGTTTCGGGCCCCTCGGCTCGTGGTCTCACTCTATCAGGGTCGTGGTCACTGGTGAGGTGCGCAAAGGAGCCCGTTGTTATATGTGTCGAGCTGATCCTTGAGCGGCTGCCCTTCCTTCCAAGCTTGGGAGTTACCGCGCACGCCGCTGCCAGGGGGGCCATATGCTGCCATCCACAGGTTCGCGGCGTCGATGGTCTCTGCGATGCAGGTGGGGTCCGTGCCTGACATGACATTGAGCATAGCGGCGACCAGTTGGCGGAACATGCTGTATGTCTTGTCGCCCTTGTCCGGCGTGCCCATGATCTCAATCGCCTGATCCTTGGTGTAAAGCAGGCCACCCACGGTGATCTCATCCACCGGCCAAGCCTGGGGGTGATTCTTCCAGAAGCCCTGCGTCCTGGCGCCCACATGCTTGGGCATGCTCGGTGTCCTCACCGTGGAGGTGTCCGCAGCCAGGTCGGAATTGCCATCGTTGTCCTCGGCCGTGGCGCTCGCGGTATCCACCTGCATGGCGTTGTACTCCGATGTGATCGTGCCCTGATAGGTGCACACGATCGATCCGAGAGGCGGCAGTTCCGTCGTGGGGCAGTCTGCCAGGGTGAAGGGGTGCAGATCGTCGTTTACTTGGGTGAGTGAGAGGATTTCGGCGCTGTTGCTCGTGATGGTCACCTGGAATGTGACCTGGATTCCCGGGCTCGGAGCGGTCTCGTCGTCCGTGAACACAGCGTCGTGATTGGCATCGTTCAGCTTTTTCAGAGATATGTCGGGCAGAATGTCTGGGGTGGTGACGGTCGAGGTGTCTGCGCGGCTCACCTCGAACGTGCCGGTCACGTCTGTGACCGTGACCTGAACGGTGTCCGTCTCCGACAGGTTGTCCATATCCGCGATCACCCCGTCGAAGTAGCAGGTGGCCGATCCCTGCGGGGCGATGATGATCCCGATTAAGTCGGCGCAATCTGGGGAGAAGCTGGAGGCTGTGACCAGCTCCGCATCCCCGCCATGCAGATCGTCGGCGATGTGGTTCACGCGCACATCCACCTCGCCGCTGTTCTGTACGCTCACCCGGAATGTGACCGTCGCGCCGCCAAAGGGCGCCTGCTCGGTGTCGTGGAAGCTGAGATCCCGGTCGGCATCATTATCCTTCTGTACCGTGATGTCCAGGGCGGGAGCCACGATCTCCACCGTGGCCGTATCCGATGCCTGAGCCTGGTTGCCCTCGTCGTCTGCCGCCGTCGCGGTGACCGTGTCGGATACTTGATCGCCCGCTTGGCCGCTGACCTGGGCGGTGAAGGCACATTCATAGGGGATGCCCGGGAGAAGTGAGACCAGTTCACAGTTGCTCGAAGCCAAGGCGATCACATCCCCCAACGGGTCATCGTCCAAGGAGGTGAGCGTGGCTTCCTCCTGGCTGATGTTGGTGATCTGAATCTGGTATTCAACCTCGCCCCCCGGCTCCACCAGCACCGGCGGGTTCGGTGTCTTCGACACCTGGATACGGGGACGGACATCGACGTAGGCTTCGTCCTGGTCGGCGACAGGGAACCCATCGACCTCCCCGGTGACAATGGCGATATTCGTGGTGTCCTGATCCAGGGAAGCCATGCACATGTACTCCCATGTCTCTTCGGCTGCGAGCACATTGTCGCCATCGTCGCCGCCCACGAATTCGATTCCTGCGCAAGTGTCATCCGTGAGGCTGACATTCTCGACGGGCAGATCCCCGGGGTTGGTCACCAGGTAACTGTAGGTCACCGGGTCTCCGCTATCGATCAATTCCGGGTCGGCGGTTTTCTCGATATGGATGGCACAAATGCGCGTCGCGATGGCCTGCAGGATGCCGTCGAGGAGATCAAAATCGGACACCAGGAAATAATCCTCGTTCTGATTGGGCCCGGAGATCAACTGCAGGTTTCCCTCTGTGACATCACCGATTCCCACGGCGATCACGTGTGTTCCTTCACCCTTGACCACATTCGCGCCGGAAACGCCGCCCTCGACGTCTATCGGATCGACCTCAGCCCCGTCCCCATGCGGTTCGGGGTAGCCGTAGTTGGTGGGGTTGCCATCGGTGATGATGATGATCGCATCCGCCGGTTTGCGGGGATCGGATGTGATCGATGCTGTCGCGCTGGCCTCCTTGAACGCAGCTTCCCAATTCGTCGAGCCATTTGGACTATCCGTGAAGAATTGGACCGAATCGATGGCATCATTCACTGCGGTGATGTTCTCGGCGGTGTCTAGGGGGGTGAGTGTGATCTCCGTCTCCGCCGTGCGCCAGAAGCTGACGATCGATACTTGGGCGTATTTGCCAGCCAGAGTGGACACCAGATTCTTCGCGGCGTTGTGCACGATGGTTGGATTTGGGCTGAATGGGTCGCCCTCCATGATGGAATTGGAGTGGTCTAGAATGATCGTCACTTTAAGCTCACATCGGTCCGGCCAGGGTGGATTGGCGACTGGGGCGACTTGACTCTGGCCAATGGAACTGTCGCTGGCAACCGCGATATCCTTGGGAAACAAGATGGAGGCCAGGATGGCGGTTAGAAGGAACGGGATTCTCAGAACCTTGAGTTCCATTGCAGCTCTCCTCTTTGGCCGGGTATCCCGTCCGGCCACCCATGTGAACGCTGTCGTGCCCCTTATCCCGCTGACCCCCTAGGCCTTCCGCCCAATGCAGAACGATATGCCCCTCCCGGGCCCCGATGCCCTTCCGGGGTCGTTAACATAAACAGAAACCGGCCAGCGTGGCCGGTTTCGCAATTGGCTCCCTGCAGGCATACCGGAATCGATCTTCGGTTGCGACCAGATCTAGCCCGCAGTTCTTGGCTTCCACGCCCTCATGAACGGAGCTACCTCGCCCACTTCTCGGAGGGCTGTTTCTCCCGGTCGAAGTTGGCCGCGGCGTTTCTCCGTTCCCTTCGGCTTGAAAGCCCGGCTCCCACCTTGGATTAAACCCTGTTTGTTTGTGTGTGTCAATCAATGAGTTGGCCGGAGAATTGCGGACAGTTAGGGTTGGGGCGGCCAGCGGGTCAGTGTGCGCGCTGCATGGGTGCTGGCCGGCAACCTAATCCGAATCATCCCCCCGCTCGATCCGCGGCTTGGTTCCTTCTTCATCCACCTCCCGCCACTCGCCCTCAACGACGGAGGTCAGCGCCTCCCAATGTTCCTTGACGACGTCGGGGGGACATAGTTCGGGGAAGAGATAGAAACCCATGGTGACAATCAAGGCATCATCGACCGGGCCGGGGAGCAGGTCGGGGATCACCAAATACAAGAGCGAGCCGATGGGGAGCAGCTTGAGCAATGGGTTCACGCGCCGATCCGCCATCAGCCGCAGTATCAGCTTCATGCGCAGGGCAAGGTCGTTGAAAACGCCTCCCCCGGAGGGGTCGCGGCGGTCGGGAAGATGATCTTTCATCGGGTCGCCTTCTGCTGGTTGCCGCCGGAGATTATACCGCCGAACGATGCGGGGCGCTGTCACCCCCGCACAAGCGTTATGATAGAATTACATTACGGTATTTCGCGAGGGCATGGGTAGTCTATGGCCATTGACCGCTTTGGAAGAGAAATCGATTATCTGCGTATCAGTTTGACCGACCACTGCAACCTTCGCTGTGTGTACTGCATGCCCGAGGACCAGACCTTTCAGCCGCCTGCCGAGTTGATGCAGGATGAGGAGATTCTGGCCCTGGTGCGGCTTTTCTCTGAACTGGGGTTCCGCAAGTATCGCTTGACTGGCGGCGAACCCACCGTGCGCAAGGGGGTGGTGGACCTGGTCCAGGAGATGAGCCGCATACCGGGCGTGGATTCCCTGTCTATGACCACGAACGGCATCCTGTTGCAGCGGCTTGCCCAACCCCTAAGGGAGGCCGGGCTGCAGCGGGTGAATATCAGCCTCGATACCTTGGAACCGGAGCGCTTCAAGCGTCTTACCCGCTGGGGCTCGCTGGAGGATGTCTGGGCGGGAGTGCGCGCTGCGGAGAAAGCGGGATTGCGACCGATCAAGATCAACACTGTGGTTGTGCGGGGCTACAACGAGTCGGATGTGTGCGACTTGGCGGGGCTCTCGATGGAATACGATTGGCAGATTCGTTTTATCGAGATGATGCCTTTCGCCGGGGTGACCGACCTGCAGCTCAGCGGCGCGGTGACGCACGCCGAGATCAAAAGGATGATCGAAGCGAGATACGGCAGCCTGGATTACGCCAACGGTGGGAAGCTGGACGGGGAGGCGCAGGTGTTCCGCATCCCCGGCGCGCCCGGCACCATCGGATTGATCTCTTCCGTCACGCAGCCTTTCTGCGCCACCTGCACACGCGCTCGCCTAACTTCGGATGGGCGGCTGCGGCTGTGCCTGCTGCGGGAGAAGGAAGTTGATCTGCTTACGCCGTTGCGAGGGGGCGCCACCTTATCCGATTTGAAGGAACTCATCCTCAACGGGATCTGGCACAAGCCATGGGGCCATGGGTTGGCGGAAGACGTGATCCCACTGAATCGGGCCATGAACGAGATCGGGGGCTGAGTGGGCCCACGCGTCCGATCTTTTCATGATCCTGTTTCGCTGCTCAGCCTTCCGGCGCCTTCGAGGCGCAGTGCGAAAAGGCCGCGCCTGGTGGGTCTCCTTTGGCGGGGCGAAGGGGCCATCATCCATCCATCTGCGGAGCGCCTGTGGTTGTGCTGAACGGCATCCGCGCCATCCTTTTCGATTTTGACGGTACCCTGCGATTGGATTCGCCACGCAGTGTGGATGCCTTCCACGAGCACGCCCAGCGCGAAGGGGTTGGGATCACCCCTGAACGCCGGCGGGCGGCGTGGCGCTGGATTCACGCCTACTGGGCCGGGTCGGAGGAACTGAAGGAGGATCTCGCCGCCGCCGGGGAGGACGATGAGGGCGCCTTCTGGCGACGACATGCGCAGCGACACCTGGCGGTCTTGGGTGTCCCGGAAGCGCGGCGCGAGGCCCTCGCGCGGAAGCTTGTCCTCCGGATGCGGGAGCAGCACAACCCGGAGGACTTCGTTCCCGAGGATGTCCCGCCGACACTCAGGGAACTGCGGGCCGCCGGTTATCGGCTTGGCTTGGTGTCGAACCGGCTTAATCCATTGGACGAGACCGTCGCGCGCCTTGGAATCGCGGTCTGCTTCGATCTTGTGCTGGCGGCCGGGGAGGTCGATATGTGGAAACCCGATCCCGGTCTGCTGCTGCACGCCGCAGAGTTGATCGGTTCGCGGCCCGCAGAGACCCTCTATGTGGGGGATAACCCATACGCGGATGTGGCTGCTGCCAACGCGGCGGGGATGCATGCCGTGCTGCTGGACCCCGAGGACTTCTTTCCGGAGGCGGAGTGCATCCGCATCGCCGCCGTCGGCGAGCTGCCGCAGTATTTGCTGGACCTCGGCTGACGCGCGCACTTGCAAACTCCCCGGGCCGATCGAC
This sequence comes from uncultured Anaerolineaceae bacterium, assembly GCA_964388955.1. Classification (GTDB taxonomy): domain Bacteria; phylum Chloroflexota; class Anaerolineae; order Anaerolineales; family E44-bin32; genus CAYMCO01. The sequence continues at coordinate 97,516 of CAYMCO010000004.1, read as the reverse complement.
GAACGAGGGCCAGCGACGAATGCTCAACGACGGACGCCCTGCGCGATGCGCGTTGTATCGTGGTTGGTGAAGGGTGAACCGTGAGCCGTGATGGGGCCGCTGGAACCTTGGCACGCTGGGACGTCTGGACCTGCCAACATTCAATCTGCAACATGCAACGCGTAACGCGGAACCCGCGACCCAATCTCCTCTCCCCCGCTCCCCAACTCGCCACGCCCTGACTGCTGTCTTTTCCCGTGAACGTCCTTCAGGACTCGACACCCACTGCTCACTATTCATCATCCAACCCTCGGGCGGGGTGTGCTTCATCCTGGGGGGCAATACCCTCGCCTGCCTCGCCTGATGCAGCCGCTGCTCACAGAGGGCCTCCAGTCCATAGCCAAGAGCCGATAAACCCCTGCCCCCTTGCCCCCTCCCCCAACATGCCGGGCCGTTTTCCCCGCTCTTCCGGAGGCCGGGGGAGGGGGAGAGGTCCTCAGGAGGCGGGGGGGCCCCGCACCCCCCCCCCCCCGGGGAACAAAACCCCACCCCCCAAAAAAATAATACTTTATTATTAATGCCTTAATCACTTCC
>CAYMCO010000004.1:0-96933 GCA_964388955.1 uncultured Anaerolineaceae bacterium | reverse complement strand
TGCCGGGCCGTTTTCCCCGCTCTTCCGGCGGCGGGGGGTGGGGGTGAGGTCCTCAGGAGGGGGGGGAGCCGCGCCCCCCCGCCCCCTGTGTCAACTAACCCCTCACCCCTATTACTGTATATTGGACATTAATGGCCGAACGGAGTAGAAAAGACTGAGAGGTCTCATCCACCAGTCTCTCTACTCCGCCGGCGTCAGGCCTGGGATTATAGGACCTCCCTCCCCTTGCACCGTGAGTGCCTGCTGTGGACCGTCCCCCAGGCCTGCTGGGCATCATCGACAAAAGCGTGCTGCGCTGCGAGCGCCCTAATAGGGACTCGAGATTGCCCACACGACGCCAATGAGGCCTCCGGTCAAGACATCAGAAGGAGGTCTGAATGTCAGTATATCTTGGAATCGATTGGAGTGAAAACAAACATGACGTCGTCTTCATGAACGAGGCTGGGGCATCTGTTGCCCAACTCACCATCGATCATACGCCGGAAGGCTTCGATGAGCTGGATCGCCTGCGGGGGGAGGGGATTGGGGTGAGGGGTGGAAAGGACCTCCAAAGGCAGAGTCAATGTTCCGCGTCGTGGATCACCGCAATGGGCAGTCCAGGAGCTGAGTGGAGGGCGCCCGAGTGACGGGCCAGTTTTCGAACATAGCTGCCCCCTGAAATGGAACACACCCCTCGGGGGCGCCTTATTGACTCGGCTTGGGACTCGAAATATACTGAAGGTGAAGCTCGTGGAGGAAGATCGGCGATGATTGTGTTGGTAGTCCAATTGAATCCTTGCCGGCTTGAGGCACGCGGCAGTATGCTGGCGTGCCTTCTTGTTTTTCTAGGCACCTGAAAGGAGGGACGATGGACTATGGGATGATCGGAAAAATCGAGAAAGCGAAACGATATGCTCAGGAGCGGGAGCGGATACGAATAGCGGTGTTCAAGGCGAACTTCGAAGGAAAGCATAACCAGCATCAGGTCGAGTTTGACCATGGGCAGTGGAAGTGCGACTGCGATTTCTTTCTTACGCGCGGGGTGTGCAGCCACACCATGGCATTGGAACGCATACTAGAGGGTATGCTCCCCGCATCCGTTGAGACTGCTTGACGACCACAAATTGATCGGCCGGGCGCACAGTTCGTCGCGCTCGGCCGTTTTTTTGTTAAGATGGTAGAATGCCACGCTGGGGGTCGGGGCCCCATGGGAGGCAGCACCGATGAAGCGCTGGCAGTTGTGGGTGGGGCTGGTCGTGAGCGTGGTCCTGCTCTGGCGTGCGCTGCAGGGGCTGCGCCCAGCGGAGGTCTGGACGGCGCTGCAGGGGGCCAACTACTGGTACTTGCTCCCGGGGGTGGGGGTGTATTTCTTGGGGGTATGGGCGCGCGCCTGGCGCTGGCATTACCTGCTGCGCCCACTGAAAGCGATTCCAACCCGGACCACGTTCCCCATAGTCGCCATCGGGTACATGGGCAACAATATCTATCCGGCGCGGGCGGGCGAGCTGCTGCGGTCGTACGTACTGCGCCGCAAGGAGTCGATCCCCATCTCGGCTTCTCTGGCGACGATCATTGTGGAGCGGGCCTTCGACGGCGTGGTGATGTTGTCCTTTGTGTTCGTGAATTTGCCGAGGCTGGCGAGCTTGACCTCCGCTTCAGGCTTCGCCGGCAGCATCCGCGATCTGGCGATTGTCGGGGCGGGGCTTTTCGTCCTGGCGGTGGTGCTCTTTCTTCTGATGGCTAGCGCCCCCCACCGGGCGCAGAAGCTGGTGAACTCGGCTTGCCAGCGCTTTGTCCCCACCCGCTTCCAGGAGCGGTTGTTGGAGGCCAGCGAGCGTTTCATCGGCGGCCTGGAGTCCTTGAGATCGCCTCGTGACGTGCTCATGATCCTGTTGACCTCGGTAGTGATCTGGCTGTTCGAAACCGGGAAGTATTGGTTTGTGATGCATGCCTTCACCTTCCGGGTGAGCTTCTTCGCACTGATGCTGATGAACGGAGTGGTGAACTTGGCCACCACCATCCCCTCGGCCCCCGGCTATATCGGCACTTTTGATGCCCCAGGGATCGCGGTTCTGCAGGCGTTCGAAGTGCCACCCAATTTAGCCGCCGGCTACACGCTGGTGCTGCATGCGGCACTTCTGCTGCCCATCACGATTCTGGGCGGCTACTATATGGCCCGCGAGAGCTTGAGCTGGCGAGAAGTGCGCGGTGAGATCGCGGAGGGTGCGGTGGAATGAAGATCGGTATCATCGGCGGGGGCGTGGGTGGGATGGCGGCTGCCTTCGATTTCGCCGGGGCTGGGCGCGAGGTCGTCATCTACGAGGCGGCAGACCACGTGGGCGGGCTCGCGGCAGGATTCAGCATCCCACGCTGGAATTGGTCGGTGGAGCATTACTATCACCACTGGTTTGCCAGCGATCGGCATATCTTGGGTTTGATCGATGAATTGGGGCTGCGCCAAAAGGTGCTCTTCCTGCGGCCCATCACGGCTGTGTACCATGCAGGGGAGTTCTATCCGCTGGACTCTCCCCTGGCCGTATTGCGATTTCCCGGCCTGTCGGTTATCAATCGGCTGCGGATGGGGGGGGTGGTTGCATATCTGAAGTATGTCGCACGGTGGCATCCGTTGGAGCAGGTCACCGCCCACCGCTGGATGCGGAGAGCGGTGGGTGAACGGGCGTACGAGATCCTGTGGGAGCCGCTGCTGGTTGGGAAGTTCGGCCCGTATTACAAGGAAGTCAACATGGCCTGGATGTGGGCGCGATTCAAGGCGCGCACCCCGCGTTTGGGCACCTACGAGGGGGGATTCCAAGCCTTCAACGAAGATTTGGCAGCCCGGTTGAGGGAGATGGGGGTGCGTATTCTCTTGGGGACGCCGGTCAGGTCGATCAAACCAGAGGCCTCAGGGGGCTTGCAGCTCGAATATGCGGCTGGTGTGGATCGCGTCGACCAGTGCCTTGCCACGACTTCGCCGGCTCTGTTGGCGCGGACGGCACCGGACCTCCCCAGCGGGTATCTGGAGCGCCTGCTGGCGATGAAATCCATGGGCGCCGTGGTTTTGATTCTGGCGCTGGAACACCGGCTGTCGGAATCGGGCATCTACTGGCACAATCTGCCCAAGGAGGCGGGCTTCCCGTTCTTGTCGTTGGTCGAGCACACGAATTTCCTTTCCCCCGAGCACTTTGGCGGCGACCATATTGTCTACTGCGGGGACTATCTCGACCCCAGCCACGAATACTTCGAGTTGAGCAAGGAGGAGCTGCTGGAGCGGTTCCTGGCCGCACTGCCTCGCTTCAACCCCGGGTTCGAACGGGGGTGGGTGAGGGATTCCTGGCTGCACCGCACCCGCTATGCCCAGCCGATCCCCCCTGTCAATCACTCCAAGGCCATCCCGGATTTGAAGACCCCCATCCCCGGCCTGTGGCTGGCCAGCATGAGCCAGGTTTATCCGTGGGATCGCGGAACCAATTTCGCGGTGGAGGTCGCGCGCCGGGCGGCGCGCCGCATGTTGCACGAAACTCGCTAAGTGCAAGGCCAGCCTCGCGCGTGCGAAGGGGCCCGGAAGGGCTGGCGTTTCTGACTCGGCGCCAGCAGGCTGCCCATCCCCGAGAGCGTACCGGCGGTTTCGCCTCCGGCAATCAGCGCCAGCGAGGGCGTGGCGATTCGCTGTGGGTCCAGTGATGGTGAAGGGCTTCGGTAGCAGGCTCGTTTTCGACCGTGCGCGCCGAAGGGCCGATCGGGCCGGTGCGTGTCCCGGGTGATATAATCGCCTGCGTTCAAGATCCAACCGACTTCTCAGGTGGATGGAGCCCAGATGACAGATCCCAGAGTAGACCAGTTGGCCCGCCTCCTGGTCGAATACAGCACCCGTATTCAACCGGGAGACCGGGTCATTATCGAAGCGGAGACCACCGCAGAACCCCTGGTTCGGGCGCTTCAGGATCACATTCTGGATGCTGGCGGCCACCCCGAGCAGCTGTTGCTCTTGCCAGGCCAGAAAGCGGATTTTGTTCGCCGGGCGGATCGATCGCAGTTGGACTATACGCCAAATCTGCAGCGCTATGCCTACGAGCAGTTTGAGGCGCGCATTCGGGTTCACTCCGAGTCGAACACGATGTCCATGAGCAATCTCGACCACGCGCGCGTCGCCCGCTGGCGTAAGTCCCGCGAGCCGATCTTGGCGACGCAGTTCGCCCGCGGCGGGAGCGGGGATCTGCGCTGGGTGACGACGCTCTCCCCAACCCGGGCATATGCACAGCAAGCGGAGATGAGCCTTCCAGAATATGAGGACTTTGTTTTCCGGGCCTGCCACGTGGACGACCCAAAGGCGGATGCCGTGCAATATTGGCTGGATTTCAAGGAGAGGCAGACCGGCATCGTGGCCGCGCTGGAGGGCCACGATGCGGTGGAGATCCAGGGCGACAACTGCGATCTGCGCCTATCGGTGAAGGGGAGAACGTTCAAGAATTCTCATGGCCTGTACAATATGCCCGATGGAGAGGTCTATACGGGCCCGGTGGAAGAATCCGTCGAGGGATGGGTGCGCTTCACGTATCCCGCCATCTGGCAGCAGCGCGCTGTGGAGGGCCTTGAGTTGAAATTCGAGGAAGGGAAAGTGATTTCCACCAGTGCACGCAAGGGCCAGGAGTTCCTGACGCACACCCTTGATACTGATCCGGGGGCGCGCTATCTGGGAGAGTTTGCCATCGGGACGAACTACGGCATCGATCGTTTCACCGGCAATATCCTCTTCGACGAAAAGATCGGCGGAACTTTCCATATCGCGCTTGGCTCCGGATATCCCGAAACGGGCAGCAAGAACAAGAGCGCCATCCACTGGGATCTGATCCACGACCTGGGTGAGGAAGGGGAGATCCGGCTGGACGGTGAAGTCATCTATAAATCCAGGCACTTCTGCATCTGAGGCGCAGGGGAGACTCCCGGATCCAAGCCGTCGCAATGGCCTGAGACGCGGTGGGTCAGCTGCCCGTGACGGGGGTTGGAGTCGCAGGTGCACTTGGATCGCATCGCGGGGTGGCAGTGCAAAGCTGCTGCTCCCACCCTGTTGTTTTGTGACCGCGGCCTGTGATCCTGAGCCGCGATGGCCGGAGACGAAGACCATATGCGGCGTGCGCCTTTCCTGCCGCCGGCTTGTGCGATGGCGGACCGGGCCTCCATGCCGCTCTTCGGCCAAGGGAGGGTGCCTCACCTGCATCCAAGGAGGCGGTACCTCCATAGCACGGCCCTCCAATGCCCGAGGATAGCGGATCGAGTTCCAAGGAAGAAGCCCCCCAGAGTTGGATGATCGGGGGGCTTGTCTCCACATGGTTAGGGATGGGTTCGCCGCTTATCGTTCCTCGAGAGGCACATAGTCGCGCTGCTCGTGGCCCAGGTAGACCTGGCGAGGGCGCGCAATCGCCTGCTCAGGGTCATTCAGCATCTCCTGCCATTGGGCCAGCCAGCCAACCGTGCGGGCGATGGCGAACATCACCGGGAACATGTGCACCGGCAGCCCCATGGCCTGATAGATGATCCCCGAGTAGAAGTCGACGTTGGGGTAGAGCTTTCGCTCGACGAAGTACTCGTCCTCCAGCGCGATGCGCTCGAGTTCCAACGCGATGTCCAACAACGGATTCCGGCCCGTCACCTTGAATACCTCGTCCGCAAACTGCTTGATGATGCGGGCGCGCGGATCGTAGTTCTTGTACACGCGGTGACCGAAACCCATCAGTCGGAATTCCCCGTCCTTGACGCGTTGGACGTAGGCCGGGATGTGCTTTTTGTCCCCGATTTCATTCAGCATGCGCAGCACTGCTTCGTTCGCGCCGCCATGCAGCGGGCCGTAGAGGGCCGCGGCCGCGCCGGCGAGCGCGACGTAGGGATCGGCCCTGCTCGAGCCGATGCCGCGCATGATCGTGGCGCTGCAGTTCTGCTCGTGATCGGCGTGCAGCATGAACAGTACGTCCAGGGCCCGCTCCAGCGCCGGCTGGACATGAAACTCGGATTCGGCGATCTTGAACATCATGCTCAGGAAATTGCCCGTGTAGCTCAGGTCATTGTTGGGATACACGTAGGGCAGCCCCTGGCTGTGCCGATAGGTGAAGGCGGCGATGGTCGGAACTTTCGCGATCAGGCGCTTGATCTGATACAAGCGGATATCGGCGTCGCCGACGTTGCGCGCCTCCGGGTAGAAGGTGGAGAGTGCAGCGACGATGCTGACGAACATGCCCATGGGATGGGCATCATGGCGGAACGCTTGCATCAAGGTCTTGATATTCTCGTGCAGAAAAGTGTGGTGGGTGATGTCGTAGGCCCACTCCTCATACTGCGGCTTGGTGGGCAGGTCTCCGAAGATGATCAGGTAGGCGACCTCCAGGAAATTGCTCTTCTGGGCGAGCTGCTCGATTGGATATCCACGATAGCGCAGGATTCCCTTCTCCCCATTGATGTAGGTGATTTTACTGGTGGTCGAAGCGGTGTTCTTGAAGGCCGGGTCATAGCTCATCAAGCCGAAATCGCCCTCATCTACCTTGATTTCACGCAAATCCATGGCGCGGATGGTGCCGTGCTCGACCGGCAGCTCGTATGATTCTCCGGTGCGGTCATCAGTGATGGTCAAACTCTCTTTTGGCATGTGGTGCTCCTGTTGATTATCCTTTTCCCGGTCTGCATTGCGACGCCCGGGAGCTCGCTCCGCAATGCATTCGGACTTGTCAGATCTATGTATATCCTACCGCGATTCCATCGGACGTCGACATAAAGTCGATCAGACGCGGAGCCTCCAAACGGCGCCGTCACCCGCCTCTACCTCGTGGTAGGATGCGGGCGTGTATTTCCGCGAGGGGTCGACCATGCCGGGGGATCCGGAAGTTCCAGCGCATAGAGGGGCGCCGCTGTCGAGCCTGCGCCGGCAGATCGTGGCTTTGGCGATCGCGTGTGGCTGCGCCTGGTTGGGGGCGGGAGCCATTCTCGGGCTGGGCTGGGGCTGGCGGCAAGCGCGGCATTGGTCCTTGCTGTCCGGGTTGATCCTGATTTATCAATGGACATTCCTGTGGCGGCGTGCCGGAGATAACCGGCGGCCGGATTCAACCCGCGTGCGGCCCCGCATTGGCCCCGGAACGCAACTCACCCTCCTGCGTGGTTTTCTTCTGGCCTCGACCGGGGGGTTCATGTTCAGCCCGCGGCCGCCAGGCCCCTTGGCGTGGATTCCGGCCATCTGCTATACGCTGGCCATCCTGGCAGACTACCTGGATGGGTATCTCGCTCGCATCTATGCGGATGTCACCCAGCTCGGCGAGCGTCTGGACAGCGAGTTCGATGCACTGGGCATGTTGTTGTCGACCGCACTTGCGATTTGGTATGGCGCGCTGCCAACGTGGTTTCTCATCGTTGGCTTGCTGCGGTATGGGTTCCAAGTGGGGAAGTGGATCTTGCGTCGGATGGGACGGGGAATAAGGGGTCTGCCATCCAGCCGGACCCGCCGCCCAATTGCGGGGCTGACGATGGGCTACTTGAGTGCCGCCCTGTGGCCCGTTTTCGGCGCGCCGGAGACGGTGGTGGCCGGCGCGATCTTCGGGTCCGCCATGCTGCTGAGCTTCGGCCGAGATTGGCTGGTGGTGAGCGGCGCGCTCGACCCAGAGCACGAGATCTACGCTGCGGCGCGCCGGACCGCCCGGAGCATCCTTTTCGGCTGGATGCCAGTGATGATCCGAATGCTGATACCGATATTGTTGATTCCCGCCGCATGGGAGAATGTGGCCCGTTACCGGTCCTTGGTCCACGGGCCCCCCGCCGGCTCCTCTGTTCCCGGGCTGATCATGCTGGCCTTTGGATTGGTCGAAGCGCTTGCGGGGGGGATGGTTGTACTGGGAGCGGGCGGCCGCACGGCGGCGCTTCTGATGTTGGTGCCCCTTGCCTTGGCGATCTCCGCCGGGGGAATGCGTCCGATCGATGGATGGCGACTGGTGGCGGTGATCCTTGTATTGGTGGTAGGGACCGGCCGATTCTCCTTGTGGCAGCCGGAAGACCGCCTGTTTTCCCAGCGCCCAGGCTCGCCCAAGGAGATGGCGGATTAGCAACCCCATCGGAGGCCCCCCCGAGCTATCCCGTGCGGTTGTGCAGCCAGAGAAAACCGATCAGCAAGACCTCATCCAGAGCGGTGATGAATCCAAGAGCGGTGCGGGCGCCGATCACTAGCCAGGCGGCCAGAGTTACCGCTGTGTAGACCAGGAAACCCCAATTCACCCAGCCTTGATAGCGCTCCACGACGGGGACTCTGATGAAGAGGGCCACGATGAACGCGAAGTAGCCCAGCCCATTCAGCGTGAACAGGAGATCCGGCTGTCCCTGAGCCCGCATGAAGTTGATGTTCAGGATGACAAGATGGACGATGGCGGTGAACAACGCCGTGAGCAGGATCAGGACTCGTGTAGTAGACCGGCTCATACGATTCTCCTCCTTATGTCGCTTCCCGTGAAATTATTCTACCTGAGTGGACTTAACTTGTCGAAATAATCCGTTCGGATCATGTTCCGAAGAAACCCGGCGACGCGAGATGCCCCTTCCGCCCATGTCGGATGCGCTCTGTAGCGCGCCTGTGCGGCCTGTCCCATCTCCGAAAGGCGGCCTCGATCGGAGGCCAGGAGGTCCAGGTACCCGGTCAGGGCGACATGATCACCTGGGGGGATCAGGAACCCGGTTTCTCCGTGATGGATCAACTCGCGTTGGCCGCCGGCGGTGGTGGCGATCACCGGCAGACCAAAGCCCATCGCTTCCAGATAGGCGATGCCGAAGCCTTCATAGAAGGAGGGCATGGCCATGATATGGCACTCGCGAAGGAGCGCATCCAGGTCATCTCTGGGCTGAGCGCCATGAAGGTGGATCCACTCACCGCGCCCGGACCGTGCGATGGTGGATCTGATGGCGTTCGTGTAGTTGCGGTCCAGGGTGGTGTCTCCAACGACATCCAATCGCCATGCCTTTTCGTTAAGTTCCTCAAGGGATCGAATGAGCACATGGAGCCCCTTGCGGCGGGTCAGGTTGCCCAGGAACAGGATGCGCAGCGGGGAGCTGGATACGGCTCGCCGGGTGATCTCGGCGGCGCTCACATTGGGGTGGATGTGGTCTCTTCCGGGATATGCGACGACACAATCATTCCATCTGGAAGCCAATTGGGTCACGGAAGAGCGGGTGGTGCGACTGTTGAAGATGAAGCCGTCGACAGAGCGAAGATAGCGGCGCTCAATCTTGCGGTAGAAGGCCCGCGCCAGAGGATGCCGCGGTTCGCTGCTTCGCAAATGATGGACCAATGAAACGATGGGATACGTGACCCCCCGCCTCAGACGGCGGTTGAAGTAGAAGAGTGAGGCATGGTTGAGTTCATCTTGTATGAGAATGTCCAGGCGGGCGCTGGCCAGATTGGCATACAGACGCGGGGAGAGATTATCGGGCAGATTTCCAAAGTAGGCCCGCCGTGGGAACGAGAAAACTCGGACTTGATGCCCGTCGGCGCGCAGATGCTCGACCAGCGTGCGGTCATAGAGAAACCCTCCGGAGAGGGTGTCAAGATCCCCATAGATCACGAGCCCAATGTTCATGGGCGCTGGAGATGATAGCTCGCCCAGGCGATATCATCCTCCCATATCTTCACCAAAATGGATTGGATGCTCTTGGAAAGCCGCGCACCGTCGACCTCCCCGGCGAGAATCCGGCAGAAATTCTCGATGCTTGGGTTCAGGCCGGAGAATACCGGAATTTCATTCAAGACTGCGCCTTGGTATTTCCGCACCAGGAGATCGATCTGCTCCTCGAACTCAACAATGTCCACCAGGTAGCCGTGCTCATCCAGCCGCTCTCCCTCGAGCGTGACTTCCAGGCGGTATTGGTGTGAGTGGAGGGAATTCTCATCACCCCAATCGCCTCCGATGAGAAAATGCTGCGAGGAGAACGCTCTGCTCATCGCCAATGCATACATCTCGGCCTCCTGTCGTACGCCCCAGGCGGCGGCATCTGATCAATAGGTCAGCACGATCTGGATCGCTTCCTCAGGTCGCCGGTCATACAAGTCGTAGGCGTCGGGAGCTTCCTCAAATGGGATCTGGTGCGTGACGAGAGAGGAAGGATTGATTCGCCTTATCGCCGCCCACGCGGTGGTCAGGCGGCGCGGCTTCCCCCACCGACCGCTTAGGCTCGGGTTGAGGGTGCTAACCTGGCTGCTGATCAGGCGGACGCGGCTGCGGTGGAAGCGGCCGCCGAGGTGCAGAGCCGCCGGTTTGGCGCCATACCAGGAGCCGACCACAACCCGTCCGTTGAAGCCCGCCAGCTCGATCGCCATATCAAGCGCTTCGGGTTTCCCACTGAGCTCATAGCACAGATCGGCGCCCCGATAGGGGCTGTTATCGCCCAGTCGGTCGAGAATCTGCGATACGCCATCCGGTTCTACTGGATCGAAGCTGAAATGGGCTCCGATATCCCGTGAAACCTGCCGTCTTCTGGGTATCGGATCGAGGGTCACCAGACTGGTCAGCGGAAATCCGGCCAACAAGGCGGTGGTCAGCAGCCCCACGACACCTTGACCGAACACGACGACTTGTTCTCCCAGCAGCGGACCCCCGTCATGCAGGAAATTGACGGCGCTCTCGGTGTTCGGCAGGAATGTGGCCGCCATGGGCTCAATTTCCGGGGGCAGCGGCAGGATCTCATCCGGCCGGGCGAGGTAGTGGCTCTCATGGGGATGGAAGGAGAACACCAAGGTGCCCTCCCATCCCTTCGGAACCCCTGGGCCGGCATCGATGACCCGACCGACAGAGGCATAGCCGTACTTGAAAGGGTACTTCAACTCACCTTGCAGAGATCGAATGGTTTCATCGAGCGCCAGGTCGGGAGGAAACTGGCCGCGGAACAGCAGCATCTCGGTTCCGGGGCTGATGGCAGAGAATAAGGATTGAATGACCAATTGGTCTGGGCCGGGGGCCTCCAGCGACTCTTCCGCAAGCTCCACCCGCCCAGGGCCGACGAACCACAATGCGCGGCGTTTCATTTGAATCTTCCCTGGATGGGGCCCCAAACAACCAAGTCCGGACCGTAGCTAGCGTGCTGAATCTGCCCCAGCTTGAGTATCCCTTCACCTGGCGACCGGACCGGACTTTCCACCCCTCGCAGGCCTCCCACGATAACGGGGGCGATGGTCACGATGAGAAGGTCCACCAGGCGCTCCCGGAGGAAACTGGTGATCACCCGCGCGCCGCCTTCCACCATCACAGAACGAATTCCCTGATCGCGCAGTGTGGATAGAACAGCAAGGAGGTGGAGGCCTCTCGGAGGTGCACCCGCGACGCGTAGCACCTTGGCGCCCGCCGATTCCAGCGCGATCTGTCTGTTGAGCGGCGCGCGCTCCTCGGCCAGGATCCAGGGGGATGTGGACCTCGCCAGCAATTGGGCGTCAGTTGGAAACCGGAGCTGGGTATCCAGCACGATCGGTTGCGGGTCATGCCCGGCATGCAGGCGCACGCTCAGGCGGGGATCGTCTGCGATGACAGTGCCGATCCCAACGAGGATGGCGTCGTGGCCGGCGCGGATGCGATGTGTCATCTCCAATGACTCCGGGCCGCTCAATGGGAGGGATGCATCCGGGCCCAGAGAGATGGAGCCATCAAGACTTTGAGCATAGCTAAGGGTGACAAAGGGAAGCGCTGAATCCGCCCGCATGCGGGTGATCAATTCTTGGAAAGTATCAAAGGGGTCAATCATCCCCTGGAGTGTTTCGCTCTTTGGAGAGTTCACCTTGATCCACGTCCAACGACAGGAAATGGTGGAGGCGGTTCTGTTTCGCGATCATGTAGTCAGTATTCTCTGGGTTAAGTCGGGTTTGCAGGGGCAAGCGCGCTACCACATTGATACCCAGCGCCTGCAGACTTTCGATCTTGTCTGGGTTGTTCGTCAGAACACGGATGGATTTGGGCCCCAAATCCTGCAGGATCCTAGCGGCAATCGCATAGTCGCGCTCGTCCGCTTGGTGGCCGAGCAGCAAATTGGCTTCAACCGTATCGTACCCTTTGTCCTGCAGATTGTAGGCGCGCAGTTTGTCGACCAGTCCGATTCCGCGCCCCTCTTGCCGCAGATAGATCAATATGCCCTGCGCCTCTGCAGCGATCAACTCCATAGCCCGATGAAGCTGGTCTCCGCAATCGCAGCGCTTAGAGCGGAGCACATCTCCCGTAAAGCACTCGGAATGCACACGCACAAGGACGTTTTCTTCGCCCGCAACTTCTCCAATTACCAACGCCAGGTGCTCCTTCTTATCGGCGTTGTTGGTATAGGCGCACAAGCGAAACTCGCCTTCCGGAGAGGGAACTCGTGCGCAAGTTTCCAAGTGAACTTTCAAGTCGCCCATTCTTCGCTGCGCTTCCACCGATGCATCAGGCCGATACGCTCCGCTAATTCCGAGAATTCGGAGAGTACCTATCATTATACCCAGCCTAGGGGCGGCTGTGATCAAGGTTGAAGATGTCGCGACCACCATTCTTGAGGCCGGCGCGAGAGCATTTCTCATATTCGTGCCAACCTTCTGTGGCTACTCAGGATGGTGCGGGGCCTGGGGTCAGGGGATGCCCGCATGGTGTGTGGGAAACACCTTGGCGTCACAATCGACAAACCCTGCCTGGGATGGGGGGGGTGGATCTGGCCTCGAATTGACGCCGCAGCGCGGTATATTGGATGGTAGCCGCTCCTTCGAAGCATATGAGGCAAGAGATCATGTGCCAGACATTGCGCGGGAGAAAGGGCAAATGAGCGAACCAATATCCGCCAGCAGACTGGAGGCTTATCAGAGAGAGACCTTCTTTGTTTCACCTGAGAAGCGCGTCACTACCATCGAGGGAGCGATCCGATTTGTGGATGCATGTGAGATCGCCTTCTTCTGGCCCATCGATGGCGTCAACCTGCCCAGCCTCTGGAACGCTGTTGCCGGCGATCGCCCGGTGCCCTCGCAGCATGACGATCCCGGGCACGTGACATGGGGTTGGAAGGATTCGATGTTGGGCGAGCGCGTATGGTACTACGCTAAAGTGTTGCGCAAGCGGGCGACATTGATCTCACCGGGTATGGTCCCGAACTTCTACGCGTTGAGCGAGAACTACGGTTCGCCGGCGGAAGATTACCGCATGCAGTATGAGCAGGGACGTCTCCCGCTCGAGGCCAAGAATGTGTTTGAGGCGCTGCTTTTCGAAGGTCCATTGGACACGATCGCGCTGCGCCGGGCCGCCAACCTGACAAGCCGGAAAAGCGACTATCGCTTCAACAAGGCGCTGTTGGAACTGCAGGCAGACTTCAAGGTCCTGCCCGTCGGCGTCGCGGAAGCTGGCGCATGGAACTATGCGCATGTCTATGACATCGTCTCGCGCCACTGGCCTGAGATCCCCGAGCAGGCGAGATGGATTGGCGAGATTGACGCCCGCAAGCGGATCTTGGAGAGCTACATGCGGGCAGTGGGAGCGGCGCGATTGCGCGATGTGCTGAAGCTGTTTGGCTGGCGGAAGCCCGAGGCGGAGCAGGCTCTCGAGGCGCTCTGCGAGGAGGGCGAGCTTCACGATGGTTTCACGGTAGAGGGCATGAATGGTCGATGGTACGCGCACCCCGCGCTCCTTATTGAGTAGGCGAAGGGGTTCAACCCAGTATGGGAGGGTGTCCGGTCTACAGTAATAGGGGGAGGGGGAGCAGAGGGGGTGGGGGTACGTGCATGCCTGGGCCTCGAATTGGATGGCATCGGGCTCGAGCGCACCCCGGAGGGCCTCCCCCCAAGTTGGAACAGACCCCGCGAAGAATATCCGCTTGACCACTGCACTCCGGGCGGGTATCATATGTGCAAATATTTGCAATAACAAGGAATTGCATATGTCCTGTGGTCAACGCTTGGTGCAGGAACTGCGGGACCATGGTTTCCGGGTCACCCCGCAGCGTGCGATCATTCTGGAAACCATCGCGCATGGCGATGACCACCAATCGGCGAACCAGGTGTATAGGGCGGCCAAGGGGAGACTCCCCGGTCTCAATCTGGCCACGGTCTATCGGACCCTTGATGCCCTCCATCGGGTGGGTATGGTGGATGTGTTCTCGGCCCATGCGCAGAACATCGAATTCTCCCTGCATGACAGCGAGAATCCGCATGACCACCTGGTGTGCCGGAATTGCGGACAGGTCTTGGAGATCCCCGCGGATGCTTCGCGCGGGCTCAGCGGGCAAGTGGCAAATGCCTACGGGTTTGAAGTGGAGATCGGGCATCTGATGATCACCGGCCTATGCGCGGACTGTGCCGGCGCGAAACAGGGCAGAGCAGCCAAGGCGGGCTGATATGCACTATTCTCCGGCTGCGCTGCATATCCCAGACGGGTTCCTGAGTGTGGAAGTCGCCATCATAGGCTGGATGATCGCTCTGCTGATGGTGATTATCGCCGTCCGGCAAACCCGGCATCAGTTGGCCGAGCGCCAGATCCCATTCATGGGAGTGCTGGCGGCCTTCATTTTTGCCGCGCAGGCGATCAACTTTCCAGTGGCAGCAGGGACGTCGGGCCACCTGCTCGGCGGTGCCTTGGCCGCCATCACCATGGGCCCTTGGGCCGCCACTCTGATCATGACGGCGGTGGTGGCCGTGCAGGGCTTATTGTTCCAGGACGGTGGCCTGTTGGTGATGGGCTGGAACATCTTGAATATGGGTGTCTTCACCGCGTTCTCGGGTTACGCAACCTACTCCGTGGTCAGACGGCTGATGCCCTCAAGGTCTCGTTGGGCTGGTGCATTCGTGGGCGCTTGGCTGTCGGTGGAGGTCGGGGCGATCGCAACCGCGTTCGAACTGGCGGCTTCTGGCACCTCTCCGCTGCAATTCGGGCTCCCGGCTATGGCCGGAGTGCACGCCTTGATTGGGCTTGGTGAAGCCGTGATCACGGCCGGCGCAGTCGCCTTGTTGGAGCGGACGAGGCCACGTACGTTGCAGGCCGGCGAGAGGGCTCCGGGCCGTCAAGGGGCGTCCTTCGTATTCGCCGGCCTATTGGTGGCGATTGTTGTCGCGATGTTTTCCCCTCTCGCCTCTCGACATCCCGACGGCCTCGAGTCTGTGGCAGCGCAGGGGGGCTTCTTGGGCTCCGGGTCCGCGCCCCTCTTCCGCCTCTTGACAGACTACCGGATGCCGTTCATACAGAACGAAGCGCTTGCAACCATGGTGGCAGTCGCCTTGGGCACACTGGTCGTATTCCTCTTGGCGTGGGTTGCAGGCCGAGCGTCGGCCACTAGGGGGTAGCGCTTGCACTATGACCTCGCCGATCAGTACCAATTTCGGCGCAGTGTGGTCCACGGATTGGACCCTCGTGTCAAAGTGGTATTGGCGCTATGCGTGATCTTGGCCGTTGGCCTGCTCCCTGAAGGGGCGTGGGCCGGCTTTGGATTTGCCTTTCTCCTGCTCTTAAGCGCCGCAGTCTTGTCCAAACTGGGCCCATTCTTCACGGTCCGCAGGTCGTATATTGCCCTTCCCTTCATGCTGGCGGCACTGGCAGTTCCCTTCACGGTGCCCGGCCCGACCCTCTTGGAGCTTCCCCTCCTGGGATGGAAGGTTTCCGCGCCGGGTCTGATCCGGTTTTTCAGCGTGTTGTTGCGCAGTTGGTTGGCGGTGCAGTTCGCGATTCTACTCACCACCACGACCCGCTTTCCGGATCTGTTATGGGCCCTGGGGGCATTGGGGGTGCCGGGTCCCTTGGTATCCACGATCGGTTTCATGTATCGGTATCTCTTTGTGCTCGCGGATGAGGCCAACCGCATGCTGCGAGCCCGAAGCGCTAGAAGCGTTGCCCCCCGGGAAGGGGTCGGACCCTCGGTGTTATGGCAGGGGAGAGTGGCGGGCGCGATGGCGGGAAGCCTGTTCCTGCGCGCGCTGGAGCGAAGCGAACGCATTTATGGTGCCATGTTGGCTCGGGGATATGATGGGAAGATGCGCTCCCTGCAGGCGTTCCATATGCGGGGTCGGGACTGGGGCGTTCTCGCGGCAGTCGGGCTGGTTCTAAGCCTGATGTTGCTGATCAGCAGGCCGGGATGAGATATGCATCACACCATTGACGTCCGATCCTTGCACTACACATATCCGGATGGGCAGCGTGCTGTGCGTGGTGTGAACCTGCATATCTCGCCCGGGGAGAAAGTGGCGCTGGTCGGGCCAAATGGAGCCGGAAAATCGACCTTGCTGTTGCACCTGAATGGAATCCTGCGTGCGGATCAAGGCGATGTGACCGTGTGTGGCAAACGGGTCTGTGATGAGAACCTTGATGAGGTCAGGCGCTCGGTGGGTCTGGTCTTCCAGGACGCGGACGATCAGTTGTTCTCACCGACGGTGTTTGACGATGTGAGTTTTGGGCCGCTGCATATGGGGTTACCGGAGAAAGAGGTCCGGACGCGGGTCTCCAAGGCGTTGCGGAGTGTAGGCATGGAGGGGATGGAGGGGCGCGTTCCCCATCACCTGAGCGGCGGAGAGAAGAAACGTGTCGCCATCGCCACCGTGCTGGCCATGGAACCTGAAATTCTGGTCTTGGATGAACCGACTATGGGCTTGGATCCTCGTTCCCGCCGGGGTCTGATAGGACTGCTGGCAAAGCTGCCGCAAACCATGTTGATTTCGACGCATGATATGCCGCTTGTGGCGGAGCTCTCTTGGCGAACAATTGTCATCGATGAGGGGCGAATTGTGGCGGATGGTCAAACCCAGCCCATCCTCTCTGATGCACGCCTGATGGCCGAGCATGGGCTGGAGGCGCCCCATTTTGTCGAAGCAAGAGGGGGCGACCGTCGTAGCATCGATGACTTCGACCGCTCTCGTGGGCGTCTGGCCCCACCGCAGGATTGATACCCTGGAACAGGTCCGGGTAGGCCGTGCGGCCAATATGACCCATCAGGACAGCCTGAGCGAGGCAAACGACAGAGGAGGGCGCTTTGGTGGGGATGCAAATTCGCCGCTCTGGGCGAAGAAGGATCGGACAATGGATGTAGCGTGGTGCCAGCGGGCCCTGGCTGCGAACGCGGGCCGGATCGAAACGATGGTGGAGGGGGTGTCAGACGAGCAGGCGCGTTGGAAGCCAGATGAGGCCGCCTGGTCCGTGCTGGAGGTGATCAACCATCTGTATGATGAGGAGATGGAGGATTTCCGGCTGCGCATCGACTACACACTGTATCGCCCGGGTGAAGAATGGCCGCCGATTGACCCCGAGGGCTGGGTCACCGAGCGGCATTACAATGAACGGGTGCTTGAATCCTCGGTTTGGAATCTCCTCTCCGCCCGGGAGCGCTCGCTCGAATGGCTGAGAAATCTGCCCCCTTCGGATTGGGACCGGGAGTATAAGGCACAATTCGGAGTGATTCGCGCCGGGGATATCCTGGCTTCCTGGGTGGTACACGACCTGCTTCATCTGCGCCAGTTGGTGGAGCTGCAATATCTGTATGACCGGGAACGGCTTGCGCCGTATGAGGCGAAGTATGCGGGCGATTGGTGAGGCCGGGGCGCCGGCCCGATGCAAGCTGGATTTGGGCCAACATGGCCCGTCCTCTCCCGGGAATCGCGCGAGGGCCGGATGGGAGAGAGCGCCCGCGCTTGATCGAGATCAATCACGAAGTGAGTCCGGGCGCTGAACTCTCTGCTTGATGATTAGCCGTCGAGAGCGCGCGCCAGATCCAACAGACCGAGATCCAGTTGCTTCTCCCCGGCGACGACTTCATCGAGCGGCGTGCTGGCGATTTCGCCCTGGATATGACCTATCAGGATGCCGTGTTTGCCCTGGGCGAGTGAATCCGTGGCCGCGGCTCCGAAGCGAGTGGCCAGTAACCGATCGAAAGGTCCCGGCGCACCCCCGCGCTGCACATGTCCCAACGTGGTCACGCGCAAGTCGAACCCCAATCGCTCTTGATGCTCTTTGAAGTACTGGGCCAAGGCGGGGGCATCATATTTCGCGCCTTCCGCGACCACCACCAGGGCGTGTGCTTTGCCGCGCTCATAGGCATGCCGGATATCGGCGGCCACGGCTTCAGGGTGGGTCTCCACCTCGGGGATGACGATAGATTCGGCGCCCCCAGCGATGCCGGACATCAGGGCCAAGTAGCCACAGTTCCTGCCCATGACCTCAACGAGGAAGGCGCGCTTGTGCGATGAAGCGGTCACCTTCAGCCGATCGATGGCTTCGAGCGAGATCCCAAGCGCCGTGTCCACCCCGATGGTGATGTCTGACCCGTACAGATCGTTGTCGATTGTGGAAGCCACACCCACCACCGGGAACCCCAACTCGGAGAGATAATAGGCGCCGGTTTGTGACCCGTTGCCGCCGATGACCACCAGAGCCTCGATCTCGCTGCGGTTGAGCTGGCGAATGGCATCCGCGCGCCCCTCCTCTGTGCGGAATTCTGGACACCGGGCGCAGCCCAAGATGGTGCCGCCCTGCTGCATGATGCCGCCCACATCTCTGGGCCCGAGAAGGCTGATGCGGCCAGCGATCAAACCCGAGTAGCCGTTGCGCACGCCATAGACTTCCCAGCCTTTGTAGATCCCGGTCCGCACCACGGCTCGGATGGCGGCGTTCATCCCGGGAGCATCCCCCCCGCTGGTCAGGACAGCGATTCTTGTCATGTTGCCTCCCGTGCGCGGATCTGTGGCATTTCGCCTCAGGGCCAAGAGAACCAGCACCCCTGGATCTGAAGCGGGCGCTTCACTCTATCATACCTTGGGAGGTCGCGGAAATGGGATGGGCGCGCCACAAGGCCATCGGTCACCCAAGACGCAGCCCGGGGAATACGTCCCCTGTCAGGCCAGTGCACGGCCCGTTTTCTGCTCGACGGCTCGCAGCAGCTGCCTCGAGGAGATCAGGGAGCCGAGCGCCTGGATATCCCCGTCGAACTGGCGGTCGTGTTCGAGGGGTGCCACCCGGGAGCGGATCTCGCCGTAGGCGGCGGCCGTCGCGGCGGCCAGCCGCTCCGGGCCATCTGGACGCAGATAGATCCCTTGGGCAGCCGTTAGGAGCTCGATGGCGAGGATGTCACGCAGGTTCTCGGCTACCTCCATGGCGTGCCGGGCAGCATTGGCGCCCATGCTGACATGATCCTCTTGGTTCGCCCCCGAGGGGATGGAATCGACGCTGTCGGGATGGGCCAGAGTCTTGTTGTCCGACACCAGCGCGGCGGAGGTGTACTGC
Organism: uncultured Anaerolineaceae bacterium; assembly: GCA_964388955.1. Lineage (GTDB taxonomy): Bacteria > Chloroflexota > Anaerolineae > Anaerolineales > E44-bin32 > CAYMCO01. The sequence goes on along the minus strand of CAYMCO010000004.1, from coordinate 77,746 downwards.
GGCATCATCAGCCCGCTGTCCAGGCCCGGTTTGGGGACCAGCATTGACGGCAGACCGTTGCTGAGTTCGGGAGTCACCAGACGGAAGGTGCGCCGTTCAGCGATATTGCCCACCTGGGACAACGCAATGGCGAGCAGATCCAGCCACATCGCCAAGCCGCTGCCGTGAAAATTGCCGCCGGAGATCGCTTTCCTCGGCCGGCTGGCGGGCAAATCGACGAACACCAAGGGATTGTCCGTGGCGGAGTTGACCGCCCCGACCACCCTTTTCCGCAGAAACGCCAGCACGTCGCGCACGGGGCCGATCACTTGGGGCGTGCAGCGCAAGCTGTAGGCATCCTGCACGCGGGAGAGATCTGAATCCACCAACCGGCTCCCTTCCAGGAGCCGCCGCAGGTTGGCGGCGGTGACGACCTGCCCGGGCTGGCCGTTGGCCTCATGCAGGGCGGGATGAAGGGCTTCCGAGAGGGCCGTCAGCGCTTCCATCGACAGGGCGGCGGCGACCTCCGCATGGCGCACCAGGTTCTCCCCGTCCACGAGGGTCAAAGCCGCCGCCGCGGCCATGAAGTTGGTGCCGTTGGTGAGCGCCAGTCCGTCTTTGGCCTCCGGAACAATGCGCTCGATCCCAGCCCGCGCCATCGCCTCCGCACCGGACAGCAACTCGCCTCCGAACCAGGCTCTTCCGCTATAATCGTCCCCTGCTCCCTCAAGATCGCGGGTCATGACCACTGCCACGTGCGCCAGCGGGGCTAAATCGCCGCTGGCGCCCAAGGAGCCCTTGCCAGGAACGTGGGGGGTCACACCGGCATTGAGCATATCGATCACGGTCTGTGCCACTACGGGCCGCACCGCGGAGCGACCCTTGACCAGTGTATTGGCGCGGATCAGCATCATCGCTCGTACCACATCCTCCGGAAGCGGATCCCCGACGCCGACCAGGCAGGAAAGAATAATCTTGCGCGAAAGCAGCTTGCTCTCCTCGGGCCGAATATGCGTACCCGCCAACGGCCCGACCCCGGTGTTTACCCCGTAGATAGTCTCCCCTCGCTGCAACATGGCCTTTTGGACCCATCGCTGGCTGGCGCGCATCGACTGCTTGACCGCCTCGGAAAGCGGGGCAATCTCCCGGCCCGCCCGCGCCACGTCGAACACGTCCTCAAGGGACAGAGACTCTCCAGATAACTCAAGCATAAGCAACCCTCAGAGCTAAGGTGTCTGCAGCTTCCATCCGTCACATGATCATCGTGACATCTTGATTCTACACGCGCAGGGTGGCGGGGACCAACACGGCTGGCCGCGTGGGGAGCGTTCCATTTCAAAGGGTAGACGCACTTGAAGAATGAAGCCGCACCGGCCCTTCGTCGCCCTACCATCTCCGCACGGCCCGATGGCGCAGGCTCGCGGCGGCGGCGTTTTCCCTGCCGCCGGCGCTTTTCGGCCCCCCCACCCCGGACCCCTCCCCCCGCGCACGGCTTTGACTTATCAACCATCGGAGGTGGCGCGGGGGGAGGGGCTGATTGAACGAGGGGACGGGGGAGCGGCACTGCCCCGTCCCCCAGGGACCTCTCCCCCTCACCCAACGACAAGCCCACCGCGGAGGGCGGTCCAGGCAAGTTGGGGGAGGGGGAGCAAAGGGGGAGGGGGTATGTGCATGCCTGGGCCTCGAACTGCAAGGCACCTGGTTCAAGCGCACCCCGGAGGGCCTTGCCCCCAAGTTGGAACACTCTCGCCGCATGGGTGCCCTCCAAGCGTTTGAGAATCCATAGCCGGCGCCGCGATCGAAGAGAAGGATAGTATACTAAGAAGATCCAGCATATAGACTTTTCCCAACCCGGGCCAGGGAGGTGACAAAAGGCGGGCAGGCGATCCGAAAGGGGGCATTCGCCGATGGCCAGGTGGTGGGTTCTGGAAGGGGTTGGGTTCTTGTTGGCCGCCCATGTTCCCAAGGCAGGCCAAGCTGAGCGGTGGAAGTGGCGATATACTCTAGGTGGTAAGATTTCATTCAGGGCCAGGATAGCGACACCAAATTCGATAGCCTGGATGGGCGTGTCGGCCCCCTCTGCCCGAGGGTGTGCTTGCGATTGACTGGGGGGTCGCGCCCCAGGCCAGGTGGAGGTGGTCTCGCTTTGACGGGAGGCATCCCCGATGTCGGCTGAATCCGCTCGTAATTGTAATGACGGAGCTGCAATGCCTCAGCCCACCGGTTCTGCCCCCCTGCTCCTTCTCTCTCTTGTTCAGGGTCTATTGCTGGCGGCATGCGGCGCCAAAGGTGGCCCAGCCGCCGGCGCAACAGCGTCCCAGGGGAGCGAGCTGCCGTCGGGGGCCACGGTCGAGGCCGAGCGGGTTGAGACCCGCCGGGCGGCCACTTTTGCCTCCCCGAGCCAAACCCCGAGCGCGACAATCGCGCCGAGCCCCACACCGTTCAGTTGCGATCTCCCACCAATGGTGCTGCTGCAAGGGATCGATATCGGTGAAATCCCGGCTCAGGAGGGGGAGGAAATCGGAGGTCAGATCTATGCCACGATCGGCTTCTTGGAGCTGCCATTCCCTTATGACGGCGGCAATGAGCAGTTCGGGGGGACGGATGAGCAATTCAGGGAGGCCAGCCAGCGATCCTTCGCTGGCGGGCGGATCAACAGCTACTTCGATCACCTGCTGCCTCTCTATCCGGCTGGCAGCCGTGGCCGGGAGCCCGCCGAACCGCCGATCGGCGAGAATATCCTGATCTATGATGGCATACTGTGGCCGGGAAGCCAGACCTGGTACAGCGGCCATCCTGCTTACGATTTCTCGACATTCGTCCCCCGAGAACCCACCACGCCTGTGTTCGCGGCCGCCAATGGCGAGGTGCTCTATGCGGGGAAACATGAGGCGTCGGGGGCGCTGTATGTCAAGATCAAACACACGATCGAAGGGGTGGGCGACTTTGTCACCATCTACTGGCATCTACATCCGGACAAGTATTTCGAGGCCATGCGGGGCCAGATCGGGGAGCCAATCGTCGCGGGCACCCGAGTGGGCACCATGGGCAACACGGGCTGGAGCACCGGCCATCATCTGCATTTCGAGGTGCGATTTGACGCAAACAAGGACGGGCTCTTCCCACTCGACGAAGCCGTTGATCCCTACGGCTTCGCCCCCAGTCCCGACTATCCTGCGGACCCCTGGGGCCAGAACTCGAGTATCACCGACGCGCAAGGTTCGGAGTATGGCCACGCAGCCAGCGCCAGCCCCTACCTGTGGATCCATCCGCTCGGCGTTTCAGGGCAGGTTGCGGAGAATGGAGGCGGACGCCTGGATCTGAGCGGCTATCTGAACGAGGCTCGACAGGCGGCAACCTTGTGCGCGCCGCCGGGCGCACTCCCCCCTGGGGGGACACTGCACTGGAAATCGACTTCGGATCCCCCCAAGTCACCGGGCAAAGTGGGAGTCGGCGATGGCTTCACGATTTCGGGCTTCGACATATTTGGAAAGCCAGTGTTCCAATTCGATCCCCCTCTGATTGTCCAAATCCCGTTTGCCTTGGACAAGCTTGCAGATCTGGAGCCCACCAGTCTGGAGTTCTACTGGTTCGGCTTTGGCGGGGAGGGGTGGGTGCCGTTGTCGGCGGAGATAAATCTGAACTTGGGGGTGGCGGTCGCGCGAATCGATCGTCCCGGGACCGGCGCGCTTCTCGGCACACCTGTCAGGGATATCGTTCCGCCGAGGACTGTTATCAACGTAAGCGGGCCGAGCTCGCCAGAGGGTGTCTGGTACGGTGACGTCACCGTCGAGTTGTTCAGCACCGATCTAAGTGGCATCGACCGCATCGAGTACAGTCTCGATGCGGGGACGACGTGGCAGACATACTCAGAGCCCTTCACTTTGCAGGCGGGTGACAAACCGGCGCCTCCCCCATCGGAGACGGAGGAGGATTTTGGCAGCGGGCCGGGGAGATATCTTGTGTTGGCCTCCTCAACGGACGGCGCGGGCAATATCGAAGATCCGCCGGCGTACCGGCCGATCGCCATCGATCCTTGTGCCGGGCCACCGCCATCAGTCGTCGCCGATAAGAATGCATACTGCCGTTTGGGTCCGGCGATTGGCTTTGAGCCCGTGACGTATATGGAAGCGGGTGACGTCGCCACCATGATTGGTCGCGACCTCTTCGACTGGTGGTGGTATGTCGAGCTGGCGGAGGGGGCCGGCAAGTGCTGGGTGCCCTGGGATCTGACGACTGTGGAGGGCGTCTCTGCGTGTGTTGACCCAATATCGGTGCCACCGCCCACTCCGGGAGATTTCAGGATCGGCAACCGCTCGTGCAGCCGGCAGGGGCACAGCATTGTCCTAAAATGGGAGGATAATTCGGATATGGAAGCCGGGTTCCGTGTGTATCGGGATGGCTCTTTGCTCAAGGCATTGGCTCCCAATGTCACGAGCTTCACGGACAATCCGCCCTTCGGGGGGCCCTTCACCTATCAGATTGAGGCTTTCAATGACGCTGGCAGCTCCCCGACAGGCTCCGTGAGGGAGGGGGAGGCATGCGTCGTTACTCCACCCGAGCCCGTCCGCAGGCTGCGCATCAGCAGTGTATGCACTAGAATTGAACACACCAACACGCTCACATGGATAGACAATTCATCCACCGAGGAAGGATTTCGGATATACCGCAATGGCGATCGAATCGCCACTCTCTCAGCGAATACAACCAGTTTTGCAGACAACGACGCGCCATATTACTTTCTGACCTACGAGGTGGAGGCGTTCAATGGTGCCGGGAGTTCGCCGCGACGATCTGTGAGCGAGGATCCGGTCTGCGTCTTCATCGATTGAACTCATGCGGATGGCCCCCGAGGCGTAACCTGTTCGTATCGAGAAAGGCATGGTGCATACCGGCGGCAAAGAGAAGGCTGCACCGAATGTGATTGGAGCGATGCACATGAAGGAATTGATCGGCAAATCGCTGGGGCGGTACCGGGTGGTCTCCTTGCTGGGCGAGGGGGGCATGGGTGCTGTCTTCAAGGGGCACGATGTCACATTGCAGCGTGATGTGGCGATCAAGGTCATGCACCCCCACATCGCCCGACGGCCGGACTTCCAGGACCGATTCCTGCAGGAGGCCAGAACGGCTGCCCAACTGGACCATCCGGGCATAGTGCAGGTCTACGATTTCGGGGAGGCGCTGGATCACCTATACATCGTGATGGAGTTCATTCCGGGGGCGAACTTGCGCACGATGTTGAAACGTCTCAAGCGGGAGGGGAAATGGATCGCGCTGGATGAGGCCGTCGAGCTGGTGCGGCAGGTCAGCTTGGCAGTGGATTATGCCCACCGCAAGGGAGTGCTGCATCGGGATCTGAAGCCAGAGAACATCATGCTGAAGACCGAGGCGAGCGGGCGACTGCCCTACCGACCGGTGCTGACCGATCTCGGGCTGGCCAAATTGGTGGGCAGCGGCCTCGAGACGCTCTCCGGCTCCTCCATGGGCACCCCCGCCTATATGTCCCCTGAGCAAGCGGAGGGAAAACCAACCGACTCGAGAAGTGATGTGTATTCTCTCGGAATCCTACTGTTCGAATTGGCTGTGGGCCGGCTTCCCTTCCCAGCCCGCACAATCACAGAAGCCATCCGCTTCCACACACAGGTGGAACCGCCGGAGCCGCGCTCGCTCAACCCGAATCTGTCCGAATCTCTCCAGGACGTCATCCTCGAGGCGTTGGAAAAGGACCCGGCAAAACGGTATCAAGATTCGAAGAACCTGGCCCGGGCGCTGAGCGATTCCCGGCGCGAAGTCTCGGCTGAAGTCATGCCGACGATTGTGGAAGAGGCCGTCAGTCTGGCACCCGAGATCCATCGGGGAGAAGATGAGCCCGATGAGCAGGAGCAGGTCACCCCGCCTCGTCGGATGGAGACCGAGCTTCAGCGGGATCACGTGGCGGCCCATTTTCCGGAAGGCGATGTACGCACCGCGATCCTCGGCTCCCAGGGTGTGCGCATCGGCAGCGCGTCGGACAATGACTTGGTCATCGATAGGGAGGGAGTGGCCGATCACCATGCGCGCGTCGCTTTCACCGGCCAAGACTACCAGGTGATAGACCTGAACAGCGAGACAGGAACTTACCTCGACGATATTCAGCTTTTGCCTAGCGTTCCCGAAACCTGGGCGCTCGGGCAGACTCTGCGCATTGGAGACGTGCGGTTGGAACTCAATCGCCGTCAGCCGGCGTCCTCCGGCGTTATGTACCGGCCGGACGGCACCATCGCCGATCCGTCCATGATCCGCACCAGCGCCGGGGAGGGGCGCGTGGCGATATTCGTTGACGCCCAGGAAATGCGCGTCGAGGCGGGGGATTCCGCCAGTGTGACCGCCACAGTCCTGAACCAGGGCCCGGTCGTAGATCACTTCAACGTCGGCATCACCGGGATCCCTAATACCTGGGTGATGCCATCCCCACCGGTGCGTCTGATGCCAGGAGTCCAGAAGGAGATCCAGCTGACCGTCAAGCCACCGCGCACACCTGAGAGCAAGGCCGGGAAATATCCGGTGACGGTGCTGGTCGCGAGCCAGGATGACCCTCACCAGGTCGCCTCCGTGGACCTGGCTGTGAGTGTCGCGCCCTACCGGGAATTCGCGGCGGTATTGAAGCCGCAGAGCGTGCGCGCAGGGAAGACCGCGCAGGTCAACATCCACAACAGGGGGAACGTCCCACAAATGTTTGAGATCGGTTGGGAGGACCGGGCGGATGAACTCAAGTTCCTGCCCAAACATGCGGATCTGGAAGTGCCAGCAGGGGAGGTGGCAGCTGCTTCGTACCAGGCCGGACCTCGCAGGCGGCGCTGGGTGGGCGGGAGCAAGACGCACAGCTTCTCAGTCAATGTGGCGGGTCAGGATGTGGGGGGGCAGTCGTTCAGCGGGGAGGTGGTCAGTCGGGCCCTCATCCCGCGTTGGCTGCTTTCGATCTTCATCGCCGCTCTCGTCGTCGGGGCGGCCGCGGCGGTGATGTTGTACATGAGCGGGGTGGAGGCCGAGACGAGCGTGCAGCAGACCCTGGATGCCGCGGTGGCCGCCACACTGGAACACGATGCTCTTGCTGTCCAAGCCGCGACGCAAACAGCCGGATGGCTTGCGGCCGACGACGACCGCGATGGGCTCTCGAACGGGGATGAGCTGGCGGTCTACAACACGCTGCCGGATAAGCGCGACACGGACGAAGATGGCTTGGACGACGGGGCCGAGTTGGCATGGGGTACCGACCCGCTGGACCCGGACACGGATAAGGATGGCATCAAGGACGGGACGGAGGTCGAGAGCGGTTGGGACCCGGCCAATGCGGATACCGACGGCGATGGGACACCGGATGCGAGCGACCCCGATCCGGGCCAGGTGCCCACCTTGACACCCACCCCAAGCCCGACAATCACCCTCACGCCTACGACCAGCCCCACACCCACCGTGACATACACACCCGGGCCGGTGATTACTCCGCTTATCTTCATCACGCCATTCTTCATACCCACGCTGTTGTTTCCTGGTCCATAGATCAGTCGGCCTACCGCCAACGCGCAGATGGGGAAGGCAAATAACAAATGGGCCCGGCGGCCGCCGCCGCCGGGCCCATAACGCGCGACAGAGCGGGGCAGGGTGAGTGAGATCTATTCCGCGCGCGGGCCGAACCCTACCGGAACGGGCGGGTTTCCTCAATCGGCCCGCAGGACGTCGATTCTAATGTGGTTGTGGGCCGGCCTGGGCGCTCAACGAATTGTTGTGGGCGACGGGATCGTTGCCCATGCGTGGCTGGGATTATGGACCATCGGTTCGGATGAGCCAGTAGTTGTCTTCGTCCCCCTCCACACTCCATCCCTCCAGATCCCCATCCAATTGCTCCACCCGCCACCACACCCAGTTGTTGTTGCAGACCGGGCCATCCAGGATGCGCACTTCCTCTCCCGGGCAGATCGTGCCGAGAATCGCCCCAGTGTTCTTGTCGGGATCTTGCCGGACCCGATTGCACTCCGGTGGTTCATAGCCCACATAGGCCAGATCTCCAACATGCAGTTGCGATTCGGGGGCGTCCTCACACGGCTTCCAGGGAATCTCTGGCGTGGGAGGTGTGGTGGGCTCTTGCGTGGCGGCTGAGGTGGGCTCCGCCGTAGGCTCAGGCGGAGGGGCTTGGGTCGGGACGCTGGCTGCGGTTTGGGTGAGGCTGAGCAATGTGGCTGCGATCTGGCCGCTGAGATCCCCAGTTCGCTGCGGAAGATTCCCACAGGAAAGCGCGACGATGACCGAGAAGGCGAGACCGATGGAGATCAAGAGTCGACGTGAGAGGTTTGTCATTGTGTAGCTCCTACCACCGGGAAGGGATCGGGATCAGCGAGTCGCGGGTTTCCGGAGGTCAGGCTTCCGAGAAAGTTGGCGAACCACGCTGCTCTTATCGACGCCGAGCCCTATTGTAGCGAGCGGTGGACCAAAGGCAAACCTCCTCGCGGGGTGGCTGTGTCTCATCTTGGGGAGGCGGGCCTCCGGCGAGCCCTTTCATGCCCTGAGTCGGCGCCTCCATCGCAAATTGCCGCACTTCACCGGCCAGCGCGTCACTGGCCGGTGGGCAGGAGCCCCGGGCTTGGGAATATCCCGCCGGGGCATGGGCGATCCCAATCGGCTGATCCATGGGAAGTGAGGGGCACCGGGTTGGAGACTCGGGGAGGAAATCGGGTATCATGGAATGGGAGAAGGATGCTTCCGTGCATCCCGCTGAGTGAGAACCCCCAGCGTGCGGCCCCGTGACTTGTCCGCCAGGATGCCCCTCGGGATTCGCGCTTGACTGCTTCCGCTCACCAGGAGGTCCATATGATTTTCCCCTTGATCATCGGGTTGCTGCTCAGTATCGTGGCGCTCATTTTCGCCTTTCAGAACACTCAATTGGCCCACCTATCGTTCCTGTTCTGGAGCTTTGACAGCTCGTTGGTGTTGGTGCTGGTGGTCTGCTTCGCCGGTGGACTGCTGGCTGGTGTCTTGATGGTGCTGCCAGCGAGAATCCGTTCCGCGCTGACGGCTGGCCGGCGCGGGCGCAGAGTGCAGGCACTCGAAAGCGAGCTCGCCGAATGTAAAGCTAGGCTGGATCAGTTGGAGCCCTCTATCGTGGAAGAAACAGTCGTGGAGCCTGCCCGCGAAGGGGAACCTCAGAATGAAGGCCGAATGGATGTATAGCTCCGACGGCATCGATTCATCCTTGCGGCCGGAGCTATAGAAATCGCAGGGGCGAGCTCGCCGGCTGAGCATGCTTGTACCCCTGATAGATGCGGGTCAACGGGAAAAGAATGAGAAGGCCGAGCAGCCACCAAGGATACATGGCCGGTATGCTCATGCCACGCGGGGCGAACAAGCGCCCCAAGAGCAGATAGAGGGCCAGGTGTAGGATGTAGAAGAAGAGTGGCGCCCGGCCAAACACGACCAAAGGCGCGAGCGCAGGTCGGATTCGATCTTCCCACCGCTGGAAAGCCCATAACAGGATCAGGTTCGACCCCATAGTCAAGGAGGTGAAGGTCATACTGGGCGGATATTTCACCACGTTCAAGAAATCCATCCACGTGTCACCCGGACGGGGGCGGATATTGCCGAACCCATTCAGGACTCGCAGTATGAGAAATAACCCGATCAACATCCCTCCGATTCTTGCTCCCCTGCGGCAAGCGCCCCGGGCGTCCTTGGAGAGCCAGTGGCCGAAAGACATGCCGAAGAGGGTCAGTTCCAGCCATGGCAGGATGGGGTAGGTGACCCAAACGGTCCCATCTCCGCCGCCGTAGCCCAATAGCAGACCCAGAGGTTGGTCAAATATCAGACCCCACTGGCCCGGGTCTGGATGGGTGAGTTCCGTCCCCAGGAAGAGGCCTGCGGAGGTCGCCAGCAGCGCAGCGGGCGAAAGGTTGAGCATCAGGCTCCCCAGTAGCATGGTCCCGCCCAGCGCATAGAGCACCCCGAGATAGAGATCTGGAAACGGTTCCGGCCCAAGTTTCCACAAGGGGTTGATGACGAGAAGCTGCACGAAGATAAGGGATGCCCCGCGCAGGAGGAAATGGCCTGAGATCCGCCCCCTGGTCCAGCCTCGCTCCCGGCGGGACTGCGCGAAGAGGACCATGCCCGCTCCCATCAGGAAAAAGAAGCCCGGCGCACTCAGGTGAGTGACCAACCGGGTCAGGAAGCTGATAGCATCCGTGTATGTCGGGAACGGTCCACCCCAATACTCTCCGGAGGTATGGCCTCGGGCGATCATATAGTTGGCATGATCCAGGGCCATGAGAACCATGATCAATCCGCGCAGCGCGTCCAGCGCGAAGAGGCGCGTGCGTCCGACCGTCCTCGAGATATTCTCCTTCAAAGCCGGACTCGACCCTGTACTCACCACACTGCCTGCCTTCTGTTCTCCCGGACCCCGTCCCTCATGTGTTTGGAGGTGGGGATTCCTCAGGTCAGTGGAGGGCTCTCCAAAGACCCGATCCGGGGAAGATGCTTCGACGATCCTCGGTGGACTTCACAAGATTCGAGCCGTTTTCCTGTGCACTTGGGAGAAATGGATTCATGATCAGCTACATGCGGGGGAGAATGCGCCCGGTCCGCTCCATGTAATCCCCGTATTCCTCTCCGAACTGGTCGAGCATCATCTGCTCCTCCGCGGCTACTCTTGACAGGTATTGTGCGCTGAAGACCACGATGAGTGAGAATCCTGCGATCCAATTATGGAGCATCAGCATGGTGGCAATTCCCCACAGAAGGTGCGCGGCATACATCGGGTGCCGAATGTGCTCGAAGACGCCCTTCGTGACCAGTTTATGGCCCTCCCGGAAGCCGAGAGTCGGGGTCCAATTCCTGGCCAAGTCAACATGTGATCGCCAAAGCAGCCAAATCGCCACGCCAAATAGGATGACACCCAGCCAACCGACCCACATCGGCAGGCTGTAGTTGGCGAAATCGAGCAGCGACGAGAACACATAGACCAAAGGGATGACCATGCCAATCCCCGATACGGCCAGCAGGAGCATATCCACCTTGGTCTTCCGATCCTCGGCCATGTTCAGCCGGCGGTATCTGCGTGCTTGTGAGGTCCTGACCAGAGAAATCAGCGCATATCCGATGAAATACACGACCTTGAACAAGCTGTTGAGCATCTCCCGTCTCCCACATTTGCTGCCCGCTTCCGGCCCGCCAACTCAGGGCCTATCCTGGAGTGTACACTAGGTCATCATCTCGTTTCTACTGATCGCGCCGAACGTCCCCCGCGCCGATATCCGACACATCCAGCGAGGAGGCTCCCGCCGCTAACGTTGCCGGGCAGTCCGGATGCAGATTACAGGGTGCTCCAGCGCTTCTTTGCCCGGGTGGATCCACGTGAAGCTCTGCAAATGCTGTTCGACGGAGGCGAACCGACTGAGATCGAGCGCCCACAAGCGCGCGCGACCCCCTATATGGGACCGATCAAGGAAGGCAAGACCCGCGGCTCTTGGGCGCTGCTCCTGGCCACACCATTCCGGGGGCGGGCTTTGCCCTTCGCGTTTGTCTGCGATTCATCTCGCACTCTGGAGACGGAACCTAGTTCGCGCAACCTGGAGCACCGCCGCTGCCTGCGGCAGGTGAAGGAACTGATCGGGGACAAGATCCTGGTGCTGGACCGCGAATTCAGCTACGAAGTGCCTATGCAAGCGCTGGTCGAAGAGGGAATCTCTTTGTGATGCGCCTCAATCTGGGCAGACATCAGCCGACACTGCCCGGCAACGAGGACAGACGGGTGAAGCTGCACGTAACTCGGGGAAAGCAGGTCAACTACCGCGGCCTGCGGTACAAAGGCAACGTGTGGGTCAATGTGGCCGGCGTGTGGCGGAAAGGGCTGAGAGAGCCGCTGTGGGTCATCAGCAACCCGGATCCGGAGGAAGGGCTGCCCATATATCAGCGGCGCACGAAAACCAAGCAGAGCTTCAAGGATCTGAAGAGCCTGCTCTGCATCGACAAGGTCATGCCTGTCCTCGGCCGACAGGCCAGGGAACAAGAAGCAGGAGAACATGGAGAAATTGCTGGCCATGGTCATGATTGCCTTTGTTGGTGGGGGAGGCGCTGCGCGACCGTCTATACGGGCCTGCCGTCCGTCCCAATAGAGGGCCCAGAGCAAGGGCGAGTCAGAAATGGCAATGCTACTCCGGTCTGTTTGTGCTCCTGAAACACTTAGCTACGTTGGCCATACATAAGATCGGACGCCCGGTTGCCGAAGTGCTTCGGTCGTTCAAGCTCTTGGTTATTAATTGTGTCCGAACTTAGGTCCGAAGCTCAGGCAACTGCATATTGACAGCCTAGAGCAGCGAGCGCACCAGTTTGACGGCCTGGGCGGCGTCGTTGCCAAAGCCATCAGCGCCGATCTGCTCCGCATACTTTTTGGAGACCGGCGCGCCGCCGATGATCACTTTGACCTTGTCGCGCAGGCGCTGGCGCTTCAGCTCTTCGATCACGTCCCCCATACCCAGCATGGTGGTGGTCAACAGACCGGAGAGGCCCAGCACCTGGGGCTCGTGGTCGCGGACGGCCTGGACAAAGACCTCGGCGGACACGTCCACGCCGAGGTTCACCACCGTAAAGCCGGCGCTCTCGAGCATAAAACCCACCAGGTTCTTGCCGATATCATGTACGTCCCCTTGGACTGTGCCGAGGACGACGGTGCCCTGCGAAGTCCTGTCGCCGGGGGCCAGTAGAGGGGCCAGAACCTTCATGCCCACAGTAAAGGCCTCGCCGGCGCCCATCAGCTCCGGCAAGAAGTACTCGCCAGACTCGAAGTGAGCACCGCAGGTTTTGAGTCCCGCCATCATGGCCTCAAGGAGATCCTTGGCATTCTCCCCCGCGGCAAGGGCGCTGGTAACCAGGTCCTCTATTTCATAGACGTTGCCTTCGGCCACGCACGCTGCAATTGCCGTCTTCATCCTAGTACCTCCCGTATTTCTCGACGAGCTTGAAGACATAGTTGGCCTTTTCCAGGCTGGCCCCTGGCGGCACCGAAGCGATGGTGACCATCAGATTTGCTCCAACATCCGTCGCCAGCCCGCAGATGCGCTGCACCGTCGCATCGAGCTGAGCCTCGCTGGCATCGCGCAGGTACTTGCCGTGGATGAAGTAGCTGTAGCTTTGCTTGTACTTCTTCGCCAGCTCCAAACTGGGACGGTCGTACTCAGGCAGCGTGATGCCCTCCGGGGTCTGGGGGAAGATATAGTTGCTGAACGCTCCTTGCGACTTTCCGAGCATCCGATCCTGCATGTTCTGCTCCGCCTCCTCCGGCGAAGGGACCATATAGCCAGCGATCACCTTCTTGCCCATGGTCTCCCACACGCGGACGCGGTAGGGGTGCACGTACTTGAAATAGTCGTCGCGGCCCATGATGGGTTTCGCCGCGTACTGGTCAACCAGAGCGGAGCCCGTCAGGGACAACCCGTTCTCTTGCGCCAATTGGATTATGCGGATGGCCAGTTGAGTGGTCAGCTCCATGATGGCTGGATAGATGTCCGGATTCCCGAATCGCCGGATCTTGTCCTTCGTGGCCTGATCCTTGGCCTCAGTGTAGTCCCTGTGAATGCGCAGGTCCGTGGGCAGGTCATGGTCACCGCGCAGCAGCATGGCCAAGTCCCAAGGGCCATCAGTGACAAGCATGAACAAAGAGTCAGGGTACCGCCGTTGCGCCTCCTTGTTGATATCAAAGGACATTTTGAGGTAGCCCGTCGCACCCTCAGGGACCTTGATCTCGGTGATATCCTCCTGCTTCTTGATGGGATAGTCCACGGCATAGGGCACGCGCCGCTTCTCGATCTTGAATACCGTGCCGAGCTCCGCCGCTCCCGTAAACATCAGCCCCAGCCAATAGGGCGTTCCCACCACATCTGCATGTACCCTCTGGCGTATTAGGTCAAAGAGTTCCAGGTTGGCCTCGACGCTTTGCGAGAGCAGCACATAGTCGAACTTGGGGTCCACCAAATCCGGTTCCACATTGGTGGCCCCTAGAAATGTGCTGGGGCGGTCGGCCAACGTGACAGCCGACACCATGAACCGCTCCATGCCCGTTAGTGTGCCCAGATGCAGCTTGTGTTTCAGCAGCGCCTCACCCATTGTCAAGATCGGGTTTGCCATATCACGCCTCCTTGAATTCTCGTGGGCGCGCTGTCGACGCGCCTGCTTCGGCAGCCTGCCTGCCGCCATCACAGTTCAATCCGGCCAGCATCCTGCCCGGCGATCATCCCAACCACCACCGCAAGTCCTATCGTTGAACCAGGTCCAGGATAGATCCAGCCCATGACCGACGCCGAGGTGTTTCCTGCGGCATACAAGCCCTTGATGGCGCTTCCATTTTCTCGCAAGATCCGCGCAATGTCATCGGTCAAAAGCCTGCCCTTTGTGCCGAGGTGGCCGGGCCAGACGTGAACCGCGAAGAATGGTGGTTTTTCGATCGCTCCAAGATTATGGTTCAGCTTAACCTAGGGATCGCAGCAGACACGATAGCGGGCACCATCGCCGCGATGAAAATCGATGTCCTTTCCTTCCAGTCGTTCCGAACGGATTGAAGCGTTGCGCCGTCTGCTCAAGGTTGCCCGTGTCGATTCCGAAAGCGTGGGCGAGTTCGACGGGCGAATCGACTTTCACCATGAATCCTGATTCATACGCCTCCTTAGGCGTCATCCTTGGCGGCATCATTCCAAAGAGATAGTACTTCCGATCGCGTGAGTCCGCCATCAGATACGCAGGGATAGCCGGAGCCTCTTGGTTGCGTTCGTATTGCCAGTAACCGCAATCGCCGGAGGAGGCGGATTCGTTCATAAACCGCTTTCCCGAACTGTCCACAATCATTCCAAAGGGCGCTGAGCGCTCCCAGTGCATGAATTGGGTCCTCCCTTTGCTGTCCAAAAAGGCCGGTGCCCACTACGCGTCATCTATCAGAGCGGTCGTCGCGCCGATGGCCATTCCTGCCTGGATGGGCTGGCCAGATCTCCTTCTGTGGCGGCCGTCCAGTCGATCGTAATTGTGTGTGTGGTATTTCTGGCGCATTTCCAGGTTCCGGGCGAGGGCCCCGCGGCCAGGATGATTGCCTTGGCAGGAATCGCGGTTCTCTTTCCTTCTTTCTCGACCATCACGCCCGTGACGGCATCTCGTTCCTGGATCAGCGCGACCATCGGGCAATCAACCCAGATCGGGATCGAGCGTTGGAGGGCGAGGCAGAGCAGTTGACCAATCAAGGCGGCTCCCAGGCCGGCGAGTTTCTTGCTGACTAGAGTGCTTCCCATGGTGCGTATGCCAATCACCCTCGCCGTATAGGCGAATGCTGAAAACGACCGGAAGAAAAGGAAGAGGCAGCAGTTCGTATCGGATGAGGGGCATTCTTGAGGTCAACGGGCCGATTGATGAAGAGAAGAATATCTCCTTGACAGCGGAGAACGAGTCCTCGCATGGGCATTGACAACTGCCCCCTCGGGGTGGCCGCGAGGGTGCTGACGCCCGACCCAGACCTCGACAGGTTGGTAGAACCGGCGAAGATGGCAGAAACGGTATCGATAAGTAGCAGAAGACCCATTGACGGCTGCAGTTTCCCGCGTCTCGGGCCAGCCACCCGGATCTCCGCATCTTCGGGTAAGCGGGCATTGGAAAGCCCCTCGAGGAGATTCCTGGGCTGAGTGATAAGAACGGTAGGAGACGTCTCCCGCCAATGCTCTACGGCCGCAATCTCTAGAACGAGAGAGCAGCAATTTGGCCATCAACCAGCACGCTATTCGCAGCGCACTTGTCGCTGGCCAAATGGCGGTTTTGGGTCCATGATCTCATAATAACAGGCGTTCTCACACGGAGTCCTGTTGGAGCTCGCCGGGGCTGCTCTCGCATTAGACAACAATGTGCGTGAATGACGAGAGCGGAGAACAACCGGCACTGAGCCCCGCCGATCCATCGACCGCCATGGAGACAAGCCGCGCCGGGAAGCTTGAGTACGCAAATCCGACTATCTCTGGAGACATTAATGGAAGCACCAACGTCTACTGAAGCCCCTCGACGATGCGTCACCGCCAAAGACTCCACAGGGCACGACTTGGTTTTGGTCGTGAAAAAGACGGGTGAGGCGCTTCATTTGGCGGTCTATGGAGAAGGCATTCCTAACGATGTTGTCCCGGTCCTGATAACCGACAGAAGGCCATATGGCGTCATTGTCCAGAAAGAAGGAGAAGTCACCCTCGATGAGCGTTTCGTTATCCCAAAAGAAAAAGAAATCAGCACTCCTATGGAACTCTCTCTTGCTCAACCAGAAGAGGGCGGAGCAAGGGATCGCGCACTGGCTCCCGTAGTTGAGGTGGCACGGGCAATCCCTCAATTGGAGTATATGCCGCTTTTTGCGGAAGTCTTGCGGATACGGGTATTCTGGGAAAGCATGTATTCGGGATTGCTCGAATATCCGGGAGGCAATGTTGCCCGGCTTTCCTTCAGTGGGCGGGCGCTGCACCAATGCACAGAAGATGAACAGAAGCGACAGTACGAGCTACGAACGGAACACTGCGATGGCTCGTGGCAGGACTACATAAGTTCTGCACATCTAAGGGATACTGATTGTTTGCTTTGTTTATTGATAGCAATTGATCCCTGTACTGGCCTGCGCATTAACTCTCACGCCATGCTTGGATGTGTCTTAGGGGGCGCCATCGGGTGCGGAATCTCCATTGGCATTGCGGCCTTCCTTTGGGCTAGCTCGGCCTACTGAACCGGCCAATAATGCCTTAACCGGCACTAGTGACATCCATGTGCTGCTTGAGGACTCCTGTCGTTGACCAGTGCCCTTCACTTCTTGGACGCTTCTTGCTTCTGAGCCAAGGAACTGCGCTTGCAGCGGCAAGCACTCAATTTGCCTCACTGCTGGATGGTGTGATCAGCGACAATTAGAATTCCCGGAAAATCGGGGATGTGTGACAATCCAGCTTCTTGTCAAGAAGGAGGTTGGATGGTCACCGATCAACAGGCGAGGAGGCTTTGGAAGCTGATGAAGAGGCAAAGAACGCTGGCCAATGCGGCAGCGAAAGCTGGTATGGATGAGAAGACAGCCCGCAAGTACCGTGATCTGGGACGGCTGCCCAGCGAAGTGAGGGCGGAACACACCTGGCGCACGCGCCCGGATCCCTTTGCAGAAGTCTGGGATGAGGTGAGAGGAAAACTAGAGGTCAACTCTGGGCTTGAGGCGAAGACCTTGTTGTCGAAGATCCTGACCAGGGAGGATAGGCGGCGCCGCTATCCCGGCCGGTTTGCGGATGGGCAGTTGAGAACACTGCAGCGGTGGGTGAAGACCTGGCGTGCACTGGAAGGGCAGCCGGAGGAAGTATTCTTTCCTCAGGAATACCGCCCGGGAGAAATGTGTGAGTCCGCTTTCGGCTACATGGGCGATCTGGGGGTGACGAGCCAGCGCATCCCCTTCGAGCACCTGATCTACCATTTCGTGCTGCCCTACTCAAATTGGGAGACGGGGGCGATCTGCTTCTGCGAGAGCTTTGAGAGCCTGAGCGAAGGGCTTGACCCGTGCCGGGCACCTGCGGCAGAACGCGCTCTGGGAGCTGGGTGGCGTGCCGGCGGCCCAGCGCGCCGACGGGCTGTCGACGGTGGTGCATAAGACCGGCAATCCGGGGGAGTTCACCCGCCGCTACGGTGCGCTGCTGAGGCACAATGGGCTGCGCGGGCGCAAAATCCAGGCTGCGCAGCCGAACGAAAACGGGGACGTGGAGCAAAGGCACCACGGCTTCCCTGGCCTAGCCCGCCAGGGCAGGCAAAAATGCGCTGGATCAGTCGCTGATGCTGCGCGGCAGTCGGGACTTCAACAGCCGGGAGGAGTACGAGGCTTTTGTGCGCAAACTGCTCAAGCAGCTCAATGCCGGGCGGCGGGAGCGGCTGCCGGAGGAGCTGAAGCTCCTGAAGTGGCTCCCCCAAGGCCGTCTGGAAGCCTGCAAGCGACTGCGGGTGAGGGTGCGCCCTGGCAGCACGATCCGGGTGGCGAAGGATGTCTATTCGGTGGACAGCCGACTGATCGGCGAGCAGGTCAACGTGCGCCTCTATGCTGAGCATCTGGAAGTGTGGTATGCCCAGCGCCGTCTGGAGAGCATCCCCCGGCTGCGTGGAGAAGGCAAGCACCACATCCAGTACAGGCACATCATCGACTGGCTGGTGCGCAAGCCAGGCGCCTTCGAGAACTACCGCTACCGGGCGGATCTGTTTCCCAGCAGCCGCATCCGCATGGCCTACGACGCCCTGAAGCGGCGGCATGCACCATCACGGGCCAGCAAAGAATATCTGCGCATCCTGCACCAGGCGGCACGCGAGAGCGAAGCTGCCGTGGATGATGCCCTGCGGCTCTTGATCGAGAGGCAGGAGCCCATCACAGCGGAGGCGGTGGATGCGATCGCGAGCTCAGGCCAGAGGCCTGAGAAACCGCTGGACATCAGCATCCCGGAAGTGGACCTGGCGGCCTATGATGCGGTGCTGAATGCGGGGATGGAAATCTCATGATCGGAGAGCAGCAGGGTGTTGAGCTGACCCAGTATCTGAAAGAGCTGCGCCTTCCCGCCATCCGGGAATGCTACCGGGATCTGGCTGACCAGGCGCGAGAGGAGGCGCTCAGCTACGAGCAGTACCTCTTCGGCCTGGTGGAGACGGAGCGCGAAGCGCGGCGCCAAAACCATATCGCCAGGCTGCTGCGAGAGTCCTGGCTCCCATTGGAGGTGCTGTTTACGCTGCTGGCGGATCGATACGAGCGCCGCAGTGTCCTGCTCACCAGCAACCTCCCTTTCTCAAAATGGGAGCGCATATTCAAGGATCCCATGACCACGCCTGCGGCCATGGATCGATTGGTCCATCACAGCATCATCCTGGAATTCAATCTGCCGAGCTATCGGTTGGAGCAATCCAAACGGCGGAGCGAAAAGGGGGTGGCATAGGGCAGACTCAACAGCACGAAACCGGAATTCCAATTGTCGTTGATGGGAATAGTTGACGTCAAACTGTGGCCCATGAGACTCGCTGGGCGAATTGGGCGAGCAGATTGGCAGAACGCTTGCAGGTTAAGGTTGACAACGGGGCTCGACAGAAACTTGAAACAGCTGCTCGGTGACTGTTTCGAGCCGCGCATCAACAATCCCAAGACCGGGCTTTCATAATGAGAAGAGGTGGGGCTCAAACAAGGATTAGGTACATCCTCAATCCCGAGGCCTAACCGTATTCCCGTTTCCTCATAGAATCTCACAGCTTCCTGTCAAGGGTCGCGTGCGTACCAAGAGCGCCTTTTCGCAAGACGAGGATATGCCGCCGGATGTTCAACCTACCCGTGCCCCCCAAGGGAGAATCATTTCTGGCGGCCACCGACTATGCTCATTATCGGAGGCCGATTTTATTTCACTCGTTGGAAAACTGTCAGTATTATCCATACCTCCCGAGCGTCATCCTCACGGCGTTTCAGCCGACCTCCAATCCTCGCATCCACGTGATAAAAAGCACTGAGCCATGTTCGGACGAGCATGGTTCGTCCAACTTAATCAGGAGTTATGCAAGTATCTTCCTATTATCCGGGTCGAACATGGGTCTCAACGAGGCTGCCGCCGGGTACCGTCTCCCCGCGACCTCGATCTCGAAATTGCCTGCGTTTATCTTTTCCTTGGTGACACCCTCCGGATCATTGATGTAGCCAAGAGCCACGGAGCCCCCAAGAGTATGCCCGTACATCGCGGAAGTGGTGTAGCCAACAAGCTGCCCTTCTTGGAATATGGGCTCGTTATGATACATGAGGGGCTCGGGATCCTCCAGCAGGAATTGAACCAACCGTCGCGTGAGGTTCCCTCTCTCCTTCTGGCGCAGCAACGCATCCCTGCCGATGAAACGCCTCTTCCCCTCGAGCTTCACCGCAAATCCTAAGCCGGCTTCGAACGGAGTATCATCAGCCCCGATATCATGCCCAAAGTCTCGATACCCCTTTTCTATTCTGAGACTATTCAGAGTGTGATAGCCGGCATGCCTCAACCCAAGATCTCTTCCTTCATCGACGAGCGCATCATAGACCGACAGGGCAAATTCCGTCGGTATATAGAGTTCCCATCCCAACTCTCCGACATATGTAATTCGCAACGCTTCTACCAGCGCATATGCAAGATCAATAGTCCGGCAGGTCAAATATGGAAAAGCCTCGGAGGAAAGATCCGCACTGGTAAGTCGTTGCAGGAGCTCGCGCGAATTCGGACCTTGGATGTTTATCATCGCATATGCGGACGTGACATCTGTTATGAATGCGTGCGCCTCGGCGGGGATGTTCCGCCTCAGCCAGGTATGAACATGGGTATGGGTGGCCCCCGCGCAGATTATCAGGTACCGGCCCTCATCCAATCGAGACACGGTCAGATCCGCTTCGATCGTTCCCCGACTGTTCAACCACTGGGTATAGACGCACTTGCCAACCCGCACTGCAACGCTGTTGGCACAGATGCGGTCAAGCACCTCGCCGGCATCCCGACCCTGAACCAGGAACTTGGAGAACGAACTCTGGTCCAGAAGCACGGCCTGATTTCTGGCCGCGGTGTGTTCTTCCTTGTTGTACTCGAACCAGTTCTGCCTGTTCCAAGAGTATTGGTACTTCGGTTCAACCCCGCCAGGCGCATACCAATTGGCTCGCTCCCATCCTGCAGCTTCGCCAAAACAGGCACCCGCCTCCGCTAGCCGGTCATGTAGAATTGACTTTCTGACATTCCTTGCACTGTTATATTGCCGGTACGGCCAATGATTTCCGTAGGCGAATCCAAGGATTTCCACTGTGCGGTTTCTCAGAAACCGCGGGTTGCTCTGGAATGGGAGGGTCCTGCTGATATCGACATCCCAGATGTCCATTTGAGGTTGACCATCGATGATCCATTCCGCTAGAACTTTTCCCGCTCCCCCCGCCGACAGGATCCCTAGTGAATTGAAACCTGCTGCCACGAAGTAGTTCTTCAACTCCGGTGCCTCGCCCAGAAGATACCGGTCATCGGGGGTGAAGCTCTCGGGCCCGTTGAGCATCTTTCTTATTCCCACCGTTGCCGCGGCCGGCACTCGCTCCATCGCTGTCTCGACGTACGGCATCATCCGATCCCAATCCGGTGGGATTTCCGTGAATGAACAGTCATCGGGGATTCCGCTGCACGCCCATGGCACCGCAGTTGGCTCGAAGAACCCTATCATCAATCCACCGGTTTCCTCCCGATAATAGGCACATCTGTCCGTATCCTTGAGAATCGGAAGGTGAGGGTCCAAGCCCTCAATTGGCTCGGTTATCAGATAATAGTGTTCGGCCGCTTGAAGTGGAACTCTAACACCAACCATGTTGCCCAGTTCTCTGCCCCACATCCCCGCGCAGTTAACAACGTATTCGGCCGCGACGCTTCCTTTGGAGGTCACCACTCCGGTCGCTCTGCCATTCTCCGTGGTGACCCCAATCACCTTTACCCCCTCGAAGATCTCCGCCCCCCGTTTCCTCGCTCCCTTCGCAAGCGCGAGTGTGGTGTCGATTGGATTTGTTTTCGCATCCTTCGGGAAGTAGAATCCTGCTAATAGGTCGCCTGCGTAGGCCAACGGCCACCTCTCGTGAATCTCTTTCGGGGAGATCTCAACAGCCTCCACACCGAAACAGCGGGCCATCGAACAAGCTCGGCGCAACTCCTCAAGGCGCGCAGGGGTGGTTGCCAGGTTGATTGATCCCACATGGGCAAAACCTGTCGCCTGGCCAGTCTCTTCTTCCAAGTTTGAGTATAGCTCTTGGGTATATTTCGCTAGCTTTGTCATGTTCTCGGTCGCCCGGAGTTGTGTGACTAAGCCGGCGGCATGCCATGTCGATCCACAAGTGAGCTGCTTGCGTTCCAATAGGATTACGTCTTCCCAGCCGAGCTTTGTCAGATGATACGCCACGCTGCATCCTACGATACCGCCACCGATAACAACAACCCGAGCGCTGGTCGGCAAGGGTTCTCCAGGTCGATCTCGATCTATTGCCCCTATCATGGCTGATTGTTCACTCCCTATCCGGGCAATGGTTCGCCGTGGGATATCTACTCCGGTTCGTCCACCGATTCGCTCTCAGATTTCAGGTTTCGGAAGCTTTCAAACTGCTCTTTCTTTGCGTAAACTCAATATCCTGGAAAGCCGCGAGTTGATTTCATTGAAATGCGCGTGTGGGGCCACGAGAATCTGGCAGGCGCAAACATGGGTCAAACGGAAAGCCCGAAGCAGATACTCGGGGGTGCGGCTTATTTCTCATCACTGGCCCACCCCAACCCCAAACGTTCCAGGGTCTTGGTGGAAGGATTCCCCGATTCAATATCCCATCCAGCCAACTCATAGTACATATCTTTTGCCCCGCTGATCTCCTCCTCAGTGATGTGAAGGCCTTCTGTCTTCCCTCCCTGCAAGGGGATGCGCAGCTTCAACGGCAACTTATCTTCCCGGCGGGAAAATCCCGCTCGAGAATTGAAAACTCGCATCATGTTCAGCCTCCGCTCCCCCAGCTTAAGGAGTTCATCGATTGTTACGTCCCACCCCGCCACCGCTTGTACGACATCCGCAAGCTGACCAATGTCATACAACTGCCAAGAGGGACCAAACACAAACTGGCATACGTTCAGGGAATCCAAACAGGAGTAGACATGTTGAGTGATCAGTGCGAACCGCACCTTTCCCAAGTTCAGGGCATCTAGCGGTTGCGGATCCGTGAGACCGATAGCAGCCATGCGGTCTGTATAGTGCTTATAAGAGGGATCGTGCTCGGAAGATTGGTGGTCGGGTCCGAAGGGATTAACCGCGTAGATGAGCCCCAAACTACGTTTGAGATGAGGCATGTGTGCGGGGATTTCCTGATTCTTGACAGCGACCACGAGTTGCTCGGAGCCGCGGCCAATCGTGGCCGCAGCGCGAGCCGATCCCTCCGCCAGCAAATCCCCGAACCCCTCGCGCTTGGCTATCATCTCAACAACCTTGACCATTGTTTCTGCATCACCGAACTTCAGTTCAAGCCCTCCCGTGTCGTTAACACCGAGTATCCCCCGGGCAAAACAATCCATTGCCCATGAGATCGTGGCCCCGCATGATATCGTGTCCATCCCGTACTGGTTGCACAATTGATTTGCCGCTGAAACGGCAGCTAGGTCATCCACTGCGCAGTAAGATCCGAACGCTGATAACGTCTCGTACTCTGGCCCCCCGAATTTCGGATCGACTTGCCAGGATTCGTTGGACACTTTGACAATTCGCTTGCAGCGGACGGGACATGCATAGCACGTGTCCCGTGCCTTGAGAATCGTGTCAGCCATTGTTCGGCCGTCAAGGGAATCTGCGCCATCGAAGACACCGCTTTCCCAATTGTGAGTTACCTGGCCACCGGCTGAGTTTTGATAATGCATGATGTGTGCAGTCCCATATTTGCCCAGCCCAACAATGTTGGAGGACTCGAAGTTGTCAGAGCCCCATCTTGCCAACTCCAGCAGTCTTTTCCGATTTGCTAGACCTGGCTTGCGATTTCCGGAAACGACAATCGCCTTCAGTCTTTTGCTCCCGAAGACTGCACCCATGCCGGTTCGACCGTTGGCGCGGTTACACCTGTTAATCAACGCCGCGAAACGAACCAATCGCTCCCCGGCGGGGCCGCACTGAAGCACATGGACCTTCCTGCTCCCCAATTCCTCTTGGATCATCACTTCCACCTGATCCGTTGGTTTCCGCCATAAATGGGCAGCCGGCAACAGTTCTGCCTGACCATCGTGGAGGTATAGGTAGACGGGGCGTTCCGCTCTGCCTTCAATGACGATGGCGTCAAATCCCGCGAACTTCAAATGGGCCGGAAAGAAACCCCCTGCCTGCGAATCTCCTATGGCCCCTGTGAGGGGGGATTTGGCTACGGCTGTTATCCGGCTCAGCCCCGGGGCGGGTGCTCCTGTCAGAACACTCAGCGCCAATACCAAGGTGTTGGCGGGATCGAATGGGTCGACCCATGCCGAGGAATCTTGCAGAAGGTAGCAGAGGCCAAGAGCACTTCCCCCCATATACTCCCGATAAAACGCGTCATCTGGCCGTTCTACCCTCGTCGTACGAGCAGAAAGATCGACACGAAGGATGCAGCCCTGATAACCGTATGCCATCCTGCCACTCCCATACTGGTCGGTACATCACAAGCCGCCTCAAGACCCAGGCGACTCTCACGATGGCGTTGGAACCCTCTTTTCGCGCCACTCAGCGAACATCCTGGATCCGTCGGCGCTCTGCTCATTGCGATAGATTTTCATCAGAGAACTCAGTCATAGATTGAAGCCCATTTGAATTGCAGCCCACACATTTTGGCGATCTTGTCGCGCGCCTCAAGGTATGTTCGACGATAACCATCTTCGATTTCCCCTGTCCCGATATCCATACATTCCTGGATTCTTGTCCCTTGGGGCGGGTCATCAAGGCCGGCTTCGTACTTTTCAAGGAGGGATTTCACTATCTCATTGGCCCGGCTTCTCCCCCAGCCGGAGACCGCATGCGCGACCTCGCATGCAAAGTAAGGTTCCAGAGGGCCGGTATGATCCGTGTGCGCGTTCTTCGCAATCCCCTCCGCTTCTATTGAACCTCCACTCGCGACGGACGCGATCACCCATGCAGCAGTCTCCAAGAAGGCCATTTGAGTTGCGGGGCCAGCGCCGACATATCCCAGGTTGGCGATTGGCAGCCAGCTATTTCTCGATATCGCCTGATTGGAAATGCTGCGAACCCAGAGAGTATCCCTTGATGTCGTTGTCCTCAGATTGACATGGATCGGGAATGGGTGTTGGAGCGAGCCTCTCAGCACAAGCATATCCAAGAGGTTGTACGCGGCGGTGACAATGGCCGTTGTGGCTGGGCCGCCTGCAATTCCACCGAGAACGACCCCATTTTCCGCCCAGATTTGATGACCCTTGCTGATGGCATATGAAACCTTGTTCAAAGAGTCATAATCCACCCTCATCTCATGGTGCGCCCCGATCTCCAACGCATCCGTCGTGCGTATTCCATGGGCCGCCCCTGCGATGTGGCCCACCGCATGCGTAGCGGTCGCCACAGCATTTACAATCGCGAGATCGGGGCGCCCCGCTTGTCGCAACCCTTCACGCGATATCATCACGCTGCGGATGGCACCCTCGACCTCAAGAGGACTTCCGGCTACGATTGGGAAACCGTCCAGGAGCGCCAAGCTAGGCGTGGTCACCGAATCGCAATACGGATTAAGGGCGTAATGACGGACTAGATTCTTTAGGATTGTTTCGCTGGATACGGGACAGCCAGCTGCGCCAACCGAACACCACGGGCGGGTCTCGCTCTCGGGAATGCGCCTGGGAAACGGGCGACGGTCCGTTCCACCCCCGAACCATACTTCCGAAGGTGGGTCATGCAAGAGCCGTTCGATTTCCTCACGTGAGAAAAGGATCCTCCGCTCAGTGTCCGGGCAAAAGACCCCAATCTCTGAAAAGAACTCGACGCCCGCCTGCCAAACCCTGTCGGCTAGATGGTCGTCGTCAGGCACAGGCGTTTCGGGGTCAAAGACTATTCCAAACCTTTCAGCCAGGCGCCGTGATGTTGGGATGAAGAGTTCAAGCTCAAATTCCCTCTCGGATGTGATGGGGCCGGTATGCGCCCTTCGGACGACCTCCTGAAATGAAATCACCGGGCTTCCCCCTTCCCTTCTTTGACGAACGCATGCATCAGGCTGACGGCGTCGGCCGCCGTTTCACCGTACCCGTCCGCCCCAATTTCATCAGCCCATTCCTGTGTAGTGCACCCCCCACCCACTATGACAAAGAAATCCTGACGCCGGCCTCTCGCCCTGAGGTGCTCCATTATTTCGCGCTGTTGTGGCATTGTGGTGGTCATCAGTGCGGAGGCCGCGATGATATCCGCGGATTGATCTTCTGCCTCCTGAACGAATCTCGAGGCGGGGGCATCTTCGCCAATGTCGATCACCGTGCAGCCGGCGGTCCTCAGTAGTGTGGTCACTATTTGTCTGCCGAGAGAGTGAATGTCCCCCTTCACAGTCCCGATTACTACTCGCGTCATCGGCTTCTGCTGGTATCCGCTTGATGCCAGCAATGGATCGAGTATTGCCACTCCCCTCTTCCATGCGTCTGCAGCCATCATCATTTCCGGAAGGTATAGTTCACCGCGGCTGAACCGATCCCCGATTTCCCGCAGGCCTTTGGTGAGTCCGTCTTCGAGTATGCTCGTCGCGCTTCCTCCAGAATCAATACTCTTGCTGACCAGAGCGGGGATCTCCTCAAATGCTGTATCCTGGAAGGCGCGCACAATCGTGGACACTCCTTCCTCATCTATGTTGGCCATGCTCACGCCCTCGCGATTTGTCCTCTGTTTGTATTTTCAGCCATCCGGATCGATGCCCTCCAAGCGCCGCGCCGTACCAACTTCCGAAGGTTATTCCTTTTGCAGCGGCCTACTGCCTATGACCTGCTCTTCCACGAGTGAGGCATATTCCTGTTCGGAATAGCCAAGCAGATCACAGACAATCCAACGATTGTGCTCACCGAACATTGGTGCCGGACTCCGCAATCCTCCTGGAGTGCGTGACAAGAGGATTGGCATCCGGGGATACGGATTCTCTCCAGCCTGAGGGTGCCTAAGCAAAGTGAAGAATCTCCTCGAGCTCAGTTGTTCATTATCCAGCAGTTCCCGGTTGCTGAGCACGGACCCCGCCGGTACGCCGGCATCCTGGAGAGCCTTCATTAGCTCATCCGGTTCGAAGTCACATGTCCACTCTTCGAGGTTCTTGTCTATCTCATCCTGATATTTGACTCGTCCGACTGAGGTAGAGAACCGTTCACTCTTGGCCCATTGCGGTTCCCCCATGGCCAGCTGCAATGCGCGCCATTCAGCGTCGCTGGTGACTGCGATCGCGAGCCACTTATCCTCTCCTCTGCACCGATAGCACCCTCTCGGTGCATAGCTCTCGTGCCGGTTTCCTTTCCTCTTTGGGATTGAACCCGAAAGGGAGTGGTCCGCGATCATGTCGAGCAGCAGCGTTGTTGAGCATTCGAGCAGAGACAAGTCGATGTGCTGGCCTCTCCCGGTCTTCCGGCTTTCCCAAATTGCCGTGATCAGGGCCACCGCCCCAAAGATCCCCCCAACCGGATCCCCATAGGCCATGTTTGAGAGCAGTGGAGGCCCGTCCTTGTACCCTTTCATGCTTGACAGCCCACTCAAGGCCTCTATGGTCACTCCCCAAGCCACATAATCTCTTTCCGGGCCGGTCTCTCCCATTCCAGTGAGCGAGAGGGTGACGATCTCGGGGTTCACCTCGGCCAGGCTGTCATGGTCCAAATGTAATTTCCGGATTGCCGGGGCACTGAAGTTTGTGACAACTGCATCGCTTATTCGAACCAGCGCGCCAAAGATTTCACGGCCCTTGGGATGAAGTAGATTGAGTGTCAAACCCAGCTTGTTCGTGTTCTTCTCATTGAAGAGCGCGTTGCGGTCGAACGGCCTTTCGCCAGGTGAAGCGCCCGGATAACGGTAAGTGAATCGGTCGTCTGCTGCCGGATCGACCGGGCCGCGCCACCGATCCGGCCGGTGAGGCGCCTCGATATGGATCACTTGGGCTCCGAAGAAAGCGAGCATCTGCGTCGCCAAGGGGCCTGCCCAAGAGTGAGTGCAGTCCAAGATGCGGACATTCCCGAGGGGATATCCGGACCCGTCCCCGCTAGGCCGGCTCACTTAGATGATCCCTTCTCTTTGCAGCTGCCCCAAGAAATCGGCATCATAGCCCAATAGGCCCTCGTAGATCAGCCCATTATCCTCTCCCGGCCCATGCGGCGCGTCGAGGCAGTTCCATTTCGTCCTGCCCATCTTAAATGGGGGCCGAGTGACCTTCAAGGAGGCGGGGCCTTCTGTGAGTTCCGTGAAGAATTCCCGGCTTTCCAACTGGCGACTAGCGATGACATCTTTAACCGTATTCACCGGGCCACAGGCAATTCTGCGGGCTTGACCCTCGTGATAGATTTCGTCACACGATCGATCCTGTAGCCAGGCCCCAATCAACCCGTCGATTTCATCGGCGTTCTCAAGCCTATCTTTGGCTGTAGAAAACCTGGGGTCACTTGCCAATTGAGGCGCTCCCAAGAGCTCGCAGAATGACCTCCATTCGTAGTCCTCCAATATGGAGATGTTCAGATACCCATCCCGGCATGGATAGTTGGAGATCGGATGGTACGCGACCGCTCTATGTCGCCCACTTCGACGCCAGATCCAACCACTATAAGAAGCCAGGGTCAGCGAGGATTCCAGCAATGTTGCCAAGGTCTCTTGAATCGAAACGTCAACAGATTGGCCGTCTCCATTTCGATCACGCGAGATCAGTGCCACCAGCGTGCCGAAGTAGGCACAGGCTCCCGCCAACACCTGCGATTGAATCCCCTGGCAGCCTAGCGGCTCCTTTTCCGGCTCGCCAATCCCGTAGACGAAGCCGCCAAGCGCATCGAGGATCAACTCGTCCGCGAGATAGCCAGCATAAGGCCCGTCGAGTCCAAAATTCGAGGCCGATGTCACGATCATGCCCGGGTTGGCCTGCGAAAGTCTCTTGAGCGGCACTTCCGGCTGTTGCGCTTGGTTGGGAGGGTGGCTCATGATGAGTACATCGCATTGGGCGGCGAGGTCGATGAGTATTTGACGACCGACCGCCTCCGTCAAGTCTAGGGAGACACTCATCTTTCCCCTGTTCAATGCCGCGAACAAGCCAGTCGAACTTTCCTCGGCCAACGGATTTTCACCCTCGGGCCCCGCCCCACCTCTCTCTCGGGATGATGGGGGGACGATCTTGATCACCTCCCCACCAAACCCGGCGATCAGCAGAGCACAGAAAGAACCAGAGATCCCCCCACCCACTTCAACAGCCCGTAGGCCCTCAAGAGCACCATTCATGATTGGCGAAAGCACCCCCACTTGATCAATGGTCTATCTTGCATCCAGAAGCACCTCTCGAGTTCAGCGCGGTGATTCATGACCCAACGGCAAAGGCCGGCTCCGACATCATTCTGATTTCTTATCCCCCCTTGAAGACCGGCTTTCGCTTTTCCAAGAAAGCGAGCATGGCCTCCTCCCGGTCCTTGGTGTCAAACGTGTTGATCTGCAGTTCCCGCATGACCTTCCGGGCCGCATCCTGACCGGCGATGCTGAGGACCATGTTGGCCACCCTCTTCGTATATGAAACCGCGACGGGCGGCAGCTTGCTGAATATCTCTATGTATTCCTCCACGCATTCGTCAAGCTGGTCCGGGGCGACTGCCTTTGTAATCAGACCCCAGTTCTCTCCTTCGGTTCCGCTGAATGTGCGGCCTGTAATGCACAATTCAAGGGCTCTGGTCCGGCTGATGTCAAAGAAAAGCAGCCCTCCGGCGCCCAATCCCGCGTTGATTTCACGCAAACCGAATCGGGCTTCCGCCACGGCGACTATGATGTCAAAGCATTCCAGAATCGCCACGCCGTCACCATAGGCATCGCCGTTTATGCGAGCAATGACCGGCTTCGAAACCCACTTGATGGTCTCCCTTAGATTCTCATATTTCCGGTAGTATTCACGGTATCCACTCAGATCTAGATCTTGGGCTACGGCCAGATCCATTCCAGCGCAAAAACACTTGCCCTTCCCGCTCACCACGACGCATCTCACCTCGGGATCGTTGTCTGCCTCCTCGAGACAATCCTGAAACTGCTCGACTAATTCAGGTGTCCACGCATTCCGCTTTTCATCACGGTCGAACCATATCCAAGCGCTGGGGCCTTTCCTTTCATAGAGCACCGGATTTCTCGTCTGATTCATCGGCTCGTCCTTTCATCTCTCGCGTTACGGAAATCTTGGTCGATTTGAAAGAAACGACATCCAATGGGGATGTCGTTCCCATCCCTGGGCCCAAATGGATTCCCTGCAGCCAATGCTGGGAGCCTTCTTAGGTGCATATCCACCGGCCCCAGCCCTTGCTCATCCTCGGATGCTGGCCAGCCAATCGAGTTCCATGGGCTTCGAGCGAATAGAAGTGGACTGCATAGGGCGAAATCCGCCGTCCCCGACGGGCATTCTCGGACACCCCTCAGCCGTTCAGAATTATCTCAGGCTTCTCTCACCCACCTCCATTATCTCTCCCCTCTTCCCCCCATCCCGTTCATCTTTGGGAGTAAGCATCGGTTCGATCTGCTTGTAATAGGATTCGTGCACATGAATCCTGGCTCGCCTCTCCGCCAGATCCGGATTGCGATGCTGCATGGCATCTATGAGCGGCTGATGCCCTTCTGCGATTTCCACCGGGTAGGGATAAGAGATGTTCGCGAAATTCAAGTAGAAGCGGATTCTGGCATGGATAATCGACCAATGCCTGTAAAGGGTCCGGTTCTGGCACAATCTACACAATACATCGTGGTACTCGTAGTCTTTGGCAGTCAACGCTTTCAAATCACTGTTTGCTGCATCTTGCCTCATTCCGTCCATCAGGTCCTGTAAGGCATCCATGCATTCAACGATCCCATGTTCAGCGACCTCTCTGGCGGCAAGCCCCTCCAGGACCGCCCTAACGGCCATGATCTCCTGGAGATCCTTTGCATCGATCTTGGCCACAAAGCTGCCTCTGCGCGGCCGGTTCTCAACCAGCCCCTCCTCCTCCAACCTTCGCAAGGCTTCTCGCACAGGGGCCTGGCTCATGTTCAATTCCCCAGCGAGGACCGTTTCCACAATCCTTTCCCCTGGGTTCATTTCGCCACGAATGATCGCTTCACGTAGCACCATATACGCTTGCTCGCTGAGCAATGGCGGCGTTGGGATTGGGTGCGTCATCATAGCTCCTATAATCGATTATCGTTTTCATCATTGTATCCTTGCGCTCTGCAAATGGCAAGTTACTTTGGCATCGCTGGGATGCGAAAGACCTTCTCCTGAGAGCAACTTGTCGGGAATTTATGTTTGACTCCACGTTGACGTTTGTATAGAATAATCTATAATCGATTATCGAAAGAGATTGAAGGGGGGCGCAGATAGTTGCCTGGGAGGAGGGCGACATGAAAGACCAAGTGGGCAATCTTCGAAGAGACCTCGAACAGGGGAAGGTGAGTCGTCGGGAGTTCTTCAAAATCGCTGGTGCGTTGGGATTGGCGCCCACCGCAGCCTCGTTGCTCGCCGCCTGTGGGGGTCAACCGGCGGCAGGGCCGACCTCGGCGCCAGCAGCAACCGAACCCAGCCGCGGCGGGAGGCTGCTGGTAGGCATTTCGGGCGGTTCGGAAAAGGACACTCTCGATGCTCACAGAGCCACTTCCGAGATCGATATCGCCCGGAACAAGCAGCTCTACGAGGGCCTCGTCGCTTACGATACCGATTACCAGATCGAGAATGTCCTCGCCGAGGAATTGACACCCAATGATTCGGCAGATGAATGGGTCGTCCGGCTCAAAGAAGGCATCGAATTCCACAATGGGAAGATCCTGACAGCCGACGACGTGGTCTGGTCATTCCGAAGGATTATCGATCCGGACGACCCAACGTCGGGAGCCAAGATCCTGAGCAATCTGAGTCCGGAGGGCATTACCAAAGTCGATGACCGGACGGTCAAGTTTGCTCTCGACGAACCCTCCGCCGTGTTCGATGACCAATTGGCTCAGCGCCACAACGTCATAGTGCCCGAGGGATATGATCCATCGTCCCCCGTTGGCACGGGCCCGTTCAAGTACAGCAGCTTTACACCTGGGCAGCAGAGTGTATTTCCGCGGCACGAAAACTACTGGAGAGACGGCCAGCCATATGTCGACGAGGTCGTCATCATTGGCTTCCAGGACGATACCGCACGGGTCAACGCGCTTGTCGGCGGCCAAGTCCAGGCCATCAATTCGCTTCCCTTTGGAGAAATAGCAGCAACTGAGCAGGACTCGTCTCTCGAGGTGCTGGTATCCAAAGGCGGGGGCTGGGTTCCCATCCTCATGGCCGTGGATATGGAGCCATTTGATGATGTCCGGGTCCGTCAGGCATGCCGCTTGATCGTTGACCGGCAACAGATGATTGACCAGGCGCTGTCCGGCCAGGGATGGATCGGGAATGACCTCTATTCCCCCTGGGACCCCTGCTACGCTTCCGACCTGCCACAACGTGGGCAAGATCTCAATGAGGCCAAATCACTCTTGAAATCTGCGGGCGTTTCAGAGGTGACCCTGGTGACCTCCCCGGCTTCGGGTGGTATGGTCGAGGCCTGTGAGGTGTTTGCCGAACAGGCAAAGGGCGCCGGCCTGAATGTGGTCCTCAGAAAGGTGCCTTCGAGTGAATTCTGGAGCGACTACTACTTGAAATATGCCTTTTCCACCAGCTTCTGGTTTACGCGGAACATCA
Organism: uncultured Anaerolineaceae bacterium; assembly: GCA_964388955.1. Taxonomy (GTDB): domain Bacteria; phylum Chloroflexota; class Anaerolineae; order Anaerolineales; family E44-bin32; genus CAYMCO01. The sequence goes on along the minus strand of CAYMCO010000004.1, from coordinate 45,351 downwards.
TTCCACAGTCTTTCCAGTGCATGGTGACCGGTGCTCCGTTCAACGAGACCCATTTCGATGACCCCACTTTCAATGGCCTGCTCGAAGATGCACGAAGCACGGTGGACAGGTCCAAGCGCTGTGACCCCTTGCACGAAGCGCAGAAAATACTCTATGAGAGCGGCGGGTACATCATCTGGGGCTTCAAGAACAACGTCGATGCCTATTCTTCCAACCTGGAGGGTTTCATTCCAGACAAATCGGGAATCAGCCTGACATCCTATCGATTTCGCGAGGCTCGGTTCGTCTAGTGCCGCGAAGGATCGGACGGAAGGGCAGCTGGATAGCTGCCCTTCCGTGGCCAATCGGATTAGAATACTCTGGATGGGGCACAATATTGAGTCCTATGCCGCTAGTGTATGCAGACATCATGCGAATGTCACGCCTTTCGTCGGCCTGATCGAGCTGAGAAGCCGACTCACTAATGGAGCTGGATGTTAGAACTACTGGCCAAAAGGATCATCCGGGCACTTGGTACCCTCATCCTGTTATCGATCGTGGTATTCTCGGCCACGCAAATCCTGCCAGGCGACGCGGCACAGGCCATTTTGGGCCGCGACGCCACGCCGGAGAGATTGGAAATACTGCGTGACCGGCTCAACCTGAATGACCCGCCCCCCGTACAATACCAGAAGTGGGTCACATCGTTGTTATCTGGGGATCTGGGAGTTTCACTGGCTTCCGGCAAGCCTGTCGCAGAAGTTCTGGGATCGCGCATCTCCAATTCATTGATCTTGCTCACTTTCGCATCCATAGTCGCAATCCCTCTTGGCATCGCGCTGGGGATCCTCAGCGCAGTCTGGCGCGGTCGGCTCTTGGATCATGCCGTAAGCACAGCCACGCTGACCCTGGTGGCGCTACCCGTCTTTGTACTTGGCATGATCTTGATTTTCGTTTTCGCTACAGTCATATTCCGATTGTTTCCGCCGACATCCCTGCTGCTGCCGGGCGACACGGGGTGGGCTCGGGTAGGGATTTATGTGCTTCCAATTGCCACTCTGGTGCTGGCAACCTCCCCATATATTGGGCGGATGCTTCGCGCCTCCATGCTGGAAGTGCTGGATAGTGAATACATACAGATGGCCTGGTTGAAAGGCCTGCAGGACCCAACCGTCTACCTTCGACATGCACTGCCAAATGCCATTGTCCCCACCATACAGGTTGTGGCGCTCAATATCGCATGGATGGCGGGAGGCATCGTCGTGGTTGAATATGTATTCCGCTATCCCGGTGTCGGCCAGGCGCTAATCGACGCAGTGGCACTGCGGGATGTCCCGCTGGTGCAGGCACTGTCGCTGTTTATCGCGCTTGTGTACATATTCATGAATCTGCTTGCCGATATTTCAGCCATACTTCTCACACCAAAGCTGAGGGCCTAGTTGCAGATGATTGCTGGGGCAGAAGCAGGGAAAGGGGACTCGGCTGGAGAGACGCTTTCTTCTTCGCCCTCCAGCAGCGAAGAAACGGTGCTGCGGCGGGCTCTTTCCATCCGCTCAACTCAGGTAGGGATCGCCATCACCGGTACGCTGGTGATCATCGCGGTTTTCGGCCCATTCTTTTCGCCCTACTCACCGACTGAATTCGTCAACAGCCCATATACCTCACCTTCCAGCACCTCTCTGCTCGGCACAGATTACCTGGGTAGAGATGCGCTGTCTCGATTTCTGTGGGGCGGCTGGTCAATACTCGGCCTGTCGACTCTGGCCACAGTCTTGGGCGTATTGGGGGGGACAACTGTGGGCCTTGCCGCGGGTTACTTCAGGAACTGGCTGGATGATCTGCTGATGTTTCTGATGGATACAGTTCTCTCACTTCCATCTATTGTCTTTACCCTTCTCTTCATAACCACCCTGGGCCCACAGTTGTGGCTGCTGGTTCTCGCCGTTGCGGTGACCCATATTCCCAAGGTCGCTCGAGTCATTCGAGCCGCAACTCTCGGGGTGGCCGTCCAGAGCTATGTGGAGGCGGCCGAAGCGCGCGGGGAGAAAATGACCTGGATATTGGTCAGGGAGATCCTTCCCAATGTAACCGGCCCACTTATGGTCGAAGCGGGCCTCCGATTGACGTTCTCCATCGCCATAATCGCATCGCTGAGTTTCCTGGGCTTCGGATTGCAGCCTCCTGCCGCAGATTGGGGTCTGATGATCAACGAGAACAGAACTGGCCTCCGTGTGCAACCATCTGTTATCGCGGGGCCGATCCTGGCGATCGCTCTGTTGACCATCGGCACGAACATGATCACCGATGGAGTTGCACGCGCACTGGCGAGAATCGAATGACCAGACCAACAGGTGGCAGGGGAATGACCGTCGTAGCCGAGAACCTGAGGGTCGAGCTGTCGGGATCCGGGGTTGACATTATCGACAGTGTCTCAATGCACATTCCTGAAGGGAATGTGTTGGGATTGGTGGGTGAGTCCGGGTCTGGAAAGACAACGGCAGCGATGGCGCTTCTCGGGCACACGCGGAAGGGCGCTAGGATTGCCGAAGGCGAAGTGATTATCGCCGGGAGACGAGTCTTGCAGTTGTCCCGTCGCGAACTGAGAGAAATCCGGGGCCGGCTCATCTCGTACATGCCGCAGGATCCTTCCATGGCCCTCAATCCCGCTCTGCGGATCGGGCTGCAACTCCAGGAGACAATGAGCTCCCATTTGAGGAATCTTGCGCCGAGCAAACGCGAAGAGCGAATGCACGAGGTCCTCGCCGAGGTGAAGCTGCCGCCCGAACCGCCTTTCCTTCGACGCTATCCACACCAACTTTCCGGAGGACAGCAGCAGCGTGTGTTGCTCGCCATGGCATTCGCTTGCCGGCCGAAGGTCATCGTACTTGATGAGCCTACCACGGGATTGGATGTGACCACCCAGGCGCACATTCTCGACACAATCCGATCCCTCTGCCGCATTTACAATGCAAGCGCCCTCTATGTGACGCATGATTTGGCGGTTATCGCCGATCTGGCAGATTACGTTGCGGTCATGTACGGAGGACGCATCGTCGAATATGCTTCGGAGGAATCTCTCTTCCAGAAGCCTTCCCATCCATACACCCGAGAGCTACTTCGAGCTATTCCCTCTATCACGGCGAGACGGATTCTCAGAGGAATTCCGGGACATGCCGTCGCCCTGCACGACCGACCTCGAGGGTGCTTCTTCTCCCCGAGGTGCAGATTTGCCATTGACGAATGCTATCAGACCTTCCCTCCCCCTGTCGAAGTCGCTCCCGGCCACCGATCGAAGTGCTATCGTGCCAATTGGCTGTACGAAGAGGAAAGCAAAGTTGATTCCGGGCACTCCCTCTCGCTGGCCGCGCATAGAAGTAAGCCGCTGTTGAGTGTCCGGAATCTCGATGCGTGGTTCGGTCGCCAACAAGTCATTCGGAGCCTCAGCTTTAACATGTTTGGGGGTGAGTGTCTCGCACTGGTCGGTGAATCGGGGAGTGGCAAGACGACGACGGCCCGGTGCCTAGCCGGATTGCACAAGAAGGCTGATGGCCAGATCGACCTTCTCGGCGAGAACCTCCCCTTGCAGGCCGGGCAGCGATCGAAGAGGTGCCGGCGCATCATTCAGATCGTTTTTCAGAACCCTGATGGGTCGCTCAACCCAAGACAAACGGTGAGACAAATCATCGGCAGGCCGCTGGAACTGTTCTACGGCATGGACAAGAAGTCGGCCCGCGAGAAGACAGCCGAGTTTCTTTCCAAGATGAGGATGGCCACCTGGTTTATGGACAGCTATCCCGACCAACTGAGCGGCGGAGAGAAACAACGTGTAGCCATTGCCCGCGCGCTGACAGCCGAGCCGAAGCTTCTCATATGCGACGAGATCACATCGGCACTGGACGTATCAGTCCAAGCCTCCATCATTGAACTACTGCGGAGCCTACAAAGGGAATTCGATCTCACCCTGCTGTTCATAACTCACAATCTCGCGCTGGCATCCTCAATCGCCGACCGGGTAATCGTCATGAAGGACGGTCTGGTCGTGGAGTCGGGTGATTTTACAAGCGTTTTCACAGAGCCCAAACAACAATACACACTCAGGTTGTTGCAGAGCACGCCGACCCTATGAGAGCGAAAGCAATTAACTGCTTGGAAGCCGGGGGCGATGCACCGGCATAGCACGACAGAATGGCCGGCCATCGCTGATCGTCCTCGGCATAGGCCACATGGTGCCTCACTATGCCCCCCTGACGAAGAGTATATGTAGGGGCATCCTCCTGCTGGGTAAGAGTGGGAATAGCCACATATCGTGGAGGCCCGATGGAACTCGAAATGTCTCGAAACAGCACTCATCCGATTGGTGCGCTTCCCACGTTTCAGCCGTTGTTGAGCGATGAGACAGTCGAAGAATTCACGATGGCGTCTTTCAAGGTTCTCAATGAAGTAGGTCTGATTGTTGAGAATGAGGAAGTCCGGCAGCGCCTCGGGAGCGTCGGTGGATTCACCAACAAGGGTAATCACGCTGTGTGCTTCCCCACCTCCACGCTTATGGATTTTACGGGATCACCACCGGACCCTTTCGTCCTTCGTGGGCTCGGCGCCGGGCAGGACGTTCATATCGGCTCCTCGGGACAGATCAGTTGCCGCACCCTGGGGGGAGCTCGCCTGGTTTCTTGCGCACCGGGAGATCAGACGAGACCGTCCACGATTGAGGATATCAGGGGTTGGGTGCGCATAGCGGATTGCCTCGATGAAATCGAAATTGTGGGATGTCTTTGCCCTTCCGACGTCCCCGCCCCCATGCAAGACCTGTGGGCGCTCCGCATGGCGCTGGAAAACACTCGTAAGCCAATAATGATCAACCCGATGTCGAGCAGATCTGTGCCCTGGCTGAGCCGGATGCTGTCTGCTGCATCTGAGAGGGCCGGACCGCGAGTGATCATCCTGGCCTCAGTATCCAGCCCTCTCCACTTTTCTGAGGATCAGCTCAAGGTTGTGCTGGAGGCCGGCCGGCACAACATGCCAGTGGAGATCAACTCCTCCGGGCTCGCCGGCGCCACCCTCCCTGTCACTGTGGCGGGCGCCGTGGTGGCGGCGAATGCCGAGGTTCTGGCCGGGCTCCTCATCTGTCGCACGCTCTATCCGCAGTCTCGAGTCTTCTATTCGCCCCGGCCCATGGTCTTCGACATGAAGACGGGACACGCGATCCACGGCGCACCGGAAAACATCCTGATGTCTCATGCGCTAATTGAGCTGGGAAAGCACTACGGACTGCCAGTCGTTGCCAAGGGGATGGCATGTGACTCCCACGCTTGCGATGAACAGGCAGCGATCGAGAAAGTCATGATGGCGCAAATCGGCCATCTGTGCGGGGCGAATATTCTCGCCGGCGCCGGAAGCCTCAGTTCCAGTGCCGCCTCAAGTCTGGAGCAGTTGGTCCTCGATGCGCAGCTGCACCGAAGGCTCTCGAGGATTGGCAAAGGATTCGAGATCGATTCCCTTGCGCTAGGGGTCGACGCCATTGCAGACGTAGGCCCCAAGGGGCACTACCTGACTCACGATCACACATTGAAGTACTTCCGGTCAGAATACGTCGATCCGTTGTTGGCGAACCGGTCGCCCCTCAAGATTTGGGAAGAGCAAGGCTCAAAACGCATCGACCAGATGGCACACGAGAAAGTCGTGGAGCTGTTGAAAGCGCCCCGGGAGCCGATCCTGGATCGCCGCCAGACGATAGAGATGGACCGGATAATGTCTGAGGCACAGGAGGAATTGCGTTGAGATGCGCATTGAGCTCACCCACCTTGCGGGCCGGGACAATCGTGGGGTCAGATTCGGTTTTCGCAAGTGGAAGGCGCGATGTGAGGGGACGTTCCATAGGCCATACGATGCTCGAGCCCATTGCACGTCTGCGCGACGGCTGGATGCAGTCACGGATCCCACGGCGATAGCCTCCAGGACATCGATCATCTGTTTCCATAGACAGGGTGGTGTCTCGTTGGGGCTGGAGCAGACATCGCTCCCTCTTTCTCCAGCTCTTTTTCCAGCGGAGTGGGGCCAATGAGGTTCGAAGACAAAGTGACCATCGTCACTGGAGGAAACAGCGGAATTGGGAGGGCCATATCGTTGCGCTTCGCACAAGAAGGGGCGAGCGTGGTGGTTGTCGCCCGGAACAAGGAGCGGGTGATGGGTGTGGTTGAGGAAATCGAATCCACGGGCGGCGTGGCCCTGCCAATCATCGCCGATGTCACGGCTGAGGATCAGGTCGAACGCATGGTTTGCGAGACTCTCGACCGTTTCAAGCGAGTGGATATTCTAATAAACAACGCTGGGATTCCCGGGCCAACGGCGGTGGTCGTCGATCTTCAGAAGGAGGACTGGGAGTCTACACTGTCCGTCAATCTCACGGGGGCGATGCTTTGCTCGAAAGAGGTGCTCAAGGTAATGATCCCTCGACGGCGAGGCGCCATCATCAATATCTCGTCGGTGGCGGGTAAGGTAGGGATGCCGATGAGAGCCGCGTATTGCGCTTCGAAATTCGGGTTGCTGGGTCTAACCCAATCGATGGCCATGGAGGTCGGCATCCACAATATCCGCGTCAACGCCATCTGCCCCGGTTCTGTACCTGGCGCGCGCATGGAAAAGGTGTGGAAGGAGACGGCGTCTTCGAGAAGAGCGACTTACGCCGAGGTCGTCGAGGAGGAGATAGCAGCCTCCCCTCTGCGAAGCCTCGTTAGTCTCGACCAGATTGCAGCAATGACGATCTTCATGGCATCAGACGACTACAATGAGACTGGGCAAGCCGTCAATTTCTCCGCGGGGTTTGTGATGGATTGACTCGCAAGGTCCAAGATTTCGATGCTGCCCGACCGAAAGAATGGTGGCTGGAGCTCTATCGAGATTTCAGGGGGATATGGCGCGCGAATTTGGGTCGAAATTCGCCAGCTGCTCAATGGTCAGCTTCTGGTTTGCTTTCAGGGAAAGCCTGTAGCTCGCTTCAAACCTCTGCTCGCCGGGCCGCCAGCCGTGGGCAAGTTGACGCCAGCCGACCCCCAACCCGTCAAGGCAGCAAACAAACCGCCCAAACAGACGCGCCAGCGAAGCGCCACACGTCGACCCTACAAGCCACCTCCGGATCATCCCTGGCGAAAACCGTTCATCGTCCAGTCCAGGTCGAACACATTCAGGGGGTGACGTTTTCTCCCTGGCCCGACTGCCAGGGCGGGCAGAACTATTCGGGCGGCATTGTCATTGACCTACAACAGTTCAGCTTTCTCTAAGATTCCAACATAACTTCGGACAATCAATGCTGAATGGAGGATTTGGGCGCCATATACGCGGGGCGAGAAGATGTAGAGGCTGCTTTCGTCCTGTTCCTTGCCTGTGCAAGGAATGCCACCAGATAGCGAAACGAGGCTCAATTCATTCAAGTTCAGTGTGTCCTTTGTTACGCTGAATAGGTTATCGCCAAATCTCCGAAACTCAGCTGAATTCTCCCCAATATAGTGGACAATCCGCCAAGAGAAAAAGGGGCGGCCCAATGGTGCTATTCGAATGAGGGGGCCCCCTTAACATATGCGTGCCTCCAATCCTATCTAGTGGAAATAAACACGGAATGATATAGTGACGCCGCCTCGGAGACCCTATCTTCGCGCATTTGCCGATTCGCAGGTTAGGCTAGGCCACGACCGGCACCGCAGCTTTAGACATCATCAGGCGCATTAGTTCCTTCTTGAAACACTGCCATCTGTGACCAATGGCCACGCCCACAGGCCGTCTTCAGGTCGACGTAGCTAAGAAACAGTACGGTGAGGCTCACCGCATCGTTCATTCGGCTACACCATCGTGAGGGAGCTTGTCCGTGATGCTTCTGAGCGAGCGGAGTTGGAAGCGTTTTCGGTCGAATGGTGGCAATGTGCAACACGAGTTTGTGTCACACCGCGGCCTATTGGCTGACTGGAAACAGATGAAGGCGGAGGATCATGGGCGAGACTTGGCAGAGACCTCCGCTCGAGTAATTCAGCCAGCAAGGATCGCCAGTCCGCGGCTGCGTGCGCGCGGCCGTCACGTCCAAACGAGGGCTGGATACCATATATCCGCTGAGAGCGACTATGAGGAGATGGCGGGACTGAAGTGGATCGATCCCTGTAGCTTCTTCCAAGAACACAGCCCCGGAGGATGAAGTCAGGCGCATGCCCGATGGCATCTCTCCATTGCGCCAGAGTGAGGCCCGGGTAGGATCGGTTGGGGGAAGACGCCGAGCCTAGTGACCCCCGCTGATCGGGATTGTCTGGAGTGCTTTCTATCTTGGATGCGGCTTTGTTCGCTCCCTATCATAGCACTCAGATAACCCTGCCATCACGTTCCCCTGACGTATGATGAGGGTGCATGCGCCTAGACTGGAGATGTCATATTGAGCAGAAAATGCCATCTTAGGATCAGTGGGAGGCGCATTCATGAGCGTGCCGGGGTATGGAAGCCAACTTGAGACGAGCATCCGTGATAGGTTGCTCACCGCGGACGAAGTGGCCGAGAAGCTCAGCATCGGGCTCTCGACAGCCTACCTGCTGCTGCAGCGGGGCGATCTGCCCAGCGTGCGCATCGGGCGCTCGGTCCGAATCCGGCCTGAGGATCTCAAACGCTTCGTGCTCGCGAGAAGGGAGGGCGTTGGCAATATCTGAGCTGTGACACGCTGGCCAGTGTCGGAAATATCGCGTTGAACTTGGCCAGCATGTCTCCATCCGATCGACTCCATTATCACCCGCTCGCTGATACAATCTCGAGCAGTCTGTGCACTTTAACAACTGAAGGCAGAACGGCCGAAGAGCCGCCTTTCCTCAAGTCTCCTTTTCGAAAGGAGAAGTGAGGAAATGGCGAAACGACGCGCGAACCATGAGGGCTGCATCTACAAACGGGTTGACCGAGGGAACTGGCGGGCTCAGATTACCATCGATGGCAAGCGGAGAAGCTTCACCGGCGATACGCAGGAAGAGTGCCAGGAATGGCTCAAGGACATCCGCAATCTGGCCGACCAGGGATACGACTTTGATGGAGCCGAAATGCCGCTGGCCGATTTCTTGTCAGATTGGCTGGTCTCCTTGGGCTCATCCAGAGCGCAGCGCACAAATGAGCTGTATGAGTGGATCATCACGAAGCGAATCCTGCCATATCTGGGCAGAGTGAAGCTGAAGGACCTCAAGCCCGACCGGATCCAGAGCTACTACGCCACCTTGAAAAGGGACGGGCTCAGCGCCCATGCGGTTCATTGCGCCCACAAAGTCCTGAATTCCGCCCTGGGCCATGCTATGAAGCTGGGGACGCTCGCTCGCAACCCCTGCAAAGCGACTACACCCCCAAAGCCCAAACAAACAGAGATGCGGATCTATGACGAGGGTCAGATCCAGGTGTTCCTCGACACTGCCCTGGCCCTGCAGGACCAGTACTATCCCCTGTACTACCTGGCCATCCACACCGGCATGCGCCAGGGTGAGCTCATTGGTCTGAAATGGGTGGACATCGATTGGCGCAGGGACCGGTTGAAAGTCCGCCGGCAGGTGACTAGGCCCAGGGGAGGGGGATATCGATTTTCGAAACCGAAGTCCAAGCGGGGCAATCGCACGATCACCCTGGGGCAGAAGGCGCTGGAGATACTCAGGATGCAACAGATGACGGCGCTTGAGAAAAGAAAGACGGCGGGTGAAGCCTGGGCTGATCACGACCTGGTATTTCCGACTCGTGTGGGCACGCCGATCTTGAACAGCAATCTGCGCAGGGGGTTTCGAAAGGTGCTTGTGGCTTCCGGGCTTCCGAAGATCCGCTTCCACGATCTCAGGCACACGGCGGCATCGTTGATGCTGAACCACGGGATCCCGCTGCTGATCGTGTCCCAGCGGCTGGGCCACTCCAGACCCAGCATCACCCTCGATGTGTATGGGCACCTGATCCCGAGCAAGCAGGAAGAAGCGGCGGAGTTAATGGATGATCTACTGTCTCCCCTGGATGCCCGTTGCACCCCATTTGCACCCATGCATGTCGGTTAACGACAAATAACCCCTATATGTGGGGTTATTTGGTGGAGTGACCCCCAGATATGGCTCCTCGGGCAGGATTCGAACCTGCAACCTAGCGGTTAACAGCCGCCCGCTCTGCCGTTGAGCTACCGAGGAAGGCGGCAAGATTATAATTTGCCCCTTAGGGACCGTCAAGCCGGGCGCGATTTGCGCCCCTCATGCCGCGCTATAATGGGCTCCATGACGCAATCCCAAGAAACCGTACCCTCCGCAAACGGGACCTCGAGTGGGTACGCCGTACGGCTGGCGGCATTGCTGGTTGCTGGAGTGGTGGTCGGCGTATGGGCCCTCAACACGCCGGGCGGTCTGTTGGGCAAGGCGGACGCAGTGGCATACGCGGTTTGCCATCGCATAGAGCTGCGCTCGTTCCACCTCGGGGATCGCCCGCTTCCACTGTGCGCCAGGTGCACCGGCTTGTATCTCGGCGTCATGCTGACGTTTGCCTTCTTCGCACTATCGGGGCGCCTGAAGTTTGGCCTGAACCCTCCCCGTCGGTTGTGGATTCCGCTGGCTATTTTTGGATTGCTGTATGCGGGGGACGGGTTGAACAGTTATCTGCATTTCTTTCCGGCGGCTCCGCATGTCTATCCCCCATCGAACATCCTGAGGTTGGTCACAGGCACATTCGCGGGCTTGGCGCTGGTGAATGCGGTTGCCCCCACTATGAATCAGGTGCTCTGGAGCGATTGGGGGCGACAAGCGTCGCTGCGATCCTGGCGGGATCTCGGCCTGTTGTCCGCAGGGGCGTTGGCCCTGATACTGCTGGTCTTGACCGGGAACCCCCTGATCCTTTATCCGCTGGCGCTGATCAGCAGCATGGGGGTGATCCTCATGCTTGGCATGCTGTATACCACCTTGTTCGTTATGGCGACGGGCTGGCAGAACGCCCCCGGCCGCTGGGTGGGGATGCTGCCTGCGGTGCTCGCAGGGGTCGCGCTCGCATTCCTGCAAATCGGATTGGTGGATCTGATTCGCTACCTGCTGACCGGGACATGGAGTGGGTTCACTCTCTAATCGCTCAACCGCGGAGCGTCCATCCACTTGACCCACGGCGGGTCCCCGCTGCAAGGTGGTTCTGGAACCCGGCCCATCACTCCGGCCACGGCAGGAGAAACGGGTCGCGATTGTTCCACATCGGCGTGCTCCTGCTGATCCCCTTCTGCCTGGCGTTCCCCGTAATCAAGGGCGAATTGGGGCTGATCCTGCCTCTGGCGCCTATGCTCTGACGTTCCCAACGCCGTACCCGCCCTGGAATCGAGCCGTCGATGACTCCTCTGACGGTGTCTCGGGAAGGGGGGTGACCGGGAGGCTCGGGGCAGCGAGGGACGCCAGAATTGGGAAGAATCCTGGCGTGCTCTACCAGACCTGTGGCGAGCCGCTGGTGGTTGACGGGCAGCCGATAGGGGATGGTGGCCGCTCCCGTCAGCCGTGTAAGGAGATCGTTGAGAACACCCCCTGCCTCCGTATCACCATGGCCTGAAGCTCGGTGACCGCTTGGAGCGCGTTCCGCCGCTCGGATAGGTTCAGATCCAGGTCGGCAAATTCCTCTTCATCCGTCACCAGCCAGCGGCCATCGGGAAACACGATCACGTCCAGCGCCAGGTCATCGGCGTAGACATGGGCCGGCTCAATGCGAGCCGGCCGGGTGATATTGCAGTACCATCCCTTCAGCAGGTCCGTTCTCTCGTCATAGACAGAAAAGATGTTGTACCAATGATCAGTGTAGAAGTGCTCCACGAAGCGGTCCCCGCGCTGGATCTGCAGACCCCCCACCTCCACATCGTCGCGCTGGAAGCGAGCCTCGATGGTAATCGAGTTTGGAGTCAGCTCGAGCAGGTTGCCGACGTAGGCGAGCAACTCCTCTCCGTTGTGATCCATCTTGTGGATCGTGATCTCTTCGCTCATGGCCCGCTTTGTGTGGCGAATGAAGTGTTTTGGCATCGAATCGACCCTCCGATATGGAGTGGCCATTAACGCTCAAAGTCTACCCAAAGTTGCGCGCTTGCGCGTGCCCGATTTCTCGGGGGTAGACCCGCAAATCAAGAGCTGCTATCGGCATATCTGGCGTCCTGCGCTCAGAAGGGGCGGGTTGCAAGCAGATAGAGACCCGCTGCCAGGCAGCCGGAGCCTAGAATCGCGAACTGAATGTCCTGTGAGAATTTTGACAACGCCTCAGCCAGTTTGGCGATGGCTTCCGCGCTATCTTCGATAGATGCCAGGTCGGCAGCAACGCGCTTGGGGGAGAACAGTTCGCTCACCCGGCCCCAGATGGCGACGGCATACAACACAAGTCCCAATACAAACAGAATCCAGCCGGCGATCTGACTTCCCATGGGTCTCCTCCTATGCTGGTCAAGAATGAGAGATGCTGCCTTTGAATGCGCTGTGCCGAGCGAAAGTTGCGCCTCAGTGAAGGTTGCCTCGCGGAGGTCTCGATAGGAGTCGGGCCGGGGTCTAGCTGCGGCCTTGTTTCGCCTCCACGCCCATCTCTTCCAAGATGCTGTATAGCAATTGGAGCAGGACGCTCTTCACGGACTCCCGGTCACTCGCGACGCAGGGGAGCATCTTGATATCGTTGCTGAGCTTGAGTGCGATCCGCAGGTCATTGACCTTCCACGCGTCGTCCAGGTCCTGCTTGTTTGCGGCGACCACATAAGGGGTGGGGGCATAGGCGCGGAACGTATGCAGGATGCCCTTTGCTTCTCGAAAGGTTTCCGGCCGGGCGCTGTCCACCATAACGATAAAACCGAGCATGCCTTCGGACAGGATCTCCCACATGAAGTCAAATCGCTTCTGGCCCGGCGTGCCGAACAAGTACAGCACCAATTCATCATCCACCGTGATGCGTCCAAAATCCATGGCGACGGTGGTGGTGGCTTTGACCCGCTCTGCTTCCGTGGTGATCTTGCGTTCTGTGGAGACCACATCGATCTCGCTCACGGAGCGGATGAAGGAGGTCTTTCCGGAATTGAAGGGCCCGGTGACCACCATTTTCACGGTCTGCATGGCAGTTCCTCAGCTAGAGCGAACGAATGCGCTGCATCAAGCGGTTGACCAGCGAAACTTGACGTTCCTTGTCGACGGGTTTGATGCGCCGAGCTTGCGGGGGAAGCGGCATGCCCTCGGGCCGGACGATTTCCACAAGGCCGGCTTGCAGCAAACCGAAGACCACATGCCGGATCTCGAAATCGCTCATCTTCAAGGCCTTGGCGATCTGGCGGACGGAATTCTTTGGATTGATGTAGTTGACCACCTTCCACTCGGTGGCGTTGAGACTGATGTCTTTGATGTTTGCACCAGCTCGCTCGACGAAATTCAGCGCCATATCCAGATTGGGCATCTCCTCCTGCAGCTGCTCGGCCTCGCGCACATGGCGCGATCCCTCGATGATCACGTTCTCCAGCTCCATGCGCAGCGTGATACGGTCCTGTGGCGCCAGGAGTTCGGGATCAAAGCGGAAATAGCCATCGGTCCAGGTGAATAGCTGGTAGACGATGTCCAGTACGTATTTGCGGATGCTGTCGAGGATTTGCTGCTGAGTGAGATAGCCGGAGTTGATGAGCAGAAGCCCCAACTCCTTGTCCTGCATATTCTTTGCGCGCGACTTAATGAGTTTGGCTTGGCGCGAGTTCAGCCGTCCGTTGCGGGTGAGGATTCCCGTCAGGGTGCCATCCTCATTCACCAACTGAGCGTAGTTCAACCGGCCTCTGGTGAACGAAACCCATGCCACCTCGTCCGGGGCCTCGAGCGTGAGCGTCCCAGATTTCTTTGCCAGATTGATCAGGTTAAGAAGTTGCGCAACGCTGAAGTCGCGCAGACGGCCCTTTAATGCCATTTGGGCCTCATTCGCATAGGCCTAGATAGGAGCGTGTCTTGCCAAGTGGGAGGATTATAACCATAAAGGAGGGGGGGGTGCAAACCTGAGATTCTTCCTAGTACCCAGGGGGAGCTTTCCCTGGAATCCTCCGCCAGCGGAGCCAAGCGGTATTTCAAGGACGCCAACCGCCGCCGAGCAGACGCACATTCTCCGCCGAAATATAGGCCTCCGGATCCAAGTCAATGATGCTTTCTGCCGCCCCTTTGACCTCCCTCCGGGGGATGAAGGAGAGGATCAAGCTCACCATGCCGGACATGCCTGCGGCCGGGATCTCTGTGGCGCCGCGTTGCTCACGATGTAGGGATTCGACGATGGCTTTGCCACGTTTGGCACTGACAATGCGCATCAAGCTGTGGCCTGGCGCCAGGCGCGATTCGATCGTCACTCCGAGCACGTTCCCAGTGGCAAAGCCCGCGGCGAAGGCGATCAAGTTGAGGGGGTTCTGCAGGTTGGAGAGCAGGCCCGAAATGAGGGTGATGAATATCAATGACTGAAGGGCGGCGGCGATCCACGCCGCGGCGCGATTTCCCCGTGCCACCATGAACATGCGCAAGGTTGCGATGGTGACATCGACGGTGCGCAACAGGAAGATTGCCGCCGACAGGTACAAGACGGGGGCTTGGAGCCACGAGGCGCTCAGGGCTTGGATTGTTTTCATCAGCATGAGATACTCACCTTCGGACCACTCAACCGCGCCAGTAGCCGCGATGCAGCGGCCGCACGTCGCCGACGCTGACGAAGGCCTCAGGGTCGATGCGCTCGGCTTCCGCTTCCACGCGCCCCACATCCCGCCGGCGCACGCTGGCGATGATCACGCCTACAGTCCCATCCTTCCCTCTTCCGGCGAGCTCGGTGGCGGCGTAGCCCGCTTGTCTAATGGCTTCTGCTATTGCGCTGCTCCTGCGTGAACTAATGATGCGCATATGCATATGGCCAATTGCCAAACGCTCCTCGATCATCATCCCGACCACGTTGCCGGTTGCGAAACCGGAGGCGTAGCCGATGATGTTCCATAGATTCCCGAGGTTGGTCAGCACACTGCTGATGGCGACGACCCAAAGCGCGGATTGGAAGAACCCGAGCAGCCATGCCAGCGATCGGCGGCCACGAATCACAAACAGCACCCGGATGGTGTCCAGGGACATGTCAATCACGCGCAGGCCGAAGATCACGAAGGGGAACAGGAAAACGGGGATGGCCAGGAAATCAAGCATATACGCTCCGCTCCATCATCGCAGGTTTCGCACTCTACCCTGTGACCGGCGAGGCGACCTCAAGTGAGATCGTCCCTACACCGGTTTTTTGTCCGTGATCCGAGACGGCTGCGAGCCACCGGGCGAGAGGACAACCGGTCGGCATCTGGGAAGGCCAATGACGGGCCATGGCCTGCCAGCTGTCACATGGTCCCCCTACCATCAGAACCGGTTCGGGCTGACAATAAAGTGCGACGCTATTGTAGCGCCCGGGGGCTGTATCGTCCAGACAAGGGATCAACACTCACACGTTTCGTCTGATCGGCCTGAGGCTGCGCACGTTGCGCGGAGGATCCCGGGAGGCACTGGGGAGAAATCGCCCCCTGCTGCTCTCGTTGCAGGGCGGCTGGCAGGAGATATCCCCCCAACACCTGGAAGGAGCACCGGGCCGCTTAGGGACGTAGCCTGGGGGAAAGGGCGAGTTCGCCGAGACCGGCCGAGAGCTCAGGATTCGGAGCCGAGAAAGGGCTATGAAGACGCGGCGGCTGGGATGGGCAGACGATCCTCATCCAGCCCCGCGAACAGATCCTTCTCTCTCAATCCAGGGCGGGCAGGTGGAAAGGCGCGCATGAAATTCTCCCGCCCGTCCACCAGGCGGAATACATAACGCAGCAAGCCTGATGTAGGGGGTCCCGCCTGGCTGGCATGGCAGGCGGACGCCCTGCGTTTCAGCTCCTCCACCTCACTATAGTCGATGCGCGCGTGGATTGGG
Source organism: uncultured Anaerolineaceae bacterium (assembly GCA_964388955.1). GTDB lineage: Bacteria > Chloroflexota > Anaerolineae > Anaerolineales > E44-bin32 > CAYMCO01. The sequence continues at coordinate 29,463 of CAYMCO010000004.1, read as the reverse complement.
AAGTGGTTGGTGGCCAATTTGGTCAAGTCGATATCGTCGTTTCGACCCCACTTGTGGGGATCTTTGCCGATGAGGGGCATCAGTTTGACCAGCACGCTCAAGAAGCGGCGAGAAAAAGTGTGGTAATAGAGCTTTTCTGGCTGGAAAGGCCCCAATTCTCCCGGATATTTGCCGGGGTCCCCCGCTGCGTAGAAGGCCTTGACAGTCGCCCGATGAATGGCGATATGATCGGGGTGTCGGTAGCCGCCGATGGGGTCGAAGGTGATGACCACTTGCGGCTTCAGGGCACGTATGTACTGGGTGACTTTCTCAGCAACTTCGTCCACCGGAGCCGCAGCCAGGGCGCCCGGATCCTGGTTGTGTGGCGATCCCGCCATGCCCGAGTCTCGATATCCCAAGAAGTGCACCCCCGCCAAGCCAAGGCAGGATGCCGCGCAGCGGAGCTCCGCCTTGCGCAAGGCAGCGACCTCGCCAAACTCCTGCAGCATCTCGGGCGGGACATCTCCCTCCTCGCCGCCGGTCGCACAAATCAGGTGAACTTCAACCCCGCGCTTGGCATACAAGGCGAGCGTTCCTCCAGGTCCGAAGCTTTCATCGTCCGGATGCGCCAGCACCGCCAGCAAACGACGTCGTTCCTGTTGCACGAATGGTTCTCCTTTGTGTCCTTTCTCAGCTGAATATTACCATAAAGGTCCTATTCGCCGACGACTTGGACGACCAATCTGCGCTCTCGCGGGCGAACGTCAAAGTCGAGGAAGAGGACCTGCTGCCAGGTTCCCAAGGCGAGTTCGCCACCTACAAAGGGAATGTTCAGAGATGGGCCCATCAGCGCGGCCCGCAGATGGGAATGCCCGTTTCCGTCATGCCAGCGAAGGTTATGCTTGTATTCGCGGTCTGCCGGCGCGATTTCATCAAGGGCGCGTGCCAGGTCGTGTAGGGCGCCGGATTCGAATTCGATGGTCGTCAGTGCGCTCGTGGAAGAGGGGGTGAAGATAGTGGCCGTGCCTCTCTCAAGCCCCGAATCCTGCACGATGCGCGCGATTCTCTGAGTGAGGTTGTGCATGTCGGTGTCCCCCTTGGTGTTCAGTTGAAGGTACTCCGTGTAAACCATATTGGCTCCTCTCCAGGATGATAATCCGGTGGGCCGGTTCGGCGCACAGGGAGGGATGTTGGTTGACGTCGCGGGGGTCAATCTGTCGGCCAGAGGGGATTCAGGACTGTGCGCGCGAAGGGCCCTCATCCACCGGTGTCTCCCTTGGCAGATCGCGCTCGGTCTTGGTTGAGTTCTTGCCCGCACTCTTGGCCATGTACTGCAGGCGATCCGCGCGAGCGAGCATTTCGTCGATGGATCCGTCCGCGGGTGTGAGCTCGGCGACACCGGCGCAGAAGGTCAGTTGAGGGAGGGAAGGATTGGCGCGCGCTGAGTATTCCGCCAGAGATTCCCGCAGCCGATCAACCACGCGAAGAGCGCCATCGGACCGAGTCTCCGGCAGCAGGATTGCGAATTCATCGCCTCCCACGCGCGCCAGCAGGTCTGTTGATCGGATGGAGGAACGCAGGCACTGGGCGATCCCCCGCAGCACGTCATCCCCGACCAGATGTCCGAAGCGATCGTTGACTTCTTTGAAATCATCCAAGTCAATGAAGATCAGACTCAGCGAGCGCTGATACCGGCGTGAGCGCTGGTGCTCGTGCTCGAGTCGGCTGAGCAGATGGCGGCGGTTGGAGAGATCGGTGAGCGGATCGGTCAACGCCAGTTGCTTCATTTCGTTCGCCTGGTCCCGCATCTTGGCCAGGGTGTTCTGGATCTGGATGGAGAGGAAGTGCAGCAGCGCCGCCAATCCGAGAAAAAGGGCCCCCTGGCTCACCAAGAAGGGGATTCCTGTGGCTTGATCAAATGGATTTGATGTCAGGGCTGGGTTCTGCAGCCAAATGGCGACCATCGACAAGATGGCCGCAGCGGCGTAATAATACGCCGCCAGCCCGCCGACGATAGCGCCGACCGACATGATGGCGGCGTAAAAACCGAAGCTCATGAGACTGGTGCTTTGGGGCAGGTCGAAGCTCTGGAGGACAGCGAAGCCGAAGTAGGCGATTCCGAGCACATGTCCAGCGCTGGCGATGCGATTTCTGCGCACGAGCCATATGGTCAGTACCCCGAGCGACGACAGGATTCCCATAGAAACCAGGGCGAGGCTGGTTTCATATCCCAGGCTCAGCGCGAACCGGCCCAGGGTTATTCCCTCGACGAGCCACAACACCAGCAAGAAGTAGAATATGGGAAGGACGAAATGCGCCACCCGAGTCCGCAACCGGATGGCATCGGAGCTCATTGGGGGGAAAAGCGTTCCGCGCACGCGTTCAAACATATCTCTTCCAACGACCGGTGAGCCGGTCTGCTTCACTCCTCCAAAGGGGCACCCAGAATATTGTAGCCGGAGTCGACGAAGATCACATCTCCTGTGACGCTGCGCGACAAGTCTGATGCGAGCCAGACGGCGACGCCGCCCACATCGTCGATCGTGATATTTCGCCGCATGGGGACGATGCTGGGATATTCTCTATGCATGCGCTTGAAGCCTTTCACACCCGCGGCCGAAAGGGTGCGCACGGGTCCCGCGGAAATGGCATTCACCCGGACGCCCTCTTCTCCAACGTCGGCAGCGAGGTAGCGCACGGAGGCCTCCAGGGCCGCCTTGGCAATGCCCATGACATTGTAATTGGGCATCACCTTGTCAGCGCCATAATGGGTCATAGTCATGATCGAACCGCCCTGCGGCATGAGCGGCAATGCCGCCCTGGCGAGGGCGGTCAGAGAGTACACACTGATATCCATGGCGGTGTGGAAACCGGAGCGGCTGGTTTTCACATAACGATCCATCAGATCCTCGGGCTCCGCAAAGGCGATGGCGTGCACCAATACGTCGATCTCCCCCAATTCTCGCTTGGCTTTGGCAAAGGTGCGCTCGATCTGCTCATCTTTGGTGACGTCGCATTGCTCGATGAAGGTGGCGGTGACCGATTCGGCCAGCGGCCGCACCCTCCGCTCGAGCGCTTCGCTGGCGTAGGAGAACGCCAATCTGGCTCCGTGCGCATGCATGGCGCGCGCGATGCCCCAAGCGATGGAATGATCATTTGCCACGCCAAAAACCAGCGCAGTCTTCCCCTCCAACAAGCTCATCCTTGCTCCTCTCTGACCAGGGCCTGTACTTGATCACCCCGCACGCGAAAGCGCCAGGGGATGCTCCTCCAAGGTTCCGGCACACTGTTTAACCCCACGCGGGGACCAGTAGTCACGAGTCTATCCTCAATCCCGGATCTCGTCTCGAAAAACAACGGGGTGTCCTCTGCGCATAGGTCGGTCCCATCCATCTGACCATCGATAGCCAGCGCCTGGCAAAGCTTGGCTGGCCCATCGGTCAGCGCGGAGAAGGCGCGGCCCTCGCGTCGACGCCGTACGCGTGCGATCCCCTCGGTGGGCCACAGGGCGCGAATCAGCACGGCGGCGGGAAAGCCGCGGGCTTCCGTGACCGCGTTGAGCATCCAGTGGATACCGTAGGTGAAGTATACGTAGGCATGGCCGGGCGGGCCCCACATCGACCGGTTGCGCTCGGTTCTTCCGCTCCGGGCATGGCATCCGAGGTCCGACTCCCCAATATATGCTTCGCATTCGATCACGATCCCGGCCGTGCGCTCTCCGCCCCCTTCCAAGCGCACGAGGCGCATACCCAAGAGATCGCGGGCGACGTGCAGGGTGGGTCGACGAAAGAACGCCCGCGGGAGTGGCCTTGACCGAATCATCCTAGGCATTGTAACTCGAGCGTGGGGTGAGGCAAGAGACTTGATGGGCACGCGGCTCTCTTTGGGGCCGCGGGGAGCCATGGGGTCCGCTCAGGCCGGAGAGACCGCAGCGATAAACCGCGTCGGCCTGTGAGGCGCTTCTGGTCGCCGGCCCTGCCGAAAGAGGAATTCCATTTCGCCAGGGCATGCGGATCATTGGACGTCAATCCGAGGCCGGATTGAAACGCGGATCTTGACGAATCATGCGCTCGAGACCTTGTTCCAACGCGACGTGCGGTTGGTATCCGAGCTTCCGGCGAGCCAATTGGATATCGGCGCACATGTGGGAGGGCCCCGCGTCCAAATCCTCTTTGAAGATCCATTCCGCGGGCCTGCCAACGGCTTCGATGACCAACTGCGCCAGGTCCCTGATGCTGGTCTCGACTCCGCTGCCCACGTTGATCACTCTGCGGTTTACGGCCGGGGCTGTGGAGGCGGCCACCATCGCCTCTATGACGTCGTCTACATACACAAAATCCCGGGTTTGTCTGCCTGAGCCATGGATGACGAGGGTTCCTGACCGAGCGGTCTGGCGGAGAAAGTGCGGGACGACAGGTGGATGGGCGGCCGGGAGCTGCTGGCCAGGGCCATAGGCGTTAAACACCCGCAGCGAAACGGTCTCAATCCCCCAGAGCGCCCCAATGGTATGGGTGTAATGCTCTGCAGCCAGTTTCGATACTGCGTAGGGCGAGCGCGGATCGGGTCGGGTGTCTTCCGTGAGCGGTTGGGCCCCTTGGTCCCCGTAGATCGCGCCGGAGGAGATGAAGACCACACGCTGCACGCCGACGTCGCGCATTGCCTCCATCACGCTCACGGTCCCGCCAACGTTCACGGCGTTGTATTCGCGAGGGTATAGAACGGATTCGGGCACCGACACACGCGCCGCCAGATGATAGACGCAATCTATATTCTGGAGCAGTGTCCACAGCTTCGGCCGGTCGCTGACGTCCCCGCGGGTCAATAGCACATCGCCTTGCAGGCGGCTGGGATCGCCCGCGGATAAGTCGTCCAATCCGCGGACCTGATGGCCCTCGCGGACCAGGCGATTGCACAAGGCGGCTCCCAGGAAACCCGCCGCGCCTGTCACCAGAAAATTCATGGCGCTCTCTGACCGGTAAGATAGTGGCCCAAAGTCCTTTTGAGGCCTGGATTATAGCATAGGCGGGGGGCGGCATTGACAAGGCGAAACCGCTTGGTATTATGCTCGCATGAGAGTGGGCGACATGGCGCGAACTATCCTCGTTTGGCTGTGGCGCGGGCTGGTGCTGGTCGTCGTGACGGTCTCTTTGGCCGCCAGCGGGGTGCCGATGGTGGAGGCCAGCCAGCGGGTGCAACGGTATACGCGCGCCCACGAATTTGAATTCTTGGGCTGGACCGCAGACGCGCTGGCGATCAAATTCAGCCAATACACTTTGCGGGCCGGCGGCCATCTGGCCCCCGAGGCCCGCACGTCTCTGGTGCTTGAGTATTTTGGTCTGGCCCGCGAGGCCTCCACGCTGGAAGCCCGTGTGAATGAGATTTTTGGCGATCCCGCCATCGAGAACCCGGAAGCCGAGGCGCAGGGCACCCAGGCAAAGCTGTCCGATGTCCAGCGGCGCCTATCCCAGATTCAATCCACAGCAGAAAGCGTGCTGGCTGAGCAAGTCTCCGTCATATTGGCGGATGCCGGCCTGGATTTCGCCGGGGAGGTGCTTCCACCAGTCGCCTTTCATTTCAGCCGCACCCCGCTGGCGCTGATTGTCTCCCCCCGGGATGTGATCCGTCAGGAGGCCAATGTGCAGCTGAACCCAGGGCTGAGCGTCGGAGAGCAGATCAGGCTCGAGGAGCAGGTGGAAAGAGGGACCGGTCTATCGGCGCTGGTGGTGCCCATCGGAGGGTTGGGAACCTATCCGACCATGATTCAGGAAACCAGCGCTGTCAGCTGGGTTGTCGAGACCATCGTCCACGAGTGGGTGCACAATTATCTGGCGTTCCATCCGCTTGGTCTCAATTACAGCACCAGCCCGGAATTGCGCACCATGAATGAGACGGTGGCCTCACTCTTGGGGCGGGAACTCGGTCGCATGGCCTTGGGGCGATACTACCCTGCTTACCTGCCGCCACCCCCATCTGAATCGGAGGAGTCGCAGGAAAGCGAGGGGCCCACTTTTGATTTCCGGGCTGAGATGCGCAAAACGCGCGTCACTGTGGACCGCCTTCTGGCGCTGGGCGAGATAGCGGAGGCTGAATCATATATGGAGGCCCGCCGCCAGGTGTTCTGGGAGCATGGCTATCACATCCGAAAGCTCAACCAGGCGTACTTCGCTTTCTACGGGGCATATGCCGATGAGCCCGGCGGCGCGGCCGGTGAGGATCCGGTCGGGGCGGCCGTCCGCAGCCTGTGGGATCGGCTGCAGAATCCGAGGCAGTTTCTGCGCCTGATGGCATCGATGGATAAGTTCTCGGACCTGCAGGCGGCGCTAAACCGCTGATTGCCATTGGCTGATCACCGCGGCCAGCAGGGCCGCCCGGGAGGGTAGTTCATCCCGGATGACGTATTCGCGCGCCGAATGCGCTCCTCCCCCGATGGCCCCCAGGCCATCCAACAGCGGCACGTCCAGCGGCGCGACGAAATTAGCATCGGAGCCTCCCCCCGTGCCACCCTCGCCGAGCGCGATGCCCAGGCCGGCGGCGATGGTTTTCGCTCTGGCGAAGGCTTCGGCGATCACCGGGGACCGCGGCATCGGTGGGCGGTTCCATCCGCCAGAGACCGTGAGCTCCGCGCCTTCGAGCGCGGGGCTCAGGCCCGCCAGTTCTTGCTCAACGCGCAGCTGCTCTTGCGGATCCCTAATGCGGATATCCACTTTCATGGTGCACGATTCGGGCACGACGTTGGGACGCACGCCGCCCCGGATTACTCCCACATTGACCGTCGTGCCCAGTTGATCGTCCGCCACCTGCACCAGGCGCCGGATTTGGTGGCTCATTTCGATAATCGCGTTGACACCGTTTTCAGGGTCGCCCCCCGCGTGCGACGCCCGACCGCGGGCTCGCAGATGGAACTCTCCGATCCCCTTGCGCCAGGTCTTGAGCGATCCGTCGGGCAAGGCAGGCTCGACGACCAGGACTAGAGAATGCGCAAGGGCCAGATCTTCGATGAGGGCGCGTGATGTGACGCTGCCGGTTTCCTCGTCCGAGGTGCATAGCAGGCTGATCCGCTGGTTTGGCAGCGTGCCGGCATCCCCCAGCGCTCGCAGCGCGATGAGCGACAAGGCGAGGCCGGCCTTCATATCCAAGACCCCGGGGCCGCAAATGCGCCCACCTTCCTCACGCCATGGCATTCTCGCTGCAGAGCCCAAAGGATGCACGGTATCCATATGCCCCAGGATCAGAATCCCTCCCTCGCCCTCTCCCCAGCGGCCGAGCAAGTGGTCGCCCACAGCGCTCTGTCCATAGCGGCGCACTTCCGCGCCCATGCGCGTCATTTGGTCCCCAAACCACAATCCGAGCCTGTCCACCGCGGCCTTATCCGTGGTCGGGGACTCGATCTCTACCATTTGCCGCAGCAATCCCAGCAGGTCGGGCATGCGGCTCTCAAATTCAGCGATCGGGATGGCAGGCATGCGGGATGCTCCTATTGTGGATTTCGCGGCTCATCTCCGGGGTCAAAGTGGGACGTCTCAGAGTATACCGTGAGGTACATCCGGCGAGGGCGCATTCCCAGCCGCCTTTGACTTGCCGTATACTGAAGGCAATGGACATTCCTTTCCCCTGTGGACTTCCACCGCAGCAGCTTGAGCCGCTGCATCGCTTCCTTCCGCCGCTGATGGAGGGGTCGGTGGCGAGTCTGCTTCGGGATGCGGGGATCGAGGGAGCCTCGCTCCTGGACCCCTTCGGCGCCTCACCCAGGCTGGTGCGCGAGGCAGCCCGGTCGGGGTGTTCGGTTCTGGTGGCGGTGAACAACCCCATCACTCGTTTCATTCTGCAGCATACGCTGAACCCGTTTCGGGCAGAGGAGCTTCAATCCGCGCTGGCGGCCCTGGCCTCGCTGCGCAAAGATGGTGGCCGGCTGGAGCCATACGTGCTGGATCTATATCAGACGGTGTGCGCACGCTGCGGCGCACAAGTGATTGGAGATTACTTCATATGGGACCGGGAGTTGGAGCGTCCGGTCCTGAAAGGATATCGCTGCCCGCAGTGCCAGCACAGCGGTGAGGAGCCGACCTCGCTTGAGGATAGCCAGCGCGCCATATCCTATGCCGGGCGCGGTCTCCAGCACGCGCTTGCGCTGGACGCAGTTGCCCCTCCGGGTGATCCCTACCGGCGCCATGCGGAGGCGGCGTTGGCGGTGTATCCGGTCAGAGCGCTGTATGCCTTGATGACTGTAATCAACAAACTCGATCAAGTGGATCTGAGCGGAAGACCTCTCGCAGCGGCACGCGCTTTGATCCTCTCGGCCTTGGACGCCGCGAATGCGCTCTGGTCCCACGCAGAGGGCCGCCAAAGACCCAGGCAACTGATCGCCTCATCCCGATACCGTGAGATGAATGTATGGCGGGCGATGGAGGCGGCTGTCGAGGATTGGGCGTTGCCGGGGTCAGGCATTCCACTGGGCGAATGGTCCCGGGGGGAGTCCCCTGATCCGGGGGGGGTGATGGTCTTCCCGGGTTCTGTCCGCGATCTTGTCTTGGAATTGCGTCCGGGGGAAATCGAGCGAGTGGTGACGACCGTGCCCCGCCCGAACCCTGCCTATTGGAGCCTGTCCGTCTTGTGGTCCGCCTGGCTTTGGGGCCGGGAGGCGGCCGCGGCGATCAAGGCCTCACTCGCCCGTCGGCGGTACGATTGGGCTTGGACAGCGGGGGCTTTTCGCACGGTCTTGGATCAGGTGCGATCAGCCATGGGTCGCGATGCCCCTGTACTGTCGCTCATCGTTGAGGCGGATCCGGGGTTTCTCGCGGCCGCAGTCGCCGGCTTTGAGCGGGCTGGATTTGCGATGACCGGGCGGGCATTCCGCCCGGATACCGAGACCGCCGCCGTGCGCTGGCAGGCGGCCGGCGGTCAGGGATCCTCCGACGGGAAGGACGTCGGGGATCAGTTGCAGTCCGCAATGGTGGAGACGCTTCACCGGCGAGGCGAGCCAACGCCCTACGCAGTGCTGCATGCCGCCGCGTGGTCGAGTCTGGCTGGAAGCAGGGGGATCTCGGCCCTGTGGCAGCAAGATGGCAGTCAAACCATCGCCAACATCGGCGGCCTGCTTGAAGCCACGCTCTCTGATAGGGGGATCTTCAAGCGGATGGATCAGAACGTGGAGGCTGAGAGGGGAATCTATTGGCTTTCAAGACCAAGGGGCGCCCCACTGCCTCTGGCGGACCGGGTGGAGCGCACAGTGCTGTCACTGTTGCGCCAGCAGAATGAGGTGACCTTCCCCCACGTGGACGGCGCGATTTGCGCCCAAATGCGGGGTATGCTGACCCCCGAGCGGCGCTTCGTGCAGGCGTGCTTGAGTTCCTACGCTGAGGAGGATCCTGAACGAGGCATTTGGCGTCTCAGGGAACAGGATCAACGCGCGGTTCGGGAGGCGGATGCTCGAGAGATGCACCGACTGCTGGTTGCCATGGGGGATCGCTTGGGGTTCGACGTCGAGCGGGGGGGAGAGCTGGTGTGGAACTCTCCATCTGGCGGGCGCGCCTACCGCTTCCGGGTGCAGGAAACCGCAACGTTTGGAAGCGCGCTCGAAGAGGGAGAGCGGGATGGACTCACTTTGGTGATGCCTGGCGGCCGAGCCTCCTTGGTGGCGGAGAAAGCGCGGCGAGACGGGCGGGTGCGCGCATGGCTCAGAGATGGCGTGCGGGTGCTCAAGTATCGGCACGTTCGGCGGCTGGCGGAGGACAGCACGTTGAGGCGTGAGAATCTGCCCGACCGGTTGGCCTTGGATCCACCGGAGAGCCAGGATTCTCAAATGCCGTTGCTGTAGCGCACGGCGGCTCCCTCGGATGATCAGGGTGTTGCCGTGGGTGTCTCGCTGGGGGTCGGCGACGAAGTGGATGTGGGAGTGGGCGTGCTGGTCGGCTCGGGCGTCGGTGTGGGAGTGGGTGTGGGAGAGGGCGTGGGGGTCGGCGTGGGCAGCTGCAGACGCAAGTGCAGGTGCTTCGCGGCCTCACCATCGTTTTCCCCTTTCACTGTGAGGCGCAAGGTGACCTGACCGTTGGGGACCTCTTCCAGGTCCCATTCGTAGAGCTCGTCGACGTTTTTGACAGGATCATCGCTATCTACGAGTTCAACCCATTCCTCGGGGTTATAGCTCAAGCCGTACTCCAATGTCCAGCGGTCGAACAGGTCGGTGGCGGCTGCCTGGCCGGTGATGACCAGCGGCCCGGCGTCGATGAGCGCGCCCTCATCGGGGGTGGCGAAGCTCAGGATCGGCCTGGGGCTGTCGGTGGAGCACAACCGGTCGGGCACCAGGAAGAGCTCGTCTTTGGAGAATCCCATGCGGTCCGCCCACTCCTTCCCGTCCTTGGTCTTGCGAACCCACCGGCGACCCCAGCGGTCCTCGATATCGAGGCCCAATTTCTCGATCGCGAAATCAGGGCAATCGGCGGACGCCAGCTCCAGGGAGTAGCTGTCGACCCAAACCTCTTTCCATAGATCCGCCTCCTCCGGCAGCGGCTGCTGGTCCTGGGTGAAGAATTCCACCCGATGGGATGGGCACCACTTCGAAGGCTCAGTCCCGGAAATCGCGCAAATCGCGTGCTCAACGATTCCCGGGGGGCGTGTAAAGGGTGTCGGCTGGCCTCCAACCAGGTGGTCGATAGCGAGGCGCATGTACGCATTCCAGATGGGCGCCGCTCCAGTCAGGCCCGAAGTGTCCTTCATCGGCGTGTAGTCCGCGTTGCCTACCCATACGCCGACCGCTACATCCGGCGTGTATCCCAGGGTCCAGTTGTCCCGGAAGTCGTTTGTGGTTCCCGTCTTTGCTGCAGCCGCGAAGGGTAGGTTCAGAGCGGAATTGGGGCCGAAAGCCGGGGTGCGAGCCGCATTGTCGGATAGAATGGATGTGATCAGGAAAGCGTGCTCCGGCCGGATCACCTGTGCACCCTCAGGAAGCTCGTATTCGTACACGACTTCTCCAGTATGGTCCACAATACGGCTGATGCCATAGGGCGGCATTCGCACACCGTTGGTGGCAAAGTTGCCGAAGGCGGAGGTCAGTTCGAGCAACGTGACATCGCCACCTCCCAGGGTGAGTGAGAGGCCGTAGTCATCGCGAGTCAGGGTCGTGATCCCCATGCGCTCGGCGAAGGAGATCAGCCCCTCCTCCTGCGGCGTGGATGGGTCGTCGTAGATGCCCACGAAATCGAGCGTCTTGACCGCCGGCACGTTGTAGGAGTTGGCGAGGGCTGTCCGGACGAGCACCGGGCCGTGGAAACGCTCGTCATAGTTGACGGGCTTATACGGGTCCCGGGGGTCGTTCGGGTCTCCGGAGGGTGGGAATTCTGAAGGGACATCCCAGATCAACGTGGCAGGAGTCCAGCCCTTCTCGAAGGCGGCGGTGTACGTGAGCGGTTTGATCGACGAGCCCGGTTGGCGGGGTTCGATCGCCATATTGATCTGACCGGCGATGGATTCATCGAAGTAGTTCGGGGAGCCGACCATGGCCAGAATCTCGCCGGTGCCGGGCCGCAAAGCCACGAGCGCCCCGTTGGACACATGGTGTTCCTCCGCCAGGTCCGCCACTTGGTCCTTCACCAGGCTCTGGGCCTGTTCCTGCAGGTAGGGATCGAGCGTGGTATAGATGGTGAATCCCGAGCGATAGATGGTTTGTGGATCGAAAAGCGTCTCCAATTGCGCCCTGATGTAGTTGACCCAGTGGGGAAAGCGGATGGCCGTGAAAGCCGGTTCGAAGGGGTAATCGGCGATCGCGGCAGCTGCCGCGCCGGCTTCTTCCGGCGAAACGCAAATGGGGCTTTGGGAGGTGCTGACATATATGCAGCCCTGCTCCTGGCTGGTCAGGACCATCGCTGCAAGCACCTGGCGATGCCGGTTGAGCGTCGCTTCCCGGTTGGAGAATATGTCGTAGACCGACGGCGCTTGGACAAGCCCTGCCAGGAAGGAAGCTTGGGCTAGCGTCAGATGCTCCGCCGATGTGTGGAAGTAGGTCTGCGCCGCGGCTTCAACTCCATAGGCCAGGTTGCCGAAGTACCATTGGTTCAGATAGAGCTCCAGGATCTCATCCTTGGTATAGCGGCGTGTGATCTCCGCTGCCAGCAGGATCTCGCGCACCTTCCGCAGGGCGGTGCGCTGGGATCTCTCCTCGGGATCGAAGAGCAGATTGCGAGCGATCTGCTGGGTGATTGTCGAAGCGCCCGAGACGGTTTCTCCGCCTTGAAGATTCTGCCAGATGGCCCGCGTAATGGCGCGCAAGTCGAAGCCGGGATGGCTGTAGAACTGGGCGTCTTCGACCGCGACGGTGGCCGCGATCATGTAGGGGGAAATCTGGTCCAAGGGCATATAAGTGCGGCGGCCGGCCTGCGGATCGATGATCTCGTAGAGTTCGTTGCCATTACGATCCAGGATGCGGCTGGTCTCGAACTGGGCCGCCTTCGCTTGCAGGTCCTCCACTGGGGGCAAGGTGGCCGCGAGTGCAAAGTACTCATAGATCCCCAGGGAGGCCAGGGCCAACAGCAGCGCCAGCACGCCGAACAAACCCAAGATGCCCATACGGATCAGGCATCCGCCGAAACCCATCAGACGCGAGGCGCGGGCACCGCCCCGAGGAGGCGCTGGTCGATCGCCGCCTCGCCGGGGAAAATACGCCGCGGGCGAGACTTGGGTCGCGCCGAGATCGCGTTCCGGCACCCGATTGGGAAGATGCTCCGCCTGGAGGCCCCACCCGGCCGGAGGCTGATCGCGGTGGGCTGGCGGAGTTTCCGGTTTGGCCGTAGCACGCACCGGCGTCACGAATTCGTCCTCTGAGGCGCCCGGAGGCTCCGGGCCGGCGGCGGTCGGAGGGAGGGTGGGCCCCGCTTGCGGTTCCCAGGGGGGCTCATCCTCAGGCGAATGTCGCCGGGTGGTGGCCGCGGACACAGGAGTCTCGAGCTCCTCCATCGGGCTGATCGAGGGCTCGGGATGGGGCACGGAAGGAGAATCGGGTGGACTCCTCGTGCCGGCGGGGATGGTCGCCTGGTCGTCTAGCCCTTCTGGGGAACTCGGTATGGACGAAGTATCCGCTTCTGGCTCTGGCCGGGGGAGATCAGATTCAATCGACTCGTGAGCTGCGGTTTGCTCCGGTCTCTCCGGGCCCTCATCAGGGCCGTCAGGCTGAATTGAGATATCCGCCGCGGGTTGTGGATGTTGGGTTTCAACTGCTTCTTGGGGAGCGGGCCGGTTCGGCGGCTGATCGCCCGACGATGAGGGTTCTTGGACGGGTTCACCGGCTGCATCCGAATGGGCGTATGTCCCTTGGTCCGAGTCGACCTCCCCACCCGGGTGCCCGGAGGCTTCCTCTTCTCTCTCCAATCGAGAGATGGTATCCGCCATCCAGCCCCCGGTCTCCTCCGGGTCGCCGGTGGGGTGCCGGTCGGGAGTCTCTGGAAGCTTTCCACCTTCGGAGGCCGCTGTATCCATGGGGGTTTCGTCGATCAGGCGGCGAAAGCGGCTCAGCGCATCTTCATCCTGATCCGGCTCAGGGAAGCCGGCATCCCCCTTCCCCTTCTCCTCTTCCGGAATGTCCTTCATCTTGCGCGATTATAGCACGCAGGCGGTGATATCGATCACTCGCCCCGCATCCCGCCAGCCCGAGTTACTCAATGGCTCCCTCGCCTCACGGGCCAGGCCGCAGCCTACACAGGCCAGGGTCGCCGGAGTCCTCGCTTGGGCAGCCAGACAGGCGAGGCGGCAATCATGCCTCGGGCCCGCTCTGAATCAAGACCGACCAGCGCCCTCTCATGACCGTCTTCTCCTCCTGATTAATAACTCTCAGTGCGATGATCACCGCGCCTCCCCCGAGCCGGGGAAGGGCCTTGGTCTCTTCGACTTCCAGCAACACATGCACTGTATCCCCAATGAAGACCGGGAGGCTGAACTTCCAGTCCAGAATCTCGCGAAAGGCGATGGCGGTGCCCTCGATGAACCCCGTCCGGTCGGCCAGCCCCGAGGCGATGGCCAGAATGAGCAGCCCGTGGGCAACTCGGGATCCGAAGGTGGTCGATTGGGCCAGCACAGCATTGGTATGGATCGGATTGTAGTCGCCGGACAAGCCCGCGAATTGCTGAATGTCCGCCTCGGTGATGGTCCTGGCGGGGGTGAGGATCCGCTGGCCAACTTCAAAATCCTCAAAATAAGCGCCTCGTGTGTGGCGCGGCGGTTGAGTCATGGGAGCCTCCTTGGTGTGCTGTTGGATTCTAGCATGCCTTTGACGATCCGCCGCCGAGTTCGTAGAATAGCCGATATGAGAGAATGGGAGCTGGGGGCGGATGACCCTCTCAGTCTGAGAATCGCTGCCGACGCTCGCTTGGCGGAGGTGGACTACTTCGATGATCAGATCTGGGAGCTTTGCATGCAAGCGGAGCATCCCGCTTCGCTATCGCTGGAGACGAGCTATGGTCTGAGGGCGCGCTCGATGCGCATATTCCCGGGTTTCGTGCGCCAGGATCGGTATGTCGTCGATCCAGGCGAGTTTGCGGCCCCACCTCTCTTGAGGGGCTTTTTCCCAAACTACCTGAAGATTGAGTTCTCGCCTTTCGCGGATTTGAGAGTGCTGGCGGAGTACTGGGTGCCGAGCTCCCATGCGGTCGTCGGCCGGTTCACCCTGCAGAATCTCGGGCCTCAGACGGCGCGCATGCGGTTGCGATTGCACGCCCTGCTGCACCCAGAGGATGAACCCCAATCCATGCGGGAGGTCAATGTTGAGGGCGCCATCATCTTGGCTGGCGCGACCGGGGGCCTGGAGCCCGTGTTGTTCATGGCGGGCGGAGCAGTGGCGGATTCCGCCGCCTATCCGGGCCTGGCCTTGGACCAAATGCTGCTGCCTGGCTTTCCCCGCACCGTCCATTGGGCGCATGCTGCGGTGGGCGAGATGGAGGCATCCTTCAAGCTGGCCCGCGACCAAGCCGGTCGGCACTGGGATGAAGAAGTGGCGCACATTGAATTGGTCAATGCCTCCCAGATCGAGATCCATACGGGGGATGGCGACTGGGATGCCGCCTTTGCATTCTCCCAGAAGGTGGCACTAGGGAATTTCATCAGCCCGACGTCCCATCTGCCGCATGCCTCCATCGTTGATGTGCGTGCGCCGGGGGACGGTTTCTCTGCGCGCGGGGATGGTCGAGATTATGGATCTGCATGGGATGGACAGTCGGCGCAGCAAGTATATCTCGTGCTCTCCCAGATCCTGAACGCGGCGCCAGAGTTGGGAAAGGGGCTGATTCTGAACTTCCTGGCGGTCCAGTCTCCAGATGGGCACATCGACTGGCGCCCAGGCCTGGGAGGACAGCGGAACAAGGCGCTCTGCATCCCATTGCTGGCGACCATGGCATGGCGGATCTTTCAGCAGACCGGCGACAAGGAATTTCTGAGGCAAGCGCTGCCCGGGCTGATCGCTTTCAATGAGATCTGGTTCTCCCCGCGACACGACCGCGATGGGGATGGGCATCCGGAGTGGGACCATACGCTGCAAGCCGGATTTGACGAATGGCCCTCGTTCGTCCGATGGCGCGAGTGGGGCGGCGCCCTGGATATCCGATGGGCGGAAACGCCGGATCTGTCCGCTCTCCTGCACCGGGAAAGCCGCTCCTTGATCAACATGGCGCTGGCCCTTGGCCGTGAGGAGCCGCTCCCGGCCTTGCGGGAGCGCATGGCGCGCCTTCGCCAATCGATCGAGAAGAGCTGGGACGAGCAAGGGGGGCGCTACCGACACTTGGACCGGGAACTGCACCTCTCGCCCCCCGGCATGCTGTTGGGCAGCGGGTCAGGAGAATTCGATCTCCGTCTGGATCAGACCTTCGATCCCCCGGGGAGGGTGCTTGTGCGCATTCGAGGCCCGGAAGCGCAGGCGAAAGAAGGCGCGGTGTACCTGCACGGTCGAGGCCGGAGGGGGCGCCATCGGGTGGAGCCCCTGGGTGCATCGCAGTTTCAATGGTTCTGGGATATGGGTTCGGCAACCAGCGAGAAGATTTACGCGGAGATCGAGCGCGTTGAGGCGCGCGGATTGGGAAGAGGGCTCGAAACCGAGATTTGGATCGCCGATTACTGCCGCAGCGACGTGACTAACTTGATGCCGCTGTGGACGGGCCTTCCCGATCCGAGGGGGGCAGGGGCCGTGACCGCCGCGACCCTGGCCGATCCGGAGCAGTTCTGGCGCCCATTCGGCATCCCTGAGTGCTCGGCGCAGGATCCGGCGTATGATCAAGCGCTGGCGGACGAATGTTGCGGGGTGTCCCTTTTCTGGAATACTCTGATCGGCGAGGCGCTGGTGGAATATGGCTGCCAGGAGCAAGCCGCGGAGCTGGTGGAACGCCTGATGGCTGGCATCGTCGCGGCGTTGAAAGATCAAAAGGGATTTCGCCAGATGTACTCTCCAGATCAGCGGACCGCCTTTGGCCCGCGGGACCACGTGGCGGGGTTGGCCCCAACGCATCTATTCATAGAGACTCTGGGGCTTGAGTTGCTCAGCCCACGCAAGGTTGTGGTGCGGGGGAGAAACCCCTTCCCGTGGCCGGTGACAGTGCGCTGGAAGGGCCTGGAGGTGCGCCGGGACGGAGCGCGGGCTGTGATCCGCTTCCCGGATGGCCAGCAGGAGATTGTTGATGGCGAGGCGCCGCGACTGGTGGAGCAAGAGGGCCTGTAGATTGAGGGACCAAGAATGGAAAGCCTAATCCGGGTGGAAAGCCTGGTCCTAGAACTGCTGCTTATCGTCTCCGTCGTCGCCATCGTCGTTCGGCGACTGCGCATTCACTACACCGTCGCCCTGGTCTTGGTGGGACTGGCGCTCTCCTTGCGCTCTTCGCTCGAGCTAAGCGTCACCTCTGAGCTGATCCTCTTCCTTTTCATCCCGCCCTTGGTCTTCGAAGCCGCCTTTCAAATCGATTGGAACAAACTCCGCAAGAATCTGGGCACGATCTTCCTGTTTGCGGTGCCGGGGGTGGTGCTGACAACGGTCGTTACAGGCGGCATCGTGGCGTGGGGCGCCAAGCTCTCGACTGCTGTGGCGTTGGTTTTCGGCGCCTTGGTGGGAGCAACGGATCCGGTCTCCGTGGTGGCCATCTTCCGCAAGTTGGGCGTTCCCAAACGGCTCGAGGTGCTGATGGAGGCCGAGAGCCTGTTCAACGATGGCACCGCGATCGTGATCTTCAGCCTCACGCTGGCCGCCGTTCAAATCGGGCAGTTGGACATCGTCGGCGCCTTGTTCGAGTTTCTGCGGGTGGCGGGAGGGGGGGTAATCGTGGGGGTCGCCTTGGGGTGGCTTACCACGCGGCTGATCGGCCACATCGACGATTATCTCGTCGAGACCACATTGACGACCGTCTTGGCGTTCGGATCGTACCTGCTTGCCGAACAGTTCCACCTCAGTGGCGTGTTGGCGGTGGTGTGCGCCGGTCTCGTGAGTGGCAACCTCAGCAGGAATGAGATGTCGCCCACGACCAGGATCGTAGTGCACAACTTCTGGGAATATGTCGCCTTTCTGGCCAATTCAGCCGTCTTCTTGATGATCGGCTTGGAGATGGATATTGGGGGGATGCTGCAGACCTTGGGGCCAACCCTGTGGGGCATCTTGGCGGTATTGGTGAGCAGGGGGCTGAACGTGTATCTGCTATCCCGGTTGGGGCGCCCTATTCCCGAGCGGTGGCGGCATGTTCTTTTCTGGGGCGGCTTGCGAGGGGCCATCGCCCTCGCCTTGGCGTTGAGCCTGCCGGAAGCGCTCGGTGCGGAGCGCAGCACAGTGATTGTGATGACCTTCGGTGTGGTCCTGTTCACCATGATCGGCCAGGGGATGTCCCTTGAGTGGCTGGTGGACAAGTTGCAGTTGGTGGGCCGCACGGAGGAGCAGATCGAGTACGAGCGGAGACACGCCCGGGCCATCGCGGCGCGCGCCGGCCTCCAACATCTCTCGAGACTGCACGATGACGGCTTGATCTCATCGCACATTTGGGAGAAGGTGCGGCCGCGGATTCAGCATCGGATCGATGCGCTCACGGTAGGGGTTCGGGAGGCGCTGGACGGTGCGCCGGAGTTGGAGAACGACGAATTGATCACCTCCCGGCGGGAGATGCTGCGGGCCCAACGCAGCACCCTGGCTTCGTTGCGGCGCACCGGGGCGATCTCTCAGGGATCATACGAAGATCTGATCACGGAGGTGGATGCGGCCCTGGAATCCGACTTTGGCACTTGGACCGATCTGGCGGAGCCAGGGGACAGTGCCGGTGGAGTGGACAAGCTCATCATGGTGGTGCTGCAATCGCGCGATCTTGAATCGGCCATCAACGCCCTCGCCATGAGGGGCATCCGTTCCACCCAGGTGCAGAGCCGAGGGGCGTTCCTCAGGCGCGCCAACCACCTGGTGCTGATCGGAATCCCCCAGGGGCGCTTGCCGGAGGCAATTGAGACTCTCGAGCGCACAGCCCGAAGCCGGGTTGAATACCTGTCGACGATGCCCGAGGGTGTGCCCGTACCGTTGATCGATCCGATCCCCGTGCAGGTGAAGGGGGCGACTGTGTTCGCATTTGATGTTGAGCGATACGAGGCCATATGAGCATGAAACTGATGATCATCATCTTGAGCGATGAAGGGGTAGAAGAGGTGGTTGCAGCCATGCTGGCGGAGGAGTACCGCGTCACACGCGTGGCTTCAACGGGGGGATTCTTCCGGCGCGGGAACACAACACTCTTTGTGGGTACCGAAGAGGAAAAGGTCGATCGTGCGCTGGAGATCATCCGGGAGAAAAGCCGCACCCCCGACCTCTCAGGGCATGGGCGGGCGACGGTGTTTGTCCTCCGTGTGGATCGATTTGAAAGTCTGTGACTCTAGGCCGCTGCCTCGGCTTCGTCGCCTTCGCAGAAGCTGTGGACCTGATATGTGAGCAGGTGCAGCGGTTCGTAACGCCAGGCATCCGGGGCCAATCCGGCCTTCTGGCAAAGCATCTCGAGAAAGCGCTCCGGCTCAGGGACCCGCTCCCATACCTGTGGCAGGAAAGTTGATCGCCGCATACCGGAAACCAGCACCACCCCATCCGTCCCTGGTCGAAGCAGATGAGGGATCTCCTGCGGATTCCCATAGCGAAGCGGTTCAGGCGCACTCAGCACCGAGACCTCAATGTGAATCTCAGCCAACTCCTGCGCACGCACGGGCGGGAAACGGTAGTCTCGAGTGGCGGCATCCACCGCTCGCCTGCGTACGTCTTCTGCGAGCGGGAGACGCGCCTCGAGGGTGCCGATGCAACCGCGCAGAGCCCCGTGTTTTGTGAGGGTGACGAAGGAGGCGCCCGGCGCTCGCAAAGTGGCGGGGAACTCGGTGAGCTCCAAGGTGGGGAGCTCACCGGTGAGGACGAAGGTCTCCATAGCCCCTCGGGCCAACGGAAGCAGAGACATACCTTCCGCCATAGTGATCGTGCTTGTGCCCCCCATCGATATCACCCCGTGTGCATCGGCCGGCGATGCGTCTTCTAGAACCGGCCGCGCCTGACCCAACCCCGACCTCTCTGATAGTATGCCGGAGGGACCGCACGGCCTTCACTGACATGATACGGAGGGTACATACGGAGTGTCAAGGGCTCATCGGCCCGGGTGTGTTCCATTTCGGGGGGCGCGGCTGCTTGAGAGTGAATGCACGGCGCTCCTCTCGATACACCTCGTGGTTTCACCACTCGGCACTCGAGATGCGCCTCCCTACAATCGGAACGTGCGAGGCAGGCCGCATCTCGAGCAGCGGCGAGCGGAGCGAGGCGTGTATCGAGAGGCCTGGCCTGTGTTGTTGACAGGGTGCGGCAGGCACGAGTCTGCCGTGTCAGATCGCCTCCCAGGATGGAACGCAGCCCTCGGCCCAGGGTGGGTTCCATTTCGGGGCGCAGCTATGTTCGACTTCCGGCCCAGCGCTGGGGCACCATACACTCGACCCCCAGATTGCCCATCGTGGAGATGCAGGGCGCCGTACATCCACTCCGGCAGCGCGATTGCGTCCCCCACCGCAATTCCCTGCCCCCACCGTTGGCGCTGATTTCTCCGCATCCAAATCACCGTGGGGGGAGGGGGAGAGAGGGGGTGGGGGTAGTCGGATACCCGGCTCTTGAGTGCAAGGGCGTTGCCCGCCAATGGGGAATGCACCCTCGGGCCAGGCGTCCGTCCCTTTGCCTAGGCAAATATGGCATGCAAGATCGGATGCGCAAATCCGGTGAGGTCCTTCAAGTGGGCTGTGAACTCGAGGCGCAGGGATTTCGGGCCGATCAGGAGCGCCGGCACAGGATTGAGTGTGTGCCCTCGGCGCCCCATGTCCTCGACATTGCCGTGATCGGAGCTCAGCACGATCAGTCCCGAGTAGCTCTGGGGGGTTTCCAGCAGCCCCGCAAGAACGCCGTCACAGGTCTCCAGCAAGGCCGTGGCCTCGGCCGTGCTCCCCCGATGGCCGGCGTAATCCAACAGCCAGTAATCGAACCAGGCGAGCTGGTATTCCATCGCGAGGTCCGCCAGCAGCCCTCCAGCTTCCTGGGGAGTGTATACCGGCGCGGGGGGGAAATCCGAGCGAGCAGCCCAGCCTTCACCGGTAAAATCCGCAGAGAGCGCCTGGCCAGCTTCCAGATGCTTCGCCGTGCGAATGGGTATGCCAGCGCTTGAGGCGGCATAGGTGATGGCGGAATGCAGCCGCCTACCGCTGCGGATAGCCGCGAAGTATGCTGGGGGATAGGCGTTCAGCAGGGCGGCTTGCCCACCGCCTTCGAGCACATTGCGGAACAGGTTATCCTGATCCAGGACATTTCTAATGGCCTGGTTTGGCTTCGGTCCGAAATGCTCCCCGATCTCCCTGGGGACGTTGCGTCCGGAGAGCAACGTGGCTTGGCCGGTGGCGGACTGGGGGCGACCGTCAATCCCCAGGCAAGCGTCTACGGAGATCAAGGACGCCCATTCTGTGTGCAGAGGGGCCGAAGCAGCGGTCAGGGCTTTTCCATCCAACAAGGAGCGGACCGTGGGCATATTCGCCCGCATCAACGGGTTAAGGGTGGGGTCGTCGGCACCGAGGCCGAGGCCATCGATGAACAGGAACAGCACCCTGGTCATCATGCTCGGCGCTGAAACTTAAACCAGGCAGAGGTGCGCTGCCGATCCCGCCCGTATTCGGTCGAGAGCAATTCGAACGCACCGCTGAAAAGCGCGTCGATCTCATCCGCGGTCGGCCACTTGCTGGTCGAATTCGGCTCCTGCACGACGAATGAATAGAGCAGGTAGTATCCGCCGGGCGAGGCCAGCCGACGGACACCCTGGGCGTAATCCAGCCGTTTCTCGGGGTGCAGGCCATGGAGACAGCCGATATCCAGCGTAAGATCGAAGGGTCCCTCGAGATCGTCCAGTTCTGTGACATCGCGACTCAAGAATTCGATTTCGAGCCCCTGATGGCGGGCCTTCCGCCGAGCCGCCCAGATGGCGAGCGTGGAAAAATCCACGCCCACCACCTGCCATCCGCGCTTGGCCATGGTAATGGCGTTGGTTCCTGTGCCGCATCCGAGATCCAAAGCTCGACCCGGGTCGGCGTCTCGAAGGAAAGAGAGCAATTCAGGAGGCGAGATTCCGGTGTCCCAGGGTGCATTCCCCAGCAGGTAGTACAACTCGAAGAAGAGCCGCCTCACTGCGCCTCTCCCAGGGCTTGGGAGACTTCGGCGGGATCTATGACACCGAAAGCGCGCAGAATCTCCGTCCCACGCGGGTCAAAGAGCAGAAAGGTGGGGGTCACCCGCAGATCATATTCTTCGCTGAGGGCCGCGCCTATCGGGTCTTGGGCATTCAGCCGTATGACCTCCAGGCCCCCGGCATTCTGGCGTGCGATCCTGTCCACGACAGGCCTCATTGACATGCATGCAATTCAATACGGGCTTTGGTATTCGAGCAGCACCGCCCGGCCGGAGCCAATGGAGGAGTGAACACCTTGCAGCTCGGATTCTGTGCTGTGACCCGGCGACAGCAGGGTATGGGCGATGCCAAATCCGATCAGAAGCGCCGCGAGCGCGACGATGTCGCTCGCCTCCGCTCCATCTCGAAGCAGGAATAGGCCCAGCCCGACCATGCAAAGCAAGGCCACAATGACAAACGAATATTGATTGATAATGGTCACCGGAGCACTCCTCTTCGGTGGGGGGATTGTAGCATCCCTTCAATCTTTGACAAGCATTCCGGCCTCACTTACAATCCACCCTGCGAATCTATTTCCCGATGAGAGGATCCTCCTTCTGATGAAAGAATATGCCACCGAAAGCCTCCGCGATGTCGCCATGGTCTCGCACAGCGGCGGGGGAAAGACCACGATGGGCGAGGCGATGCTCTATGTGACCGGCGTGGTCAACCGCATGGGCAGCGTCGAGCAGGGGAATACGGTATCGGATTTCGAAGAGGAGGAAATCCGACGCAGCCTTTCCCTTTCAACGGCAATCCTGCCTCTGGAGTTCAAGGAGCACAAGATTAACCTGCTGGATACGCCGGGATATACCGACTTCATCGGAGAGGTGATTTCCGCCTTGCGCGTGGTGGATGGGGCCATCGTGGTCATCGACGCGGTCGCCGGCGTGGAGGTGGGCACGGAGGTGGTATGGGGATACTGCAATACCTTCCAACTGCCGCGCCTGGTGCTCGTGAGCAAGATGGACCGGGAAACAGCCAGCTTCGAACGGGCGATGCAATCGGTGCGTACGTTGGATCCAGATGCGACCTTCATCCCCGCTCAGCTTCCATGGGGCGAGAAGAGCGATTTCAAAGGCGTAATCGATTTGCTCAGTATGTCCGCCCGCCCGGCCGAGGGGGAAGCGCGTGAGGCCATACCGGAGGAATTCTCAGAGCGGGCTGCCGAGGCGCGCATGGAGTTGGTCGAGGCCGCGGCGGAGGGGGATGATGAATTGCTGGAGAAGTACCTGGAAGGTGAGGAGTTGACCCAGGAAGAGGTCGGGCGCGGCCTGCGGCTCTCCATCGCGGAAGGGCGATTTGTGCCGGTGTTCGTGGCTTCCGGGGCTGCAGCCGTTGGAATTGTGCCCGTCATGGAGGCGCTGTTGGAGCTGCTGCCGTCGCCCATGAAGGCGCCGCCGGTGAGTGCACGGGGAGTGGAGGGCGAGGTTGAGCTGGAACCGTCGGATGCGGGACCGCTGGCCGCGTATGTGTGGAAGACCACCGCAGACCCCTTTGTAGGGAAGCTCACCTATCTGCGGGTGTTCTCCGGCGTGCTCAACTCGGATAGTCGAGTATGGAACCACAACAAGGAGGAGGAGGAACGTCTGGGGACCGTGCATGTGATGCGCGGCAAGGAGCAGATTCCCGTCGAGCATCTGCATGCAGGGGACATCGGTGCGGTGAGCAAACTGGCCGAGACCGGGACGGGGGACACATTGGGGGACAAGGGGCATCCGCTGACGGTCCCAATGCCGGAGTATCCGAACGCGCTGTACTCTGTGGCGGTTTCCCCCAAGACCCAGGCGGATTCGGCCAAAATGGGGCCCACGCTGACCCGGTTATGCGAGGAAGACCCGACGCTCTCATGGCGGCAAGAAGGTGGGACGCGCGAGACGCTGCTGCAGGGCCTCGGCGATCAGCACATCGACGTCGCTGTGCGCAAGGCGGAGGCGAAATTCCAGCTGGGGTTGGAAACCAAGACCCCCAAAGTGCCCTATTTGGAGACCATCACTGGCACGGGCAATTCTCAATACCGGCACAAGAAGCAAACTGGCGGCGCAGGCCAGTTCGCCGAGGTTCACATGCGGGTCGAACCGCTCGAAGAGGAAGAATTCGAATTTGTAAACCAGGTCTTTGGGGGGGCGATCTCCCAAGGCTTCATGCCGGCCATCGAGAAAGGCGTGCGCGGGGTGATGCGGCAGGGCGTGGTGGCGGGCTACCCGGTGACGAAGGTCCGGGTGGCGGTCACAGACGGCAAGGAGCATCCGGTAGACTCAAAAGCCATCGCATTCGAAATCGCCGGTCGCGAGGCGTTCAAGATCGCCTTCCGGGAGGCCAAGCCGGTGCTGTTGGAACCCATCATGACGATGACCATCACCGTCCCCGACGACAGCATGGGGGATGTGCTTGGGGATCTCAACACGCGGAGGGCGCGGGTGCAGGGCATGGACAGCCGGCACGGGAGAGGGATCGTGACCGCCCAGGTGCCCCTGGCTGAGGTGCTGCGCTATACGAGTGAACTGCGCTCCATGACGGGCGGCCGGGGTGTCTTTTCGATGGAACTGAGCGGATACGAAGTCGTGCCCGCACATGTGGCCGAGGAGATCATCGCCGCTCGGGAGAGAGAGGAGCGCCAGGCGGAGTCCGGCTGACCGGGGGGCGAGGGAGCTGCGGGCAGGAAGTGCCGGCCTGGGGCGGAGCGATGGCCGTGCGGGGGACTAAACCGCCGTTCGGGCTTTATCTCTTTGGGGTCTGCGGCGTGGCGCTGGGTCTTGCCATGGCCACGGAGGGCTTGGCGCTGCGTTTGACAGGGGAGCCGCTCACCATCTTCGGGCGGGCGAACCCTTGGATCATCTTCCCAAGGCTGGTCGATCAACCTGCTTTGCGGCTGGCTTGGCCGCTGGCGGCGCTGGGCTGCTCCTGGTTGGGGGTCGTCATGGGCGTCATCCTGGGACTGCAATGGGCCCAGCGCATCGCTCACTTCTACGCGCTGGTCTCACTTCTCTACCTGGGCATCGGGACCATCCTGGCCGCGTTCGTGCTCCTGGCGCTCAGCCTGGCGCCCACTCGAGTGTGGCTTGCTTCTCGCTCCGGAGAGGGGCATGCCAAAGGATAGGTGGGTCCCCTCCGGGTTCCTCCTGGAGGAGATCCGCGTCTCCTTTGCGCGCGATCCTTTGCTGAGCAAGAAGCCGGGGGCGCCGGACGAATTCATTTGGCGCGGTGATAAGCACGTTGTGGAGCGAGTGCTCCGCTCCTGGTCCTCCTACGGCCGCCGCGGTCGCATGGCGAAGAACATGCAGCCGGCCCACCTGCAGGTCGCGGCACGCCGCGGCTCTTGGGGGGTGGGCCGATTCTATTTCCGAGTGCAGATTGAGGACGGACGGGTGTTCGATCTGTACTACGATCGAGCACCCAAAGATGCGGATGACCGCTTGGGGCATTGGTTCATTTGGCGCCAGTTGGAGAGAAAATGAGCGCGGGTTTGGGGTCGCTGGCCGCAGGGGCGGCCTGCCCGGCGATGCGATGCAAGGGCACGCACTTCGCTCGCCCCTAGCCAGGGTTGCCCTTGCTTGGAGACGCCAATCCCAGCCGGATGAATAGCCTGGGCGCCAGGAATGTCACCCAAAAACCCACGGCCGCATAGCGCAGATAGTGCAGCGCTGCATGGCCCGGCGGGAAGACCAGGCGGAGACCGTAGTAGGTCACAACCACCCCCACCAACCCAAGGGCATAGCGCAGCAGGCGCGCCGGGACCGGCCCGCCCGCGCTGAATCCGGCGCCGCGAAACAGCAGAATGCCGCCCGCACCCATTCCGAAAAGCACCCCGGCACTGATCAGCAGGTCGTCTATGTTGAGCGGATCGATGGGGGGACCGGGCGCGCCTCGGGCGGCATTCTCGATCCAAGCTTGGGGCACCGGGCCCCGATGCGCGGCTATTGCAGCGCCGATCCCGACCATGGCGATGCTGATGAGGAATAAGCCTGCCACCAACAGCGGCACGCTGAGGGAGCCGCACAGGCGCCGAACCGCAGGTGCCAGCCGCAATCCGAGCCACAGGATGATCCCGCCGAAGACCCATCCCGCCAGGACATCCATCGGGAAGTGGACGCCCAGATAGATGCGGGAAACCGAGATCAGGAGTATCAGCACGCCGCAACCTAGCGCAGCCGCACGGCGCTGTGAGGCCGCGCCCAGCCTGCCCCAGACGACCACCCCATTCTGGGCGTGCCCGGAAGGAAGACCGAACGTCGACTCGGAGCCCAGCGCCAGCACATCTCTTCGAACCCATATGGGGCGCGGCAGTCCGAAGGTCAGCTTGAGAATTGAATTGACCCCCACGCTGCTCATCAGCAATACGCCGATGGTCAGTCCCAGCCCTGCGTCGAAGCACCAGAGCAGGGCGGGCATGACGAACAGATAGAACTCTGCCTGCCCCAAGAAGGTGAAGAAAGTCATAGGGGGGGTCAGCCAGGCGCCAAGGCCTTGCAGCCAGAGCAGGATGCCAACGCCCCAGTCCAGAAACCCATTCATTGCATGCCCTCCGGTTGTGTGGCGCCGGCCGGCCGCAGCGACCTGTTCAGGCGCGGCATATAGACGGCGAAAAGCAGGATGGAAAGGGCGATCAAGGCCGCGCTCACGGGGTAGGGCAGGGATGGGCGCAGATTGTAAAGCAGCCCCGCCAGTGGAGCGGCCAGCAGAACAGAGGCGCCCATGCCTGCATGCAGGATTCCGTATGCGACCCCCACTTCGACCTCGCGCAGCAACGGCCTAGCCAGTGCCAGAGCAAGCGTGTTGGCGACCCGGTAGCCGGCGGCCAGGAAATATCCAAGGCCATACCACGAGGCGCTGCTTCCGATCCACAGCAGGGTTGAGGCGCCCAGGACGGAGGCTTGCGCAACCAGGAAGGCGGGAAACGGCGCGATCCGGCCCAAGATCAGGCTGAGAAGCAGGCCACCCAAAGCATTGATCGATCCAAAGAGACCAATCTTGCTCAGGCCCACCTGGCGCACATTCTGCAGGAAGTTGGGCGTCAGCGGCCAGTTCAAGAAGAGCGCCAGCATGGCGAACATCATGAGCGGTACCAGACGCAAAAGGGCCGGGTTCGACAGCAACTCTCGATAGCGAGCGGCTCCTGGATCGGGTTTCCCCGGAGCGGCGGGGAGCAGGCTCAAGGAGATGGGGGTGATTGTGAATACCGCGGCCGCAAGGCCAATTACGGTTCGAATCCCTGCTTCGCTTGCCACATGCCCTCCGACGCTGGGGCCGATGATACTTCCCAAATGGTAGCCCGCAAAGACGTACGTGATGGTGCGTGTGAAGGTCCACTCGCGGTGCACACGCGTGATGTAGCTGGAGAGGGCCACAACCTCCATCCAACTGAAGTAGAAGAAGGCCAAGGCGATCGTGAAGACCCACAGGTTCGATGCCAGGAACATCATCCAGGCTCCGGAGACGCCGATGGTCGTGCCGGCCAAGATCACCCTCTTCGCTCCCACGCGGGTGGTCAGAGCGCCACCCAGGAGGTGAGAGAGCGTGGCCACCGCTTGGGCGAGCCCGAGAATCGCACCGATCCGGATGGGATCCGCGCCCAATTGCTGGAGATATAGGGGCTGGAAATTAAGGAACATCCCATCGCCCACGCCCCATGCGAACATGGACAAGGCGATGAGCCAGAGGGCGCGATTCAACGTCCCTCCCCCGCGATTCGATTCACGAAATCCGAAATCGCGGCGAAGACGACCTCCCGTTCAGAATCTCGAATGACGATATGGCCACTCTTCTCGAGCCACAAGATCTCCTTGTCCTTCGAAGCGACGCGGGCAAACAGGTCCTCGACGCTGGAGGCGGGCACGCTCGTGTCTCGTTTGGCTTGCACCAGGAGAATCGGCGCGGCGACTTGCGGCAAGGTCGCCCGCAGCTCTCTCACCAGATCGCGGAGTTCAGCCGCGGCACGGACTGGATATGCCGGATAGCTGATGTGGTCCCTGCGCAGCGCCATGTCATCCCAATCGGGCGGCCCCTTGGCGGCGTCCTTCATCACCAGACTCAGCGGCTTGGCGAAAGCCAATCGGGGGTCGGAAGGCAGCTTAAGCGGTGTGGACATCGCGACGACACCCGCGACCGGATAATGCGCGGCCAACATCAAGGAGAGCGCGCCGCCCATGGAAAGGCCCATGACGAAGACCTCTTCACAACCCCGGCGCAGCATCTGGTAGCCGGCCTCCGCATCCGCCAGCCAATCGTGATAGCGGGCGCGGCGCATGTCATCGATATCGGTGGCATGGCCTGTGAGCCGGATGCCGAGGACGGTATGGCCTGCGCCCGCGAGGTGGTCGCCCAGCAGCCGCATCTCCTTGGGCGTGCCGGTGAAGCCGTGGATGAGCAAGCAACCGACAGGCCCACCGCAGAAGAGAAAGGGCTCGGCGGTGGGAATGATGTAGCTCATGCGATCACCTCCAGATCCCGCCCAAGGCTTGTCAGGGTTTCGCCGCCTTCCGCTGTGACCAGGACGTCGTCCTCGATTCGGACGCCTCCCCTCCCCTCAACATAGACGCCTGGTTCGACTGTGAATATCATGCCTGGCTCCAAGAGCGCTTCGTTGTCGGATCGAATGTAGGGCGGCTCGTGAGTCTGCAGGCCGAGGCCATGGCCCGTGCGGTGTCGAAACTGCGGGCCATAGCCTCCTGATTCGATCACTTGGCGCGCCGCCCGGTCCACAGCCTTGGCCGGCCGGCCCGGCCGAGCGGCCTCCCGCCCCGCTGCGTTCGCCTGCTGCACGAGTCGATAGATGCGGTTCATCTCGGTATCGATCTCGCCGATCGCAAAGGTGCGTGTCAGATCCGAGGCGTATCCCTCATAGGCCGCGCCCCAATCCACAAGCAGCAGTTCGCCCTGCGCCAGGGGGCGGTCGCCCGGGACGGCGTGGGGCAGGGCGCTGTTGGGGCCGGCGGCCACGATCGGGGAGAACGGCAGCTCGGGTTCCGAACCGGCTCGCAGCAGCTGTATCACCAACTCGGAAGCCAACTCCCGCTCGGTCATGCCGATTTGGATCAGGGGGAGTGTCGTCGCCATCGCCCGTTGGGCGATGGCCACCGCGCGGCGCGTGCAGCCGATCTCGAACTCATCCTTGAACTCGCGCAGCGGGGAGAGCAGCTGCCCGCCGGGAACATAGGTGGCGTGCGGCGCGGCCTCCTCCAGCAAGTGGATTTCAAAAGCGCGCATTTCAAAGGGGGCGAGCGCGATGGGAGGATCGCCTGCGCCCAGCCCAGCCATCGCCTCACTGAAGGCGGCGGCCTGGCTGTCTGGATCCTCACTGTAAGAGATGTGCTGCACCGCAAATTGGGCGCGCTCCGCCTTGCCGCGCTCGAATGCGGGGGAGATCAGAGTCGGTGGGCCCTGGGCCCATAGGAGAAGCAGGATTGGACGTTCGCTGACGTGGAAGGAGAGGCCAGTCAGGTAGAGGAAGTTTGGCCCCGGTATCAATGCCACGGCGCCGATGCCCAGCTCGCCCATTCTCTCTCGCAGGCGGATTTGTCGATCCGAATACATGCTGGCCTCCACAATCCTTGGCATTATAGATGTTCGCCATCTCATGAGCAATGAAGGATACGTTCCATTTCAGGGGGCAAACGCATTTGCATATGGAAGCTTCACCGACCCTTCGTCATCCCCGCATCTCCGCACTTCCCGACCGGACAGACCCGCAGCCGTGGTCATCGCTCTTTCTGCCGCAGGCGCCTGTTGGGGGGGGGGGGGGGGGGGGGGGGGGGGGGGGGGGGGGGGGGGGGGGGGG
>CAYMCO010000003.1:0-204412 GCA_964388955.1 uncultured Anaerolineaceae bacterium | reverse complement strand
TCGTCCAGCGCCTTTTGTACGACATCTCTTATTGCATTGCTGTCTCCTGACACAACCAGATGATGGATCTCTTCTCGAACCGCCTTATGTGCCACTTAATCCTCCTGTAGGGGATCTAGCTCGTCCCAAAGCTGAGCCCGAGTTGGTTCAGCCACTTGCGGCCGGCGATGGCTGTTCGATCGGGTCATAGGTGCAGCTCTGCCTCCAGGTCCAGGGGCAACAGCTCTAGCCGCTGAGACTCCACGATTGGCACGTCCTGGGCCAGGATGCCGGAGTGAAACCTGTCCATTTCCGCCTTGTCCAGACCACCCGTGTCGCCCATGGCCAATGAACCAGGCGCTGCTGCTGCGCTCATCATGAGGTGTAATCGGAAACCAATCGTCGATCAGCACCGGCTTATCAACCACCGTTATCCTCCGCCGTTCAACAGTCGGGACACCAGGCTGCCTCTCGCTGAGGTTCTCATCCAGAGGGCTTGCTCAACTCTGCAGCAAGGGAATCGATCTCGGCCATCCATTCCGTCCGCCACTGCTTTCGCGTCGCTTCATCCAGCCAGGCCCCTTCAATGCCATTGAGCACAGAACGTCTGACCTCTTCAGGGCCAAACCCGAAGTATCTGGCCGCATGAATGTACGCACCAGCAGGGGCAATTCTCATCATCGCAGGATCGTCCGAATTGATCACGATCCTCAAGCCGCGCGCGGCCATCCACTTGATCGGATGCCTCTCCCAATGGATCACACCTTTTTCGTCCGTCAACGCGAAACGGTGAGCCGTGGGAACTACCGTGAATATGACCCCTTCGTCTGCACAACGTCGAACAATCCGGTCATCCTCCAACACCCGGTAGCCGTGATCCAGCCGTTCACAGCCGAGCAGGTCCAGACATGTCTCCACATTCCGTGGGTGCCCGCCCATTTCTGCCACATGAGCGGTTCGGTGCAGCCCTGCTTGCTCGGCCATTCGAAATGCCTTCCAAAACTTCTCGGGGGGATTCCCCTCTTCGTTGTAGTCCAGGCCGATGCCGATGACCTCGTCTCGCCTGCGTCTGATCACCAGATCGACCATTTCGACGCCCGTCTCCGGGCTCTCCTCCCGGTTGATATCCGCGATCAACCGGCATACGATCCCCAGATCGGCTTCGGCATCGTGGATTCCATCGACGATGCCACCGAGGGCAACCTCATACCGCACGCCAACCTTGAGATGATCTGTGGGACTCCAGAACATCTCGCGATATCGCACGCCAGAAGCATGCGCCTCCTCCAGGCTCTCGTAGGTGACTCTCCGGAAATCCTCCCGGATTTGCACCGAGTGACAGACTTTCTTATAGACGGTGAGAAAGTCGGGAAAGCTACGGTACCCATAGAGATCTTGTGGCTCCCGGTGATCCGGAATGGGAATACCGTTTCTATGGGCCAGTTCGACGAATGTGGATGCCTTCACCGAGCCTTCCAAATGGCAATGCAGCTCAGCTTTGGGGATCTGCTCAAGGAAGGTATCAAGATCCACGCTATGCCCCTTGCGTCTCATCACAGAAAGAAATCCGTACCCTTACACTCATCGGCCTCACCGCTATGAAGGTGGTGGGATCAGCAAGCCCCCGATGCGCCCTCGACCGCCTCGGCCAGCTTCCGAACACCAATACGAGGCCCTTCCTCGACTAAGGGGGGCCCTGGATCGCCGATACCGGGAAGCTCTCTGCTGCAGATTTCGCTTCGACCAGTTCACGAACCCGTTTCAACGATCAATGGAACTATCCGGCGGGCGCATGCGCGCGCATCGATCAGGCCCATGTCGGTAATCCCCGCCTCGAAGGGAGAGCATGCCAGCGCGATGAAGTTCATTGCGATGAAAGGCATGTGGGCGGGAAATCCAAGCTCTCCATGGATTGCTCGCTCAAATCCCTCAAGATCGCGGACCACCTCCTCATACGGCGCCTCGGAGATGAGGCCAGCGATCTCAAGCGGCACCAAGGCCAAAGTGTGCCCCCTCTTGGAAGCCACAAAGCCCCCTCCGACCTCGGCAAGCGCATTTACGCAATGGGCCATATCTTCCACATTTGTCCCGAGCACTGTGATATTGTGGCTGTCGTGTGAAACCGATGTGGCCACCGCCCCAGCCTGCAAGCCAAAACCCTCGATGACGCCTTTCCCAATCCCGGTTTCCCCGCTGTGCCTATCCACCACCGCTACCAGGTTGTATTCCCCACAGAAGTCGAGGTCGATCCTGCCTTGTGCGATTGGAGCGTGTATGATCTTGAACTTGCGAAAGGGAGACTCAGACATCTGCTGGATCACGCGTAGTTCAGCTGTGCCGTGCTGCTGGCTCGCTCGCAGCTCGAAATCCTCTGCCGCAACCCTCCGCAAATGCATGGTCTTCTTGGCCCAGTCGGGATACTCATATCTATGTTCAGCGAGCTTGTACTTTCCATCCCGGGCCGCAATTCTGCCGCCAGCGATCACGGTCTCGGGTCGCAAGGTTTCCAGATCGCGTGTGATGAGCAAATCAGCGAATCTCCCCGGACTGATGCTCCCCAATTCGTGATCCAGGCGATAATGGCTGGCTGCGTTGACTGTGGCCATCTGGAGGACGGTCATCGGATCCAGACCGTAGGAAATGGCTTTGCGGACGGTATTGTCCACCCCACCTTCCTTCACCAAGGTGTTCACGAGCTTATCATCGATGCACAACATGCAGTGGTGGAGGTCAACAGAGCCATCCAGGAGCTCGGGGACGATATGCTCTAAATCCATCTCCCGGAGCAGGGCCTTCATCCCCAGACGAAGCTTCCTTGTCACCTCTCCTGGAATCCAATGCTCGTGGCAGTCGTCGAAGCCCGCGGCAATCAACGCGTTCAGGTGATCTTCCTGGATCGGGGTGCCACCCGCATGGCCGTTTATTCTCTTTCCGGCTTTTCTGGTTGCCCTGAATTTGGCGAGGATTCCCTCCTGTCCCGCGAGAATATTGAATATGTCTGGCTCGCCCTGGGCGACCGTCTCGCCCCAAGACAGCATCTCGCGCACGTCTTCCACTGTGACGCGGGCTCCTGCAGTCTCTAGCCCCTCGTAGTAGGGGACCTCGGTCGCAGTAGTAATGAGTACTCTGAGTGGGATGGTCCTGCCCTCTTCTCGCACCAATTGCATGCCGCGCAAACCCAACACATTGGCAATCTCATGCGCGTAAACCACCGTGGTAACGCCCCGGGGCAGCAGAATGCGCGCCAACTGCGTCAGCGTCACGCCGGAAGATTCGGTATGCATGTGTGTTTCAATCAGGCCCGGGACAAGGAAGGAACCTTTTGCGTCAACGATTTCGGTCTCGCTCCCGATGCAGTGATCAACATTTCCCACGTAGGCGATGCGGTCCCTCCGAATGGCGACATCTGTCTGGTAGATTTCTCGCGTGTTTACATTTACCAGCATCCCTCCCTTGATCACCAGATCTGCCGGTAGCCGACCTTGCGCCACATTGATCAATTCGTGTAGGAAATCCATGCTGCTCCTCTCAGGTGCCTGAGCTGCTGAGACAGGACCGCAGGGCAAATGGATCCGGCTGCGGGCGCCCAAGTCGACCTTGTGCTCGTGTCCAATGACACTGGAAAAACAGTGATCGCCGTATGGGGTTCATCGAGGGCCCACGCCGCGGCACGTATCCATCAAATCATGAGGGCGCCTGAACTGGCTGCCCATCCTGATGGCGTGGGAGGGCAGAGAGATCTGCCCTCCCACGTGTTTCTGCTTGGCCTACTTCACAACAGCTTGCATCAATCCTTGCGGGCCATACATCCCATAACCAAGATGGCACGTATCTGTCGGGAATTCGAAACGGTCGTTGTTGTAGGCTTGAATCTCACTCTGCCCGGCCAAGATGATAAAGGGCCTATCCTCGTTGAGTTTTGCCTGAGCGGCAAAGTTAGATTCTCTTCCGCTCTCGCTGTCCGACGCGAACCAGTATCCATAATCGAGCGAGTCGAATTCCTCGCTGCAGTATCCGGAGTAGTTGGATCCTGAGTCCCGCGACTCCGCGCTCCAGCAACTGTAGTACCAGTCCATTCCGCCCGCGTCCGGGTCGGAGGTCATGGTCGCGATCGCCATGTCGAAATCCCTTTCTCCGCGGACGACGTTGACCCATGTCCCGGATTCCATGATTTCGACTTGGATACCGATGCCGATTTCGTTCAGCCAATCGGCCAGCGCGTCAGCGATGGTTAGATGCTCGGGATTCCCCGCCTGAAGGAACAGCCGGAGATCGAGTGGGACCCCGTCATTGGTCTCTCTCAGGCCATCGCCATCCGTATCAAGATATCCGGCATCGTCCAAGATCTGATTGGCCTTATCCAGGTCAAAAGGTGTGACCGCCAGATCGGTGTTGAGTTCCCCCTCATAGAGCGGGCCACACGCCCAGTTCGTGGGGCAGGTGATGCCATGCCCGAGCAAGGCGATGTCGACCAGATGCTGCTTGTCGATGGCGTAGTCAATTGCCTCTCGGACTCTTGGATCATTGACCGCCGGATTCCGGATGCCCTCGCTCTGCACATTGAAGAACAGCTCGATCAGCAAGGCCCCGGGCTTTTCGCTGATGGTGATGTTCGGCAATCCCGATAGCACATCGTAGTATTGCGGGGACAATCTGGGCATTGTCAGGTCGATCTCCCCGGTCATCAGGGCGTTCACCAAGGCGTCTTCATTGCTATAGATCTGCCATACCATGCGGTCAATGGGCGGCTTGCCTCTGTGATAATTAGGATTCGCGTCCCAGATGATGTAATCTCCCGGAGAGTGCTCCGTCACCATATAAGGGCCGCTTCCAATCGGCGGGTAGTATTCCACCCCCCACAACGTCTCGTCATCGTATTGGCTCCAATAGCCGGGCGGGGTGATATACATCCAGATCCAGTTCTGATTTGGGGAGATCAAGATCGGCTCGGAGGTGGTGTATTGCAGCGTCACATCATCCAGCGCCTCGACTGACTCCATATAGTTCGTCTCCGGCCACCAATACTTGATCGACGTAGTCCCCACCCATTCGAACCAATCCACAACAGCCTGAGCGTCCAACGGAGTTCCATCGAAGAAGGTAATGCCTTCGTCAAGGTGAATGGTCCAGGTCCTCCCGTCGTCGGAGACCTCCCAGGAGTTGGCCAGACTCGGAATGCCATTGCACCCCGGCACCGGGCCCGCATCCGTTATGCGATCATAGACGAGCCATGTATGGTATGTTGCCGCGAAGCAGGAGAATGGGTTCCAGCAATCCACGTCATCCAGGACTCCGACCCGCAGAACAACAGGTTCCTCTTCTGCCTCCTGAGCAGCCTCTGTCGGTTCTGGCTCTTGAATCTGAGGTGGAGTAGTCGCTTCAGGCGCTTCCGCCGTCGGGCCTGCTGCCGGCTCTGTCGCCACCGGACCACAGGCGGCAACCAGCAATGCGACCGAAATGAGGGCCACCAGAACAGTGTTGATCTTGCGCATTTCACTTCCTCCTCGATGATGAGTGTGTTGGTCCGAATCAGGCCAAGGATCAAGCTCGGCATCCTTGAAGCACCCCACTTGATTGCCCACGTCC
The DNA here is from genome assembly GCA_964388955.1 of uncultured Anaerolineaceae bacterium. GTDB lineage: Bacteria > Chloroflexota > Anaerolineae > Anaerolineales > E44-bin32 > CAYMCO01. The sequence goes on along the minus strand of CAYMCO010000003.1, from coordinate 198,847 downwards.
GCGCGGTCAGAGTGCTAGAAGGTACCTATACATTGGGATGGTCAAGTTGCTCGATCTTGATAAGGAGGCACAAACTCTCTTGAGCGTCCCCCAGGGGAAAAATGCCCCCGGCCCTTTCCCCTCCCCTTTTCTACCCCTTTGGTCGGCCGTTCAATGATTGTGCTGGCAATGGGTTCCTAAGCACCTCCTCCGCCTCGCAGCTGTCTGTCGCGCACTTCACCCAAGTGGCCGCAAACGACCCGCCCCCTATGTATTCGGCTCCCTATGGCGGATCACTTCAAACCGGAAGAAATTCCCCGGAAAAAACACAAACGAGTGCCAGAGTGGCCGTTCTGCGCTGTTGTAGCCGACCTCATGCATGACCAAGACCGGAATGGTCGGATCCACATCCCATCCCTGCGTGTCACAATTCTCGGCGATATCGGGGCGAATTCTGGCGATGTGATACTCCGTTCGCTGGCCACAGCGCTCCTCTAGGAACTCGTACAGGGGCTCGATCATCTCCGGTCTATCCGCCACCTCGCAGGCCAGCTCGTCACCTATCACCCACTGCGGAATGGAGTTGATCGAATAGATGACCGGCCCTCCGTCCGCGGTAAATATCTTGCGCGTCCGCAACACCTGATCACCTTCGTCGATGGATAGGGCCTCGGCGATGTCCGCATCCGGCACCAGGAACTCCGCCGAGACAAACCGAGTGCCAAACGCCAAGCCCTGTCGCGTGATGAGATTGCAGTAGTCGGTCGCTTCGTTGAGTGGATTCTCGACGCTTGCCAATTGACTCACGAAAGTACCCACGCCGTGCCGGTTGACGATCAGTCCGCGCGCTGCCAGCGCGCTCAGCGCGCTGCGAATGGTCGCCCGGCTGACCTCGAACTCAACGGCCAATTCTTGCTCGGTCGGCAGTTGGCTTCCAGGAGAAAAGACGCCCGCCTTGATCTGATCCATGAGGATGGCGAGGATCTGCTGTGAGAGGGAAGGAGGTCGGATGAGGGTCCTAGAATACATAGGCTGCCCTGCGATCTCTAGCCAGAGGCCAGATTTTTGGAGATGTCAGACGACCGCCGTCTGGTCTCTAACTTACACGAAGTCGAGGGCGGTGTCAAATCAAAAGCCGGGCATTTACCGCGCGGTTCTTAAGGTGGCACCCAGCAGCACATTCGCCCCGTTGACACAGTCCTGCCACCGCGCATATTCATCGGGGTTGTGGCTCCCTCCGGTAGAGGGAATGAAGATCATTCCGGCCGAAGTGATCCTGGCGAGGAGTTGGGCGTCGTGGCCGGCGCCGGAGGGGATATCCATGTGAGACAGGCCCAGCTCCTCCGCAGCCTCATGCATCGCCCGGCGAAAATCCGGCTGCATCTTTGCTGGAGCGACGGAGCTCACCGGCTGGATCTCCACCGACAGGCGATAACGGCTCGCCTGCTCCTCTGCCAGGGTCAAGAGATCCCGCTCAATCTCGCTTAGCCGCTCCTCTTCAAGACTTCTGAATTCAAGATACAGGTCCGCCTGCCCCGGTATGATGCAGGTAGCCCCTGGTGAGAATTCCAGCCTGCCGATCGTCACTACCGAGCCCGGATACTTCGCTTCCACCAGGTCGCTGGCCTGGAGCAGGAAAGCGCCTGCCCCCCTACCTGCATCGCGCCGGTCGGCCATGGGCGTCGTTCCGGCATGCGCTTGCTGCCCCAGGAAGCGGAAACGAAAAGTCCTCAGCCCAACGATCCCGGACACCACACCGATCTGAACCTCCCTGGCCTCTAGAAAAGGGCCCTGCTCGATATGAAGCTCCAGGTATCCGGCGATGCTCGCAGGATCCCGCTGCGCGGTCAGGACGCTGCGCTCTGTAACTCCGGCCCGGGCGAACGCTTCCTCCAAGTTCGCGCGCCCACAGCGCGGGTCCTGAAAATCCGCCTCCGAAATGTCCCCGACCAAAGCTCGGCTTCCCAAGCATTCGATGAGCTGGCTCTCCTCGTCGGTAAAATCGATGACTTCAACATTGTGCTTGAGCTCTACCTTGCTCTCCTTCAATGTGCGCAGCACTTCAAGGCCGGCCATCACCCCCAACGCGCCGTCGAAACGGCCGCCGTCCACCACGGAATCCAGATGCGAACCGAGCAACAGCGTCTTGCTGGCGCCGGGCTGTTCGAGCTTCCCGGAATGATTCCCGGCGCCGTCCACGATGAATTCCAAACCGGCATGCTGGATCCGTTTCCGAAGCCATGTTCGTGCCCTGAGGTGAGGCTCACTCAGGGCCGGGCGGCTAACCCCGCCATGGCGCGTCGCTCCGAAGGATCCCAAATGGTCAAAGTCAGCCCGTAACCGGCGGCTGTTGATGATCACCCTTCGCCCCTCGGCGGGATCAAGGCAGACACGAATCGTTACGGCTCCAGGCCAGCATGGTCACACACGATCTCCAGCGCCGCAACCAACGCTCTGACTGCAAGCCGAGCTGGAGCGGCGAGCAAGTTGCCTTCCCCGTCAATTGTGCCCAGCCCGGGATTCACAATGATGTTACCGCTGTAGATTGTGGCCGGATAGACACCCATCTCGTCCAGCGCAGCCATGATGGGGTTGGTGTTGGCGAACATATCCTCCATGGTGAAAATCGGGATCCCGAAATCTCCCTGCTCCCACGTCTGCTCGTAGTTGATCTCGACGCCTCCGAAGCCGTAGCTCTTCGTGATCAGGATCTTGTCCAAGAACCTAGGATAGCGGAACTGCGAAAACTCATCCGCGATGATTTCATACAGCTCATCGATCGGCGCCGTGATCTTCTCGGGTGAGTCTCGCAAGACTCTCAGCATCGCTGCAAGGCCCACCACGGAGTCCCTTCCTGGGTCGGAAAGGGAGAACAACGCCTTACCATGTGACGAGACACCTCCGAACCTCTCTCCACCCAACCCCAGTGCTTTGCGGATCGGGATCATCATTTCCTCTTTACCCACGATCAATCCGCTGATGGGAGCCCTGACTGCTTTGTCCGTGCTCCATAGGACGACATCCGCTCCATAATCCTCCGGGCCAGGAGACAACACGGGGACGGCGGCCGCGCTATCGACGACATAAGGGACATCGTACTCCGCGCCCAGACGGGAAAGCATCCCCATCAATCTGGGGACGCCTTTCTCGTCCTTCTCGTTTGCGCCATAACCCGGCGTATCATAGGAGACGGTGGTGAACCCGACCAGGTCGGATGCATGGCTCTCCGCCACCTTCGCTATCCTCCGGAAGGATCCCTCGTGGTCCAGAGTCGTCATCAAGGGAACAACGTTGTACTTGATTCCATGCGCCTCATAGCGGACCCCTGAGAGCCGCACGAGAACGGCCTCAAGATTGGCCAGGCTTTTCCCCTCTACTCCGAACTCCCCGGCCGACACGCTTCTGTCAAGGATGAGGCCTTTGTACTTCGGCGGGAACGGCCTACCGTATCCCGCAGTGAACTCGATATCCTCCCCGTATGGCGAGATAAACCTGCCGCGATATATCTCGCCCTTCCTCATCGTGGGAGGTGCAAACAGCGTCTCATACACCAGCCGCAGACCCGCCTCGCACGTGTTGGTCGCCGCGACATCGTAGCCATCTCCAAAGATGGATTTCGCGACTTCCCGCAGCTCATCCTCCGCCTTCCTCACTGGGTAGACCGCTTCCCTGTTCGCGGCGATGACCTCTCGCAGGACGTATTCCGGCACAGCACCGGGACAGCTTGAGCTGCCCGGATATAAGCCCGCTCGACCGCTTACCTTCGACAATCCGAGCTTCTCCGCCGCATTCCGGGAATCCCGTATGATCTTGGGGAAGTTCTCATAGATCCGCTGATAGAACTGATATCTGAACTGAGGTCGCATGCTCTGGGCTCCTATTGTGGGTATGGAATTGATCGATGGCTGGAAAGACGCACTGCGCTGGCTGACTCAGCGCTATCTGTTCGGAGCGACATCTCCGGTCAACAGAAAGGACCGTTCTTCCTATTCGCCGGGGAGAGCGCCGAGAATGGCAAGATAGTGTGCCTCGGCGGCCCTTGGGAGATGTCAAAGTCCCATCAGGCGCCGCCTGTCTTCCAATAGCTCAATTGGTATGCCAAATAGCTCGTTCAGATCTTCAGCGGTGAAAAGGGTCAGATGATTCAGGGCAAGTTGTTCAACACGCGGCATTTCCCCGCTCGAGATCGCATCCAGCATCTCCGAATGCTCCTCGGTCTCTCGGCGGAGCCTTCGATCGAGTGTGTCCGGGTCCCGGTGAAGCCCCTCGTAGAACATCCAATCTGGGTAGCGATTCCAGACGAGTTCATACAGATGTTGAAAGATCGGTGATCGGCAGCTCCGGCATATCATCAAGTGAAATTCCCTGTTCATCCTGCGCCGTGCCGGCATTTCTTCCAGGTCGGTAAGCGCACTTGCCTTCTGTATGATTTGCCTCAAGCGGGTGATCTGACGGCCATTCATGTTGGCCGCCGCCAGCCGTAATGCAATCGGCTCGAGCAGCAGTCGCAGGCAGTACAGTTCGGCGATGTCCTGCTCGTCAATCGTCGCCACCTGGACACCCTTGTGAGGCACCCTTTCGGTCAGGCCGTCCGAGATCAACCGGTCCAACGCTTCCCTCACAGGCGTATGGCTCACACCGAACTGCTGGGAGAGTTCCTCTTGGCGCAGCCAGTCCCCCGGAGGAATTTCCCCCGATATGATCTTCGCTCGCACGGCTTCATACACGAGATCCGCCAGCGATTTATGCTTTTCCCTGACTGATGAGAATTCAGACTCCATGTCAACACCCCCTCAACCGGTCACGCGCTCCCGGCGCGCACCTGTGCCATGTGCCGGGAAACTTGCTCCCTCGCCCCCTACCAGTGCGAGCCATCAACACCCCGATCAATCGAATAGATTCTCCACCCAGCTTGCAAGGCCCGGAGCCAAGAACGTATCCAAACCCGAGACCTCTTTGGGACGAATCCGCTCGAACATCCCCGCCCGACTGGTTGACAGATTCATCTCGACAATGCTTCGGAGTTGAGAGCAACCAGCCTCAACCGGATCAATGAAGGGGACTCCGCCGCGTGCCTGAAGGGCCTGACGATATTTCCCCCAGCCTGCGCATCCCAAGATTATGACTTCCGCATGCGATCGGAGAAGTCGAGAGCTGGCCTCCTCGAGATCCGCAAGGAAGCGCTCAGTGTTTTCCACCTCGCCGCCAAGATCGCTCTCCATCGGCCAGATCCCGGCGCAGCGCTTTTCCAATCCATAGGTCCAGAGCAGGGTCTCCATCCAGGAAATATCCTTTGTTGAGCCCCCGAGAACACCGAAGCGGAAGCCGAGCATGCAGGCGGTGAGGAAGCTGGCTTCAGCGATGCCCACCACCGGGATTTGAACGACTTCCCGCACCGCGAACAGGCCCGGGTCACCGAAGCAAGCCAAGACAATCCCGTCGACATCCGCATTTTCGCGCAGGGTGTTGAGGACCCCGACGGCCGCCAAGCCCGACTCAAACCAAGATTCGATACTCGGAGATCCTCCAGTGGCGGTGGCCACTCGGAATTCCCACGGTGAGTGAAACACTTGACCAGCACTTTTCGAGATGGCAGTAGTCATCCACCGCGATGTATTCGGATTGACGATGAGAGCTGTCGGCATGAACTCCTGCTCCTGAGCCCCCCTTGTATGCTCGCTGGCGGGGCACGGTTAGTCCAGAACACTCGCAACCAATCTGATGCAACGAACTTCATCGACGCCCCGATTGGCGCTGGCGGCGCCGATGTCAAACGCATATGATCCCCGCCGAGCCGATTGCCTATAAGTTCAATGGTGCGAAATCCCTGAGGAGTCTCGCCCAAGAGGCCATCGGCTTCCGGGCAGCAAATCGTACGCTTCCACCGGCTAGACATCCACTACCAGGCCCAATCCAGACTCCCGGCCTCTGGAAAGGGCTAAGCGCGCGATTGCGGTATCCTGTACCCCGACGCCCGTAAGATCGCAGATCGTGATTTCTGCGTCATCCGATCTACCACGGCGCCGGCCCAAGACAAGGTCCCCTATCTCCACGACATCAGTCTCACCGTTCACATGGCCGCCAGCGATCGCATGATGGAGTTCGCCTCGCACCGCACACTGTGATCTTAGATCACAACATATCACGTCCGCGAGCTGAAATACCCCTGAGAACAGCTCCTGCTTCTCCTCCATGTCCGCTCCCACCGCCGTAATATGGAGGCCGGTACGGAGGTTATCGGGATGAAGATATGGGCTGCGCGAGGGGGTCGTGGTCACCACAACATCACTTTCTGCCACCAGAGACGCGACATCCCCCGCCACTTCGATCGGCGTGTTCAGCGCTTCAGTCATCTCCTCGGCATATCCCTGCGCCTTATCGGCGGCTATATCGTAGATCAGCAGGCGGGCGAATTTCCGCACATATGGCAGACCCATCGCCTGGAAACGGCCCTGGGTTCCCGCGCCAATGACCCCCACCGTTGATATTGGATTGCGGGCCAGATACTTTGCCGCGATCGCTCCAGCAGCCCCGGTGCGAACTTGAGTGAGATATCCGTTGTCAAGCAGCACCGCCTCGGGAAAGCCAGTTTGCGCGCTGATGACGACCATCATGCCGCTGGCGACCGGCAGCCCCCGCTTCTCGTTATCAAAGAATCCGGAGGCGATCTTGATCGCGAAAGAGTCGAGACCTCGAATGCGCGCTGTCTTGATGTCCAGTTCTCCCCGATGTTCAGGCACTTCTATGCCAATGATCGGAGGAACCAGAGCCTTGCCATCCGCCAACATGCCGAAGGCGGCCTCGACCGCTGCTATGGCTTCATCATCGAGGCGCACGCACTCCCTGATCTCAGGCTCTCGGAGCAGGGTGATCTGCATGTTCTGGCCTCTCTTCAGTCATGCTATCCGCCCGAAGGCACTGTCCGCGGTTCTCCTCTGCTCGGATCGGCGTGTGCCCTCGCAGACTCGCCAACGTCGGCCCCTGTCGGACAAGTCAGGCCCTCTATCTCACCGTCGTATTCATAAGCGGGTACCAGCCACTTAACATGATCCAATAGGGGCAAGCGTCGTGAGGCATCTCGAACTTGTCCTGCCGATATGCCCCGATGGATGTAATGCCTGCCAAGTAGAGCTCGGGGCGATCGGTCGCCAGAATCCTCTGCTCTTCCCGGATGTTTTGAGTTCTCTCGTCTCCGGTCGTCGTGAGAATCTGGAAAATCACCTCATCCAGCACCGGATTGCAGTATCCAGAGATATTTCCGCCGCCGCCCTCCGCGCTCCAGCAACCCCACGGCCAATCGTCGGTCGCGGGGTCGATCTCAGGAATCTCCTGGCTGATGATCATGTCAAAATCGTGTTCGTAGATCGCAGCCGAAACCAGAGTGCCGTGTTCCATCGCCGTTGGCTGGGCTTCGATGCCGACTGCGGCCAGATAGTCCGCGACAAGGTCGCTCGCACTCTGATTCGGTGGGAAATCTTGGTTGTAGAACAAGCGCAGAACCAGCGGCTCCCCGTCCGGCGTCTCCCTTATCCCATCCCCATCCACGTCGGAGTATCCGGCCTGCTCAAGGAGGCTCACAGCGGTGTCCGGGTCGTAGGGCGTTGCTTCCAGATCTGGATCCAGGTCCTTGGCGTAGGTCGGTCCACATGCAGACCCCGGCGGGCAGATTATGCCCTTCCCGAATAATGATACATCGATTATCTGCTGCCTGTTGATGGCGTAATCGATGGCCTCCCGCACATTGGGGTCGTGGATGGCTGGATCTGCCGTCCCCGCTTCCGACATATTGAAAAACAGGCCAAGGTATCGGCCGGCGGGCTGTTCGACGATCTCGAGGTTGGGATCTTGGGCCAACTGTTCGTAGTATTGCGGGAGAATATCGTCCGGGATGACGTCGATCTCCCCTGCCAGCAGGGCGTTGACGAGTGCATCAGTGTTCGCGAAGAACTGGACCACGACCCGATCCACCGGGGGCTTTCCCGCCCAGTAGTCTGGCCTTGCGTCAAAGATCATGTATGAACCGCGGTTCCATTCCGTCAATACATATGGGCCCGCCGTCACCGGCTGATCAGTCCCGTAGTCCCAGAAGGCGTCCTCGTCCATTTCACCGTAGACCTGAGGCGGTACGACCCAATCCCAGACAGCGGAGCCACTTTCAAGGGCTTCGGGGGAGATTGGCACGGAGTTCGTGAACTCAAACGTATGCTCGTCCACGACTCGCCATGATTCCGCGTTCGCTGTGGTGATGTGCCACGCTGCGAGGTCAAGCTCGCTCACAAAGTCAAAGAAGGCGGCGACATCCGTTGCATCCAACGGCTCACCATCATTCCACGTCGCACCCTCCCGCAGATGAATCGTGATCGTCCGCCCATCGTCGGAATAATCGATCGCTTCTGCGAGCTGAGGCAGGCTATCACAGTTGGGCCCGAAGGCCTTGAAGCCCTCCATAATCAAGTCCGGCATGAAATCGAAGATGGTGGCGCAATGGTAGTACGAGTACATGCAGTCGGGCTCCTCAATCCAGCCGACTCTCATCAGTGTGGGCTCTTGCTCCCCTTGCGTAGCCACTGGCCCCAGCGAAGGGGCAGTCGGCGCCTCCCCCTCAGCAGGCGGACTAGCGATAGCCTCCTGCGAGGGCGGAGCGGGAGTCGCGGCGGTGCCGCATGCCGTGATCAAGAGGGCTGCCAGCAAGCATATTGACATGACGGCCGGTCCCCGGTCTTGTGGTTTCACCATTGCCTCCTTGGTAGATGGCTGCAGTCTTGACGCGAATGGGACTTCCCCCTCGACGATGATGTCGAACATCGCCGCCGAGCTGCTTCGCGCGAGAAGACCTGAAAATCCAGGCCCCCCGTCCCCTTGCGACAGCATCCGGGTCGCCTGCAATCCCTAACCCGTACTTCGTACACCCGGGCCTTCCAGAGTCGGGTCTCACTTGAGATTGCTCAGCGGAGGCCAAATGCCATTTCTCCTCCGCTGGACCACAGGCTAAATATTATATATAATATTTAGCGCAGACTGTCAATCTTTGGCACGGCTATCACCCGGAGGAAGCCGCCCCTTCATCCGGGCAGGACGACGGAGGGCCTCGAGGATAGGCAGAGGGCATCGCGCTCGCCGTTATGGGAGGCAGCCTTCGCGGTTCTCCCCCGCGCCGAACTACTTTTCCACTCTCAACATAGGAGGAAGCGATGTGTCCTACTCCGCTGACGAACCCTGAGGATTTTCCGGCTGCGGAGAAATCCACCTATCTCAATGCGGCTTCGGCAGCCTTGATGTACCAAAGGGCTGCCACGCGCATTCTCGCTTGGCAGCGAGATCTGGCCGAGAATGGGACCCTCAACTTCGAAGAAAGGGCCGAGGAAGAGATATTCCACGGGTTGCACACCGCCGCCGCAAAGCTGTTCAACTGCGAACCAGCGGATATCGCGGGGGGTTCCAGCGCGACCGAACTGCTGTCCTCCCTCGCCTGGGCGATGCTCCCTTCGAAAGGACGGAACATCATTGGGACGGACGCGGCGCATCCTTCGACGGTCTATCCATGGCAGCGAGTGGCCCGGCAGGTTGGCGCCAAGTTCCGGATGGCCCGTGCTGATCAACGAGGCTACGTCGATCCCGATGAGCTGCTCTCGATGATCGATGAGCACACGGCCACGGTGATTGTATCCCACGTGGAATACAGGAGCGGCCAGAGATACGATTTGGCGGCGCTGGGGGCGAAGGCGCACCGCAACGGTGCTCACTTGGTAGTCGACGCCACGCAGTCGGCAGGACAGGTGCCCATCGACGTACAAGAGATGAACGTGGATGCAATTGTCAGCTCCGGCTACAAGTGGCTCTGCGGGCCGTTTGGCGCCGCGGTGATGTACCTCGCCCCGCATCTTCAGGCCGAACTGGACCCCGGACTGGTCGGGTGGAGATGTCACAAGGAGATGTGGGAATTCCGTGCTGATCGGCTGGAATTCCCCAACACGGCTGCCAGGTTCGAGGCCAGCACAATGGCCTACGGGTGCGCTCTTGGTCTGGCGGAATCCGTGAGGTACCTGGCGTCAATCGGCGCGGATCAGATTCTCGCCCATAATATGCAACTTTCAGATCTGCTGAGGGTGGAGCTGATCGAGCGTGGAGCCAGAATACTTTCTCCAACCACGGAGCGCGAGAGGTCGTCGATACTATCTGTGGATTTCCCGAAACAAGATACCCGGCGAATTGCAGAGCGGCTCAACAACGAGAACGTCATCCTCTCCTACCGCATGGGGGCAATCCGGATCTCCCCCCACTTGTATAACGAGAAGAATGATATTGACCGCTTGATCACCATTCTCGACAGGATATTAGGTTGATCGCCGGCAGAGAAATCTACCCATGAGTTCGAATCCGGGCCACGCCTGCGAAGGCGCCAGGCGCCCGCGCAGGATCGCCCACGATGAGGCCGCTCACACCGCATTTGAAGCGCGGATAAGTGATACACATGGAATGAGAGTCTGGAGAGAGACGATATGGGAAAAGGCGGTTTGCTGATCGCCGGAGGCAGACTAACGGACACCCAGGGCGTCTACGAAGCGGATGTTCTGATCGAAGGGCAGAAAATCAAAGGTATTGGAATCCCAGGAGCCTTCGAACACGATGGGCAAGTTATCGATGCCGAGGGCATGATCGTCCTGCCAGGCCTGATCGACCCTCACGTCCACTTCGAAAAGGATGAATTCATGGGCACGCGGGTTGTGCACGATTTTGATTCTGGCACAGCCGCCGCCCTTCATGGCGGTGTCACGACGGTAATTGATTTCTACAATCAGAAACATGGCGAGTCACTCTTTTCCTGCCTGGACAAGACGATAAAGGAGGCCGAAGGAAAAGCGCGGTGTGATTGGAGCTCCCACGTGACCATCACAGATCCGACCGAGGAGACGCTGGCGGATATGGCACGGCTCATAGACCGCGGCATCCCCACATTCAAATGCTACACGACGTACAAGGACGACGGCCTGATGATCGGCGACTACGATCTGTTGAGGGTGCTTGGCGCCTGTGCGAGATTTGGCGGGATGATCCTTGTCCACACCGAAGACGACGCGCTATCGAGATGGGAGTTGGAGCAATTCGTCCACGAGGGGAGACTCAGCCATGCGGATTATCCGCAGGCCCGCCACCGGACAATCGAGAACCAGTCCATACAGAGGGTGACCCAGATGGCGGAGCATCTTGGGTCGGCGGTGTATGTCGTGCATATGAGCACCCGCGAAGGAGTGGATCTCATCGCGCACGCCAGAGAGCGTGGCGCTCGGGTGTTCGGCGAAACCTGCACGCACTATCTCGTGTTGGATGAGGGCTATCTCTCCGGCAAGGATTCGTTCAAGTACTTCTGCAATCCCCCACTGCGGACGAAGAAGGATCAAGAAGCGCTATGGAACGCGCTTTCCGAAGGGCGACTCAACGTGGTGTCGACAGATGACTCGGCCTTCTCCCTCAACGCCAAGCGCCTTGGGAGAGATCGGTTCGATCGTGTGCCTGCGGGCCTTCATGGGGTCGAAACTCGGCTGCCTCTGCTCTATTCGCAGGGAGTGAAGAAGGGTCGAATCTCGCTGCAGCAGCTCGTTGCCATGACCAGCACGAATGTGGCGAAGATATTCGGGCTATTTCCCCAAAAGGGCCAGATCGCCCCCGGCAGCGATGCCGACATCGTCATTTTCGACCCGGAGGAGACGTGGGTTATGGGGGTGGACACTTTGCACATGGTGCCTCGCTGGTCCCCATACGAGGGCTGGCAGATCGAGGGAAAAGTGCACACGGTTCTCAGCAGAGGAGAAGTCGTCGTGGATCGGGGCAAGCTCAGCGCGAACGCAGGGCGCGGGCGGAGGGTTCAGCGCCATCTCACCTCCCATGAGTGAGAGTTCTGTCATTGCGCTTTCCTGAGCGTGCGGCGGATCCCAATCCCATCATCCAGCAGGTTGCCAAGGAACTACTCGGCGCAGGTAATGATCATCGAAGCCAGACTGTCTTGACATTCACGAACTCCCGAATGCCATGTTTGCCCAGCTCTCTTCCGTAGCCGGATCTTTTTATCCCCCCAAAGGGTATGCGGGGATCACTCTTCACCTGTCCGTTGATAAAAACCATTCCGGCCTCGACCTCCTCAATGATCTTTGTGCTTTCCTCAGCTTCGTTCGTCCAGGCACTGGCGCCCAATCCAAACTCGCTGCTGTTGGCAAGCGCCAGGGCCTCATCCAGGCTATCCACCCGGAACAGACTGGCCACGGGTCCAAAGAGCTCTTCCTCATAGGCAGGCGTTCCTGCCGGTATTTCACTGATGGCCGTGGGCGGGTAGAAATACCCCGGGCGATCAAGCGGGCTCCCTCCCAGGAGCACACGCGCTCCCGCAGAGACAGTTGCCTTCACCTGGGCATCGAGAGTCTCGAGCATTCGCGCCGTTGCCAGTGGGCCGACGTCCATACCGGGATCCAGCGGATCGCCCACTTGCATTTCCCGCATACGTCTCAAGAATCGTCTTTCAAATTCCGGCGCAATATCCTTGTGGACGATGAATCGTTTGGCGGCCACACACGACTGGCCGTTGGTTCGCAACCGCGCCCGAACAGCGACCTTCACCGCCTCCTCCAGATCAGCGCTGGGCAGGATGATGAAGGGGTCGCTGCCCCCCAGCTCCAGGACCGCCTTCTTGATTTGTGCACCCGCCATCCCGGCCAACGCCCTTCCTGTTTCGGTGCTCCCCGTAAATGTCACCGCTTCTACACGACGATCGCCCAAGACGGATTCAACTCGTTGAGCGCCAATGAGCAGCAACTGGAACACACCCTCAGGAAAACCCGCGCGCTTGAAGATATCTTCCACGGCGTTCGCACACTGGGGGACGTTCGAAGCGTGCTTCAACAATGCCACATTGCCCGCCATCAACCCTGGGGCCGAAAAACGCAAGACCTGCCAGAATGGCGAATTCCAGGGCATGACCAACAACACGGGTCCCAGCGGCTGGTAGTGGACGTAGCTCCTGCTGGCATCCGTATTCACCGGCTCGTCTGCCAAGAATTCGGCGGCATGCTCGGCATAGTAGCGACAGACCCAGGCACATTTCTCCATTTCTACGACCGCAGATCTTATCGGCTTTCCCATTTCGGTCGCTATCAATGCAGCCCAACGGTCTTTTTCCGCTTCGAGCAGATCAGCCGCTGCCCGCAGATACGTGGCCCGCTCAGCATAATCCAGCCGGCGCCAGCTCTGGTACGCATCTTGGGCAAGGCCAATTTTCGTGTCTATTTCCCCCTCGGCGATTTCGTTGAAGCTCGCGAGCAGTTCTCCTGTAGAAGGGTTGATCGAATCGATTGACATGGAACGTTCCTTTCTCAAGTCAGATGGCCAAGTCGAAGCGATGGAGGCAGATATTTCACTCCAATAGCGCTCCTTGATGGAGAATCCCTCGCAGTGGTCGATCCACACCGAAATCGGTCCTGCTCTCGAGGCTCCGCCACAAAGGGAAGAACCACCAACTGTTGTCCGGCCCGAGCCCAGCCCATCAAGAGCGCGGATATCGTCACCAAGCCGATACCCGGTAGCATCCCCCTTTTCAGGCTCGACATCCCCACCGGTATCCCGGCAGGCAGGTCTCCTATCAGCATTCCGATTCCCTCGGCCCCGAGAAAAATACCGGCAAGGGCAACGGATGCCTTGAAGGAAGCAGCATACAGAGGCAGTACCGGGTTCAGCAACCCGCGGCAGAACTCCACCAAAAGTGTCGGTATGCAGACAAATAGAACGAGCGACTTGGGCCGGCCTGAGTGTTCGAAAGCCATGGGAAGTATCGATATGAGTCGTGTCAGCCAACCCCACCAGACAGCACCCGCTCCCGTCGTCACGCCGCCACCGACCAGACATTTGGCCAACGGATATACTCACGATTCGGCCAACTTGCTTCAGACCGATCGTGAATGCCTATGGGGATAACAGGGCTGCCAGCGGGCGTAGATCATCAAGCTCCTCCAGTCTATCGAGAACAAGGCCTATCAGGTCTTCCGTTCTTTCCGGAGACATAGAAAGCCGCGCGCATTCGGTGAACTTGCCGGCCAGCTCGGATCGAGACAGAGGTTTCTCCGGATACCCTCGTGCGATCTCGGCATCTTTGGATAGCACTCTTCCGTCATGGAGAGTGATCTTCACGACGCCGTACATCTTGTTATATCCTTTGGCCTCGATGTCCTCGTCCACGTAACAGTCGACCTTCCGGATGAACTCCCGGACCTCAGGATCGTCCACTACCTGCTGACTGTACTCGTTCACCCCAGCCTTGCCCTTCAGGGCGATCAGACCAATGCCAAAAGGCAAAGAGAACTTGGCCTCCAGGGCGTTCGAAGGAATCGCATGTAGCAGAGCATCCAAAACATTGGACGCCACCGCGACTTCTATATGATCGATCGATTTTGGATCAAGGCGGTGTTCTGTTCTTAGCTCCAGCGTCGCGTCCATCGTCGGATGAGCGAGGGACCCGCAAGGATATGGCTTGATTGAAATTCCGGGAGAGATCATATTGTAGGGGTTGCCCAGACCTTCACGGATCGTGTCGCAATCGCAGCCATCTGAAAGAATGCGGAAGAAGCTCCATCTGCCATCAAGGATCTCTCGAGTGGACCCGAACCCACCCTGCGCCAACCGGGCAGCCAGGACACCATTTTGGGCCGCCCGTCCGGAATGGAACGGCTTCGTCATGGTGCCGAAATTCGCTCGGAGCCCTGCCCCCATGCTTCCCGCCATCCCCATTGCCCTTTGTATCCCTTCTACCGATAGCCTCATCAACTTGGCCGCAGCCACCCCAGCGCCAAATCCGCCTATGGTCCCGGTGCTATGGAAGCCTCGCCGATAGTGTTCGGGATTGATGGCCTCGGCGATCCTGCATTCAACCTCGACCCCGAGGTTGAATGCCGCCAGGAACTCTTTTCCGGTGCATTTCATATGCTCTCCAACTGCCAGAGCGGCGGAGAGGGCAGGAATTGTAGGGTGTGTGAGGAGCCCGGTCACACGATCGCTTCCAACGGCGATTTGGGTATCGTCATAGTCCATCGCGTGGCCGGCGATGCCATTGGCCAAGGATGCCTCGACCGTCGACGTCTGGATGCCGGTTCCGATCACGGTTGCTTCGGCGTTGCCGCCGATCTCGGCCAGATAGCGCTGGATGATCCTGCCGGATTCCTGACTCGCTCCCGCCAGTGCAACGCCCAGGCCGTCCAGAATGTGGTTCTTGGAAATGACCAGTACCTCCCTCGGGATATCATCGTAGGAAGTATTCTTGACAAACTCCGCCACAAAGCGAGTCAGCGACCTCTCTTGCTCCTTCATTGTGACCCTCCCTCGCATTGGCTTGAAATCCGCATAGCCCCCTCAGATAATCGTCGGCTGCTATTCTCCCGGGGTCGAATCACCCGGAGTAGCATGATGGCTTATTCCGCCCGGCCTGTTCTGGTCGAGGTTGCTGCAAACTGGCTTCAGGACGTCAAGTTGGGTGCACATACGTTGCCCGCGCGAATATGACCGATGCCCGGGAGATATCCAATTGTTCCATCGCAAAGAGATTCCCGGTGAGCTCACGCCCCTCCGCGACGGGCAGTTCAACGTCATTTGGTGCTCCAGGTTGGTCGACATTTGGGGATTCACTCGCTCGGCGTAGCATGTGGGAGGCCCACGGCGTCTGACCTAGGCCGGAAAGCGCTCCATGATAATAGCCATGAGCTTAATGCTGTCGATAAACTGCTGCACGGGAATGCTCTCGTTCGGCGCATGTATATTGGATTCGGCATCGCGAAGGCCGCTCACGGATACCGACGGGACTCCAAATCTCTGGCACAAGACATACATCGGCCCCGTTCCCGGGACCATCGGGTAGATCACGGGCTTGGTGCCGAACAGCTCTTGAACTGCTTGCGCAGCCGACTGGACAACTGGAGCATCAAGAGGAGTCCTCGCCGGATTCTGTCCCGCCAATACTTCCACTTCTATATCGTCAAAGCCATGCGAGTTCAAATGGTCGCGCAATTGCTGCGCCACTTGTTCCGGATTCTGATTGGGCACAAGACGGAAGTCTATCTTGATTGTAGCTTCATGAGGTAGAACGGTCTTCAGCCCCTTTCCGGTATAGCCACTTACGGCCCCACAGATATTGCAGGTGGGCCCGAAGACGTGTTTCTCGATCAGATCTGGCCCGGAAAGCCCGAGCAAGAAATCCCCAATCCCCAGTCGTCCAAGCCAGTCTGCATCGTCAAACCCGATTGCCAATAGAGCTCCACGCTCTGCATCTGAGAGTTCCTCGACAGGATCATAGAAACCGGGGATCAGTACTCGCTCGCTCTCGTCCTTGATTGTGCTCATGGCCCAAATCAAACGCCACATCGGATTGGGGACAATGGTCGCCCACATGGAATGGAGGTCTTCCCGAGCACATGACGCCTTGAGCTCGACATAGCAGATGCCTTTGGTTCCCAACCACGCTTCAATCCGCCCGCTGGAATCGCGCGTGCTTCCTTCCCAGATGTTCCCATCCGCAAGCACGAGTTCCTGATGCTCTTGGGCGAATTCCTCCAGGTTAGGGCTGCCAATTTCCTCTTCCCCCTCGATGATCCACCGGAGGGATATTGGCAGCTTCCCTCGCACGCGTTGAAAGGCTTCAATGGCGCAGATGCGGGCTATCAGATCCCCTTTGTTATCCGCTGCCCCCCGAGCGTAGAGCCTTCCATCCCGAATATCTGCTGCGAACGGGGGGCTTGCCCACTCATCGATCGGTTCAGCCGGCTGCACATCATAGTGGTTGTAGAACGAGAGCGTCCTATCCCTACTTCCGGGGAACGTTGAATAGATGATCGATTGCCCTCGCGTTGGGATGAGTCTGACATCGCCCCCTACCTCACTGACCATTTCTACAACCATTTGCCTTGCTTCATTCATCCCAACTTCCTGGGCCGCAATACTCGGTTGGCGACAGAATTCCTGGAGTCGTTGAATGAATCCCTCGGCATGCTCATCGATATAGCGTAGTATCTCTTGCATGATGTCCAAGCCTCCGGGCACTATTTGATCAGGTCGACCTCATCCCCAAGCATGCCGTTCTCTTCCTCCACTATTCTTGGACCGTGCGGAATCTCGTCCTCAGGTGTCTCCTTCCGCTAGGATCGCCTCAGACGGGGATCAAGGTAATCCCTGAGCCAATCCCCCAGCAGGCCAATGCCCGAGACGGTTATGACTATGGCGATTCCGGGGAAGGTCTCAATCCACCAGGCGGACCACACGTATCCTCGCCCATCATTGATGATGCTTCCCCAACTCGGTCGTGGAGGCAAAATCCCCAATCCCAGAAAGCTCAGAGCAGATTCCACGAGTACGTTGCGGGCAAGCTGAATCGTAGCGACAACCGTTATTATGGAGATCAAGTTAGGCATAATATGCCGCACCATGATGCGGAGGGACGTGCATCCAATGGCCCTTGCGGCAGTGATGAACTCCCTTTCCCTCAGACTTAAGACCTGCCCTCTCACCAACCGAGCAAATGAGGCCCAACCCGTTATGGTTAGAATGATGATCACGCTGATCATGGACGGCCTGAGAACAGCCATCATGATTATGGCTAGCAGTATCACTGGGAAAGAGAGCTGGAGATCCACAAGGCGCATGATCGCCGAGTCCAGCGCCCCCCGCCTGTATCCTGCCAGGGTACCAAGCCCAACTCCAATGAGCCCGGCAGCCAGAACAGACACCCCCGATGCCACCAAGGAGACCCGGGCACCATAAATGATCCGGCTCAAAAGATCACGACCCAACTGGTCGGTTCCGAGGAGATATCCTGGAACGCCTCCGGCATACCAAGAAGGAGGCTTCAGCCTGTTGGCAAGATTCTGTTCCTCAGGAGAGTGTAGAACGATCAATGGCGCAAGAACGGCGATTGCCATGACTGAGGCAGTCAAGGCCAGGCCAGCGATTGCGCGAGGGCTCCGATAGAAAGACGCCGGCAACCCGTTCCTACTCATACCGAATCCGAGGATCAATGAATGTGTAAAGGATGTCAACGAAAAGGTTCATGCCCGCAAACAGAATAGCGATGAACAAGACGCTCGCCTCGATCACTGGGAAATCCCTGGAAAGTGTCGCTTCGAGCGCCAACCTCCCCATCCCCGGCCAGGCGAAAATCGTCTCAGTTATGGCTGCACCGCTCAATAGGCTGCCCACAAGAAGCCCGAGTTGCGTGACGGTAGGCAGCAAAGCGTTCCTCAACGCATGGGCTATCGTGATGGCTCTTTCTCCCAAGCCCTTTGCCCTTGCGGTCCGGATGTAGTCCTCTCGCAGAACTTCGAGCATCTCGGAGCGAATGATGCGCGTGAGTTGGCCCATTGGCCACATAGCGAGGGTCACTGCCGGAAGAATTATCTGATTGAATTCCCCGCTTCCTGAAGTTGGGAGCAACCGCAGCTTGACCGCGAATATCAGGACGAGCATGGTTCCCAGCCAAAAGGATGGAATGGCGAAACCGGAAAAGGAGATGAATGAGGCCGCATAATCGACAATTGATCCTCTATACACCGCGGCCAACACCCCCAGAGGGAAAGCGATCAACAAGGCGATAAGCATTCCGGCCCCGGTAAGCTGTAATGTGGCAGGGAGTCTTTCGAGCAACAGCTTATTTGCCGGCTGCGCATACTGGTATGATCTGCTCATCTGCCCAGTAACAAGACCCCGCAGAAAGATCACATATTGCACGGGTATGGGTTTGTCCACACCAAGCCGTTCTCGGACGGCCTGCAAGTGTTCTGTGGTCGTTTCTGCCCCGCTTGCCAAAGCCGTAGCCGGATCAGCCACGATGCGGAGGGCGACAAAAAGCAGAGTAGCGCTGGTCAGTACAATCAGTATTGCGATCAGCACTCTTTTCAGAATATAGACTACCATTCGAACCTCAATACAAGTACGAAAGCCATCCTAGTTCCAATGCGACATCAATTAGCCAAACCTTGCATAACGAAAAGATCACTTCTATCGTTGATCTCTCGCCTAGCACGACAGAAGACATACAGGTTGCAGCCTACTCCCAACGTGTGTTTGCATCCTGCAGATCGACGACGCCAAACGCCCATCCTCCAGGCCTGATCGGGTATGCACGGGCACAGTATATGAGAACACCCCGCCCCGGAGACTCCAGCCGCTCCATTTCTTGGAGAGTGTATGGACTGATAATCCTGCCCAGCAATTCTCCTGACGCGACTTCGCTTAGAAGCCTTTCCGGTTCCAGGGCTGGCCTCAGATACCCACCATTCTTCGGATTGACACGCCAGCGTTTTTCCCAGACAAGGTATTTGTCCGGGAGAGTTGGTTTCCCATCCAGAATCCCGAGATGCTTGAGCACATTGATCGTCCCTTGAACCTTGGCAGCTCGCCAATCTGCCTCGAGAGAACGATCGAAACCAGCACCCCCGATCTCGGGCGTGATGCTCGGGCGAGCCAGAGTAGTCCCAAAATAGCCCATGGACGAACGCGTAAGACCAGCGGCCACCAATTGCGCCTCATGAATGCTGGGCCAGCCGAAGGCTTTCGCCATGTTCCTTGAGGCGGCCGAGACTTCAGGATCTGGATAGTCGGTGCCACAGATCACAGCACCCATAGCTGCCCCCCACATGCCAGCGTGAAAATCGATCATCGCATCGGCCATAGGAAGGATCTCGTGAGCGATCAGAGAGGCCATCTGCTCAGTGAGCCAGGTATAGTTCCCGGGGAATGTTCGATTAAGGTCCGAGTTATCCGACCCGTCCGGGGTGGTCCGCCGGAGATGAGCAAAGGCAGAAGGGTTCGCTATCGGAAGCGCAATCACATTCCCACTCATCTCATCCGGATCGATCTGCTCCAGGACCTCCCGGACCACATCTGGCCCTTGCCAGTCCTCTCCATGGACCGCCGATAGGAGCGCTAGTGTGGGCCCGGGCCTATCCCCTGCAACGACGTGTACGAACAGCTGGATGGAGCTGCCATCCAGATCTACTGTGACCGGCAAGCGGATCAATGTCCGTTTCCCCCTCTGGATCTTCTCTCCAGCAATGACGAGGTGGCTATCCATCTTTTTCTCCAAACGTTACCTTACGGCGGGTTCCGGTCGGCAACGGCACCATCTGAAACGAGCCCCACCCGTCTGAAATTGGGCCTCCTTTCAGGACAAGAAAGTGCGGGCAGAGACCATATGAGGCTGTCGCCCATTTCGCCTCCTTGACTCGTCATTGGTCAGCGGCTGTCTCCAGCAAAGCATCGGGATGGCTGAGGCCTCTGCCCGCACGAACAAGACTTCAGACTTGACGCAACACAGTCAATAGGACAGGATCGATCTAGTTGACGGGTGTCACCTCCCATGGGAAGATCAACTCATCAGGCCGAGGCTGCCACTTGATGTCTGCCGACTTGCCATAGATATCCGGTTGGGCAAAGAGCGGCACAATCAGCGCCTGATCATGGACCCGGGCCTGCATTTCTGCACAGATTTGATCCCGTTCGGCCTGATCTGCTGTCGCATCCAGCTCATCGATCATTGCGACGAGCTCTTCATCCAGGATGTGCATCGCTGAAGAATCCGGGTGGAACACTCCCCAGAACTTCTCACGGCAGTCGAATTGAGCCCCGCCCCAGCTCCACAGGTGAATGGGTGAGAGGGTCTTTTCGTATTGCATCTGCAGTGCAGTCTGTAAATCGAGAGGGATGACATTGGCGGTGATGCCGACTTTTGCCAAATCATCGGCTGCGATTTGGGCCAATTCCAGGGGTTTCGGCGCCGGGCCAGACGACCATGTATGGAAATCGATCGTGAACCCATTACCATATCCAGCCTCTGTCAGAAGATCCATGGCCTTCTGAGTATCATATTCGTAGGGCTCCACTGACGGATCATAGCCGGCGAAATCAGGAGTCATCAAGGTCGCTGTTCTGAAGCCGCGTCCTCCCAGTATGCCGGTGATAATGGCATCGACGTCGATGGCATGGTTGATGGCCTCGCGAACGCGAATGTCCGCCACGGCTTGGGCCCCCTCCATCGCGCTGTCCGGGAAGAAGCGGAAGAATGGAGTGCGGACACTTCGAACCCACACAGCTTCCAGATTCGGATCTGCGTCCACCATATCGAAATCATCAGGAGGCAAACTCTGAACAATGTCCACCTCGCCGGCCATTAGGGCTGCGACGCGCGTCGCGTCATCGGGCAGGATTCTGAAAGTCACCTGACGGAACGTGGGGGCCCGTACTTCATTCCAGTAGTCCGGGTTGTACTCCAGCGTAATGTGAGAGTCCTTGACCCACTCAACGAACTTATAGGGCCCGGTTCCCACCGGCTTCTCGTTCAGCCCTTCGGCGCCCACCTCTTCCACGTAATCCTTTGGGACCATGGAAAACATGGTCATGAGGTTGGGAAAGGTAGGGTATAGGGTCTTTGTGCTGATCCTGACGGTGTAGTCATCGATCACTTCCGCGCCCGCTAGAGCTGACTCGAGATAAGCGTAGTCCTGAAACCCGGGCTCGATCACCCGCTCCACGTTCCATTTCACTGTTTCCGCGTTGAACGGCTCACCGTTGTGAAAGGTGACTCCTTCTTGCAGCGTCAATTCCCATTCGGTGTCGCTCACCTGTTTCCAGGAAGTTGCCAGTCCAGGAGCGATGCTCATATCGGGTAGCCGAAAGAGCAGTGTATCGAAGACACAGTGGTGGATATACTGCTCACTGGCTCGATAGGAGCGCTGAGGATCGAATAGGGTGAGCGCTGCGGATTGGGCGATGATGAGCTCATCCCCCATTTGCGCGCTAGGCTCCTCGACCACCGGCGTCTCCTCGACCACTGCGCCCTCCTCGACCGTCGGTTGGGTGGTAGGGGAGACAGGGGGTTCTGTCGGGTTCTCCTGAGGCGCGGGGGTCGCCTGAGCGCACGCGCCCAACAGAATCGCCATTATCGAAAGCCAAACGATAATGACAGTCATTGACCGATTGCGTTTCATTATCCTCTCCTTGGCCCTATCCGAATAGGGCGAACCTTGTTCTCGACTTCCAAACCTTCGTATATGACGACGCGGATTGATCGCAGTTGGTCCACCTCCTTCCATCCCTACCGCCTTGGAGTCCTCAGCCCGCCTCCACATGTCCCAGGCTTTTCAGTTCAGCGAGAACCGCAGCGGTTGTCGTGATCTTCGCGAATACACTCATGGATTCAATCGCGACTTGTTGAACATCCTTGGTCAGTGTCGCGGTCGCATCCTCTATCAGGATGCATTCGTATCCGAAGTCATATGCATCTATGAGTGTGTGCTGCACACAATAGTTGGTCCCTACACCGACGAAGACCAATAGCTCCAAGCCCATTTCGCGTAAATGGTCGTCGATATTCGAACCATTGAAGGCGCTTGTGCGCGTCTTGTTTATGACCCTTTCCCCGGCGGACGGCGCCAATTCCTCCAGAACGCGGGCTCCGGGCTCCCAAACGCGCATGAACGGTTGGTCAAAGCCCTGTTCCTTCCACGCCACCATTTGAAGACGTGTCCTCGGAACTAGATCGGCATAATCCTCTTCTTCCGATGCATTGGTGGTGAAGATCACCGGCAGCCCACTCTCCCGGAAACCGAGCTGTAGGGATTTGATGTTCGGGACCACCTTGGACGCCAATCGACGTAGATAGTACTCACATGCATCAGTGAGGCCCATCTGCCGGTACATCTTCAGGTAGCCATATTCGGGGTGAGTGCTCCCATAGATCATATCGACGACCACAAGACCCGTTCTAGATAGCCTGAGGCTGTGGACATCCTGTGCGTCGACGTAGACGCCAAGAGTTCCCGTGTAATTGCCTTTCCCTTCCCTGCGACTATCCGCACTGGCCATGCTTCGCCTTCTCTCCGGCCTCACAGGTTCTCTCTCAGTCGACCTCGCAAGGCTCCGGTCTCCTTTGGCATGACTTGCAGCGTGTCCGGATTCAGGACCACGCCGTAATCGGATTTAGCTCTGGGAAGAGATACGCGGCCCTCAACCACATCTCGATGAACCATCTCCGGATCCCGCTCAAATGGTGGATAGAATCCCCCTCCGCCAGGCAGCCTCAATGTCAAGCGATCATCTTTCATGAGATCGAGCAGCCGGACATTGCCCTCCACTCTGTTCCCATTGAGCTCCCAAAAACCAAGAGGGGCTTCCTTTCCTCCGAGCAATCCCGGGGGTGGATATCGAACATTGTTGGGTCGAATGGTGACCGTGACCGGTGTGTCGTTATCGCTCACCAATTCGAGTTCTTGACCCTGCCCCCCGCGGAATTTCCCTGGGCCCCCGCTGTCGGGCACCAGATCTTTCCCTTCCAACCGAAGCGGGATCCGCGTCTCAAACACCTCCGTGGAGGCAAGGGTGCCGTTGGTGGGAAAAGCGATACAGGCAATACCATCTTGGGAATGGACCGCCCCCTTCCCGCCGCGGGGGATGAGATACGCATTGGCACGTCTTCCGCCGGGGAGTCTGCAGTTGCCGATTATGCCCCAAAATGTCCCCGTTCCTGCTTGAACGCGATCTGCTGCCACGGAGGACAGGGCGCCATATACGGCCTCATGGGTATGGACCGCGGTTACGGATCGACCTCGCACAGCAAAACCATGATCGCAATTGAGGATGCTCCCCTGTGGAACCTTTATCGTGATAGGCTTGAATAGGCCCTCGTTGTTGGGAATGTCAGGAGCGAGAGAGCTCTTCAAGGCGACCAGTGTATCCCCGAGGGTTGCGTTGAGGGTACAGTTGATTGCCCCGTGCAGTGTCTGAGGCGAGGTGCCTTCGAAGTCCACCACCATCTCGCCGCCGCTTATTTTCACCTTCGCACATATCTTCACTGGTTCGACGTAACCATCCGCCATCACCTCGTAGCTCCACTCTCCGTCGGGAATGGAACGAATTGTCTCCCTCATCGACGCCTCTGACCTGGAGTGGATTTCGCTCGCCAATACGCGCAAGTCGGTCAGTTCATAGTCATCCATAAACTCCTGGAGGCGTTCAGCCCCGACATTTTCGGCAGCCGCGATTGCACCGACGTCGCCTATCACTTGATCTGGCACCCGAACATTCTGCCGAATGAAGCTCAGCACTTCGTCGTTAGGCTGTCCAGCCTTGTAGACCTTGCAGGGAGGTATCTGCAATCCCTCTTCATAGAGATCCCGAGACTCAAAGTAGCCCAGCCTCCCTCCAATGTCCGCCACATGCGCAGCTGTGGCGATATAGGCCACTGGATTTCCCTGGCGGAATACCGGGCGAACGAATATGAGATCCGGCAGGTGGCCGGCACCGATCCAGGGGTCGTTCGCCAACAGGATGTCCCCTTTCGCCAGTGACTCAGGAGGGAAGACCTTCAGAAGGCTGCGAGTAGTTCGAGGCAGCATGATGGTAAACAGAGTGGAGCTGAAGGTCGATTGGGCCAGGGCGCTTCCATTCTCGTCCAGCATGATGCATGCGAAGTCCCGGCCCTCCCCTACTATGGTGGAGAAAGAGGTCCGAACCAATACGGTGTCCGTTTCGTTCAATATGGTGGTCAGCCGGTTCCACTGAATTTCAAGCGTGATGGGATCGATGCCATCCAGAGGTTGTACGCTCATTCCTGTAACACTCCCAGTCAAGCAGGCCGCAAGAAGAGATTCCCGAATTGGTCGACTGTGCCAATCATCGACGGGGGAATCACAACCGTCGATTCGTTTTCTTCGACAACAGCCGGCCCCCCAATGTTGGCTCCCGCGCCCAGGCTGTAGCGATCAAAGACCCGTGTCTCCACAAAACTGGAGGTTTCCTCAAAGTAGACCGGGCGCTGACCCTTGGACGCCTCCTCGGCACTCGTTCCATCAGATTCCATGGTGGGGAGACCAAGCTGTGGCTCTGGGCCGCTCGCGGCCACCCGACACGTGACGATTTGAATGGGAACATCTCCATGCACTTGGCCGTAGACCCGCCTGTAGGTATCGAAGAACATCGAAGGAATGTCACTTACATAGCCGTCCCCAATCTTGCCAGGTGGAATATTCACTTCGATTTCGTGCCCTTGCCCAACATGCCGCAGATCGACGCTGCGTTTGATAGTGACCTGGCCAGGTTCGATCCCGGCCTTCTCCAGATTTTCGTAACCCTGTGACTCCATATCTTCGAATACTTCCGCCAATTCCCGCGCATCGAGGTCGTCGAATAGCGTGACAAAGGAGCGGGCCAATTCAAACGCAATCGGAGCGGTAAGGAATCCCAATGCCGATGCGACTCCGGCCATCAAAGGGCAGATGATCTCCCTCAACTTCAGTTCTCTCGCCAGAGCGTGGGCGTGGATGGGGCCTGCGCCTCCAAAAGCAATCAGTGACGCTTGGCGTGGATCTTGCCCTCTTTCTGCGACGTGAACCTTGGTCGCAGCCACCATATTCTGGTTGACGACATTGAATATTCCGCTTGCGGCTTCCTCGAGATCCAACCCAAGAGGCTTTGCCACGCAACGGCGTATGGCTTCCTCTGCCCGCTCTCGGAATAAGGGGAACTTTCCTCCAAGGAAGTTTTCCTCGGATATATAGCCCAGAACCAGGTTCGCGTCTGTGACAGTTGGCCTCTCGCCTCCCATACCATAGCAAGCCGGGCCCGGGTCAGCTCCAGCGCTTTCGGGGCCAACTTTCAGGAGACCCAGCGGGTCTTTTCTTGCGATGCTGCCTCCACCGGCTCCAATCTCCAGCATTTCAATCACAGGCACTTGGAGCGGTAGGCCGCTACCCATCTTGAATCGCTCAACGCGCGCAACTTCATAAGACCGCGCACGAGATGGCTTCCCGTTGGTCACGTACGAAATCTTGGCTGTCGTTCCTCCCATATCAAATGAGATCAGATGCTCGCGGCCAAGCGTTCTGCCCAGAAATGAGGCCAGGAACACTCCCCCGGCCGGGCCCGATTCAAGCATGCGGATGGGATGTCGAACGGCTACCTCTGTCGTGGTAATGCCGCCACTCGACAGCATGAGATGCAATGGCCTCTGATATCCAAGAATCGACAATTCATCGGAGAGGTGAGTGAGATAGGATTCGGTCAGAGGCTGAACATAGGCATTGGCTACCGTAGTTGACATGCGCTGGTATTCCCGGATTTCAGGGGCAACCTCAGAGGAGATTGAAATACTCATATTGGGGTATTTTGACGCCAGAAGCTCCGCCGCTTCTCTCTCATGCGCAGGGCTCCTGAATGAATGGAGGAAGCAGACCGCCACCGATCCGACATCGGCGCTCGCCAACTCATCGGCAACTCTCTCAACCTCCTCCCTGTTGAGGGGGCGAACTTCCTTGCCATCACTTCCAATACGTTCCTGAACCCCGAATCGAAGAGACCGTGGAACCAAAGGTTCGGGTAACTTCAGAAAGAGGTCATACGGGTCGTACCTGTTCTGCATCCCCGTTTCCAGTGCGTCTCGATAGCCTTGTGTCGTCATCAGGGCCGTCGTCGCCCCGGTCCTCTCGATGAAGGCATTACTGATAAGAGTGGTTCCGTGGATCACCAAATCGACGTCGCCGGCATTCGCTCCGATTCTCTCAAGGATATGGAGGACCCCTTCTATGACGCATCGAGCCGGTTGCGCAGGCGTGGTTAGGGCCTTATGCAAGTGGAACGCCCCTGTGCGCTTGTCGATCATGACAAAGTCGGTGAAAGTGCCGCCGATATCGATGCCAATAATGGTGCCTTTGTCATTGACCATACCTTGAGTCTCCTGTTGTGCCATTCATTCGGTGATCCCCGGCGCAAAATGCAAGATGGTTTGTCGCGCCTCTCGTGTGTCCCTTGGAAAACCTTCCCCCGGATTGCTCCCAGCTCTTTTGGACCGCCGGAGCATGGCAGAGCCGTGGCTTCGCTCGCGAGAACAGCGGAACAGCGTGGGGGCGGTGCGGCCTCATGATCTTTTCTATCAACGGATTACGTACATTTCGTCAATTGATGAGTAGTCGGTGAGCAGTTCGGAGCCGTTTTCTGTGACGCGCACCATATCTTCCACGTAATATCTCTCGCCGTGGGACTCGTCGCTCCAAGCATTTTCTATACAGAGCACCATATCGGGTTCGATTGGTCTCTGCACATTCAAGTTGATGTCTGGCAATTCGTGGACACTAAGCCCAATACTGTGGCCAAAAAACGTGCGGGTTGGGGATAGCCCTAGGGCTTCATATTTCAGCAAAGCCTTGACCGTCAATTGGTGAGGAATGGCTCCTGGCTTGACGCCATCGAGCATATCCCGGTGAACATCAACCACTTTCCCATAAGTCTCGCGCTGACGCGCAGATGGCTCTCCAACCACGGCCATCCTGATCATGTCGGTGTAGTATCCTGAGAAAAGGCCGCCATAGTCGACTCGCATTAGATCGCCGGCCTTTAGGGGGATTTCCTCAGCATAATGGTGCCCCAGGACGGTCCTTTCACCGGCAGCCAGCACGTTGAACGCAACCTGATCTGCACCGAGCTTCGTGATAGCGAAGCCCATCATGTCTGCCACGCTCTTTTCGGTATCTCCCGGTCGGGCAAGTTCATATGCCACGTGGATCGCCTTGTTGGTCACCCGAGCAGCCCACCTCAGGTGCTCAATTTCCTCAGGCGTCTTGATCATTTTGATCTCGTCGATAAGGTGTCTGCAATCCACGAAGGTCACATCCGGAACAAGCTGAGTCAATTCTTCATACTTGGCCAATGAAAAGAAGGCCTTCTCAATTCCGAGTTGAGACCTGGACCAGCCTTTTTCGGTGATGACTCGTGCCAGGAGTTCCATGGGACCAATCCCTCGGCCGTAAACTCGGGCATCCTCCACGAAGGGATCGAGCATTTGTCTACCGGGACCGAGTGGACGGGCGATCAGGATGGGATCTCCATCGGCCGGCCATATGGCGATGTGTGTGTGCTCTCGTAGAAGGTCAAGGTCGAAATTATAGTAGCCAGAGAAATATGGGACATTCTCGGGTGTGGTGGCGATGATGGCTTCAATTCCAGCTCCATCCATGACCTCCCCGATTCTCTCCACGTTGGTAAAACGGGCTCTGTGAGGGGAGGGCGCGATCTTCGACTGCAGCTTTCCTAGACCCGCAAGAATGCCATCTAGCTCTTTCTGCTCATACCCCAAGTCTGTACTCGACATCGAAACACCCTCCTGCGCTTCTATGCTGGACGACATCTACCCGTGACAGAAGACTAACTTCCAATCTCCGGGTGACCCCGCGCATAGTTGTCACTGTGTCCTTCAAAATCGTGGATCAATTCTCCGTCCGCGATCTCCATCACCCGATTTACATACCTCAATGAGGCTCAGCAAATGCAAGGGCTTTCTGGGCACTCCCCCCTGGTTTGAGCGCAATGCTCGCTTACTTTCCTCGGCCCATGACTCCCCATCCACCCATCCTCACGAATGTCACAACTTGAGGAGTCTTGCGGCGTTCCCACCAAGTATTCTCGCTTTCACTTCGTCAGAGACATCCATGTTCTCGATTGGTTCCAAGTTGTAGCGCCACCTCTCCGTGTGCGTGGGTGTTGTGTCACTTCCGAAAAGGACCTTTCTGCTGCCGTCCTGGCCAGCAAGAGACATCCACTGCAGTGTTTCCTCTCCCAGTCCAGGTATCAGCCGGACCATGCGAGCAAAGACAATCGTTGTGTCCATATAGACGTTCGGGTGTTTCCCCGCGATGACCGGACCATCCCCTAGCGGGTTCGCATGTGCCTGGATCAATTTGGCCTCTTGAAATGACAAGGCCAAATCATCAACAACCACTGGATCTCCATAGCGCAATCTATCAAGATTGATGAACGAGGGTCCGGTATGCATCAGGATTGGTACATCTAGCTCAACGGCCATCTTCACCACGCGCAAGAAGGCCGGATCGATCGGAGAGAAGAATTGGCCAGGCGGATGCACCTTCAACCCCCTGAAGCCCAACTCCTGGACATAATGCCGGAGTTGTTCGGGTGCATCGAGATCCAAAGGATTCACTCCCGCGAACGCGAGCAAGCGGTCCGGATATTGTTCAACCAGTTCGTGGTAGTATTCGTTTTCGCCTGGCCTCCCCAAGAGAACGGCCATATCTATCCCGTTATCATCCATCCCATTCAGGAAATCCTTGATGTCCCCCGCCCTGCCCGATTCCCTCATTGCGCTTGCGTGCGTGTGAATGTCAATGATCATGATGTCCCTCCACAGACAGCCATTCTTGACCCCAACCGGCTGCTATGACCCCGCTAGCAGACTGTCATCTTTCTCAAATATGGGCGCCGCCTTCTTCACATAGGTCTAACTTCGCCAGGCCGGTTCCAAAGCTGGCGAGAGTACTCTGGCTTCCCACAGGCCGCCACTCGCCGGGATCCGACTTGATGGGATATTGTCGTGCGATCTCCCCCGGGCAGGTCCCAATATTCTGAAAATGTGCCTTGTTCCAGTTCTGTTGCGGCTTGTGCCGCCACAAGTTGGACTGACTAAGCCTCAAGAGGCAAGGTCGACTTCTACGATCGGTGTCAGTCTCTCAACGCCAAAGATAGCCATCTAATAGTGACAAGGGCCTCAAATAGTGACGTGTGACACGAAGCCCACATGCAAATGGTGATTCTTTGGATGGTAGCCTGGAGCCCGGACCATCCACCTATGCTTCGTGAGGGTCCTCTTGGCTACTCATTACCTGCCTTCTCATCCCCAGAAGCTCAGTTACAAGCCGCTTCTCTCCCATGTAGAAATGGTTTCTTATCGCGTCATCCAACCTCGCCAGGTCACCAGAAGACGCAGCGTTTGTAATATGAGCATGTTGATGTGGCAGGTCGCTTAGGGAATGGAAAGTGGTCTGAAAAACCACGAGATTCAGCCTAAACATCGGGGCAAGTTCGTCCCATAATCGCTTGAACAGTCGGTTTTGGGACTCGAGGTAGAAGACGCCATGGAACTGTGTGTGTGCTTTCGCAGCCTCGCTTCTTTCGTCTCTTTCGGCTGCCCGTCGCATTTTCTCAATAGATGCTTCCAAAGACTCCGCGATCCGCGTCGCGTTCACTTCCATGGCCATCTCCGCCACACGGGGTTCGATTAATTCTCGAAGAGTAAGCATTTCTATGACGTCATCGAGGCTGAATTCATACACAAACGAACCACGATGTGGTTCGGAATACACCAAACCGCTTTTTTCCAATTCACTGAGAGCTTCGCGCAGTGGGCCGCGACTGACCCCCAATTCCTCGCAGAGTTGCTCTTCAATCAATCTTTGGCCCGCGTGAAAACGGCCAGAAAGGATTTCTTCCCGGAGAATCTCAGCCACCTGGGTTGACAGCAATCTCCTATGTGGCCGTCGCAGCTTTTTGCGCGTCAAATCTGCCTGGGCGTGCATGGCGTAAGAATAGCACAATCTACAATAGAATGTCAATTGTCTACAATCATCAATTTAGGCCTACTTCGCTGAAAGGCGATATTTCGGAGAAGGTGCTGAAGGCCGGAAATGATCTTGGGTCATAGCCCCAATCATCGGAGCGCCCTTACGCTCGCCTCAATTGACCAAAGGACAACCCAAGTGCCTTCTTCCCGGGGGGCTCGCGAGACACCAGCTAGCAGCGGTTTCCAGATGGCGGAGCAGCCCTTACGAGGGCACCCCTCTTGATTCAGGCAATGCTCCCGAAAAGGAGAAATCGGCGGCCATCCCATTGCCAGCCGGAGGGCGCCGCCGGGACCGCGCCCGCGCTGGCGGAGGGCTTCTCCGCCAGCGCACATGTATCCTGAAAGCAGAAGCAATCAACGAGCGTGTGGTCATGCCTGGGCTTCTGCGACTCGACGCCAAATGGGGATCGGCAACACCGTCACGGAGCTCAGAAGCGCCCCATAACCGCGTCTTGCGCGCACGTCCTCATCATCCACCAGAGCCGTGTCCACTATATGACAGAGTGAGCTTGCTTTCTCACAGCCCAGTTTCATGAGCCGATCCTCCAACGCCCTCGCGGTGGATGCAAGCAACGACTCGAGGGCCGCGGTCTTCCGGGTGACCCACACGATCATATTGATGGCCGGAACCATCGAGGGCCCTTGTGAAATCAGGCCATCGCCGGCGGTGATGATCTCGGGCTCGTACATGTAGACCGCCTTGATTGTCCCGTCAAGCGATGCCAAGTGGGCCGAGAGTTCCTTGGCGAGCCCGTAGCGGAGATAGTCGCAGAGTGTGCAATCCCCATTCTTCCGGGCCGTCATCACTTCCTCATTGGACGCCAGCCCCATCTTTCCGGCGCAGAACACCATCGCGTTATCCATTATCTTCTGCATCTGAACTGAGTTATCCAGCATCTCGATCTCCCTTCTCTGACTTGACGGCGCTCACCCTGTCGATTTTCCCGGCTCCTGGGAGCCGTTCCCGTTCACCCACATCGCCAGCGGTCGCTCATATCCCACCAGCTTGAGGCCACTCACCGCTGCGGTGTTCAGATCCATGGCCCGCAGATCCTCCGTGCTCAGGCTCTGAATGTCGCTGTGCCCCGAGAGCATGGCGAGCATCTTGAGCTCCTCCGCTGTGGCGTGTATGAAGTTCGCCAGGCGATCCCCTGCCTCCTCCGGATGCAATCTCTTGCGCAGCTCGGGATCTTGCGAGGTGATGCCATACGGGCACCGCCCCGAGTGGCAGGCCAGGCAGGCCCGACAGCCCATGGCGATCTCTGCCGCGGCACCGAAACCCACGCCATCCGCGCCCATGGCGATCGCCTTGTACGCGTCCAGGCCATGGCGCATGCCTCCAAGGACAAACAGCTTCACCTTTCTGTGGACCCCCAAATCCCTCAGCGCCTGCACCGCGGGCGGGATCAGGGCCAGCGTGGGGATACCCACACCTTGGGTGACGACTTCAGGTGAGCAGCCTGTCCCGCCCACCAAACCATCGATGGAGATGGCGTCCGCTCCCGCTTCAACGCAGGCCTTGATATCCTCATACGGTCGGCTGGGGCCCAGCTTGAAGAGAATAGGGACCTGATAGTCGGTGACGTCTCGGATGAATGCCACCATCCGGCGCATATCCGCTAGATCCTGGACATCGTAGTAGCGGCACGGCGACAGCGCGTCGGTACCCACAGGAATTCCTCTCACCGCGGCGACATCGGGAGTGACCTTGGCCCCCAGGAGATGCCCCCCCATCCCCGGTTTGGCCCCCTGGCCGATCTTGACTTCCACCGCATCCCCCGCGCGCAGGTAATCGGCAGATACCCCCCACCGTCCCGTCGACCACTGGACAGCCAGATAGCCCCCTGGCTGCCAGCGGCGCAGGGTCTGCCCTTCATCCTCATACCCCTTGCTCAGCCAGGTCTCCGCTGGCACCAACCCGCCCTCTCCGGTGTTGGTCATGATGCCGGTTTGCGCCGCTCCGATGGCGAGTGCCATCTTCGCCTCTTTCGATAACGCCCCGAAAGACATGGCAGGGAACAGAAAGGGCAACTTGAGGCGAATCGGCCTTTCACAAGTCTCCTCCCCAATCACGACCTCCAGGTCACATTCCTCCCGATACTTGTCAACGGGAGGGGCGGAGGCGATCTGGGAGGGCACAACGGTGATGCTGTCGAAGCTCGGCGCGTAGCCCATCGTGCCAAAGCCGCGCAGGGAGTAGCCGCCGGTCTGCGCCTTCTGATGGATTTCCTCAACCTGAGAGAAGGTCCACGGAGAACGGACCTTGATTTCCGATTCGGCGGGGTTAATCCGAATCGCGTCCTCCGGGCAGAATTCGACACAGATCCGGCAGCCAACACAGGCGTTGAAATTCTGTACTCGCACAACCCCGCGATCGTCCTTGGCATATACCTCATAGGGACAGATCTCCACGCAGGTGGCGC
This sequence comes from uncultured Anaerolineaceae bacterium, assembly GCA_964388955.1. Classification (GTDB taxonomy): domain Bacteria; phylum Chloroflexota; class Anaerolineae; order Anaerolineales; family E44-bin32; genus CAYMCO01. The sequence goes on along the minus strand of CAYMCO010000003.1, from coordinate 166,027 downwards.
ACTTTCCCGGCATCCGGGCGTTGATGCACCGGGCCGACATCACCGTCACGCAGAAAGCACCATTGATAGGTGGCATAGGCTTCTCTCCTATGGAAGATTCACGAATTCGGCCGCCTCGGCCGGGGCGCCCTCCGGCTCGGGCTTCTCGATGGTCTTGTAGAAGGGCTTCTGCGATACGGGCTCGATCTTAAGAAACGACTTCGGATCGGCTGAGATTCCATGCTTCTCAAAGTATCCCGCCAGCTTGCGAATATCCTCCTCCCCGATCTCGGCCGGCCTGGTGTTATGCCCCAGGCTCTCGATCTCTCCCGCGATATAGAGGTTGCCCCGAATCAGGTAGTTACCCAGATTCTTCCCCGCTCTGCCCAACACGATCACGTCGCCCCCAAGCATGTAGGTGGCGACCTCGTCCCCGACATCCCCTCCGACGATGATCGTGGCGCCTTTGTTCATCACGGCGCAGAAATCACCGGCGTCCCCATGCACCAGGATCGTGCCGCCGTAGCAGTACTGGCCGACACCATAACCGCCGTCTCCGGTCAGGATGATCTCCCCCCGGGTCATGTTGTCGCCCAGATACTTGCCGGCATTTCCTTCGACGGTGATGCGCGCCCCGTCGTTCAGCACCCCCAAGTAGTCGCCACACGTACCGCGGACGGTGATATCGCCAGTGTGCAGACCGGCGGCCAAGCCGTGCAAGTGCGCCGTGTTCTCCAGAACCAGCGCGTCATCTTCGAGGGCCGACTTGATCTGTGTGCTGACAGCCCTCAGATCCTGCCCTTCAGCATCCACTACAATTGCCATGGACAACCCTCCCTTTTCGCGACGAGCCTTTGTGTGCCCCATAGAGGACGTCATAGCTCTGTCGCACCCGGGCGCTCAGTTTGGGGTCCTGCAGCGCCTTGAGCATTAGGATCTCGAATTCGTCGAAGACTTTCGCCCTCGCCCTGCGATCCTTCTCCTTCTGGCCTGCCTCGAGGCTTGCCGTATCGATGCTCGGGTCAGTCTCCAGCAGGCCATGATCCACCGCGTTCGCAATCAACGCCCGTCCCTGAGGCGTGCGGGCGAGAAGGGAGGCGTACCCCTCCTCCGCTCCCAAGCTCCCCAGAGCAATGTCCGCACGCAGCCCCAAGTAGTCATCGCAGCGAGAGCACCCTGTGCGCAGATACGGCGAGGCCTTGATCAGGTCGATTTCCACCTCATCCCCCTCCCAATGGGAAATGGACATCTTGCCTTCGGAGACGGAGGTGCTGATCCCTCGGATGGCTTGGCGGGGGATGTTCAGCTCAGTCTCGATCAGTTCGTCGATCACTTGCGGCATGTACACACCGGTGCAGAACATGGCGATGGTAAAGCGCAGAGAGTCTCGGTACGGGGCCAGGCCGGGGTGGTCGGAATCGTGCATCTTGCGCACCGCTTCCGCTACACAGGGGGTGCCAACGACCCCAACCCGCTTTAGACCAAGTTCGAAGACTGCCTCATTCAAGGCGCTCAGAAGCGGGGTCCAGATAAACTGCAGGCCAACCCCTTCCATAACTGAGTGCACCGATGTGGCGACACGCGCCCGGGGCCTCATCGACCAAGGGTCGAGGTCAAGCATCAGGGCTCCATCAATCAGGCCGGAGGCCATCGCCGCCACCAGCAAAGCCCGGGCGATGTCGTTTGGATCGCTGCTCCGGAGGACCCCGGCGGTGCGGGCGGAGGACGCTTGGCGGAGCCGCAGTGGGGGCACACCCACTAAGCGCGGGCAGCTCGCCTCACAGTTCCTCCCACACACCTCGCATGCACGAAGCCTGAGCCGTGAAAGTCCCAACCGTTTTTCCCGCACTTCGATCCGGGGTGTCTCGAGGTCGCGCCAAGAGAGCACCCCTTTCGAACAAGCAGCCACGCATGCACCGCAACCGGAGCAGCGATCCAATGCCCAGACTTCTTGCTGCAGACTTGTCGACATCTCTATCTCCTTGCCCTGGAGCGCGTCCCATCAATGCGGGAAGCATTCAGCTTGTGAATGAGTTCGGCGAAGGCATCCAGTTCCGCGGCCAGTCCGGCGGCGTCATCCGGGGCCACCCAGCGGAAGCGGACCCTGCGAGCATCAAAGCCGATGTGTTTCAGTTGGCCGACGAGGCGGCGGAAGCGCTCGTAGGCGCGATGATTGCCCTCCCCGTGGTGGCACGCTCCCGGAGGACAGGCGCCGATCAGAACCCCATCTGCGCCAGTGTTCAGCGCCCAGAGGGCATGCTTGGGATCCACCCGCGCCGAGCAGCCAACTCGTATAGGTATGATCGCTGGCGAATAAGATAGCCCTCTGACCCCCGCTAATTCGGTGGCTGCATAACCGCTCCAGTCACATCCGAAGAAGATCACGCGCGATCTCCCATCCCGGCCCCCACCCACCAGCGCCTGGTTGATCTGAGCGTGAATCTCGGCCTCAGAGTCAACCAGGAGATCGATCGCCTTTGTGGGACAGGAGACCACGCAACTGCCACAACCGTTGCACAGGAAAGGGTCAACGGCAGCGACATCCAGAAGCCCGCTGCCGGAACGCATAGAGATGGCACCGTTCGGGCAACTGGGGATACAGCTTGCACATCCGCTGCAGAGCGCATCCTCAACACTGCCAATAAATGGCAAGCGCGAAATCTTGTCCGCTTTGACGCTGCGCTTGGCGCGATACGCCGCCATCATGGCCTGGAATTCCACCTCGTCGATGACGGCCGGAAAGTGCGCGCTGCCGCACACGTATATGCCGCGCTCACAGAAGGTTCCCGGCCGCAGGCGATATTCGGGCTGCTGATAGAAACCGTTCGCATCCCGCGGCAGCCGGAACAGACTCGCAAGCGTGTCAGCGTCATCCTGGGGAACGAGCGGCGGCGCAAGCACCACTTGGTCACATGGTATGTCGTCCCATGCGTCGCGCGTTGGATCGTAGTACCTGACTGCGTCCGGGCGTACCTGCGGACCCCGCTCGGGTGAGTAGTGAACAAAACGGATCCCGGCCTGTCGGGCTTCCTTCAGCCGGGACTCGGCTGTCGCCTCGGGCAGAAACAGATCCCGGTACAGGATCGTGACCCTGGCGCTGCCGTTCAAGGCGGCCAGCCGTTCCGCCTGTGTCAAAGCCGTCCCGCAGCATACCCGTGAGCAGTATGGGTGCCCTTCATCTCTCTGGCCTGCACACAGGATCATCACCACGTCTTGAGGGAGCTGATGGCACCCATCCTGGGTCCGTAATCTCTCCAGGTATTGAGCAAACTCGTCTTGGGTCACCACCCGTTCGCCGTCGTATCCAAGCTCTCCCGAGGGGCGCAGAGGCTGCGCGCCAGTCCCGATAATGACGGCACCAGCCTCAATCGCAAATGCACGAGGCTCCCGCCGGGCCTGCTTCAGCGTGATAGTGTGGCAGCCGGGTCCACCGGAGGCGCCTTCGATCCGGGCGCCCAGGAACAGTTCAATCAAGGGATGCTCCCGCACCCGGGCTGCCTTTGTCTTTAGTTGGGCGGCAACGGATGCCGGAAGGTCCCACTCCATGGAATCTCGAAAGGGGGCGCCCATCTGCTCATCACGCTCGACCAACTTGACCGGCACGCCTTCATCGGCCAGGGTCAGCGCGGCTGTGATCCCCGCCGCGCCGGCCCCCAAGACCAGTACCTGTTGTGGGACCTGGCGTTCGACAGGATCCCGGCGTGAACGCGCCGCCACTTTGGCCGCGGCCATACGTATCATGTCGACCGCCTTTCGATTGGCAGCAGCAGGATCCTGCCGGTGCACATAGGCGCAGCACTCACGGATATTCGTAATCTCCGCTGATAGCCCGTGAAGGCGCTGCGCTTCGAATGCGGCTCGGAAATGGCTCTCCATAACGCGGGCTGAGCAGCCAGCGATGACAACGCCGCCCAGGTCCTCGGCTTCGCAGCGCGCCGCAATGATCTCCAGGCCGTCCGGTGAGCAGGCGAAGGGGAGAACCGAGACCTCTTGAATCCCCGGGCTCTCCTCAAGGTGTTCGGAGACTTCCGCGATGTCGAGGGCGGATGCAATGCGCCCCCCGCACTCGCAAATGAACACTACAACCGCCTTCGCACTCATGCCGGCGACTCCATCGGGGCTTCCAGCTCCTTCCCTTCCGTTTGTAGAATGCCGTCCGCTGCTTCGAGAAAAACCGGCTCCGCCTCAGCGCCCAGATGGAACCCGATACCCCTACGGCTGCCGGCGGTCGCTGCTCCGCCTCCGGCTTCAACCCGTCCATTGATATCTTCGAGTCTGATGGCACCTGTTGGGCAGACGTAGACGCACGTGCCGCACTCAACGCAATCCCGGGACGAGATTTGAAAAGGTGTGGCGACAGCTTTGTCTATCCCACGATAGGCCAGGCTGATCGCCTGGACGCCGGCAATTTCCCTGCAGGCCCGCACACACAAGCCGCACAGGATGCAGTCGTCCTCCGCCATGCGAAATCTCGGCTCTTCGACACCGTGCTCGGCCGCAAGTTCCTGAATCAGAGGAACCCCCCGCGCCGTTGCGAGCAGCAACTCGATGCTCATGCGGCGCGATTCGAGCGCCGCCCCCGATTGGGTCTCGACGATCAAGCCATCAGAACACGGGTATGTGCAAGAGGTCACCAGCCTCCTTTTCTCCCCTGTCTCCACCTCGACGACACACAACCGGCAGGCACCGTATGGCTCCAGAGCTTCGTGGTAGCAGAGCGTTGGAATGTGGACCCTTTGCTCACGCGCCACTTCCAAGACAGTCCTCCCGGGTGCCGCTTCGTATTGAGCTCCATCGATCGTCACTCTGAACATCGGCACACTCCTAGACTGCCACCACAGCGTCAAAGTTGCACAGCGCTTTGCACAGCCCACAGCGAGTGCATGTGTCGGGTTCTATATGGTGAACCTCACCTTTCTCGCCTGAAATGGCTCCCGTAGGGCAGTTCCGCAGGCAAACCAGGCATCCCTGGCACAGGTCCGGCACAATTTCATAAGTGATGAGACCTTTGCAGACCTTGGCAGGGCAGACGTGATCGAAAATGTGGGCTTCGTACTCCTCGCGGAAATAGCGCAATGTGGTGAGCACCGGGTTGGGGGCCGTCTGGCCCAGGCCGCAGAGAGATGAATCCTTGACATGTTCGCTGAGGTCTAGCAGGTATTCCAAATCCCCCTCTCTTCCACCGCCAGCACATATCCGCTCCAGGGTCTCCAACATCGCTCGAGTCCCCAGGCGGCAGGGCACGCATTTCCCGCAGGATTCCTCCTGTGTGAATTTCAGGAAGTAGCGCGCCAGGTCGACCATGCAGGTATCCTCGTCGCAGACCACCAGGCCCCCGGAGCCCATGATGGCTCCCAAGGAAGCCAATGATTCGTAATCCACAGGGACATCCAGATGTTCACCCGGTAGGCATCCGCCGGAAGGGCCCCCGATCTGGGCAGCTTTGAAGTCCTTGCCCTCGGGGATGCCGCCACCGATGCCGAAGATGAGATCCTTCAATCGGATGCCCATGGGTACTTCGACCAAGCCCGTGTTTCGCACATTCCCCACCAGGGAGAAGATCATGGTGCCCTTGCTGCCCTCGGTCCCGATCTCGGAGAACCATTCCGCACCGTTGTGGATGATCAACGGCACATTGGCCCAGGTCTTGACGTTGTTGATATTGGTGGGTTTCCCCCACAATCCGGATTCCGCTGGGTAAGGTGGACGCGGGCGTGGCTCACCGATGCGGCCTTCGATGGACGCCATCAAGGCCGTTTCCTCCCCACAAACGAAGGCACCGGAGCCCACACGGACTTCTATATCGAAATCGAAGCCCGAACCAAGGATATTCGCGCCCAGCAATCCGAGGTCCCGCGCTTGGATCAGGGCGATCTTGAGGTTCTGCACAGCCAGCGGGTACTCATTGCGGATATAGACGTAACCCTGCCGCGCGCCAATCGCATGCCCGCCGATGATCATGCCCTCAATGACGCTGTGCGGGTTGCCCTCCAGTAGGCTGCGATCCATGAATGCACCGGGATCGCCCTCATCCGCGTTGCAGATCACATACTTCTCTTCTCCGGGGGATCTGCGGCACAGCCGCCACTTGAGGCCCGTAGGGAATCCTGCCCCGCCGCGGCCTCGAAGCCCGGATTCCTGGATCACTTGAATAACTTCCTCTGGGGTCATGCCGCAAAGTGCCGCCGAGAGAGCCTGGTACCCGTCGTGGGCGATGTAGTCCTCGATGCGGGTGGGGTCGATCTCACCATTAAGGGCCAGCACCCGACGAACTTGCTGCGCGTAGAAGGGCCATTCTCGGTCACACACAATTGGACGGCCGGATTGGGGGTCCATGTAGATCAGATCATCCACAACTTCGCCCCGCGAGATCGTGCGCTCCACGATCTGCGTGACATCATCCACCCCCACTCCACAATAGACCAGCCGTTCCGGCGCAAAAGTGACCAGAGGCCCCAATTCGCAGAGCCCGCGGCAGCCCGTCGGTACTACTTGGATTTCCGAACCCAACCCCAATCCATCGATCGATTGCCGCAGATCGGCCACTACCTGCAGGCTTCCCTGTGCTCGGCATCCGGTCCCGGTGCAGACGCGTATCTTATCCTGGACCGCGCTCAGGTCCTGGCGCGCCTTCTCCCGAAGGGCTTCCAGCTCTTGCGGGGTTTGAAGTCGCGATACCTTGACACTCATGACATTCATCGCGATAAATGCTTCGCCAGTCGGTCGAGCTTCCTCGGGGTCATCTTGCCCTCATATTCCCCGTCCAGCACCACGACAGGGCCCAAGGCGCACGCACCCAGGCAGTTCCCTGTCTCGAGAGTGAACATGCCATCCTCGCTTGTGTCGCCCGGAGTGAGTCCGAGCCTGGACTCGAGATGGTTGAGCAGGCCTATTGCACCGCGTACATGGCAGGCGGTGCCTGTGCAGACCTGAAGTGTGTGCTTCCCCCGCGGCGCCAGGCTGAAGGCGTGATAGAAAGTGGCGACGCTGTAGACCTGGCTGAGCGGAACTCCCATCCGCTCGCTGATCAAAATCATGCCTTCCTGTGGAAGATAGCGGAACCGGTCCTGCAAATCCTCAAGCGCGTGCATCAGGGAGTCATGTTTGCTGTCCTCACTTATGAAACTGACCAGTTCCATCAAGTCCGCCGGAGTCAAATCGTCACCTCCCGGGGTTCGAGCAGCGTGGCCGCCCGCCTACCGCCTGCTGCTGGACGGTCGTTGCGGCCATCACCGCCGGCCCCACAGATGGGCGCCGCCATGGGCAGCGGGCACGATTGTGTAGGGCCGGACGGCCGATCACGACCACACTATAGGTCCTCACCCCCGAAAAACTCATAAGAGAGAGCCTGAACCTGCTAAAAATCCCATTAAAAAAGCCACACGCCGAGAGCGTTCACTCTCGGCGTGTGGCAGTGAGGCGTTGGGTTATCGGGCCTCAGACATCCTGCGAGCAGACGAGCACATAACCCACCCCATGGGAGGTCATGATCATCTCCGGGGCCAAGGGTTCTCGCTCGAGCTTCTTGCGCAGATAGTGAATATAGGCCCGCAGATAGTCGATGTCATTCCGATACTCGGCCCCCCATACGGCAGTGAGAAGCTGCTCATGGGTGAGCACCTGGTTGCGGTGCTTGGCCAACTCGAGGAGCAATTCATACTCCGTGCGGGTCAGCTCGATCTCCTCCCCGGCTCGCAGCACCCGCCGACGAGCCACGTCGAGGCGGAGATTTCCACACTCGATCGTTCCCCCTGCGGCGGCGCTCTCCTCCGACCGGGATCGCTTGAGCAGCGCCCTAATCCTTGCCACGAGCTCCTTGGAGCTGAAGGGCTTGGTCAAGTAGTCATCCGCACCGGTCTCAAAGCCCTGCAGCAAATCGACCTCCCGGGCCTTGGCGGTGAGCATAATAATCGGTACGCTCGAGAACTCTCGCACCCGCCTCGACACTTCATAACCATCCACATCATCCGCCAATACGATATCCAAGATCATCAAGTCAGGCGCCTCCAGGGCAACCATCGCGACTGCCTCCTCGCCTTGCGCAGTGGAGATGATCTGATAGCCCAGCGCACCCAGCACCTCCCTTATCAGGTGCACAAGTTTGGGTTCATCGTCAACCACGAGGATCTTATCTTTATGCATGTGACTCCTCGCCAAGATCTCCGCTGATTCCCGGTACGGTACGCTACGCCAAGCCCCTAGATTCCTCGCTCAACCCCCCTCTAGGCAGAGAGAAGGAGATCTCCGTACCTTCCCCAATTTCGCTCTTCGCCCATATCCTGCCCCCATGCGCCTCCACGATCGAGCGCGCGATTGGCAGCCCCAGGCCGGTGCCAGCCACATAGTACCCGATCGAGGATTTCACCCGGAAGAACTTCTCGAATAGCGGGATGAGATCCTCAGGCGCGATTCCCACCCCCTGATCTGCAATGTGGATTACCACATCGGCTGGCCTGACCTCACCTCGAATGACGATCAATCCCCCTTCCGGAGAATACTTGATGGCGTTGTCGACGATATTCCGCAAGACCTGCTTCACGCGCAGGGGGTCCGCATCAATGATGGGGAAGCCGGCTGGAATATCCACGATCAGCTTGTGGATATCGGTGCGCCGGGACGCTTCGTTGCAGACCTCCCGGGCTAATCGGTCTAAGCGCACCGGCTGCCGTTCGATGGGGAAGTTGCCCGCATCGATCATGGATGAGTCGAGAATCTCGCTGATCATGGTCTGCAAGCTTTCACACTCCTCATCGATGAGCTGAAGGAACTCCCTGATCTTGTTTTCGGGCCATGAGACCTCCTCCAAGAGAAGGGCTGTTGAGTATCCCTTGATCGCCGCCAGAGGGGTCCGCAGCTCATGGGACAATGTCCCCAAGACATCTGACCTCAGACGTTCGGCCTCTCTCAGAAAGCGTTTGGAATCAGAAATCTCCTCCAAACGTGTTCGCTCTATGGCGAGCGCGGTCAGATCAGCCAGGGTCTGGACGAACTCCAGATCCCGATGGTTGCCCTCCTGCCGGTATGCGGTCGTGCCAAGGAGCAAGAGGCCGAAGATGCGATCATCGGCGCAAAGGTGCGCAACGAGAACCACATCTCCGGGGCCCCTCTTGGGTGACATCCCGATTTCGTCGTATATCTCAGATACTCGATCGGCATCCGTCTCCAGCGTCGGCTCACCGAGATCAAACAAGCTCTTGAGCAGGCCGGGGTCACCCGACAGCGGAATCTCATCCAGCTCGTCCAAGCGACAGCCAAACGCAGAGGCCGGGTAGAGGACCCCGCCCGCCTCGTCATGTAGATATAGAACCCCGAACTCCGCCAGCTTGAGCTTGTTGTCCAATTCTTCCCGGACGACAGCAAGCACGGCATCCAATTCCAGGGCCAATGTCAGCTGTTTGGCCACCTCGGAGACGATCTCCATCTGGTGGCGCAGATGATCCAGTTCGTCCCGGTCGTTAATGATCATGTGGCCCCTCTTCGAGTGTAGCGGCCCTGAGCCATGCGGTCAATTGGGAAATACACAACTCGATAGCGAAAAACCTCCTCTTGTTGGTTGATCTGGGAATGCAGCGCAGAGACGCGACTCACCGAAGAACGACACGCTGCTCGAGGGAGACGGCTATGAACTGATGGTCACCAAAGTAACTGACCCTGCCAATCTGTCACTGCGGCCACATATGTATATCGAGCCTTTCAGCCCAGCCAAGTGATTGGCCGCAATACGAAACGCACGCATTACAGCTCCATACCCCTCGGGTTTGCCGAGGGCACGTCATGGACGGGCAGGGTCGGCCGGAATGTAAGCGATGATGCGGCTGACCCAGAGTTTGAAAGGGGAGCGTCGAGGCCGTCCAAAGCGTGCTTCAGCATATGTCCGCGGCATTTCACGCCCGCAAGATCATTCAGGTCTCTATCGATTGGCCATTCGGGAGGCACCCGGCACGCCAAGCTTCGGTCGGATGAACAGACTCCGCTGGTCACGCTTGGTGGCTGGCCCGTTCGGAGGTGAGCGACGTATCATTCCATGCCGGCAGGCAGCCACCGCCCTGGAGCCCGCGTGCGCTCTAGCCGGCCGAGGCGGAGAGAGCCTGGTCCAAATCCCAGAGTATGTCCTCGATGTCCTCCAGGCCCACGCTCAGGCGCACGAAATCCGGCGTCACCCCCGCGCTGCGCAGCTCCTCTTCGTTCAATTGGCTGTGCGTGGTGCTGGCTGGATGAATCGCCAGGCTCTTGGCATCCCCCACGTTGGCCACATGTTTGAAGAGGCGCAGATTCTCGATGAACCTCTTGCCGGACACCACACCACCCCGGATTCCGAATCCCAGAATCGCCCCCGGGCCTTTCGGCAGGTATCTCCCCACACGTTCATGATCGGGGTGGCCTGCCAGCCCGGGATAGCTGACCCACTCCACAGCCTGATGGGCCTCCAGGAATTCCGCCACCTTTTGCGCATTGGCCACGTGCCGCTCCATGCGCAGACTCAAGGTTTCCAGCCCCTGCAGGGTGATCCAGGCGTTGAAGGGCGCCTGGCACGCACCAATGTCCCACAACATCTGCACCCGGGCCCGAGTGATGAACGCCACTTCCCCGAGATCCGCAAACACCAAGCCATGATAGGACGGATCCGGCTCGCTGAACTGGGGGAATCGGCCGCTCCCCCAGTCGAAGTTGCCCCCATCGACGATGATGCCCCCGATTGTGGTCCCATGCCCTCCAATGAACTTCGTCGTGCTGTGCACCACGATGTTCGCCCCCCACTCGAGCGGGCGGCACAGGTACGGTGTGGCGAAGGTGTTGTCGATCATCAACGGGATGCCCTCCCCCCTCGCGATGGAGGAGACTTCATCAAAGGGGAAGACGGTGATATCCGGGTTTCCCAGCGTCTCCCCATAGATGATCCTGGTATTGGGGCGGATCGCGGCTTCGAATTCGGACACCGAAGAAGGATCAACCAATGTGACCTCGATTCCCAGGCGGGGGAAAGTGTAGAGAAACTGATTGTATGTGCCCCCATATAGGCGGCTGCTGCTGACGATGTGATCGCCCGCGCCGCACAAGTTCAGTACCGCCATGGTCTGCGCACCGTGGCCGCTGCTGGCCGCGAGCGCCCCCGACCCCCCTTCCAGATCCGCCATGCGCTTCTCCAGCACGTCGTTCGTGGGATTCATAATCCGCGTGTAGATGTTGCCCGGCTCCCTCAGCGCGAACAGGTCCGCCGCGTGCTGGGTGTCCTTGAACTGATAGCTCGTGGTCTGGTAGATCGGCACCGCCAGAGCCCCGGTCGCCGGGTCCGGCTCCTGCCCCGCGTGCAGCTGCCGGGTGGTAAATCCGAATTCGCGCTCCTGATAAGACATGCTCCCTCCTCGAGTTGCTGAGATTGGTATGGAAGCTGTGGGCTGCCACCTCAAGAAGACTGGAGCCGATTTGCTTTGCTGATCAGATCACCTCAAGCGCCGAGGGCACAGCCCGCAACTTATATCCGATCAGCATGAGGAAATCCCAGCCTCTTTGGCGATCTGATGGCCCGGTGCGACCCGCCGGATCCGCCACCCCCTGAACCGGGGATCATGCCTGTTCTGCACCAGTCCGCCCATGCCTCACAAGAGCAACCCCCCACCCCCGAGGACAAGAGGCCCATGCTTCCGTTCAGCAGAAACTCTGACTATAGCATCCCGCACCGCGGTGTCAAGTTCAAGCGAGGCCAGCTCAGGGCGACCTATTGACAGGATTGAGTTATTCTGATATCTTCTTCGCGATTATGAGCAGTCTACGCGACACTCTTGCAAAGAAGTGCGCCAAGGAGCGAATTCAGACGCCGTCTGGCTAGTGCTGCACGCACATTCTTCCTGAGAGAGATGACCGGCCAGACAGAGGCCGGCCTTTTTATTTTCGGCGAGCAGGCGATGAGCCAAGTTCTCACTGCGAAATCAACCCAGAAGCGCGCCAAGAAGCCGGATCCCGGATCTGGATAGCTGTGCGCGCCTCTTTCATGGCGGCGAGACCGGCGGTCCAGATCCAACCGGACCGCCGGTTTGACTTTGTATCCATCAAACTGAGGAGGCTAACCATGACAACAGCTGAGTGTGTGGAATGCGGCGCATCGATCGAGCTCCCCGAGCAACCGCTGCCCAACGAGATACTCCCCTGCCCGGATTGCGGCGTGGAGTTAGAAATAATCGCCCTGGATCCCCTTGAGCTGGCCCTGGCGCCGGAGATCGAAGAGGACTGGGGGGAGTGATATGCGCATCGGCATGATCGTCTCCCGGGTGAGGCAAGAGGAGAAGCTGCTGGTCGAAGCCCTCCAGCGAATGGGCGTCTCCCCGGAGCTCATTCAGGAGCGGGACCTGATCCTCGATCCCCTGCAACCCGATCCCGTCTTGATGGAATTCGACCTGATCATGCAACGCAGCCTCAGCAGCTCAAGATCACTGTCCACGCTGGCCATCTTGGAAGCTTGGGGGCTGCAAACGCTCAACTGCTCGCGGGCCGTCGGGACCTGCGCCGATAAGCTGCGTACCACCCTGGCGCTGGCGAAACATGACGTACCGCAGGCCCCGGTGCGGGTGAGCTTCAGCCAGTTGGCCTGCTTGAAGAGCATGGAGGGGCTTGGATTCCCCACGGTGCTCAAGCCGCTGGCCGGATCCTGGGGCCGATTGTTGGCCAAGATCAATGACCGGGACGCGGCGGAAGCCGTTCTGGAGGACCGCTTCACCCTGGGCAGCTACATGCACAAGACTTGCTACGTGCAGCCCTTCATCGAAAAAAAAGGCGGCCGCGACGTGCGTACAACCGTGGTGGGCGATCACGTCATCAGCGCGATCTATCGCTCCTCGGCCCACTGGATCACGAACACTGCTCGCGGTGGGGTAGCCAGTAAGTGCGCGCTCACCCCGGAGCTGGAGAAGATCAGCATCAGGGCAGCCCAGGCGGTAGGAGGCGGCGTGCTCGCGGTGGACCTCTTCGAAACCCGGGAGGGGTATCTGGTCAACGAGGTCAACCACAACGTCGAGTTTCGCAACAGCATCGCTCCCACCGGGGTGGATATCCCCGCCAAGATCGCAGAATACGCCCTCAAGATGGCGGCTGAGCAGACGGGGGCTGAATGGGAGAGGGGATAGGCATGATCATGAGAGCCTCCATCGCAGGTGGCTCCGGATACATCGGCGGCGAGCTCCTCCGTCTGTTGGCCTTCCATCCGGGGGTTGAACTCGCCCAGGCAAGCTCCCGGGGGCTAAGCGGGCAGCACGTGGGCGCTGCCCATCCGAATCTGAGGGGCTACCTGGATCTGCGATTCTGCGATCCGGGGGACCTGTGCCCCTGCGACGTGTTGTTCCTGGCGCTGCCCCACGGAGAGGCGGCCGAGCGTATTGAGCAATATGCGGCGCTCGCTCCGCACCTGATCGACTGCTCGGCGGATTTCCGCCTGCATGACCCGGGGGACTACAAGCGCTGGTACGGCTGGGAGCATCCTGCCCCGAATTGGCTCGAGCACTTCGTGTACGGTCTCCCGGAGCGCCACCGGGAGGCCCTGCGAGGCGCCACGTTGGCCTCCGGCGTGGGATGCAACGCCACTCTGATCAACCTCGCCTTGGGCCCATTGGCCGACGCCGGATGGCTGGAGCAAGTGACAGGCGAGGTCAAGGTCGGCTCCTCCGAAGGAGGGACACAGCATAACCCGGGCTCTCACCACCCCGAGCGCAGCGGCGTGGTCCGACTGTACAGCCCCTCCGGGCACCGTCATCTGGCTGAAGTGAGGCAGGAGCTGGGAGACATCCCATTGCGTATCGCGATGACCGCCGTCGAGCTGGTGCGCGGCGCCCATCTCACGGCGCACTGCTTCCTGCAACCCGGCGCGCCTGTGGCCACAGTGCGCGATGTCTGGAATCTCTACCAAAACGCCTACCGAGAGGAGCCGTTTGTGCGCCTTTTGGCGAATCGACGCGGGGGATATCGATTCCCCGAGCCCAAGATCCTGGCCGGGACCAACGTCTGCGAAATCGGCCTGCACTTCGACCCGGATTCGAAGGCCCTCGTCATGGTATCCGCGCTGGACAATCTGATGAAAGGTGGAGCGGGGACCGCGGTGCAGGTCATGAACCTGATGCTGGGTTTGGATGAGCGGGCCGGCCTGATGTTTCCCGGCCTGCACCCCATCTGAGACGGGGAGCCGTCACCCGGCCATCATTCGGGAGGAAACCTCATGCGGGAGGATCTGCTGGTCATCAAAATCGGGGGCGCCGAGGGCCTCGACCTGCCAGCCGTATGCAGAGACATCGAGCGCCTCTTTCGGAGAGGGACGCGGGTCATCGTCGTCCACGGCGGCTCCAGCCGGGTGGACCAGATGGCATCCGAGGCGGGCCTGCCGGTCCGTTATCTCACCTCTCTCTCGGGTTACGTCAGCCGGTACACCGGTCCCAGGATGCGGGATGTTTACGTGGCTGCGCTCCGGTCGGTAAACGCGGAGCTGCTCGGCCATCTCGACCGCGCCGGCCTGCACGCCGTCGGGCTGACACTGGCGGGCTGCTGCGTTCTGCTCGGCGAGCGGAAACGCCATCTGCGCCATGTCCATGATGGGCGCGCACAAATCATTCGCGACGACTACTCCGGCCTCATTCGGGAGGTGCGGTGGGAGCTCATCCACGAAATCCTGGCTTTCGACCAGGTGCCTGTCATACCCGCATTGGCCCACAGCCCGGAGGACGGATTCCTCAATGTGGATGGGGACCGGGCGGCGGCCGAGATCGCAGGCACGGTTGGCGCTGATCTGTTCATCTGCCTGTCCAACGTGGCCGGCCTTTTCCGGGATTTTCCACACCAGCAAGATCTCATCCGGCATATTTCCTTCTCTGAGATCGATTCTGCACTGGATTGGGCCCAGGGGCGCATGAGACAGAAGGTAATGAGCATGAAGAGGGCTGCACAGGGAGGCGTGCCCAGGGCGGCCATCGCCGATGGGCGGCTATCGAACCCCCTGCAAGCGGCCTTGGCGGGCGGCGGGACGTGGTTTGGGATCCAGAGAGGAAGGAGGAATGACCCATGCCGGCCAGCAACTCGAGCTCCAGGGTTATAGAGATGCATGAGAACAGGCACACCTCCGGCGCGTATTCGAAGCGTCCGGTGGCCATCGTCAGAGGAGAAGGCTCAACCCTGTACGATGAATCAGGGGAGGCGTATCTGGACTTGACCAGCGGGCATGGGGTGGCGCTGCTTGGCCACAGCCATCCCGCGCTGGTTGAGGCCGTTCAGAGGCAGGCGCGGCGGCTGATCACCTGCCCCGAGATCTTCTACAACGACATGCGGTCCCGCCTGTATTCGCAGCTGCAGGAAATCCTCCCCCCGGGGATGTGGCGCTTCTTCCTATGCAACTCGGGGGCCGAGGCGATCGAAGCGGCGGTGAAACTTGCCCGCCTGCTCACCGGACGGCCGGAAATCCTCTCGCTGCGAGGTGCCTTTCACGGTCGGACCCTGGGTGCTTTGTCGGCCACTTGGAATCCGAAATATCGAGAGCCCTTCCGCCCGCTTGTGCCGGGTTTTCATCTCATCCCTGCGGGCGACACCGGGGCCGCCGAACGCTCCATCGGCGCCCATACCGCGGCCGTACTGCTGGAAGTCGTTCAGGGGGAAGGCGGGGTGCGTCCGCTCAGGGGAGAATTCCTATCGCAGGCGGCCCGGATCTGCCGGGCGCGGGGTGCGCTGCTGGTCGTGGACGAAATCCAAACCGGCTTGGGCCGTACCGGCTGCTGGTTCTCCTTTGAGCACCACGGGCTCTCGCCGGATGTGATCTGCCTGGGCAAGGGCATCGCGGGCGGATTGCCCATGGGGGTGGTGGCATGGAGGGATGAATTGGGGGCCTTCGCACCGCACAGTCACGGAAGTACCTTCGGCGGAAATCCGCTCGCCTGCGCGGCGGCGCTGGCAACGCTCGAGGTGCTGAAACGGGAGAAGCTCTATCAGCGAGGGGGGGAGGCCGGAGAGGCGCTCATGCAACGGATGCGAGCGCTGGAGCACCCTCTCATCCGGGAGGTGCGGGGATTGGGTCTCATGATCGGCATCGAGCTGCGCCGGCGGGCCACGCCCGTCCTCAAATCTCTGCTGCGCCGGCACGTCCTCGCCCTCTCGGCGGGCAGCACCGTCCTGCGGCTGCTGCCGCCGCTGATCATCGATCAAGAGATCCTTATGGGGGCGAGCCGGACCATTATCGATGCCCTGGAGGACGCCTATGGCAATTGATGCCCAACCTCGGCGCTCCGCCGCCCTGACAACGGCGGCGGAGCGCCTGCTGCACAAGCTTGTCTCCATCCCTAGTCCCTCCGAAGACGAAGCGGAAGCGGCGGCATGTCTCGTGGATTGGATGGCCCGTCACGGCTTGGCCGCCAAGATCGACGCTGCCGGCAATGCGGTGGGGATCAAGGGCGATGGAAGGCGGGAGATCGTGCTTCTGGGCCATATCGATACCGTACCGGAGGTCATCCCGCCCCGATTGGAGGGGCGGCTGCTCTACGGCCGAGGGGCGGTGGATGCCAAAGGCCCGCTGGCGGCTTTTGCGGCCGCTGCCAGCAGGACGGATGTCCCGGACGGCGTCCGCCTGATCGTGATCGGCGCCACCCAGGAGGAAGTCGAGAGCAGCGGGGGCGCCCGGCATGCGCTGGGCCGATACAGCCCGGCCGCATGCCTGATCGGCGAGCCGAGCGGCTGGGACCGGGTCACGCTCGGCTACAAAGGCCGCCTCTCGCTCGACTGGTGCCATCGCGGACCAGCCCTACACAGCGCTGCTCCGGCCCGCACGCCGGCCGAGTTGGCCGTCGAACGCTGGCTCACCATCAACCGAATCCTCGCCACTAACGGGGGAAATGATGCGGGGCATTTCCACCGCACGAGCGTCTCCCTGAGGGCGCTGAACAGCGGGAGAGAGGATGGGGCATTGTGGGCGCAGATGCAGGTGGAGTTCCGCCTTCCTCCCGATGCCGATCCTTCCGAGGTTGAGGAAAGGGTCCGCACTGCCCTGCCCGCTGACCACCTGCAATTCTCCGGACATGTGTCGGCCTTTCGGGCGGAGAAAAACACGGCGGTGACCCGGGCGCTGGTCCGATCCATCCGGTCCTATGGCGGGCGGCCGCGCTTCGTGTACAAGACCGGCACATCGGACATGAACCTAGTGGGCCCGGCGTGGGGTTGCCCCATCGCGGCCTATGGCCCCGGAGATTCTCGGCTCGATCACTCCGGACAGGAGCATATCCATCTGGATGAATTCCTACGAGCAATTGACGTCATATCCCTGGCCCTGAGCGATCTCATGGGCGAAGCATAAGGGGCGCAAGCATGCTGAACTGCTCACTCATCGACACCACCCTGAGGGAAGGCGAGCAATTCCTGAGCGCGGAATTCACCCTCGAACAGAAGATCCGCATCGCCCAAGCCCTGGATCGATTCGGCGTGGAGTATATCGAATTGACCTCCCCGGCGGCCTGGCCGGGCAGTGAAGTGCATTGCAGGCAGATCTGCAATCTCGGGCTGCGGGCCCGCGTCCTGACACACATCCGATGCCATATGGGCGATGCCCGCAAGGTGGCGGGAACTGGAGTGGCCGGCGTGAACATTGCGGTTGGGACGTCGCCACAGATGCAGCGGCACAGCCACGGCATGACGATCGAAGAGATCATCGATCGCGCCCGACAGGTCGTCCCATTCCTGCAGGATTGTGGCCTCGAGGTGCGTTTCAGCGCCGAGGACAGCTTCCGCAGCCGCTGGGAGGATCTGGCCAAGCTGTTCGAAACCCTGGAGGCGATGCGGGTTGATCGGGTTGGCCTGGCCGACACGCTGGGAACGGCGACCCCGGGAGAGACCTCCGTCCTGGTGCACGCTGTGAGGGAAGTGGTCTCATGCGGGATTGAATTTCATACCCACAACGACAGCGGCTGCGCCGTCGCAAACGCCCTCTGCGCGCTCGAGGCGGGCGCGACCCACATCAACACCAGCATCCTGGGGATCGGGGAACGCAATGGCATCACCTCCCTGGGCGGCTTGATCGCCCGTCTGTACACTGTGGATCGTGGGCTGGTGGCCAAATATGCGCTGGGCCAACTGGTGGCATTGGAGGACATGGTCGCCGCGATGGTTGGCCTAGAGGTGCCTTTCAACAACCCGATCACCGGCCACACGGCCTTCGCTCACAAGGCCGGCATCCACACCAACGCGCTGCTCAACGACCCGCGGACCTACGAGGGGATAGATCCGTCGGACTTCGGTCTGGAACGCAAACTGCATATCGCCCACCGGCTGACGGGCTGGAATGCGGTGGCCCACCGGGCAAGACTGCTGAAGCTGCGGCTGAACGAGGAGCAGATACGCGGTGCGACCGCGCGCATCAAGGCCATGGGAGCGGACTGCCCCCTCTCCATGGATGAGCTGGATGGCATTCTGGTTGGAGCGGCGCGGGAGAATATGCGTGCGGGGGACGGACACGATACTGCGCCTCCGTAGATCCGCCCGGCGAGTTGTCGAGGCGGGCACCGGGCCGCAGGTTTGATGAATCTGGCCAATTCTTGGCCTTTTCTATTGACATCTGGATGGTTATTTGCTAGAGTTTTCTCAATTATGAATAGGCAGCCGCGTTCTGTCTCATCCATTCGAGCCCCTAAGCCCGCCCCAGCACAAGGAGCGCCGTCTGGCTGAGTGATGGTTGCGCAATTTCACCACTTGGATCCGCCAGACATCTGGCGGATTTTTTCTTGGGAATTGGGGCAAGTTTGAAGAATTCTCTGTGGCGGGCCTGCGGCCATGTCTCAGGATGGGCCGACGCTGGCAGGCGAGGCTCAAGAATCCCGCACATATCCCAGCAGGCCCGGCTCGCATTACTGCCGCCATGGTATGCCCGGCGGGGATCTTGTTGGGAATGGCAGCTCCATGCCAGAAATTCGAGCGAGAAGGTGCAGATGATAGGTGCCGGGGTGATCGGAGCAACGGGTTACACAGGAGCAGGGCTGGTCCGCATCCTCTTGCGGCATCCCTCCGCCCGGCTGCGATTCGCAGCCTCCGGCACCTACGCCGGAGAACACTTGTCCGCCGCATATCCGGGCGCGCCGGACATCCCCCTGATCGATCCGGGCGATGCGCCCCTACAAGAGGTGCAAGTCGTCTTTCTCTGCCTGCCGCATACCGCCTCGGCCCAATTCGCACTCCGTGCCCTCGATGCAGGTGTCCGGGTCATCGATCTCAGCGCCGACTTCCGCCTGCGGGATCCGGCGGTTTACCAGCGGTGGTATGGGTCCGAACATCCAGCGCCCCATCTCCTGCAGACGGCGGTATACGGGCTGACCGAACTCCATCGAGATCTACTGCCGGAGGCGAGATTGGTCGCGAATCCGGGCTGCTACCCCACAAGCGTATTGCTCGGGCTGAAACCCTTGCTGGATGCCGGGATCCTGCAGGGCCCTGTGATCATCGACGCGAAGTCAGGCGTATCCGGCGCGGGCCGGAAGCCCAGCCTCGCGACCCATTTCGTCGAAGTCGCCGGGAATGTCAAGCCCTACAACGTTGGCCGCAGCCACCGCCACCTCCCCGAGATGGAGCAAGCCATCGCCTCCTGGGGTGACGCCCCACCCCGAATCATCTTCAGCCCCCACTTGGTTCCCGCCTCGCGCGGGCTGCTCTCCACCATCTATGCCCCGCTTCCCCAGGGTTGGGATGAGGGCCGCTTGCGGCGGCACTATATAGATACATATGCCGGGGAGCCCTTCGTGAGCGTGCTCCCGCGCGGAGAACCGGCGACCTTCTCGCATGTCAATTGCACAAACAAGTGCGCCATCGGGCTCGCCCTGGCGGACAACACCCTGATTCTCACCTCGGCGATTGACAATCTGCTAAAAGGAGCATCAGGCCAGGCGGTCCAGAACATGAACGCCATGTTCCGGATCGAAGAGGCCGCCGGCCTTCTATGAGGTGGAATGAGGGAGCCGCATGCAGGTGGTGAAAATCGGCGGACGAGTTCTTGACCGGCCCCGGTTTCAGCGAGAACTCCCGACGGCTTTGAGCCGGATCGAAGGCCCCTTCATCATCGTCCATGGCGGCGGAAGGGTGATAGACGCCCTTCAGACACGTTTGGGGCACCGCGTAACCAAGGTGCGGGGGTTGCGGGTTACCGACCGCGAAGGGTTGGAGATCGCCCAGATGGCGCTGTGCGGCCTGGTAAACAAGCAACTCGTTTCGGTCCTTCTAGGGGCAGGGATTGACGCCATCGGCATGTGTGGGGTGGACGGGGGCTTGCTAAGGGTGCGCAAGGTCCGGCATCCGGGATTCGATTTGGGATTGGTGGGTGAGATCGCGGCGGTCAGGACGGCGCTTCTCCAAAACCTGCTGGCGCAGGCCATCACACCTGTAATCGCGCCCATCTCGCTGGGCGTGGACGGAGAAATCTATAACGTCAATGCGGACCACGCAGCCAGTGCTCTGGCTCAGGCACTGGGCGCCCAGCGACTTCACCTCGTTTCAGACGTGCCTGGGGTCCTCCTCAACGGCGAAGTCTTGCCGCGATTGAGCCTGGCAATGGCGAAAGAAATGATCGACAACGACCAAATTCAGGGTGGAATGCTTCCCAAGCTGAAGGCCGCTGTGCAGGCGGTGGAAGGGGGAATGCCGCAGGTGATCATCGGCGACCTGGCGGGGCTGGAGAAGGGAGGCGGGACCGCCATACTCAAGGAATAACGGCACATCGTACGTCAGTCCAGATACGATTCGAGGCAGCAATGGATACACAGGACATCATCCACAAAGCAACCAAGCTCCTGGTCCCGACTTACGGACGCCCGCCTGTGCTCTTTACGCATGGAGAGGGTGTCCATCTCTATGATCGGGAGGGGCGGCGCTATATCGATTTCGGCGCGGGGATAGCGGTCACCTCTCTCGGGCACGGCAACCCGGCCTGGCTGGAGGCGGTCAGGGATCAGGCCGGAAAGCTGACCCATGTCAGCAATCTATATCACACCGCCCCACAGGTGGACCTGGCGGAAAGGCTGGTGCGCAGCTCCTTCGCCGACCGGGTCTTCTTCTCAAACAGCGGGGCGGAGGCCGTGGAGACCGCCCTCAAGTTCGCGCGCAAGTGGGCGCATCGGAACCACGGGGGGCACAAGACGCGCTTCGTCGCCTTTCAACGCGGCTTCCATGGCCGCACCTTTGGGGCGCTTTCGGTCACACATAAGCCCGCCTACCGCACTGCCTTTGGCCCATTGGTGCCGGATGTGGCGTTCGCTCCATACAACGATCTCGACGCTGCAAGCCAAGTGATAGATCATGACACCTGCGCGGTGATCGTTGAACCCGTCCAGGGGGAAGGTGGCATTCACCCAGCAACGCCTGAATTTCTGCGCGGCCTGCGAGCGTTGTGCGACGAGCACCAGGCGCTGCTGATTTTCGACGAGGTGCAGTGCGGCCTAGGCCGCACCGGATTCTTGTGGGCACACGAGGCGTATGAGGTCACCCCCGATATCATGACCCTTGCCAAGCCTTTGGCCAATGGCTTGCCCATCGGAGCCACATTGGCGACTGAGGGTGCGGCTGCGGCCATCGGCCCAGGAGACCACGGCAGCACTTTTGCGGCCGGGCCGTTGATCTGTCGCGCCGCGCAAGTCGTCTTCGATCAGATCAAGGATCCCGAGCTTCTCGAGGAGGTTCGCGCCAAGGGCGAGGAGCTTCTGGGCGCATTGAACTCCCTGCCTTGTGACAGTATCGTCGAGGTCCGTGGAAGGGGATTGATGATCGGCGTCGAACTTGACATCCCCGTCAAGCCGCTGATCGCAGCCGCCCTGGAATGCGGCTTGCTGATCATCCCTGCCGGTGATAGGACCGTGCGAATCTGCCCGCCGCTTGTGATCGGCCGGGATGAGATCCATCAGGGGCTCGCCATCTTGGGGGAATGTATACAGGCGAGCCCGGGAAAGGCATAAGGCATGGATATCGTCTTTCGCAGTGCCCGGCCCGATGACGCAGCCCGGATATTCTCCCTGGTCGACGAGCACGCCCGGAGGGGGCTGGTGCTCCCGCGCCAATTGAGCACGATCCAAGAGAATATCGACAACTGGCTGGTGGCCGGGTCCGGCGAAGAGATCCTCGCCTGTGCCTGGCTTTGTGCCTTATCTCCCACCCTCAGCGAAATCCGGTCGCTGGTCGTATCCGACGGGCTAAAGGGCAACGGGCTGGGTTCGAAGCTGGTGCTGGCCCTGATCTCGAATGCATCCAGAAAGGGTGTGAGAACCCTCTTGGCGCTCACCCGCTCCGTGAGCTTCTTCGAACGAGTCGGCTTCAAGCGGGTTGATCGGAGCCTATTCCCCGAGAAAGTCTGGAACGAATGTGTGATATGCCCCTTCCGCCTTGACTGTGATGAGGAAGCGGTTGCGATCCACTTCGGCCCAGCCAACGAGACCTCCTGCCTCTCGATGGACGAGCGCAGCGGCTCTCGAATGCGGGAGGCCCCCTGAACCCTGGGTGCACTCGCTAGGTCAAGGCATCCGGGAAACGAGAAACGCAATGAGGGCCGAAAACCATCAAGAGATGATCTGAAAGTCCTCACTCCGGAGAAAGGATCCTCCCATGCAGTTCATCGAAAGAGGCACGGTATCCACGCCGGCCGGATTCCGGGCCGCCGGGGTGGCGTGCGGCCTGAAGCCGACCGGAAATCTTGACCTCGCCCTATTGATATCCGAACGAGAGGCATCCGCGGCCGGCGTGTTCACAAAGAACCGGGTGAAAGCCGCTCCGGTGATCGTTTGCCAGCGAGCCCTGGGCGAAAATCCAGGGAAAGTGCGAGCCGTGGCGGCAAACGCGGGGGTTGCCAATGCCTGCACCGGCGAGAAGGGCCTGGAGGACGCGCGCGCCACTCAGGAGTGCGTAGCCGAATGCGTGGGCTGTGATGCCAGCCAGGTGCTAGTGCTCTCCACCGGTGTGATCGGAATGCGCCTCGACATGGATAAGATCTCGACCGGTGTGCATGAGGCGGCGGAGCGTCTGAGCTCCAGCGGGGGCCTGGACGCGGCTCGGGCAATCATGACCACGGATACACGGCCGAAGCATCTCGCCGTGAAGATCGAACTCAAAGGAGGTGCCATCACAATCGGCGCCATGGCGAAGGGCGCCGGGATGATCCACCCGGACATGGCGACCTTGCTCGCGGTGATCTCCACGGATGTCGCCATCCGCCAGGATATGCTGCAGGATACACTCACTCAGGCGGTTCAACGCTCCTTCAACCGGATCACGATTGATGGCGACACCAGCACAAACGATGCCGTCCTGGCGCTGGCGAACGGCGCGAGCGGGGTCGAGCTAGGAGGCGCCGCCGACCACGCAGCCTTCGCTCGCGGCTTCGATGCGGTTTGCCTCAGGCTGGCGCATGCGATCGTGAGGGATGGAGAAGGCGCCTCGAAGTTCATCGAGCTGAGTGTAAGCGGCGCAGGGGATCAAGCGCAGGCGTTGAAGGTCGCCCAAACCATTGCCACCTCCCCGCTGGTGAAAACTGCTTTCGCGGGCGGCGATCCGAACTGGGGAAGGGTCTTGGCCGCCGCGGGCCGCTCTGGAATCCCATTCGATCCCAACCGCTTGGAACTTTGGATCAAATCGGGCGAAGGGCCAGGGCTGCAACTGGTTCGTGGGGGCGAAGCCGCCCCCTACTCGGAAGAGCGGGCGCAAGAGCTGTTCGCCGGAGGCGAGATCGAGCTTCGGCTGGACCTCGGCCAGGGGGAAGCTGCAGCCACCGTGTGGACCTGTGACCTTACCCATGAGTATGTCACCATCAATGCCGCCTATCGGACGTGAGCCATCCCGGCTGGCCGCCCTCCTCCGGCGGATGGGGCCATCGGCGACAATGCCTTTCTTGAACCAATCTCTCAAACCTTCCGGCTGGAAGAATGGCTCTCTTGACCAGTCGAGCCATCATCCCGGCGGTCTGTCGGGATTCGCCAGTTCTTGGATCCGAGGCTCCCCCATGCAACCTTTCACCAAAGCAGGGATGACGTGCGAAGCTTATGGAGAGGATTGCCTCCTTGGCGCCGCGTTCTTGAGCGCGGTGTTAAGCGTTTCTTCCACCAACAGTCGGACAGATCGGGCCTTCTTCCCCTATATCAATTTCGTAGGTCAGGGATGCCACCCCCCAACCGAACGCCAAGGAACTATGATCCTCTGATTGGCGCGCCGCCCGGAGAGCGTATGTCTGGGGGCGACTTCCATTCCTCTCTTGGTACGTGTTAACGGGGGCACTTGATGCAGGGCCAGCCCCTGCACCTGTGGCTGCTCCCACGTTCGTCGAAATCACTTCCACAGAATCCCATGAATGGAGTGGTAGCGAGCCTGGAGAAGATCAACCCGCTCTTCACGCACGGGGTAGACGAGCCAACGTTCCCGAGTGATCCGGCGGGACCATGCGCCGGCGGCCGGATGCTTCAGTGATTCGGGCTTTCCAATCCCCTTGGATGGATCGCCCGATACGGCCTCCACCAGAGAAATCGCCCGGAGCGCGGTCTTTCTATCGTGCTTGACCCAGTACTTCAGATCCTCAAGGAACTCGGGTTGAAAGCCCGCCTCCCGGGCCCTGGGCGTCAAGACCAACTTTCACGGCGAGGTCCTCCACGGCCATTGCTTCACCCTCACCTCTGAGCGCCCGGCCAGGAGCCGTGAAAAGCCGGGATGCATTCGCAAGAAGTCGGAGAGGATGCGCAGTTTCGCTCAGGCTGGCCAACTCATCGGCCGCGATCAGGGCCGCTTATTCACGGCGGCAACGGATTACAGTCACCACTTCCCCATCATCAGTGACGCCGTAAACACGGGGCGCGAGCTTCTGCCTCGTGAAATGAGTCCCGTATTGGTCTGCGGGTGATTGGCGGCTTCGCCACCCATCCGTCTCCCGACAATATGGCCGCAGAGCGCTTCTTGATTTCTCCTAGATCAATCCCTGCAGTTGGGCGACCTTGTCCTCCAACTGGGCTTCACTGAAGCAATACCTGAGATCCCGAAACCCCTCTCTCAACCCGACAACCTTCTCTCTCACCGGGGCATCGTGCAGAATCGCATCCGCCATCAATCCTGCCAACTCCCGGAACTCTTCCGCGCCGAAGCCGAAGCGGGTCATCTCCGCGACCCCCAATCGAAGGGCGCCGGAAGCGGTGAAACCCTCCTCATCCGGAGCGGCCTGGAAGTTGCAGATGATGTTGTTCGCCTCCAGACGTCCGGCCATCTCCGGCCCGCGCGCATACCCCACTTTCACGATCACCTGGTGCGTCTCTGTGAAGTCGATCCCCGGGTCCCCAGCCACAGCCAGACCCGCATCTTTCAGGCTGCGGGCGAACGCCTTAGCGTTGGCGATCACCTTCGGCTGGTACTCATCTTTGAAGTGATTCATCTCATACGCGGCCATGAGCAAACCCAACATCGTTCCCAGATGATGGTTGGAAAGGGAGCCCGGGAAACACCGGCGCACGATCGCCTCCCACAGCGCCCAATTCGCCTCCCCTTCCTCGTAGTCGCACCCAATGACCCCTCTCTGTGTGCCAAAGAAGGTCTTGTGGGTCGAACCGGTCACTATATCCACACCCTCTTCGAACGGCTGCTGAAAATGGGGACCCACCAGGCCCAGCACATGTGCCATGTCATACATCAGGATCGACTCGATGCCGGCGGAGTCGAGAAACGCTCGGATCTCCGCCACCGGCTCCTTGTGCAGCACCATGCTCTTGCCCAGGATGATGAGCTCAGGTCGGTATTGTTCGATCAGTCGAAATGCGGCCTGCAAGTCTACCCGATATGGGTTTTCGACCAGCACGGGGAAGTTCACCACCGCAGAACGCTCCGTGACCGGATCCCTCGCCACGAAGTCACGCAACGCCCCCATCGGCTGGGCGCTGAGGTGCCCCCCTTTCCCCAGGTTGTGGTTCATGACACACCGCATGCGCCTGGGCTCCCTCCTGCGATCCAGCCTGTTGACATAGCTGACCATCCCACTGAACACCGCTGCATTGGCCATTTGGCCGCTGGTCACCCGGACCTCCACCTCATTGCACCCAAGATAGCGCATCATTTCAGCGCGCAGCCGATGCTCCACCTCGGCGATGAAATCGGTCCCCTGATAGTAGAAGACCTCGGTGTCGTAGAAGGCACTGGACTTCCGATGCTCCGCATAGCGAAAGGCGGGATCCATGACGGACAGCAGGCGGACCATCCGGGAAGCTGTCATCTCCGAGGGGATCAGGTTGATACACTCAGCCTGGCGCCACTGGGTGTTCTCCATGGCTTCCGCCAGCAGCCAGCCGGCCGCCTCATTCACGTCCTTCCCGCCCGGTCTCCACACGGCGGGTTGATACCCGGATATGATCGGTCGTGCGTACGGCGGCGCGTTGCCCCGCAGGTGCGATTCGACCACCGCAGCCGCCACCCGCCTGCCCCGGATTTCCAGATAAACATCGTCTCCCACCTGCAACTGGCTGTCCATGTAGGCCTGGCATATGCTCCGGGTCTCCCGCTCGGTCGAGAAAGATCCGCCAAGCCCCTCACCCACCTGGACCCAGTAGGGAATCATCGTTCCGCTGGTCACGTACCCCACGCAGCGATCCTCCCGGAAGACGGGAGTCCCCTGGCGGGCGACACCACGTCCCACCACTGCGACCGGCTGGATCCTCCTGGGAAGATCCGACATGCGGGAATAGTCTTGAGCAATGATGCTGGACAGGGCCTCGAACTGCACCTGCAGCGGATCGCGGCCAACAAAGTCACCTTTCCTCGGGCTGAAACTCACTGCGTATCTCGCGATGGGGCAGGCCAGGACCGGGATTTCCTCGCCTTCCGCATCCACGCCGAATTCGTGTCCATACAGCGGCAGTCCCGCCTCCAGGCGCAGGGTATCTCGGGCGCCGAGCCCGACCGGGCACGCTCCGAGATCCATCAGCAGATCCCACAGAACGGGGCTCGAGTCTGCAGGGACGAACAGTTCAAAGCACAGCGGCTCGCCGGTGTAGCCGGTTCGAGCGATCTGCACCTCAACGTCTGCGATCGAGACAATGCTCACCGCGTTTCGCCGCGGTTCGGGCAGGCGGCCCTCCCGGACCACCTGCTTTATGATCCGGCGTGAATCTGGGCCCTGGAGCGCCAGCATGGCGATATCGCGCGTGCGATCCTCGACGGCAACATCCTGAAAGAGAGCGATGCGCTCCTGGATATGCGCCCAGTCCTTGAGCCGGTTTGCCGCGTTCACCACCAGCAGATATTCATCCTCCCGAAAGCGGTACAGGTAGGCGTCGTCCACCGCGCCCCCACAATCATTGGGAAGAATTGTGTACTGTGCGCCGCGGTCTGTTGTGTTGAGCGCGTCCACATTGTTGGTGAGGACATGCTGCAGGAAGTCTCGCGCGCCCCGCCCCCCAAACACAAAGCGCCCCATGTGAGAGACGTCAAAGAGACCGGCTTTCTTGCGGGTCCAGAGATGTTCGTGGATGATCCCGTCGGGATAGTGCAGCGGCATCTCCCAGCCGCCGAACTCGACCATCTTCGCATTCAACCTGATGTGGCGTGGATAGAGCGGTGTTCGCTGCGGTGCGTCCATATTCCTTCCTCGGTCGGCCCCTCTGGGCCGCTTCCCCTTTCAGACATGCTTAACCCGCCGACCGGGCGTTGGTTGTGTCGCATCCTCATGATCAGGGCTCGCCCACGCTGGAGTCTCTCACCACCGAAGCCGGAACCCCCCTGCCCGGGGTTTGGAATCGTTGCCCAGGAGGGATCGACGATCTCCCGGGTTTCTACACGCTAGCTATGGTCAGAGGGCATGGCGCGGAGAAGACCACACGGGGCCCCATTCCCGGGCTTGGATGAAGGGGTTGGGTTGCGTGCCGATGCATCCGCTGCGGAGGCCTGGAAAGGGACCCCAAACCGGCTCGCAATCCGAGATCGGGCCCAAATCCAAGCAGCGCGGCCCAACCACATCTGTATGCGCCCAGTGGGGCCGGCTCTCACAGATCCCGCAGCATACCCCTGGCAGCCATGATCCCGGTGGCCGCCGCCCCGGTGATCGATCCGGAGACCCCCGCCGCGTCTCCGGCGACATGAAGGCCAGATAGATCCGTCTGCAAGCCCCCATCCGTCTTGATGCGAGACGAGCGGAATTTCACCTCTGGCGCGTAGAGAAGCGTCGATCCGGAGTTAATGCCCGGCATCACTTCGTCCAACTTCTCAAAGCCCTCCAGCACGTCGGTGACAATCC
The DNA here is from genome assembly GCA_964388955.1 of uncultured Anaerolineaceae bacterium. Taxonomy (GTDB): domain Bacteria; phylum Chloroflexota; class Anaerolineae; order Anaerolineales; family E44-bin32; genus CAYMCO01. The sequence goes on along the minus strand of CAYMCO010000003.1, from coordinate 137,820 downwards.
GGTGCGGCAACGCCATGGAGATATCCCCGGGGGTCACATCCCTCAGGCTGGGCTTCACAATGGACTTGCTCAGCCTCGACCAGGTGCTCCGTCTCCCCTTGCGCAGGTCGGCCAACCGCTGCAGAATGGGCTTGCCTCCCCCAATAGTCGTGGCCAGTTTGGCGATGGACTCGGCGTAGGCCATCGAGTTTTCAACCGGCTCGGTCAGGTTGACCTCGCACACCAGGGCGAAGTTGGAGTTTTCCCCACGATGGGTGGAGTGCGAGTGTCCGTTCACGCAGACATAGCCGCGATAGTCCTCCACGGCCACATACCCATTCGGACAGGTGCAGAACGTGCGGATGATGTCATCATAGGTTCGCGTGCGGACTTTCAGCACGATTTCGTACAGCGCCTCTGCGTAGCGCTTCATGACCGATTCCGGGAATTCCGCTCTTACGCCGACCTCGACCATCCCGTATTCATACTGGATGCCATGTCGATCCGCCAGCTCCTGGAGCCACTTGGCGCTGATGCGCCCGGGTGCAAGCAGCACTCTTCTTCCGTAGAAGCGGTTCCCTTCGACATCCACCACGCCTACGGAGGCGCCATTCGTGATCAGGACATCCTTCACCATCGTTCTATCGAGCAGATCCACACCTCTCCCCAACAGATCATCCTGGAAGCGCTGGAGGACCTGGCGCAGTTTATCCGTCCCCACATGCTGGGCCCGCCGGACGATCAGTTCGATATCGCATCTCTCGGCCTCCTCCACCATGGATTGGACTTCTTCCGGGTTGCGCGGGTAGAACTCGGCGTCCACGCCACAGGCTCTGAAGCGCTCCTCGATCGAATTGAGAATCTCGACGTAGCCCTCCTCGTCGATCAGGTGCAGCGCCCGCTCATGGGAGAGCCTGGGCGTGTAATGCAGTTTGCCATCGGAGAATGATCCCGCGCCGCCAAAGCCGCTCATCACCTGATTGGCTCTCCGCTCATCCAGCCGCGGCCCCATGTCGATGAGGGCGATCCTCATGTTCGGGTCGGCCTCCAACATTTCGAAGCAGGCAAAGATGCCCGCCGGGCCTGCGCCCACAATGAGAACGTCATATTGCTCTTTGCTCATCGCGATCACAATTTGATATGGTTACCTCACACTCCAGCTTCTCGCCTTGGTGTTCAACCGTTGGGCCTATCCGTTCAAGAAGACCCGACAAGACGAGAGACGAAGAATGCAGCGCCCTCTATCCTTCACCACAGCGGAGCTCATTTCGGCAATATGGAGTGGTGTCGGACTCCCTGCCCACACCTACCGCCGCCACTGGAATGAGAAATACACTTGACAAGTCAAGTATCAGATCCCTGCAAAGGAATCCGGATTCCTGGATCCAGTTGAAGGCCCCTTCTCGTCGAACACATTTGGCCTGTCGCACAAATGTGCACTGCATAGCACGCAATCCCTTGTCAGTCAATATTCCCAGCCCGACTTCCGCGCTCAGCCAGCCGTTCTTTGGTAAATGCGACAATTCCGCCTGCGGAGAGAATCTGCCAGGAAATACCCCGAAGGTTGGTGATGCTCCGCACATCTCCGGAAGACAGATTTGCGACGGTTCTATTCTCAAAATCAATCTCCAGCATATCATTGGCGCGAACAAAAGAGGAATCTCCCACGACCACGGCCGGTAGCCCAATGTTGATCGCGTTCCGAAAGAAAATCCGCGCGAATGATACCGCTACCACGGCTGCTACCCCACAATTCTTTATCGCTACGGCCGCCGTTTCTCGACTCGATCCACAGCCGAAATTGGCGCCCGCGACGATGAAGTCTCCGCAGGATACTTGCGACGCAAAAGAGGGATCCAGGCCAGCCATGACGAAACGGCCGACCTCCTCGTTCGACCTTTCCAGGTATCGACCAGGAAGGATCTCATCAGTTGAGACGTTTGACGAGAAAACCCAAGATCGACCGCGAATGATTGGCTGCATCATACATATTCCCTGGGGTCACTTATGCGACCTTCTAATGCCGTTGCGGCTACGGTGAAAGGGGAAGCGAGGAAAATCGAGGCGGAGGGATCCCCCATGCGCCCGCGAAAATTCCGAGTCGCGGTCGACATACATCGTTGATTCGGGCCCAAAACACCCGAGTGAAGACCGGCGCACGCACCACAACCGGCAGGAAGGATGGTAGCTCCAGCCGCCGCGATCGCCTGCACCACGCCGCGCCTCATCCCCTCCAACATGATCTTCTTGGTTGCCGGCGCCACCAGGGTGGGGATCTTTACACGGCGCCCCTCCAATATCCCCGCGGCCGCTTCGAGATCGGCCAATCTTCCGCCTACACAGGATCCGACATAAACTGTATCGACCGCTTCACCGAGTCTATCTCTCACGGTCTCAACGTTGGATACGTCATGTGGGCAGGCCAATGCCGGTTCCACATTGGAGAGATCGAATCTCAAGGCCTTTTCCACGTTGAGATCGCTATCCCTTCTCATTTGGCCCCCAGGAGCGCCTTTCATGAGATCCGAGCGACCGAGGGATTCATCGTTTGGCTCAATGACCGCGTTCTTTGCTCCCATCTCTATAGATTGGTTCGCGAGAACCGCCCGATCATCAAGGGAAAATGCCCCCAAGGCTGGACCTCGAAACTCCATCGCCTTGTACAAGGCGAAATCCGAGCCCAGAGTTCCCAGGATCTTGAATGTCACATCACGAACGGTGACGCCTTTGGGCAACGAGTTCTCAAGGAATATCTGGATTGTCGGAGGTACACGAAGCCAGATTTGACCTGTCGAAAGAACCGTTGCCATTTCCGTCGAGCTGATCCCCACTGCAACGGCGCCCAGGGCTCCGGCAGTGACCGTATGAGAATCAGCGCCGACCACGAGCATTCCTGGTCTGACGAGTCGTTTCTCGAGCAGAAGAGTGTGAAGAATTCCTTCAAACTGATAGAAGTGCTTGATTTGATGGCCAGTCGCCCATTGCCGAGTCTTTTGAAGGATTTCCGAATGACGAATGTTGGCGGGCGGAACAAAATGATCTGCCACGAGGACAAGCCTATCTGAATCCCAGATTGCTCCTCCAAGTTCGTCGAGGATGGGAGCCATTCTTCTAGGGCCAGACGAATCATTCATGACTGCCAAATCGACGTTTGCCCACACTTCGTCGCCGGGGGCGACTCTCGACACGCATGCGGCCCTGGCAATCACTTGTTCGGTTATCGTCATTTCTATCATGCACCCGCCCCTCGACTACCCTGGTATGTAGTTCTGTTGCCAAACTTCAAATTGGCTGATTCCCAGGAGTTCGTTCAGTTCGCCCAAAGTGAGCATCCTGCTAGTGAATGACCCGCTGCCCCCCTCGTTCTTCAGCGCCTGCAAGAACTCCAATCCCACCTTCGAATAATAGCGGGTAAGGGAATTGGGGAACAGAATGATCTTGAAGCCCAAGTCAGCCAAATTGTCGGCAGAAAGAATGGGCGTCCTCCCACCCTCAACCATGTTTGCCACCAAAGGAACGCCCATGAAACTCCTTGCCACGATCTCCAGTTCTTGAATCGAGCCAGGGGACTCAATGAAGAGTGTATCTGCTCCCGATGCCAGATATTGCTCCGCACGACGAAGAGCTTCATCCAGCCCCAAGACATCCCTCGCATCAGTGCGGGCAATGAGCATGAGGTCATTGTCGCCTCGTGTCTCACACGCAATGCGTATTTTGCCGCACATTTCCTCTGCAGAGACCAGGCCCTTTCCAGATAGGTGCCCGCATCTTTTCGGAAAGATCTGGTCTTCGAGCTGGATCGCTGCCACTCCAGCTCGAATGAATTCCCTCACTGTTCTTTCCACATTGAGGGCATTCCCATACCCCGTGTCAGCATCTGCAATCACTGGTACTTCAACTACGTCGACGATCTGACTCGCAGCCTGAACGGCCTCTGATAGTGTCACTAGCCCGAGATCTGGATTTCCCAGTCGAGAATAGGACAATCCTGCTCCTGACATATATACGACATTGAAGCCGGCGGCTTCTGCCAGTCGAGCAGTCAGAGCATCATATACGCCGGGAGCAACCACGGTAGCATCGCCGAGAATCATATCCATCAATCGATTGGGGTTTCTCAATTCAGGCCTCCCGATCTGACATCGCTAGTCCGATGTCGATAGCCTTGTCTCATGACGCGGCAACCGCGCTATGGTTCGGAATTCGTTTCCTTGAAATAGTGCTCCAGTCTTGAGTTTGCGAGGGCTCCATGGCAATGGAATGAAGCGCAACCCAGCATATTATCAATAGCCCGTCATCAGCCTCTTGAGCCTCGATTGGTTTCTCTTGACGGTCTCGTCCCAGGACCATAGCGTGCTGCGCCCCGATGATCCCCGACGAACCGCCGATCCTTTCACGGCAGACGGGGCACTAGATTTCGAAATGGATGTAGTATTCGAAGCGTTCTCCGCAATACGAAGCCTCCAAGAACTCAACTGGTTTGCCGGCCGCGCTTATTGCTGTTCTCCTGATCTGCAATATGGGCTCTCCAATTCGCATTTTGAGGGTCTCCGCCTCTTCGTGAGTCGCGGCTTTTGCTCGAATGATCCGGTGTGTCTCGCTGATCTCAATACCCAATTCGTCAATGAGATATGAGAGGGAAGATTCGCCACGCAGCATTTGATCAGCAGAGACGCGCTCAGCAGGAGGGAAGGGAAGGAATATCGTGTGCAGGCCGACCGCTTCGTTTTCAGCCAGCCGAATCCGGCCGATGCGAAGCACTTCGTCATCTCTACCGAGCTGGAGCGCGTCTTCCGCTTCGCTTGAGGGACGTACGACTTCCATGTATTTGACCTTCCACCCCGGCTCCAGACCTTGAGCCTTTAGAAATCCGGAAAGGCCATATGGCCGTTGGGGGCCATGCCGGATCTTGGGCTTGGCGACGAATGTTCCCACCCCTGCGCGTCGGAAGAGGCGTCCCTCATCTACGAGTTCCCCTACCGCCTGACGCACGGTCGTGCGGCTTACGCCATACTGCTCCTGAAGCTCTCTCTCCGCGGGGATCCCTTCTCCTGCATGCCATACGTCTGTATTGATCTTTTCGAGGATCGCTTGCTTGAGCTGATAGTAGAGTGGAATAGGGCTGCTTCTTTCTAGGCTCATTCGAACTCCATTCATGATTGTGTGCTTAGACAATCATTGCTTGTTGCCTCTACAGTCCCGATCCGAGTCAGTTCGGGTGGCCAGCCCACCTATTCATTCAAGATATCGAATCAGACACCTGCAACGGATTGTGGATTTCTGACATTGTCTGCAGGAGCAACAGAGACGACGCAAGTAGACCGGCGAGCAATATCCAAGAAAGCCGATAATCGCCAGAGACATCTGCAACAAAGCCGAATAGCGGCGGCCCCGCGATACTTCCCCACGCACTCAGAACGAAGCCAAGGCTCGTTACCACGCCAACACGATCGGGAGCCACTAGCTCCGATCTGAGAACCAACAGTTGTCCCGCCCAACCATATACACCAATCCCGAGAAGGAAAGCAGCGACAAATACCACAATTCGGGAGGTAGATGGCTTCATCAACGCCACACCCAACAGCATGAATAGTGACATAGAACCGATCATCGATAGGGTGCCTTTTCGCCGACCATGCATGCAATAATCACTAAACAAGCCCCACATTATCCGACCAAGCACCCCAGCTGCCAGCACGGTGGCCAAGCCAAACCCTGAAGCAACCACTGACAATCCGACCCACTGGTTTAGAAATAGAGCGAAGTAGGCCCCCACACTTCGCTGAGCCGCCGAAAACACCGCTTGAATGATTGTGGTGAGAACTAGATTGCGATCCGCGATGAATTGTTTCAGGCCAGTCATGGGGCTGGTCGCCGGCTGCCGAATCGGCTGGATTCCGCTGGTGAGCCGACCGCGATAGACACGCCAGAGCAACAGGCCAGCCAGAACACTGCTGATTCCAGCTATGAAGAAAGTCATTCGCCACCCAGTGACAATTGCGATGCTTGGCAACAGGGCTGCAGCCAGCACTCCGCCAAGAGGCACCCCTGTCTGTTTCATCCCCATCGCCGTCGCCCTCAGCTGGGCTTCCACATTATCCATCACCCCTTTTGTTGTAGCGGGTGTTATGAAACTGAACCCCACCCCGGCGAGCAACATTAGGATATGAGCCTGAAAAGAACTTCTGGCTCCGAGAACGAAAGCAACTGCAAATCCGCAGATACTCATCCCTATAAGCAGCGTGCGTGATACGCGCCATCTATCGACCACTGTGCCAAATATCAGACTGGTGATAACTTGACCACCGACTCGCCATGATGTCCAAAGACCTAGACCTGCACGAGTGAGTTCAAATGCGTCACTTATGACAGGAGCAAGCGCCGCGGTTATCTCTGTCGAAAAATTGACTGCAAGATGCGCGACCGCAAAATAGCCTAAGATTTCCAGATCTGTGGCAGTTGATAAGCTGTTTCTCTGCGGTTTCACAGGCATCTAACAAGTCACCGGGGAGGCTGCTCTTGCTTGAAGCCGATGCGCACCACGCCACGACGTTTTCAACGATGAAGCTCCCGGCCAATCTTGAGTTGGGTTCACGCTCACAAGCACGAAAAATGCCAATTGCAGGCAGCGTTTTCCATACATGGATTGGGTATAGAATCCTCCTCTTCAACTGAACATGGACTTGGCATTGGACTTCTTCTCAGCCAAGCGGGTGAGTAGGCGCGCCCACATTTATTCGGAACGACATTTGGGAATGACGCCGCCAAATCCGGGTGCATTGCCCCCAGTTGAAATCTGACTCTTGACGCTAGAAGCCTTTCCCAATTCCCGGTCTGCCAAGGATCATGCCGGCCTTCGCATTGGGTACCAGCCAAATGTGAAGAACGGCAATCGCACACCGGTTTCGGCACGGCCCTCAGACAGAAGCTCGGCCCTCGGGTGAAGGGACACCGGTCGTTCAACATACAGACAAGACCACTACGGCATACGTTGTCGGCCATTCGAGCAAATCACGTCACTGTTGTTACGCTATTCCAGGTTCATCCCGCCAATTCGGCATGGAGTCGTGACCTACCCTCCTCCTCTCGCCGCTTCGATAAGGTGGCATGCGACAAAATGCTCAACCCGCTTTTCAGCCAACTCCGGAACGCTCTCGCTACATGAGGAAACTGCCATTGGGCACCTAGTGTGGAAACTGCATCCAGGCGGAGGGTTTGACGCGCTAGGAAGCTCTCCTCGCAGGGATATTTTTCTCTTCGGCTCATCAGGCCGACTCTTTGGAATAGCGGCGATAAGGGCTTGTGTATAAGGATGTAGCGGGTTTTCAAAGAGGGCAGGGGCGGTTGCCGATTCCACGATCTTGCCGAGATACATCACCATAGCCCAATCACACATGTATCGGACTACCGCAAGATCATGAGAAATCAGGATAATCGTCAGCTCATACTCCTCTTTTATGTCTTGCAGCAGGTTGAGAACAGATGCTCTGATTGACATATCGAGGGAAGCTACCGGCTCATCTGCTATCAACAGGTTGGATTTCGTCGCAAGAGCCCTGGCGATTGAGACTCTCTGACGTTCTCCACCACTTAGTTCGTGAGGAAATCTATCGAGAATCCGCTCAGGCTCGGGGAATCCGACAGCTCGTGTCACCGCGATGATCTCTTGCTCCTGATTGGGAATCTTCCGTATCTTCATGGGGAGCCTGAGTATCGATCCTATGCGTTTCCGTGGGTTGAGGGATGCATAGGGATTCTGGAAGACGAGACCTACTTCCCCTGGCAAGGGTTTCGATGCGCGCCTGGAAGACTGCCGAGGGGACTTGGAATTGAAAACAAGGCTGCCCTCCGTGGGAGCGATCAGGCCTGCAATGATCTTGCCAATAGTTGTCTTGCCGCACCCTGTCTCTCCCACTAGGCCGTAAGTCTTCCTGGGATAGATGTCAAAATCCACACCATCGACAGCTCTCACGGGAGAGGGTGAATCGCCAGGAACGCGGATCGCGAATCGGCCTCGGGGCGAAAAGGACTTTCGGAGGCCTCTTACAGACAGTAGCGGTTCAACCATTTCTGGCCTACCCTTGGCCATTGGGTGGGTCATAGAGATGACACGCCACGTCGTGGCCGGCTTCAAGCGCTACACGCGCCGGCTTGAGAGATTCGCAGTTCCGCATTGCAGCCCTGCATCTTCGATAGTAAGGGCAGCCAGCGATATCTTCGACTGGGTTAGGTAGACTCCCCGGGATGCTGAACAATCTATCCTCCTCGGGAACGCGGAGATTGAGAAAGGAATTCAACAGATCCTGGGAATAGGGATGGGCGGCTTTATCGAAGAATGTCGTGACTTCACTCGTTTCAACCACCTCTCCCGCATACATGACAACCACCCGATCACAAATCTCTGCAACCACTCCTAGGTCATGAGTTATAAGAAGGGCGCTCATCCCCGATGTTGAACATAGCGCTCTCAGAAGGTCAAGTATTTCAGCTTGTGTGATGACATCCAGGCTGGTGGTGGGTTCATCCGCGATGAGCAACGTAGGCCGCAATATGACTGCCATTGCGATGATAATTCGCTGCTTGAGACCTCCGCTCAATTCATGCGGGTAGCACTCATAGCGCTCAGCAGGCTGGGGTATTTGAACCATCTTCATTGCTTCGAGTGTTTTCTCACGTGCAAACTCGCGAGACCTATTCCCGTGTTGCAGGATGACCTCGCCAATTTGATTTCCCACCTTCATTACCGGATTCAGATACGTCAAGGGGTCTTGGAACACCATTGAAATATCTTTTCCCCTCACCTGCCGCATCTCCTCGTCGGATCGATCCAGAAGATTCTTCCCCAGAAAGTGCACGGTGCCATCAACAATACGTCCGGGGGGTTGCAGCAGGCGCATTATCGATCGCGCAACTGTGGACTTACCACACCCCGATTCCCCGAGCAAGCCTACGACTTCGCCTTTTCCAAGATCGAATGATGCATCTCTCACTGCTCTTACAACACCGTGTGAAGTGAAGAAACAAGAACACAGGCCGCGGACGGCCAACACCTTATCCATGGCTGGAGATGAGCCTAGTGTCTTGGGAAAGCTCACTTGCCGAGCGAGAGACGCCCTCCAAGCGCGGGTTCAGGGCATCATTGATACCATCACCGATTAGATGGAAGGATATTACTGAAACGGCAATGAATAGCCCGGGGAACACCGGAACCCAAATGGCCTGGCGCATCACCCGAAGCGACTCGTTCATTATCCACCCCCAGCTTATGAGGTTGGGGTCTCCAAGTCCCAGAAAACTGAGCCCCGCCTCGATGAGAATCGCCCTAGCTGTCAAGAGCGATCCTGCTACAATCGCCGGGTAGATTGCGTTCGGAAGTATTTCCGCGACAATGATATGGAAGCTACTTGCCCCCATCGATTGAGCGGATTGAACGAATTCAGAATCTCTAAGCGATAAGTACTCCGCTCGAACCAGGCGAGCCACCGAGGGCCAGACGGTCAGCCCGATTACTGCCATCGTCAGATAGATGTTATTCGGGAAGAAAGAGACTGTAACCAGTATCAGAAAGAATACTGGGATCATCAGGAACATGTTGATTATCCAGCTGAGGACCGAGTCGCCAACTCCCCTGTAGTATCCGGCCATGGCGCCGACTGTGATTCCGATTCCCACTGCCAATCCCGCGGAAACAAATCCCACAGTAAGGGAGACACGCGTGCCATAGATAATCCTGCTCAACAGATCGCGCCCGAATTGGTCCGTACCCATCAGGTGCCTCGTCGACGGTGGCTCCAACTTCGCTTTGAGGTCCATTGCGAACGGATCCTGTGGGGCCAACAAGGGGGCAGCCAAGGCAACAAGAAGGAGAAACACAATAATGACCAATCCACAGACTGCTGATCCATGAGACGCGAAATTGAGCCAGAAATTAGAGATCTGCTTCATTCAATCATGGCCTGTCTAGTAGCCGACGCGCGGATCAATGACCACATACACCAGATCGGAAGTCAAGTTTGCCAGAATAACAATCGCCGAGACGATCAAGAATAGGCCCATCAACATTGGGTAGTCCCGGGCGAAAACCGAATCATACATTAGCATCCCAATGCCCGGGTAGTTGAACACTATCTCGATAAACATGGCGCCGGTGAAGAGGTATCGAATACGCAGACCGACTACTGTGATAATCGGCAGGAGGGCATTTCGGAACGCATGGACATAGTGAACCCGCTGCTCCGTACACCCCTTGGCCCGGGCGGTGAAAACATAGTCTTCAGCAAGCGTTTCTAGCATTGCAGATCTTGTGTACCGAAAGAACTCCACGAATTGGCGGCCGAGGCCAAGCACCAATACCGGCAACACCAATCTGTGAAGTCGGCCTAGCCAGTACTTCAATCCAGTTGCCCCGATATCTACAACTCCTCCGGCGGGGAATACCGGCAGCAACACTGCAAACACCAGCAAAGCCAATATCGCCGACCAGAATTCGGGCATTGAATATATCAGATTTGCCGCAGTGCTCACGAGATTGTCCTTGAGCGAATGGGGTGAATCAGAAACCCAGATGCCGAAAGCCAGGGCGGCACAGACCGAAACAACAAATGCAAGTGAGGTGAGTATCAGTGTGTTTGGCAGGGCGAGCAGAATCGCGTCTATGACAGGTTTTCTATTGATATGGGAGTAACCAAGATCGCCATGGGAAATAGATTTAAGATAGCTGATGAATTGGACAGAAATGGGCTCGTCCAGTCCCATCGATTCGCGGATATTCTGGACAACCTCGGCAGGGGCATCGGGTCCCGCCAGAAATGTGGCGGGGTCCCCCGGCGCGAAATGAACAAGTGCGAAGTTGAACGCGATAACGACGAATATTAGCGGTACAGCTTGTACTATCCTCCAAAACGCATATCTCACCATTTCGCCAAGCCCCTAGATCCTAGCTACCTCCCCCGTATAGGAGGCAAATGCCTCGCCGCGATCTATCGTCCAGGTGACAGGGCCCCGAACGCTTCGAAGATGCTCTCGCAGACTGTTGGTACCGTCTATGTCGAGACCAAGTGTCTGACGGCAAAGCACCACTCCATAGTCCTTCTCCGCACCTTCAAGTGTCACTTTTCCCGACTTTACATCGGAAAGTACCTTCACTGGAGAGCGCTCGAGAGGGTCACCGTAACCCCCGCCTCCAGCAGCCGAGAAGCTAAGAACGTCTCCTTTGTTCAATTGTACGTTTGTCGCTTTTGAGTGTAGCTCCCGTTCGTCATCGGCCCCCGGATTTAGAATGAACTCGGCCAAAGCGCCTGGTTGTCCGCCGAAAAGACCAAATGCCGGGATCCTTTGACGATCTGCAAAAATCGTTGCCAGCATTGGCTGAAGGATGCGGTAGACCACCCTGACGGAGGCTCCGCCCCGGTACTCGCCTGGCCCACCACTATCCGGCCTGAACTCCTGCTTCTCAATAAGAACCGGAATCTTCTCCTCTATTGTCTCCACATTGATATACTGAGTATTCGACATGTCACAGCAAATTCCATCAACGCCATCACGCCCTGGCCTGGCGCCCATTCCACCCGGAATGCTGCCGGCAAACAACACGAACGGCTTATCTGTAGCCTTCTCTCTTCCGTAGAGCAAAAGGCAGGGTGAGCAACCGTAGCTCGCCGCCCGGGCTCTCTCGGGCATGAGATAGGCCATTCCTCCGATAATCGCTTCCTCTTGGCGATGACATACAGTGGCCCGAGTATTCACAGACGCGGGAAGCCGAGGGTTATTGATGGTGCCTGGCGGAGCGATTACAGTTATGGGAGCATCGCAACCGTCGTTCGGTGGAATATCCGGGTCCGTGAACATCCTCAGGGATAGGCTTACGGACGAAACAGTACAGCCAATGGGTGAGTTCAGAGCTTCGGTTTGAGGAGAGCTTTTCGATAGGTCGACGATAAGCTCCGAAGCTCTCTTATTCACGGTCACAACCAAAGGAACCGGTTCATTGATATGGATACCGTCGTCATCGATGTATTCCGTTATGGTGTAGGAGCCATCAGGAATCGTCTCGATACTCGCACGCATTCTTCGCTCAGAGTAAGTCAGCAACTCTTCCGAGACTGCAGCGAGCGTTTGCGGGCCATAGCGTTCATAAATCTCGGTTAACCTTCTCTTGCCAAACTCCAGCGCAGCTAGCTGTCCGCGAAGGTCACCCATCACATCTTGTGGCACACGGACATTGGCCGCCAGTATTTCGGTGACACTCTCGTTGAATTTCATTATGGGAATGCGCAATCCGGTGGCATATATCTCTTTAGCGTCACCGGCCAAACCGGCAACCGCGACACCGCCTATGTCGGTGTGGTGAAGCATGATTGACATTAGGCACTGCAGTTCTTCCCGAAAGAAGAACGGAGAAACCATCGTGATGTCAGGCAAGTGCTGTCCGCCCATATATGGATCGTTTGAGATCAGGATATCATCGGGCTGGAGTTTCTCTGGTGCGATCTTGGCCAGGAAGTTCTTAACAAAATAGCTCGCTCCACACAGATGGATGGGAATTCCCTCGGTACCCTGCGCGATCAGCCGACCTTGCGTATCATGAATGCTTGCGGAAAGATCTCGGCCTTCTCTTGCGATGTGTGAATACGAAGTCCTCCTCATGACTTCTGCTACCTGAGTCGCCGCAAAGATGAGTTGATTCTTTACGATCTCGAAAGTAACCGGATCGACGGTCTTGAGCGTGGCAGCCATGACTCCCTCATTTGTCATTATCAGATATCACCAAATTACGAAGCCGATCGATCTTCACCCGTTGGTCGGGGAGTATGAGAGCCGTAGTGTCCATTTGTTCGACGATGCAGGGACCATCCACCGATGGGCCCGGTGGGAGATCTCCTCTCATAAGGATCTTGCACTCCATCCAACCATGTTCTCCACCGAAATATACCTTCCTAGATTTGCCATTCGCAATTGGCTGGAGGACTATTGAATTCTGTTCATCCATTTCGATTCTCGGCTTGGGAACAATCCCTTCACCGCAAAGTCGCAGATTCACAACCTGAACCGTTTCGTTCGGCGCAGAGTGGCCATATACTTCTTCATGCTCAGCGTGGAACTTGCGAGCGACCTCTCCAATGTTCACGGGGGGGGCCTTCTCCAGGGGCACTGTAATGTGGTAGCCCTGCCCCAGATATCGCATGTCCATTTGATATCTCTTGTGAATTTCATCGGCAGGGATGCCATCGAGGTTGAACAGTTGCTCAACTCGTTCTTCCAATAGCGAGAATCCTTCATCAAGCTCTGAGCTGGCGATTCCCCCTAGCTCGCGGAGATATGTCAGGACCAAATCATGCCGGTAATTGGCAAACAGGAATCCGATTGAAGAAGCGACGCCCGGATACCGAGGTACTATTACCTTGGAGAATTCCAGTTGCCTCGCAATCTCAGCAGCATGGAGGGGGCCAGCTCCGCCGAGAGCGAACAAAGCGAAATCTCTCGGGTCATATCCTTTCTGAATAAGATGGAGTCTGATTTCCTCTACCATCCGGGAATTCACTACCTCAATAACAGACAGAGCGGCCTGCTCAAGTGGCAAACCTAGTGGGTCGGCGATTTGCGTTCTCAGGGCATCCCTGGCCTTCGATACTGTTATATGCACTCGGCCCCCTAACAACCTGTCGTCGGATAGGCGTCCCAGAACCAAGTTCGCATCAGTAACAGTCAGTCGCTCACCTCCGCGATCGTAGCAAACTGGGCCGGGGTCCGCTCCGGCACTCTCGGGCCCCACTCTCAGCGCACCACCATCATCAATCCAAGCGATACTCCCACCCCCAGCCCCGATAGAGAATGACTCGATCATAGAGATTCTGGCTGGTTGGCCCGCCACTATCGTCTCAGAACTTTGATCAGGAATTCCATTCCTAATGAACCCGATGTCGAAACTCGTCCCCCCCATATCAATGACGACTAGATTGGGTTCCTCAAGAGCCGCACCGAGAGCCTCACCAAGAGAAAGGGCTCCAGAATGGGTCGAGAACAGCGTGTCGATTGGCCTTTGCAGGGCTCCATCTATGCTCGTGAGCCCACCATTGGCCTGCATAATCTGAATATCGGTTGCTATGCCCCTTTCCTTGATCTTCCAATCCAGACCACTGAAATAGCTCCTCGCCAGCGGCATGATGTACGCGTTCATTACCGTTGTCGATGTTCTTTGGTATTCCCTAATCTGAGAATCCACTTCGGAAGATATGCATATTGCTGTATCAGGCAGATTCGCCGACAAGATCTTCTTCGCAATCAGCTCATGCTCCGGATTTGCATAGGAATGCAGGAGGGAGACAGCAACAGCATCGACTCCTGATTCACGCAGCATGCCGGCGAGCTGCTTCAGTCCTGTCTCGGAGAGAGGCTTCAAAACCTCACCGCTTTTGTCAGTCCTCTCATCAAGCTCGAAAGTGAGCGTCCTCGGCACCAGTGGCGCGGGACGAACATAGAAGAGATCATACAGATCCGGTGAGCGATCCTTCTTTCCCATCTCCAAGAGGTCCCCGAATCCCTTGGTGACGATCAAGGCCGTCTTTGCCCCCTTCCTCATGATCACCGCGTTCACGCAAATGGTAGTACCGTGCAGAATGGCTCTGATATCAGAGGGTTCCTTGTCACAGCATATCTCGTCAAGCCCTTTCATGAAAGCAAGTGCTGGATCCTGAGAGGAGCTGGGGATCTTTACGATTTGCAGTTCTCCAGTGTCTTCTCTAAGCACTGCCAAGTCCGTAAACGTCCCGCCGACATCACAAGCTATTCTATACACACACGATTTCCTTTCTCACAAGCGAACGACCTCCGGCGGTATTCCGAACGGACAAGCCTGGCCCTGTTCGAGAGATTCAACCGGAGAGCGCTTCTGCACCCACAAGAAGAATAGCAGCTTGTCAGGATGGGCGCACTGCGGGCACAGAGGAGCGCTTGATCGCCCACACACTTGAGTCGGTTTCAAGCGAGATTAAGACCCTTCGATGCACCCCGGCGCCATCCTTTCTCTTTCATGTGGCCACTCAGCCGAGCGGAAGTCGACCTGCTGAGCTCAACGAGTGGCCACATGATGAGATCGTCTGAAAGACGTTCAGGCCACCGTCAAGTGATCATTCGACAACCGGCCGGACCTTGGTGTAATCTCCGTACCAAGGTAGAGGTCGCGTGGATTCAGAAAAGCCGGTAAAGCTTTCTACGTCCCACACCTCCACCTGGTAGTTATTGAAGAGCCATACGGAAGGCAAGTCCTGTATCATGAGCTCGGCTGCTTTCTGGAATGCGTCCGCCCTGATATCCTGATCTCCAGTCGACCGGGTCACATCAAGCCAGTCGTTGACTTCTGGATTGTTGTAGAAGCCCATATTCTGCCCGGCGTCAGGAGGAACCAGTTCACCGTGGTAGAGACGGATGGCAAACTCCGGGTCCGGTCCCGTTGCTCCGGTAAAGAGGGCCAGGGGAATGTCCTTCATGCCGCCTTCGCCCCGATAGTACTCACTCAAGAAGGTGGAACGATCCACTACGTTCAAGGTCACATCTATTCCTACCTGCCGTAGCATCTCCTTAACGACTTCCGCCACTCTGGGGCCATCCACATATTGATATACGTATAGGGGCGCAGAGAAGCGAACGCCGTCGCCACCTCTCGGGAATCCCGCCTCGTCCAACAGTTCCTCCGCAAGAGCGGGGTCATAATCAGGTTCGCTATCGGCAATCTCGTCATTCCATACCCAGCCGATCGTGTTGGAGAACGGGCCCCACGTGGTCGTTGTCATGCCATTCAAGACATCATCCACGATTGCTTGACGATCTATGGCATGGGCAAACGCCTGTCTCACCCTTATATCTCCAACCCAGGGATATTTTTCCTGGCACTCATCACGGAAGTTGAACACCACCCTCCATACCGTGTAGTATGGATAGCCTTCCACTTCGTACTTGGGATCCGCCTGGAGCCGAGGTGCTTCCTCAGCGGGTATGCCTAGCTGCGCTCCTACACTATCAACGTCTCCGGCTTCGAGAGCCAAAAGCGCACTGGTCTTATCCTTATAAAAGACGAAAGTCAGCTTGTCTACAAACGGTCGACCCCCGAAGTAATCCGGGTTAGCTTCCAAAGCCACGTATTGGTCCTCGACCCATTCCACGAATCTGAACGGTCCCGTGCCAATTGGGTGAGAATTCGCCGGGTTGTTCATTACATCTGTTCCATCATAGAGATGTTTTGGCAGAATTAGCTGGTCAGACACCGGGGGTAGAAATGTGAACGCCGTCTGCGGGCTATCGAAGACCATTTGAACCGTATGGTCATCCGGCGCCGTTATCACCAGGTTCGCATCTCTGAGTTTGGGAGCGGAATATGCCTCGGGGACTTCAGACGTCAACAGCAACTCATAATGAAAGACGACATCCTCACTCGTGAAAGGTTCCCCATCATGCCATCTTATTCCGTCCTTCAGATGAAAAGTCCATTGACGACCCTCATCGGCAACATCCCAGCTTTCGGCAAGATCGCCAACGACGTTCCAATCAGTGTCGTATCGAAGCAATCCATTGAAGATGTTCTGGTCGACGGTAAATTGCCAGCTCTGCAGATCTCGAATTGTGAGAAAGCTCCTCATGGGCCCCTGGTGCGCAACCCGCAGTTCACTTTCTGCCACTTCCCCGGACTCCTGTGCCTCCGGTGTGGCACCGGGTAGTGCAGGGGTTTGTACAACCTCGGTGACTTCTTGTTCCCCCCCTGTGGCTGGGGTAGCCTCAGGCGCCTCGGTAGACGTCTGTCCACATGCCACAACCAGAAGACTGATGACAACGAATATGATCGTCAAGACAACAAGGGGTCTTTTCCTGACCATTTGTCTCCTCCATCTTCCATCACGCATCCTCTCTAACGGCTTTGCATAGGGTATCTATCTATCGCTCCACATACTCAGTGTCATCCCTCCTCTCCAGTCCTTGACTTCCTCGTGGGTTCCCCGGTAGATGGCTCCGATTAGGCGCAAGCTTTCCGGAACGCCCCAGGACAAATCTAAGGGGCAAGCTGCGTGCAAAGGCCCCGAACATCAGACAGCGATTGCAGATCATCTATCGACCTCCTGATCTCAGAAGCTCTTTCTTCGCCCATTACACGGATAACGAGATCGTCAAATTTGCTCTCAACGTCGTGCTTCGAAAGCGGGCGTTCCCGTGTTCCGAGCGGGTAGAGAACAGGACCAAGAGAAAAGGACTCTCCGCTCCTCAACTGGATCTCCACCGTTGCTCCCCACCTAGCGATGGGCCCCGCGCGCTCCATCTGGGCATCCTCCCTAATCTCCACGCGGGAAAGGATGTCCAGCAGAGTCGCACTCCTCAGTCGACTTTCCACCATCTGATCCACCGTGAACACTCCGTCTAACAGGGCACATGCCACGCCATATGGAATGCTGAACAGCATTTCAGAGAGATTCCCTAGTCCCAGTTGCTTCTGATAGTAATAAGAGATCGGATGAACCCGGACGAGGACTTTGCTTATCGCCTTTGGATCGATGGAATGGGCCCTCTGGAGTTCAATGGCCAGCTCAACGGGAACATGCACACTTCTTGCAGCGGGATACGGCTTGATTCCAATATCAAGCAGGCCTCGCTTCGTTCCAAGCCCGTCGACTATGCGCTTGGGGTCAGCTTGGTCAGAGAATGCCTTCAGAAAACCCCCCGTTTCGCTCTCCAGCAAGCCAAGGCTCCCTTCGAAGCCACGCGCGGCGAGAAATGCGGATAGGACCCCCCCTTGGGCTGGTCGCGCAGCGATGTATCTTTTTGACATCGAGAATTGGGATGCTTGAAGGCCCCCGCTGTGCATTCCCGCGACGGCCATGGCGTGCGCAATCTTTACATCATCAAGCCCCATAAGTAGCCCCGCGGCCACTGACGAGCCGAAAGGCGATGTCGTCCCAGTCGAATTCCAACCGTTCTTGACGTGCGACATGTCCATTGCCTGTCGAATTCGAATCATTGTTTCCATGCCCATCGCAATGGCACATATTGCGTCTTCGCCGGAGGACCCGATGAACTCAGCAACCGCCAGAGCGGATGTCACGACTGAGCAGCCCGTGTGGAGTCCCAAGGGCATGTGCACATCGTCAAATTCGAATCCATGAACCGCGATACTGTTGGCCAGCACACTATTGCTGCAGTGTGATCGAAATTTCGTACCCCAGATTGTGGACTCTTGCGTGGTATCCCAGCTCGCCACGAATTCAGATACGATTCGTGACCAGGGCAAAGTCGAGCCAAAGATTCCACAGCCCAATGCATCCATGATCAACAACTTCAGGTGGGACAATTCTTCCTCGGAGAGATCAGCAATATTGAATTGAGAAACGTATTCTGCAATGGCCTGCAGTGAAGAAACCACTATAGTCTCCCTCTCATGAGTGCGATCTTCTCGTGCAGGACAACTCACCCATGAGTTCACTGATATCAGATAGTCCTTCGAGATTCGCAACGGCCTTCTTGATAGTGATGATCGTTCCAGGGGAGAAGACGAGCTCAGCGAGCATAGCGTACTTCCTCTCGATTTCTTCCCGACTCATGGGGTTTTCCGGGTCACCCTTCAGGTTCAACACCTCCTCGCGATAGGATTGGCCATCGCGAGTACGTATTGTGACGCTTGCCGGATACGTTCGTGGAGTATTCTGATCCATCACATCTTCTGG
Source organism: uncultured Anaerolineaceae bacterium (assembly GCA_964388955.1). Classification (GTDB taxonomy): domain Bacteria; phylum Chloroflexota; class Anaerolineae; order Anaerolineales; family E44-bin32; genus CAYMCO01. Next base: position 119,140 of record CAYMCO010000003.1, on the reverse strand, counting down.
AACCATTTTGGTCCTGCCCATTATTCTTCTCACTTCAGGATCTGCGAAATTCTCCACTCGGAACTCTTCATGGGTCACTCTCCCCCTTACCAACGCAACAGCAGCACAATACGGCAGAGACATCTGGGCAGACATCGGATCTTCCAACCGGCCGTCGATTACAGTCACTCGAAGGATATGGTGGCTCGTTCCGATGATCACTTCGTCGATATCTTCGGCTGACAATCCGGTCTTCTCACGGATTCTGAGTACTCCATCAATCACCGAATTTGCTCCGCGCCCGGTCGGGTAGGGCTTGAAAGAGACATTGAGGGTCTCCCAACGATCTCCGAGGCCTTGAGTCAATAGGTCCATCCTTGGCTGCGAGGAATGAACATCTATGAATCCTCCACGGGCCTCCATGACGCGACCGGGCCCTTCGAATCCTTCCATTCCCAGTCTTGCGGCCAAGATCCCGGCCATCGCCGATTTTCCAGCGTAGAACCTCTTGGCCATGGAACTGTGTATTCCAATGACTAGGCCGCCGGATTGCATCGCGGCGAGGCTGATGGCATTCTCCATTTGAGATACGGACAGCCTCAACAACTTGCCCACTGCAACAGCTGCGCCAACCTGGCCGAACGTTCCCATAGGATGGTAGCCCTTGGCCATCAGATCAACGCCCAGGCACATCCCAACACGCGATACGACCTCATACCCCGCGACAATTGCTTCTATGACCGTTTCCCCGCTCAGGCGATTCTTCTCTGCAATAGCCAATGTCGGCGGGAAGATTACAGCTCCGGGGTGGATCATCCCCATTGCGTGGGTATCGTCCCACTCAAACCCATGGGCCTGAATGCCGTTTATCAACGCGGCCTTGCACGCCGAAATTCTGGCGGGCCATCCGATAAGGGTGGCCTCTGTCGGCTCCGAGCAATGAAGTATGAGCCTACGGGAGATTGCTCCCCATGGAAGAGTGCTTCCCAACGACGCGACACCGATATGGTCAATCAGGCACATCTTGACCATGGAGACGACCTTGGAGGGCAAGTGCTCCATCCGCAACCCAACAACGAAATCCGCGAGTCTCGAGGTCTCACCGGCCAAACCGTCACCCTCCGCCTCTAGATCGGGTTCGAAACGAATCCTCTTGAGATGCCCCCAACTTGCTCGCGGACATTGTGGAATGGCCGCAGGCCTCTTCGTAACACGGCCGCCCAGACCCCGTAGGTAATGCATGCTAACCTGCCCCGACAAGGCTAGCAGATGCTGCCGCCTGAGGTGTCACGTGGTACGGCCATCATGATGTCCCGATGGCTTGCCTAGATTAGCATATGTCTTTTCGCATGTCAAATCAAGTGTGTGGCGGGGGCTTTGGTCCAGAGAGACTGCCACCTCCAACGGTTCAGCCCGCCCTGGCAGTCGGGCCAGGCGGAAGATGTCAGCTCATGCTCTACAAAGGGGTGACCATGGCCGTTCGAGAACAGAAGAGGCTCTTCGCAAACACCCAAGTCCTGGCCGGTCCCCGCGCCAACTCAGCAGACGGGAGCGATCGGCGCAGCGCGGCATGCTTCTGCAAGTCGATGGAGGCAAGCCACACCGGCTTGAAGGCCGCGCTCCCAAGCTGTCGCCGCTGGCTGCTATCGACGACGCCACCGGCGAGATCCCCTGGGCACTGTTCCGGCCCGAGCAAGATGCTGCCGACTATTTCCTGTGCTCTCTCGGCACATCTTCAAAGCCCTCGCACTCTCTCTGGCTATCTACGCCGACCGCTACACCATATTCCAGACCGCCCGGGAGGCCCCGGTCGTCGAAGAACTGGAAGGCGAGCACCATGCCAAGTACCGGCACATCATCGACTGGCTCGTCCGCACACCAGGTACCTTTGAGAACTGCAGCCATCGGGCGATATGTTTCCCAGCAGCCGCTTCCGCATTGCCTACGACGACCTGAGGCGGCGGGACGCACCATGACGGGCCAGCGAAGAGGATCTGGCCATCCTGTACCGGGCGGCACGCGAGAGCGAAAGAGCCATCGACGACGCCCTGCGCCTGCTGATCGAGAGGCAGGAACCCATCACGGCGGAGGTGGCGGAGGCCATCGTGACCTCGAGCCAGAGGCTTGAAAAGCCGCTGAATACCAACGTCCCGGAAGTGGATCAGGCGGCCAATAACGCGGTGCTGAACTCCGGGACGGAAGCCCCATGATCGGAAAGCATCAGAGCGTCGCGCGCACCCATGCCTGAAAGAGCTTCGCCAGCCACACAAGGTCGGTGAGCCCCAGAGCGTGCTACTGGAAGGCTCCTTCCCGGATCGGGCTGAGAACGTGCTGGCGTTCGGCAATCCCGGGAGCGGAAAAACCCACCTGCTGTGCGGCATCGGCCAGGCGCTGATCCACCGGGGGTGGCGTGCGCTTTTCCCCCCATGCAGTCTGCTGGTGCAGGGCTCCTGATCACCATGCGGGATCCAAAGCGGGCGGAAGAGGCCCATCTTCCGGCCAGCACGACTCACCGGTTCTTGGCGGATCTTCGCGAACAGGGTTATGTGGTCCAGACATGCCGGAGCAAGCAATACCATTTCGGGCCGAAGATGTTCCGCCTGACAGGGCGCCTGCTGGCCAACATGGACATCCGCATTGTGGGCAGGCCACGTCTCCATCGCTTGGGGGACCTCAGCGGCCAATATCCCTTCAAAGCATGACTTCGAGGCGCCGGACTTGGAGCGCATCGTCCCGCTCTTGGTTTCGGATGGTGCAGCGATCTCTCAAGCCATGGGCGCATCGGAGTCCAGCGACGGAACATTGCTCGAAAGTGTGCGCTTCTTCATTCCCTTTAGGCACACCTTCCCGCTGGAAGGATGGATGCTTCGATGGGCCCATATGGCGGCTCAAATATCCACCGAAGGTGAGTGGGTAATTCCTGCTAGGCACAAGGAATGAAGACCGCTCGATCGGCTATCTGATCTTTCGCCGCCGGCATCCGCGGCAGATCTCAGAGGAATCTCATGCTGCGTGGCAAAGAGGGTGGGGGCTCGGCGTTCAGTTCCCATATCCACTTGGTTATTGGGCACGGGGCGGCGCGTCTCAAAGCGGGGCGGGACATTGCCCCCGCAAATTGAAGTGTTCACGTGTGAGCCGAGGCCCAGAGCATCGATGGGGCAACTTGCGATAGCGATTTCAAGCGCTCCGAAGATCCGGAGTCGATCCAGTGGATGCCATCCGATCGATCCATAGAGCTACGTCTACCTGTCCTCTCAGGGGGTCACGCTCTCCTTCGATCCAGGCGCGATGTAAGCCAAAGTGCAGGGCGCCATGTGGACGAAGCCAGACATCCTGAATCCGTATGCCAGCGCAACGGATTTGCGTTCGAGTTTCGATGACCCCGGCCGTGCATGGAGACACCATCATCTCTCCCTCGCTTCGCCGAACAGCCATCCAAGTTGCAGGTCCTCTTTCATACAATCCCGAATGCATCCACGAGCTACGAACTTGCCCAAACATGTTCACCTAACTACAATACCCCGCATTGATGCTGGCCGGCCCCGGCACCGATGGCGGAGACCTGGAATCACCTGCCGGAAGGCCACCGTATCAGCGGCCCGGCTGATCGCGAGCGTCGTGATTGCTTACGCCGAGGATGAGCGATTCCACATGAGCAGAGCTGGCAACTATCGCCGGGGATGCGTGATCCTCCATGGAGATCATTCACACGCTTCCGAGCAATTGAAAACCGGAATTGGTATGCAAATCGATGCCGAACAAGAATAGAGGAGTCGATACTATGTCAAAGGAGAGCACGGGAGGCTACTACCATAAGCGCAGAATGCTCTACGAGGTAACACAGGACATCGTTGCAACCGCGATGGGCCGGGAACCTGCCGATCTGATCATAAGGAACGGACGCTTGGTGAATGTCAATGTCGGTCGGATTCAGGAGGGGATGGACGTGGCCGTTAGGGACGGCATCATCGCCTATGTGGGGCCGGACAGCTCACATATCAAGACTGACGCTCACACCTCGGTTGTTGATGCGTCCGGACGCTATATTGTCCCAGGATTGATTGACACCCACGACCACGTTGAGAGCGGCATGGTAGATGTTCGGAGCTTCGCTTCGGCCATTTTGCCAGAAGGCACGACCACGATCGCTTGCGACAACCATGAAATTGCGAATGTCTTCGGCTTGCGGGCAGTAGAGCTGTTCCATGAAGCGGCGGAAGGCTTGCCTCTCAAGGTCCTGGTGGCGATGCCGGTTTGCGTGCCCTCGATCCCTGGATTCGAGGATGCCGGCGCCTCGATCACGGACAAGGAGGTGACCAAAGCCTACCACGAGGGTTGGGCACAGTTGCAGGGCGAACAAATGAACTTCCCCGGCCTCATCTATGGAGATCCCGGCGTGCACGCCATTACGGCAGCTTCGCTTAGAGAGGGCGTTGTCCTGACCGGCCACTACTCCAGCCCCGAGATCGACAGGGGGCTGCAGGCATTTGTGGCCGCCGGTGTGACCGGATGTCACGAGGCCACCACCGCGGAGGGGGCCCTGCGCCGGGCGGAACTCGGCTGCTATGCTCAGCAACGCTATGGCACGGCATGGTTGGACATGCCGAATACCATCCGTGCCGTGCTCGACAATCCAGGCATGGATACGCGTTTCTTCTGCCTGGTCACCGACGATGTTACGCCTAAAACCGTGGTGGAGGATGGTCATGTCAGCCGGGTCGTGCGGGCGGCGATCAAAGAGGGCCTTGACCCGATTCCGGCGATCCAGATGGTCACCATCAATGCCGCCCAGTTGTTGGAGAAGTCGCGTTGGATCGGCACGATTTCCCCGGGCCGAGCGGCTGACATCCTCCTGGTCAACGATCTCGAGGATCTGACGATCGACGCCGTATTCTGTGATGGCGTGCTTGTCGCTGAGCAAGGATCGATGAAGGTTGACATCCCTGATTACGAATACCCTGAGTGGGCCCTGAAATCCGTCCATGTTGAGCCGATCTCCGCCGAGGACCTGAAGATTCCCTCTGCCGGGAATAGCGCCATGATTCGCGTTATGAGAATCTTCCCAGGCATGGTCCACACGCAAGAGGAAGTGATCGAGGTCGAGGCGGTAGAGGGAGAGATAAGAGCCAATCCGGAACGCGACCTGGCGAAGGTGGCGATCTTCTATCGGCACGAACCCGAGGTGCCCGCCGACGCTCGTAAGAGTCTCGGATTCGTCACCGGGATCGGTTTCAAGCCAAACTGCGCCTTCGGCTCCACCGTGTGCCATGATTCCCACAACCTGATGGTTGTGGGAACCAGCGATGATGCCATGGTGACGGCAGCCAACAAGCTGATTAGGCTTGGAGGGGGAATGGTTGTCGTCCATAACGGCGAAGTGACGGCCGTGCCGCTCCCACTGGCGGGGCTGATGTCCCTCGAACCGGCCGGTGTCGTCTCCACGCAATTGAGCGAACTCGAACAAGCATTCAGGGATGCCGGCGTTGAGCATGCTTCAGTGGAGATGACCCTGAGCTTGATCGCGCTGATTGTGCTTGTAGAACTGCATATCTCCAATAGAGGGCTTGTCGCCTTGAGGCCCGGTCAGCCGCCATCCTTTGTCGATCTTGTCCTGTCGCCAGGCGAGGCGTGACCATCCGAATGGAGCGCTGATGACTGACCGACTCCTCTCCAACTTCCTGCGGGAGGAATGTCACAGGTGGCTACCCGAATGGGATTACAGGAGGTGACGGCGGGCGGTTTGTCCAGTTTCAACGGAGTCGTGGAATGCTCGGAGCGATGAACTCCATGTGAGTCAAAACCAAGTCTGCAATTGATACGGAGGATACTTGACATGAAGAGAATACTGTGGGGTATTGTATCGGCCTTCCTTCTTGCGGCGATTGTCGCCTCATGCGCATCGCCAACGCCGTCGGCAGCGCCCGAAGATACTGCGGCGCCCATGGCCGGGGGGCCTACTTTCGGCCTGCTAATGGTTGGCCCCTATAATGACCATGGCTGGAGCCAGGCCCATTATGAGGCCGGCCTTTATGTCCAAGACAAGATCCCGGGCACCGAAATGGTCTACATCGACAAGGTTAATCCCGCCGACCGGCCGGGAACGACACCCGATCAACTGGCCGAGGATCTCGTCTCGCAGGGCGCTCAGTTGATCATTTTCAACTCGGATGACATGAAGGATTCGGCGACAGAGTTCGCCACCAATCACCCGGAGATCACCGTAATTCATGCCTCTGGCGACCAGGCGTGGAAGGAGGGCGAGAACTACGTCGGCTTGCCGAATCTGGGCAATGTCATGCCGTTCATCGAGCCGGTCAAGATGCTAGCTGGCTGTTCGGCGGCGTTGACAACCCAGACTGGCAAGATTGGCTATCTAGGGCCGCTGATCAACGACGAGACTCGCCGTCTGGCGGCTTCGGCTTTCCTTGGGGCGAAGTATTGCTGGGAAGGCTATTTGGGAAATGATCCACAGACCCTTGAGTTCGAGGTCACATGGATTGGATTCTGGTTCAACATCCCCGGAGTGACCTCCGATCCCACCCAAGTTGCAGACAATTTCTACAATGAAGGTTACGACGTCGTCATCTCTGGCATAGACACGACCGAAGCGCTCATCCAAGCCCAGGCCGCCCAGAACGCGGGAAAGCAGGTCTGGAATGTGGCCTATGACTTCGAGAACGCGTGCGATGAGGCACCGGATGTCTGCCTCGGCGCAGCATACTTCAACTGGAAGCCGTTTTACCGCGACCAGATTCAGCAATATATCGACGGGACCTGGGAACCAAGTTTTCAATGGAAGGGGCCGACCTACCCAGATATCAACGACCCAGACACTTCTTACGCCGGTTTCACCTTCGGATCCGCTCTGAGCAATGACGTGAAGGCCAGCTTGGAGAAGATGATCTCTGAGCTGGGGGGCGGTCTCAACCTGTGGACGGGGCCGATCAACTTGCAGGACGGCACTCCCTACCTTGCGGAGGGTGAGGTTGCCACCGATCAGCAGATCTGGTACCTGCCCCAGCTTCTTGAAGGCATGAAAGGCCAGAGCGTTCCGGAGTAATATAAGTATCCCAATCGCCAGGGGAAAGGGGAAGACAGCCTTCTGCTTTCCCCTGGCTGGACGAGATGGGGGCCAAGGGCAGAGAGAGATTCGAGATAGCCCACAGTACCTACCCCAGCAATCAGGCCTTTATGCCCCGTTCCTCTACGAAGCGTGTGCCCCCCATCCCGGCGGCCGCCGAGGCCTTCCCCTTCATGCACCGAATCCCATGGTGGTGTTCATTGCGCCGATCCTTCCGGCAGATGTCAGACGGGTAAAGGAAACCTCCGATAACACCGGTTGGAAGCACACGCCGAGCATACACGGATATACCCACTTGCCATCATCCCCAGGCTGTGACCAAGTAGCTTTGAGCGTGTTGCCGGAAAAGCGCCCCCATACCGCGATTACCTGACAATCAGACAGAACCGGGCGGGCCAGCATCTCACGCTGAGGAGGGGATTCCCCTATCGCGTTTCCTTGGCAGGCGTCGGTCAGAAGTTACGGAATAATGCAGGCCATGATACCCTTCTGAGCATGTAACCGATTCTCTGCCTCATCAAAGGCTGCGGCACCCCAAGGACCATCGAGTACTTCGTCGGCTACCTCGTACCCACGCTCGCACGGCAAGCAGTGCATGTATGAGGCTCCTAGCTTCGCCAGCTTCATCCGCTTCTCATCGGCGATCCAGCCTCTATACTTATCGAAGAGCCTCTTCATCTCCTCATGCTTTGGTTCATTCGTGACAGGAGGCAACAAACCCAGGCAGACATAATTCTTCGCATAGACTACGTCGGCCTCCTCGCATGCATCCTCCATTTTGTCCACCTCAACATACGAACCCCCGTTTGCCTCCACGTTCGCTTGGATTGCGTCTCTGATTTCGGGGTCTATGTGCAATTCCTTCGGATGGGCGAATACAATGTCGGGGCCGAAATAGCTGGCAGCATACATGAAATCATGATGCGGGGCTATCGGCTTTTTGGTGCTGGGCGAATAAGTCCAGCTAACCGCAAGTTTACGGCCCGTAAGGTCCCTACCGAAATACTCCCACAACGTCAACGCATCGGCCATGCCCTGACACGGATGGTAGATATTGTCCTCCATGTTTATAACCGGCACATCGGACCAGCGAGCGAACTCCTCTATGATGCGCAAGCCTTTGTCATATTCCCAGCCCACGACGTCTCCCAATATGCGAATCGAGATAGCGGCGCCCATGCGAGAGAGCACCCGGGCCACATCTCCAATCCGCTCGGTCTTGTAAGCTACTTCCTCTCCCTCCAGAGCCGGAATGCGAGTGGCGGACGGTTCCAAGAAATGCGCGTGCCCGCCCAATTCAAAGATGCCAGCCTCAAAGCTATTGCGGGTACGAAGTGACGGGTTAAAGAACAGCATCATCAAGGTCCGGCCAGGGAGAATGTCAGTGTGCCTACGTCGGACCGCCCGGTCTGCTTTCAACTGCAGCCCGGTCTCCAGCATTGTGGTGATTTCCGCTTTGTCAAAGGCACGCAAGGTGATGAAATCACGTCCTCTCAAACCGTGAGTGATCATATGGCTTGCTCCTTCCCGGGCGGACCCTGCGATCCGATAGCCTTTGAAGCGGACATCTAGCTAGTGGACAGCCCGTCTCGCACATTGTGCCCACCCACCGCGCCCGGCGGCCGCTCTTGGGAATAATCCTCAGAGGGAATCCTGCACATTTTCTTGGAATGACGCTGAACTTGGTTACTTCCTGTCCCAGGGTGCTAGGTCATGGGGCTGGAAAATCGAGTAGCTAGCGATCAGGCCGGTGACAGGCACCACACGCCCAATCAGGTCAGCTCACTTCGATTCTCTCGGCGGCCAGTCTTGCCATGTACTGGCAGCCGTACCCATCATTGTCGCCTACTGCTCCCGAAGGGACATCTCGCGGGAACGAAATCTTGACCGAAAGCGTCTCCGGAAGCGCAAATGTGTCGATTTCAGAGAGAGGGACCGAATATAGGGATGATATTCGTTCCGGCTCCATCACCTTAGACGCAATTGCCAATTCGAAGCTGGCCGGATCAGAGAAGAAGACATCGATTGTCAACATGTAGGGACCCGCGTTCTTTGACCGGACAAGCGAGGCCAGATCACCAAGCCGCATCGACTGTATCCTTTCCAATACGGTGTGGACCAATCGTTCTGAATAGCTCAGTCGGACTGCGAAGCTCCACAAGGTGGTTGATGGTCCATTCATATACTTCCCCACAGTTCATCACCGATGGGGAAAACGGAATCGCAAGGTTGCTGACAAGCCCCTGCCATCCAGCAACAGGGTGATGCAGTGCAGTGTGAAAGGCAATTGCGGCGATAGCCCGGGCCAGCGATTGAGTGGACGCGATTGCCTCGTATAGGATGCCGACCCGATGGGTCATTGAGCTATCGACCTCGTTCGAAAGTGGGGAACCGTAGCGCCGGAGGATCAACCTGTAATCATCGGGAAAACGTGCCCCCAAACTGGTCTCTACCTTCTCATAGATCCGGGCCTGACAAGTCTCCAGGAAATTATCGAGATTATCCAGTAGGATAGGATCACTTATGCCGCCGAACACAATGGACCGATAGCCAGCCAGCCGACATCCTTCCACGCGGACCCGGTATGGAGCCGAGGCTCTAAATTGGGAGCCTTCTACTCGCACAGCTCCACCATGGAGTTCGTGGTAAACGCACTTGCTCATGTCGATGGTGCCGCCGGGTTCTTCGACCCGTGTGGCGTAGGGATTCTCATAATAGCCGTGCGCCCTGACGCTGAGAACGCTGCAAGACATATCTGGATTCGGGATGTCAATCGTAAAACTATCGCCCTGGTAGGAGGCAACGATGCAGTCGGGGTATAGCCGCCTGACGGCCGCCGCTGCCCCACATTCCAGGATCTTTCCCGCATGCCAAGCTGGTCCTGGAGAAACTCCCTTCCACATGGCGAGTGCAGAGAAGATCGCTGCGTCGCTGGAGCGGCCCGCAAGAATGATTTCTGCGCCGTGTTTCAACGCCTTCAGGTAGGGTTCAGCCCCCATTTGGGCAACCAACCGGACCGTTTCCTCAATGGTCCCTTCCCGAAGGTCAGGCACCCCGGGCATAGGCCGGACCCGAGCATCCTGCCATGACTGCATGAACCAATCGCGGTCGACCTCACCGTGGATGACCGCAAGTTTCGGCGAGTATCCTTCCTCTTCTGCAATTTCATGTACAATCCGGACCGCTTCGGCCAGCTGCGGATCCGCCCCTGCCGCGATGGCTGATCCGATAACCAACGGTATACCAGCCTGCTTGGTTCCCACCATGATCAAGCGAAGGTCTCGCTTCAGCGCCTTCCGTGAACGAGAAAGGGTTCCGCTTCCCAAGAAATATGGTCCTGAATCTGAGGTCCCCGCGTCGCATCCAATTCCGTCGAGGCCCATATCGAGGCCGCGCTGGAGTGTGCGTTCATCATAGCCCGTGCCGAGCATACCGGTTGCAGACAGCAGTCTGACTGGTCTACTGTCTTGTCTCTTCGACTTCATCTCGTCTCCCCGCCAGCTCAAACGTCAAGTGATGTTCCTTCCACCAATCTGCAATGTCAATCCGGCGCGCAAACCAAACCTTGCCGCGATTTAGCGCGTATTCAATGAACTCTCTCAGCGCGTGGGCCCGCGCCGCTTGGCCAATCCACCGGGGATGCAGCCCTATTGACATCATCCGAGGGTATTGCTCGCCCTCTTCCCACAGATAATCAAAAGCCCGTCGTGTGTAGTCGACAAAGTCAGAAGGCGAACTATAGTTGCCGCTCGTAAAGCGTCCATCATTGTATGTCTGGGAATAGGGAATAACGAGGTGCTCATGCCCCTTTACGTCTACAAAATACGGGAGGTCGTCATTGTACGCGTCGCTGTCATACTGGAATCCGGCTTCAACAAGCAGTTCTCGCGTGTGGATACTGGGCCCCCATCGGCTATACCAACCAGCTGGCCGAGTGCCGCACACTTCTTCGAACAGATGTACAGCCCGCTCAATCCGCTCTCTTTCCTCCTCGCGTGTCATCGTCCATTGCTCACTCCACCGCCAGCCATGGGAGCATATCTCATGCCCCGCCGTCATAAGCCATTCTGCCACGTCTGGATTGATCGCCAGCGCGACCGCGGCCGCGAAAGCCGTACATTGAATATCATATTGATCAAGGAGCCGAAGGACACGGAAGACACCCGTTCGGCTGCCGTATTCGAAAACCGACTCGGTAGCCAGGTCTCTTACCCCAGCGGGGAATCCGCGATACTGTTCCCCTTTTGGTTCATTTACCCCGTCGCCATATGCAATCGAACGCTCACTTCCTTCTTCGATGTTGAAACAGAGGCTCACGGCGATGCGGGCATCGTTTGGCCATCTGACTCTGGGTATTCTCCGCCCATACCCAACATGGTATCGGGGCGGCCCGACCTTGGGGCGCGGCCAAAATGCGTCATGCGGATCGTTGTTCATCAGTCTCTACGCTCCTTTTCCCATTGAGGTGCCTATTGACGCCAGCTCTGCGAGCACTGCATCCGACGTAGTAACATCTCCAAGCTGTCTATCGATATCCATGAGACTGACCTCATGGGACAGAGAAACGCGGTCAAACACAGCATCTGATGGCACAATTGTTCTGAAGTTGTGCGAAAAACTATCGATCACCGTGGCGCGAATGCAGTTGCTGGTCGAGCCACCAGTGACCACCACAGTGTCGGTTCCCGCGAAGAGGAGCAAACCGAGCAGGGGAGTTCCATGGAATGCGCTCGGTTTGATCTTTCTGAGGACGATGTCGCCTGGCTTGGGCTCGAGGCCTGATGCAATCTCAGCGCCGATCGTACCCTCCAGATACCAGCCATCAATATCAAGGAGCCCTCTCTTGATTCTCTTGACTCCCATGTCCATGCCATCCCTCCGAGCTACGTTTTGCGTATAGATTACCGGCCGGTCGATGGCCCGGAATGCATCGGCGATCCGTTCGATCACAGGCAGGGCGCTCCGTGCGGACTGACATGCGCTCGGGTATTCAGTTTTGTCACTCTCATTCACCGGTCCCACCATATAGTTTTGAACATCGATGATAAGCAGCGCCGGTGCCTTGCCAAACCCCACTCTGCGGCCCATGCCAGCCATTCTCAGCTGACGACTTTCTTCCTCGGACATGAATTGAGCCGCTCTTTGAAAGAACATCTCCTGACCCTGATCATGCATGAACCATTTACCTCCCGTCCCACCCGCCCGGACATTGCTCCTTGCATATGCAAAGGATCAGTCTTCCCGCGTTGTGGAGCCGGGGCATCAACTTTCCCCATGCGTGAACCCGGCTCCACAACCAGTTCCTACTGCTCTGGTTGGCTACTTAGGGTGCTTTGCAGAGTTGGTAGTCGTCAAAATTGACGGTGCCCACGATCTCCAAGGCTTTATTCAGATAGGTTGGATCGAAGATCTTCTCTGGCGCGGGCAGCTCATCAATTTGCCCGGTGCCGAGGAAGAACTCCCCTGCCCCGCTCAGCATGTTGTCCACATCCACATAGCCATTCGGATCTACCTGGGGCCAGGTAAACTTGTTGTCGTAGATCTCCGCCACTACTTCTGGCTCTACATCCGTTGCCTCTGCGACGACTCGAATGACCTCGTCCCGGTTTGCCGGATCTTGTGCGAAGCGGACGCCCTCCAGGTATGCGGCCAGCCAGCGAACGGCAAGATCCCCATCCTGCTTTTCCAGGAATTGCTTTCCGAACATCATCATGCCAACGTTGATTCCGGAAAACTCACGGCCCATGTAAAGCAAGGGAAAGGCAGTCCCCTCAAGGATGGTCTTGGTCGCCAACGGCTCGGCCTGAAAGGCCGCATCAATCCGGCCTGTTGACAATGCGCTTGCCATGTCCGGGAAAGACAAGAACACTAGGTTGATGTCCTCCTCTGTCATTCCGTTTCTATCAAGCAGCTGTGCAAGCCAGTATTCGCTTAGAGAACCGCGGGCAAAAATCGCCACTGTCCGGTCCTTGAGATCTTTGAACGTTATGACCCCTTCCTCTTCTGCCTTTGGGCTGATGACAAGCACATTGTCGCCCGAGCAGGTGTATGTGAGCCGGTCAACAACGCCTACAATTTCCAACCCCTCATTCAGCGCATTGTAGAATCCGGGGCCGTTTGATGAACGCCCCCAGTCATACTCACCCGCCGCGACCAAGGGGAATGAAACTGTGAGGCCGACCTGCTCAATCTCGTTCTGAATGCAGTACTTCTCGAAGAAACCCTCTTCGATGGCCACATAGACATGTCCGTAGGAGACCAGCGGCGTCAGCGTTCCCTTGACGATATCCATCCCCTCACAAGAGAAGGCTACAGGGGTTGGCTCCTCCGCCACAGCCGGCGCCTCACCCTCTGTCGGCTCGGCAGGAACGACTGTCGGTTCTGATGGGACTGCTGTAGGCTCTTCGACGACCTGCGTCGGCGCCGGGGCAACCTCCGTAGTAGCCGGTGCGCAGGAGGCCAACAGAATCGCCGACAACACAAGCAGTCCAACCACGCGCGAGCGACTTATTCTCATTGTATTCTCTCCTTCAGATGATCCTTTGAATGAACCTCTTGTTGATGAAATACGGTGGGCTCTCCTCCGCCCGCAAACAGCGATCACCACTCTCCAATAGGCCACCTCCCTTGAACTTCCACGGGATTCTCTCGGTCCCTGGGCTTCCCGGAATGGCGGACTTCTAGCGCATGATATCGATATCCTCAGCCCATGAGAGCGCACGGCGCTGGATCTCAAGCAACCCATAAGCCAGGAGAATGCCGATGACCGCCACCACCAGGATGAAGCCATACATTTCCACAATGCGGTAGATTTGCCAGAAGTGCCAGATCTCAGCACCCAACCCTGTAGTCGCGGCGACAAACTCCGCCGCGACCTCACCAGTGAGGGCAACACCCAAAGCCAGACGCAGGCCCGCAAACATTCCGGGCAGGGCAGCAGGGAAGGCGATTTTTGTGATGAGCTGCATCCTAGAGGCGCCCATGTTCCGCCCCATCAGCGGCAGGTTCGGATCGATCCCCTTTACGCCGCCGTAGGTCGTCACGGTGGCAGGGAAGAAGCATATCAGAGCGGATATCGCGATAATCGGTGGCGAGCCGAGTCCAAATATGATCAAGAAGAGAGGCAGTATGGCAATCCGCGGAATGGGATAAATGATCGAAATGATTGGATCAAGGAATACGCGAGCAATCCTTACCCAGCCCATCATAAGCCCGAGAAACGCACCTGGAACTGCGCCTATCAGAAATCCAAGTGCAACCCGCTGCATTGAGACTATGAGATGCTCCTGCATTCTGCCGTCGGCAAAAAGAGCAAATACCGTCACCACGATCTTGGACGGCGGCGGGAAGAAGACGGTGGAGACGAGACCCGATCGGGCTATGAGCTCCCAGAGCAATGCGGCGCCCGCTACAGGGAGGATCAGTTCGGCTCCGCCCCTGATCACGAATGTACTGGCTGCCCCGCGGATCGCATTCGATATCCTGATCATGATGCTCTTTTCAGTATCGAGCTTTGGGCTCATTTCGTCAGATGCCATGGTCTAGGCCTCCACCGCCTTGCGCTCTGCACGAAGAGCTTCGTCTCGCAACAGAGACCAGATCTCTTCCTCGAGCTCCTGAAACCCAGGGGTTCTGCGTATCGACGCATCGCGCGGCCTGGAAAACGGCACTTTGACCATCTCTTTGACTCTTCCGGGACGGGATGTCATCACGGCGATGCGGTCGCCCAACAGAATAGCCTCTTCGATGTTGTGCGTCACGAACACAACCGTCTTCCGAAACTCCTCCCAAAGCGCAAGGACCTGCTCCTGAAGGATCCTCCGTGTCTGGGCATCCACGGATGCGAACGGCTCATCCATCAAAAGGACCTCAGGATCCGCGATGAGTGCTCTGGCGATCCCCACTCTCTGCCTCATTCCCCCTGACAGCTCCCGAGGATACTTCTCGGCAAACTCGGCGATACCCAGGGCTTCCAGGGTTTCCCGCGCTCTTGCATTGCGTTCGGATCTATGAACGCCTTTCAGTTCAAGTGAGAATGCGGCGTTGTCCTGGATCGTGCGCCACGGCATCAGCGTTGGCTCTTGCCAGACCATTCCGGTTTGTTGCCCAGCATTGGTGGATTGTGTATTGACAGAAATCTCCCCATGCTCCGGCCTCAGCAACCCTGCTATGAGCTTCAGCAGAGTCGATTTACCACAGCCACTGGGCCCAAGCAGGCAGAAGAACTCGCCGTCCTCCACAGCCAAGCTGACGTTTTCGACAGCATACACCGCGTCGGGGCCGGATCCATATGACATAGAAACGCCCTCAATGGTCAAGATGGGCACAATTCTCCGCCTTTCCCGACATTCGCCGAGGATATGTTGGATTCGTGACCACTGACTGTACCCCGCATATCAGCTCCCCCCGGATTGAGCTGACGAACGCGAGACGGTAATACACACCCAGCACGGGCCAAGCATAGCCACGATCCGCCGGGGCGTGATGTTCGCCCGCAGCACCCGCTAAAGTGGGTGTTTCATTAAACGGAATAGTGTTCTATAATCTAGCATGTAACTCATTGGTTTGTCAAGCGCGTTCCACAGGGAGCGGAGCACAGGGGCATCGAAGCTGTGCAGGAAATGACGGTAGGTGTCTTCCGACTAATGTAGGCCAATGGAAAAGGCTTCCCGTTCAATGGCTACGGGTGCTGATGACTGCCAGGCAACCACAAGAAATGATCTTCGACGCTGGAAAAGTGGTAGGCGTAAATCGAATCGTAGTCGCGCTCTCGCTGGCGAGATTGGCGGAGGGAATAGGCAATAGTGTTCTATTTGTCGTGATCCCCCTCTATGTGCTCCAGTTGCCTGTATTGATTCTGAATGTGCCCTCACCGACAAGGGCCGCTTTGGCTATCTCTGTTTATGGACTTGTGGGCTCTTTCTCCCAGCCGATCATGGGTTCGATCACTGACCATTTAGGAAGGCGCGTGCCGTTGATCGTTGCCGGTCTAGCGTCGCTCGCTCTGAGCGCATTCCTCTTCCTATTTGTCAGAAACGCGGAGGCGCTCCTACTGCTTCGCGCGGGGCAAGGTGTGGCTGCGGCAATGGTGATTGCATCTTCCCTAGGGCTACTGGCCGAGGCCACCGAGCGGGGGACAAGAGGCCGATCAATGGGATTCTACACAGGTATGCGAATGTTCGGCCTTGCCATTGGGCCACTCGCCGGAGGCGTATTGGTAACCCATCTGGGCTTTGATTCCACGTTCTTGAGCGTCGCGGGGCTGTGCCTGTTGAGCGGTATCCTGGTCCATCGCTGGGTTGAGGAAGTGGCAAGGCCCTCACCGACAGAGCCATTCCACTCCCGGGTAGTTGCTCTCAGCATGCTGACTCATGGCACGCTGGGCCTGAGTCTGGCAATGATGATCATGGCAAGTGCGTTCTCGATGATTGCGGCGCTAGAGGTCGAGTTCAATGCTCGCCTCGATCAGACTCCGATTGGATTTGGAGTGGCTTTTGGCGCCCTACTGGCGAGCCGATTGCCACTCCAGTTTCCGTTAGGCCGGCTTTCTGATCTCATTGGCCGAAAGCCGCTGATTATCTCCGGCCTTGCGGTGATGGCTCTGGCGACTCCCTTGATAGGTATGACAACGACAACCCTTCAACTCACCTTGTTACGGGTGGTTCAAGGAGCCGCTTCGGCTGCGATTGGGGCGCCAGCCTATGCCCTCGCAGCGGATCTTTCGGCTGCCGGAAGCGAAGGCAGGCAACTGAGTACCTTGGCGATGGGATTCGGCCTGGGCGTCGCGCTTGGCCCGCTTGTGGCGGGTGTCCTGGCTCCCATCCACTTCAGGCTTCCCTTCATCATTGTAGGGATCGCATCCCTGGCTGCCGCCCTGATCGTGAAACGGTACACACACGAGACTGCCGAACGCGGAGAATTGCTGCAACTGTTGCTTCGTCATTCCTCACGACGATAAAAGGAGCCGTAGGACATGGAGAGTATTCCCGAGATCCACGAGAAGGCCATTGTAGTCGCCGGACATACCGATCTGGTCGCATCCAGTGTCGACCCGCTGCGCCTGAAGGGGGAGCGCGGTGTTCTTGAAACCCACCATGTTCCCAGGCTGCGCGAGGGAGGAATCACGGCCATTTGTGATCATGTCGGGGGAGATACTCGATATGGATTACTCCCTGCCACCAAGTTAGTATCCACCCCCCTGCAACGGCTGATGCGCATGATCGATCACGTTCACAACGAGGCCGCGGAGAGCAAGTCGATCTTGCTTGTCTCTGGCGTAGAGGACATATACAGAGCCAAGAAAGAGAACCGGATTGCCTTAGTTCTTTGTATGGAAGGCGCATCCCCTCTCGAAGATGAGTTGGCTTGTTTGCGCAATCTGCACCGCTTGGGCTTGCGCAGTCTGGGGTTGACTCATAATTGGCGGAATTCTCTGGCCGATGGGGCATTGGAACGCGGTGGGGGCGGCCTCAGTCACTTTGGGATGGATGTCGTCCAAGAATGCAATCGGTTGGGAATCGTCGTGGATGTGGCACATCTTTCGGATAGAGGGATAGAAGATGTGTTGAGCATAACATCCAAGCCAATCATCTCTTCGCATGCGAATACACGGGCATTATGCCCTCAAGCGCGCAACCTCACCGATGAGCAGATCAAGGGCATCGCAGATAGCGGGGGGGTCGTCGGGATTCATGCCATTGACTTCCTGGTTGGTGAAAAAGAGAACCTGACAGTTAATGACATCCTTCGTCACATTGCCCATATTGTGGATGTGGGTGGGGTCGACTGTGTCGGCATTGGCCCTGATCTAATGGAACGCTGGCCGAGAGAAGCCTTCAAGGCTGTGACCGAGGGGGCACTGAAATTTGCATCCGTCCCTGTCAAGGCCACAGCATACGAATATCCTGAGGGTTTTCGCTCCTTGGCTCAACTGCCGAATCTTACCGCAGGGTTGATTGACCTGGGTTTCACCAATGAGGAGATTACTAAGATTCTGGGAGCCAATTTCCTTCGGGTTTACGAAAGGGTATGGGAGAGTGGAAACTGATGTCAACCCAAACGGGTCATGTGCCACAAGGACAGCGGCGGACTGGTCCTTTGGCGGGACTGAGAGTTCTGGACGTAGCCACGCTATTTGCCGGCCCACTTGCCGCCACTCTCATGGCCGACTTCGGCGCGGATGTTATCAAGATTGAACATCCGCGGGGAGATTCCATTCGCAGTCACGCTCCAAGCAAGGACGGAATCCCGCTCTGGTGGAAAGTAATCGGACGCAACAAGCGTGCAATCACCCTCAATCTGAGCAAGACGGAAGGGCAGAACCTGTTCCTGCGCCTCGTGCGCAAGGCCGACGTTGCTATCGAGAACTTCAGACCCGGCACGCTCGAACGGTGGGGCCTTGGATACGAGCAATTGTCCGAGGTGAATCCAGAGTTGATCCTCCTTCGGGTGACCGGCTTTGGGCAGTTCGGGCCATATTCGAACCGTCCCGGTTTTGGCACCATCGCCGAGGCAATGAGCGGCTTTGCTTCGATTACAGGGCAGCAAGACGGCCCACCGACCCTCCCCCCCTTCGGGCTTGCCGATGGAATAACTGGCCTGGCTGGAACCGCAGCGATAATGTTCGCGCTCCGCGCGAGGGAGAAGACCGGGAAGGGGCAGGTCATCGATATCGCCTTAATCGAACCCATCCTAACCGTCTTGGGTGCTCAAGTGATTGCCTATGACCAATTGGGAATCGTTCAGAGACGGGTTGGCAATCGCTCAGTCAAGAATGCCCCTCGCAATACCTACAAGACGGCGGACGGAAAGTGGGTGGCTATTTCCGCCTCGGCTCAGTCCGTTGCTGAACGAGTCATGAAGCTAATCGGATGGCCAGAGGCTATCGATGAGCCATGGTTCAGGACTGCAGAGGAGAGAGCAAAGCACGCCGACGAAATCGATGCGCGAGTAGGCGAATGGATCGGCAAGAGAGAGCTAACGGATGTCGTATCCTCCTTTGAGCAGGCGCAAGCCGCGATTGCTCCAATTTACGACATTGAAGACATCCTTCAGGATCCCCAGTACAGGGCACTGAATTCGATCGTGACAATCGATGATCACGATCTGGGTGAATTACGAATGCAAAACGTCATGTTCCGTCTTTCAGAGACCCCGGGCGAAGTCTGTTGGGCTGGCAAGAACCTGGGAGAAGACAACCAGGAGGTGTTCGGCTCCGAGTTGGGGCTAAGTGATGATGCGTTGCGCCGACTACATCTCGATGGTGTCATATAGGCTTTTCTTGACGGGATGTCTTTGCCATACAGGAGAGAGAGCGATGAGGGCTGTTGTCATTTCGCATCCGGGCCCACCAGATAACCTCAGGGTAGATACCCTTCCGGATCCGGACCCGGGACCGGGAGAAATCGCTATCGAGGTGGTCTCAGCCGGAGTCAATCGCACTGACCTGACCCAGCGAGCAGGCCGATACTTGCGACCGTTGGTGGAAAAAGAATCCCGCTTGGGCCTCGAGATATCCGGTCATGTCTCGGCTATAGGCGAGGAGGCCTCCGCCTTCGATATCGGACAGCCGGTCTGCGCTCTCCTACCCGGTGGGGGTTATGCAGACCAGGTTTGTGTTGACGAAGCGTTGGTGATGCCTGTTCCAGAGAGCCTGGACATAGTGGATGCGGGGGGGCTGCCCGAGGCATATCTAACCGCCTACGATGCCCTTATCCTCCGAGCGGGAATGAGGCTGGGCTGGCGCATTCTGGTGCATGCTGGGGCGAGCGGTGTGGGTAGCGCAGCAATCCAGCTCGCCGTTGCTTCGGGCGCTCAGGCCGCTGCAACCTGCTCCGGCAAGAAGATTCGCATGGTTGAAGAGGCCGACGCCAGCCTTGTCGTTGATCGGCAGAAGCAGCATTTCGAGGATGAGATTTTGAGGTGGACGGATGGAAGAGGTGTCGATCTGATCCTGGATCCAGTGGGCGGTTCCTACATGATGCCAAACCTTCGTTGCCTGCGCAGGGGCGGAATGTTGATCATGGTTTCAACGTTGGGTGGCGAGACCTCTGAGATAGATGTGAACTATATGCAGAAGAAGGCCGCCTCCATAGTAGGCACCGCATTGAGACCTCGCTCCCTTGGGGAAAAGGCGATCCTCATTCAGCAGTTCACACGTGACATTCTTCCGATGGTCCACAAAGGAGGCATCTATCCCCGAATTGATCGAATCTACCCGCTCAAGGAGGCAGCCCAAGCCCACAAGTATATGGAGGCGAATCTAAATCAAGGAAAGATATTGCTCGTCGCGCATAGAGGCTACATGGGGAGAATCTTCAAGAAATGATTGATCTCAGCGAGTCGCGTATCCTGATCACCGGTGCGGCAGGGGGGATTGGCCAAGCGATCAATCTTGCAGTAAGAGAATGCGGCGCGACAACCATCCGATGGGATGTTGCTGATGCCGCCGGCGTTTCGATCGTTGACGTATCAGTACCAAGCGAAGTAGAGGCCGCCTTGACCGGTTTGATGGCGGAGGACCGATTTCCCAATGCGGTGGTCAATTCGGCGGGAGTGGCCAGTCGAGTGGATTTCCTGGACATCACACCTGACGAATGGAAACGGGTTCTCGATATCAATTTGAATGGAGCCTTCTATGTTTCACAGATCTGGGCTCGGCTGAGTGTCCGCCTCGGTCGCGGAGGATCGATATTGAACATCAGCTCCATTGCGGGGGAGGTTTGCTCCCCCGACACCGTTCACTATGCATGTAGCAAGGCAGGAGTGACGGCGCTTACGCGGGGGTTGGCGGTCGCCCTCGCCCAACATTCCATTCGCGCAAATGCCGTGGCTCCGGGCCCCATCGCCACGGAATTGAATAGGTCAACATGGTCAAGGAGGGAAGGGTTGGACCGGTTGCTCAGCAGGGTATTAGTAAGGCGCCTGGGACAACCAAAAGATGTCGCCGGGCTGGCCGCGTTCCTCCTGTCCCCTCTGGCCTCTTGGATCACCGGCTCAATCTTCTTCATTGATGGAGGAATTCTGGCGACTCGATAACTCAAGACGCCGCGGCTCTGCACAATAAGGACAAACCATCATGCTGATTCGATCCTATCTGTATATTCCTGGGAACCGATCGGATTTCTTTCCAAAGGCTCTGCAACGTGGGGCCGATGCTATCGTAATTGACTTGGAAGACGCTGTTCCAGAAAGAAGCAAACCCACCGCCGCCGGGAATTGTGCCGCTTTCCTGAAAAGTCTCACAGGAGAGGCTCAAGACGAGATTGTCTTCGTGCGAGTTAATGAGGGTAGCCGTGGTCTCGAAGACATCCACCAAGTATTCTCACCTTCATTATCCGGCTTACGAATTCCTAAGGCAGAGGACGCATCTCTCATAGCCGAGGCCGATGGGATCTTGAGCGAGCTGGAGGATCGCTCAGGGCTCACCGCCGGTGCCATGACAATCATGCCAATTATCGAATCGGCTACCGGGCTGTTTGCTCTTGAAGAACTTGTGGAAGCATCGCGGCGCATCAACCGCGTCATATTTGGGGCCGGGGATTTCTGTAAAGATATCCGGGGCCTTCAGACCCCTGAACGAAAGGAGAGCCTGTTCGCCCGGGAGTGGCTGGTCGCGCAATCGCGTCGCCTCGGGCTCGAGGCCCCGGTTGCGCATGCATACTCACCAATCCCTGACTTGGATGGTCTTCAAGCTGCGAACCTCGAGGACCGGTCGCTTGGCTTCTTTGGCCGGTCATGTCTGCATCCGAGTCAGATACCCGTGGTGAACGATGGGTTCTCCCCTACAAAACAGGAAGTAGAGCAAGCCCGCCGAATACTCGCAAGCTATGAGGAGCGTTCCGCACGAGGTATGGGAGCGTTCATGCTGGACGACGGCACGTTCGTTGACACGGCAGTTGTCAAACGCGCTCGCCAGATTCTGGACCAGGCTGGCGAGACGGAGAATGAGAACTACACCGCCAATAGACCACCGGAAGCTAGCGGGTCGATGAGGGAAACTTCTTGATCTCGACCTCACCCGCTCCCTCAAGGCTACGAATGCAGGCATCCAGCACCGACATGACCCGTATCGATTCGTTCAGATCCGTGGGAGGCGTTGCCTTCGTGAGAATGCTTCGGGCGAAACAGCTGAATTCCTCTGCATAACCATGGCGGGCATAGCCCAGATATAGCCGTCCAGGCTGCCAGCAGAGAGTTGGATGGTCATGGAGGCCGCCCTTGGTCCCCGACCATGATGGGGTTGTTGTTATTGCCAGGTCCGTGAAATCTTCCAACCTGGCATGAGTACCATCGAGGAGAGACATTTCCATGTGCGTTTGGTATGAGTGAGAGCCAGAATGCAAGTTGAGAGCACATCGTCTGCTATCGTCATAAGAGAGAATGACCGTTACGCTATGGCGAGAACAGTCGGCAGAGCTACGGCCATCATAATTGGTGACAAACACCTGTGCAGTCGAAGGATGCCCCATCATCGCACAACTGCAGTCCAAGGCATGCAGAAACTGCTCGTAGAATGCGAGCTTGAGCCCGGCCAGATTCCAGTCCGGCCTGGCATGAACCGTCGGGAACGTTGCGGAGAAACTCATGTGCTGTACAGAAGAATTGGGACGAGCCGCCTGCCATTCTTGAAAGACCCCTATCGCCTGCGAATAGCGCCACATTGTCCCCACCATTACAATCAGGCCATCTCTCTGCGCGAGTCTGGCCAAGGGGACGAGCTCGCCGGCGGTGAGGGATGGGGGTTTCTCCACAAAAACGTGCAAGCCCCTCTCGAGCGCTGCTTCAGTCCACATGACATGCGCTGAAGGACTGATGGAAATGACCACTGCATCCAGCAGGATTTCCCGGGCTGCAGCCAAGAGGCCTTCGGCTGATTGAAATGCAACGGTTCCGGCAAGGCGCCTCGCGAATGATCGGCGTCGGTTCGAGTCTGGGTCACACGCTGCGACAATCGATAGCTGCGGGGTTGCCAAGATGTTTGGCAGCAGGCGTCCAACTGCGTGCTTCCCCAGGCCGAGCATTCCAAGGCGCAATGTGCCATTGTTCTGCACCGAAACTGCCTTCTCCGGGAACGGCAAATCAGAGGCTAATGTTCCCGTATATCATTGTATTGAGCACTGCGTAATTGTACAGATTCTCACACCTGGGAGCAAAGAGGGAGCAGGCCACATCGCTTGATCAAAACGCGTGGCGCATGTGCAAACTCTGTGCAAACAATCTGTGGCAGGACGGGGAGCGCCGGTTTGCCAACTCAAGAGGCAATGGGGAGTTGTGCATAGGGAGAGCAAGCTTGGCATACGAAAGGACGGCCTGGTGGATGGCGGATTTCCGCTGACTGGCCGGGATTCTGCCGACATGGTAGCCAAACACCGCGTGAACGCTGTCCGAGGATTAGACCCAGGCTGTAATGGCGACCAAGCTAGAAGGGAGGGATCTGATGGCTAAGAACTCTCCGGAGAAAGCCAGGGGCTCTCTCGCGAGGGCTCTAGTTCTCCTTGATGCCTTCAGCATCGAGGATCCGGAACTCGGGATCCGCGAGATTTCGAGGAAAATCGATGTACCACCTAGTAGTGTGAGTAGGATTGTTCAGATGCTGCAAGCAGCTGGTGTCCTTTGGCAGAATCCGGCCACCCTCCGATATCGATTGGGCGCCAAGATCCTCTATTGGTCATGGCTCTTTGAAGAGACGACTAGCTTGCGTAAGATTGCGATCCCGATAATGCAGCAACTGGAATCCGTCACCAAGGAGACAGTCAGCCTGTTCGTTGCACAAGATAGTCATCGCATATGTATCGAATGGATTCAGAGCCCGCAAGCCATGAGATATGATACTCGACCGGGTGAGCGGATACCCATTCAAACCGGAGCCAGCGGCAAGTTGCTGATGGCTTATATGGAACCCGACCGGCTCAGTGAACTCCTCCAACCCGAGCGGCTACATCCATTTACGGATGCCACGATAACGGATCCTGCGCTTATAAAGCAGGAACTTGAGGAGATCCAGAGACTTGGATATGCCATCTCGAGAGGGGAATTTGTGCCGGGCGTGGCAGCAATCTCTGCCCCAATACGCGACCTTTCGGGCGAGGTCATCGCGACAGTCAGCATATCGGGCCCCAGGACCCGGATGACCGAGCAATGCATCGAGGAATATGTGCCCCTGTTGCTTGAGTCCGCAAATGAGATTTCCAAAAGCCTGGGCTACCAATAAGAGAAACAATATCAGGGAGGCCGTGTGCCTGCCTCGCGACCTGCACTGTCTCGACTACTTATTCCCTTCCTCTTCAATTGAAGGGAAAAGCTCCCTGACAGGTGCATGCCCTCTCTTATATACCATGATGGCCCTTCTAAAGGTAATAACCACCTCTCCGTGCTGGTTGATCCCCCGGGATCTGACCTCGACAATCCCAGCGTAGGGCCGGGAATTCGACTCGCGCTTGCTTAACACCTCTGTCTCTGTGTAGATTGTGTCGCCTACGAACACCGGATGTGGCAGCCGAACCTCATCCCACCCGAGATTGGCCACGGCGTTTTGGCTCACATCCGCCACGCTCTGCCCCGTGACAATCGCGATGGTGAGCGTGCTATCGACCAGGCACTGGCCGAATTCGGTTCTCTTCCCATATTCGCGGTTGAAGTGAAGTTGGTTCGGATTCATCGTAAGCAGCGTAAACCAGATATTGTCTGCCTCCGTGATTGTCCGGCCAAGGGGATATCGATACACGTCTCCAACCTCGAAGTCCTCATAGAAGCGGCCTGTCCATCCTGGTTTCACAGCCATTGCTATCCTCCATTGAATGCAGTGGTGATTCAGACCCTTGCGTCAAACGACGTCTGACTCGCGCAGCCCCCGAATCTGGCCCTCGTCATATCCGAGCCATCTGAGCACGTCATCGGTATCCTCCCCGAGCCTGTGCACGCTTGACCTGTTTGGCGGCATTCCAGATATGTTCATCGGGTGGTCCAACATGCTGAAGGGAAAACCGTTCACCTCGATTTCAGCCCACCGCCCTCGAGACTCGAGTTGCTTGTGATTTGCTAGCCCCTCCACATCGTTGAAATCCCCCCACGCGATCCCCGCATCTTCAAGGCGCTGGATCAGTACCTCGCGTGGAAGTTCCGAGAACACCTCTTCGATGATTGATTCCACTGCGTGCCGGTTTGATAGCCTTCTTTCGTTCGTTCTAAATTCTGGGTTCCCCGCCATCTCGGGCCGCTCCAGTACAGCCTGGCAGAAGCTTTCCCATTCCCGCTCGTTCTGGACAGCGAGGTTGATATGGCCCCCTTCCCTGCAGGCGTACGGCCCGTAGGGGACGATCAAGCTGTGTCGCATGCCGGCCCGGCTCAATTTGCTCCCCGTCCCCAAAAAATAGTACAGCGGAGAGCCCATCCACTCGGCAGCCGTCTCCAAGAGGGAAATGTCGATCGAGGCGCCTTCCCCGGTCCGCACTCGGCGCAAGATCGCGCCCAGGATGGCCATTGAGGCATACACCCCGGCGGAGATATCCACGATCGACACGCCCATTTTGGCTGGCTGATCTTCCGTGCCAGATACTGAAAGCAGCCCGCTCTCCCCTTGCAAGAGAAGATCGTAGGCTTTGCGATGGCTGTATGGTCCATCCATACCATACCCAGATACCAGGCAGCAGATCAGTCTCGGACGTGTCTCTCTGACCGACTCCGGCAACAGGTTCGCATGTGAGATTGTCTCCAGTTTGAGGTTGGAAACAAACACATCGGCCCGATCCAGAAGGGATTCCAGCACATCCCTGCCAGACGGTTCTTTGAAATTCAGTGTCAGACTTGCCTTGCCCCGGTTGAGCCACGCAAAATAGGAGCTCACCCCGTGAACACTACTGTCGTACTTCCGGGCGAAATCACCGGAGCCGGGGCGCTCCAGCTTGATCACCCGCGCGCCCAGATCGCTCAGATGGCGGGTGGCCAATGGCGCAGCCACGGCCTGTTCAAGTGCCACTACCGTGACCCCTTCGAGTGGAAAACTCATGGTTCAGACCTGTCTGTTTCCGTCTTCGCGAATGGGGTCTGCGAGGTCATCGGAGCTAATACGACCTCGGCAGCCCCAGGACGTGGTGCGCAAGAAAGGCCAGGATCAGGTTATTGGCGATCGGAGCGATCTTGTACAGGCGTGTTTCGCGGAATTTGCGTTCGATGTTGTATTCGACCGTCATGCCATAGCCTCCGAACGTGCTCATACAGGCATCCGCAGCGCTCCAGGACGCTTCGGAGGCAAGGTACTTGGCCATGTTCGCCTCCGCCCCGATGCTTTCCCCCGCATCATAGCGCGCAGCGGCCTGATACGTCATGAGAGCCGCCGCCTCGATTTGCGCGTAACTGGCAGCAATGGGAAATTGAACCCCTTGGTTCTGGCCGATTGGCCGCCCGAAGACCTCCCTTTCGCTGGCATAGCGGGTGGCCTCATCGATGAAGAACCGGCCGTCGCCAACGCACTCCGCAGCAATCAAGATCCGCTCGGCATTCATCCCACTCAGGATGTGTCGGAAGCCCATACCTTCCTCCCCGATCAGATTCTCCGCTGGGACAACCAAATCCTCGATGTAAACGACGTTGGTCTCATGGTTGATCATGGTCTCCAGCGGATCAGCCCGCACATGCTCACCGGCCTCTTTTAGATCGACCAAGAACACGCTGAGGTTTCCGGCTCGATTGTCGCTGTCATACGGAGAGGTACGAGCCAGAAGGAGCATGAGATCGGAGTGCTGCACCCGGGAAATGAAGATCTTCTGGCCGTTAATGATGTAGTGATCCCCCTGGTTCTCGGCCCGGGTTTCAATGCGAGTAGTATCGCTCCCCGCATTGGGCTCCGTCACCGCAAAGGCCTGGAGCCGAAGTTCCCCGCTGGCGATGCGAGGCAAGAACCTTCGTTTCTGCTCCTCACTCCCGTGCCGGAGCAGCGTTCCCATGATATACATCTGAGCATGGCAAGCTGCCGAATTGCAGCCCGACCGGTTGATCTCCTCCATGATGATTGCTGCTTCGCTAATGCCGACGCCGATGCCGCCGTATTGCTCGGGAATGAGCGCTGAAAGCCAGCCCCCCTCGCTCAGCGTCTTGACGAACTCCTCGGGATATTCTTTCCTCGCGTCGAGTGCTTGCCAGTACTCGCCAGGGAAATCCCTGCATAGCGCCCGTACAGCCTGTCGGACGGCATCTTGTTCCGGAGAAAACTCGAAATTCATCGGGCAGCACCTCTCCAAACGCAGAAAATGTGGCACATTCTATATACAATGGGGGAAGATGCCAAGGAACAATTCAACCCCTCGTGGACCGGGAAGATTCCCAGTGGCCCGAAAAGCCGGGGGAAGTCTGGCAATCACCGCGTCGAAGTCATTTCCCAGCCAGCAAGCGCGATTGGGGCGGCATGGAAAAGCAACCGCTGTCTCTGCAAGCCATCAAGGCTATCCTGTGAAGCTAGGTGAGGATTAGATATGAAGTTGTGGAGATCAATGCTCTTTGTGCCCGGCAACAACGTCCGTATGGTCGAAAACGCCCTCTCTCTGGCGGCTGATGCGGTCATACTGGACCTCGAGGACTCTGTCCCTCTGGATGAGAAAGAAACTGCCCGAAAGCGGATCCCTGGATCCCTGCGCAGGCTGTCAGACCGCGGCATCCCCGTATTCGTCCGTGTCAATTCCATTGCCTCGGGTCTGGTCCTCCCGGACCTGGAGGTCGCCATCCAGCCATCCTGCAGCGGGATCGTCCTGCCAAAGGTTGGAGAAGTCGATGACCTCCGGGGAGTCTCAGAAGAGATGAAAGGCATAGAAGAGCGGCGCCTGGGTGAAGCAGGCTTGATACCGGTCCTACCGCTTATCGAAAGCCCGCTAGGGGTGTTAAACGTACTCGACATCGCCAGATTCAACCGTGTCATCGCAATGGCCTTTGGCGCCCTTGACTTCGCCCGAAATCTTGGAGTTCGGGTCAGGAACAACGCCTCGGCTCTTGCCTTCCCCAGGGCCTTAATCCCCATCGCCGCGAGCGCCGCCGGCATCCCGGCGGTTGACGCTCCGTGGTTCAATCTGAAGGACGAGCGAGGCCTGATTCAGGACGCCCACCAGGCGCGAGATCTGGGCTTTTCGGGCAAGTTGGTGATCCACCCTCGGCAGATCGACATCGTGAACGAGGCGTTCAGCCCGAAGGCCGAGGAAGTTGAGTGGGCACGCAAGGTCATCCGGGAATTCGAAGTTGCAGGCAGGATGAAGAGAGGCGCGATTCCGGTGGACGGGATCATGGTTGATGAAGCCAATTACCTTCAGTGCAAGCAATTGGTCTCTTTCTACGACGAAGTCCGGTCCAGGTCGATTTCCCGAGGGATAGATCGGCGCCAATCCCCAAGGAACCAAGACTGAATGCATCCGCCTTCCGCCCGTGCTCCAGATGTGCCCGGCGAGTCTGGCCAACCTGTCGGTGTCAACCGCATGGTAACGGCCGTGAAGCTCGAGCTCGCCGGGTCTCCTCTCCGGGATTCTGCTTTCGAGAGCGAGCTGGCTCACTTCTGATGCGCCGGAGATCAGAGAAAGGAAGTGTAGGTCGGAAGAGAAACCTCAGCAGCATCCGCCAGAGAGCCGACCCATGAAACCAGGGGCTCGATCCAGCCCTCTTTCCCTCCAAATCGAGCGAGCTGGCGAAACTTCTCGCGCAGCTCTTCCGAGGTCAGGGGATTCTCAGGATCGCCCTTTGGATGATCCACACACGCTTCGATCGACTCTCCGTCGATCATATCAACCCGGACCCTTGCCGCCCATTTGACAGGATACATTGCTTCCAGGCCAGCATCCAGTTTTAGAACCGTACTTGAACTCAAGTCGGACAGACGAGGATCGTCGTGCCCCACTCGCTCGAAGTCATCCAGTTCGACACTTCCTCGATGCAGTGCGAGGCTGCAGCAGTATTGCAGACTGAACTTCGCCGTCCGGGAGGAGTGTTGGGAAGAGTTATCGCACAAGTCGATTGCTGCCTGATAAGTTCTGATCTCAACACGTTTGATCGGGCGGCCTTGGATTTGTGGATGGATCTGCAACGCAGCATCGATGGCGGGGTGTGTGTGGCGACACGAAGGATACGGCTTAATAGATACGCCCGCTATCTTGAGCTCGCGTCTGGAAGGATCCAACCCATCCAGCACGACATCTGGATCAGCATCCGGTGCGGTCGCCTTGAAGAAGCCTCGCGGGCCCTCCAGAATCTCTCTTGCACCCGTGAAACCTCTGGACGCAAGATCGGCCGCCAGCAGCCCATTGGCGGCCGCCTTGCCAGCATGGAGATGCTTGCTCATAGCCCCATCGGCGTTGAATTCCCACAACCCACCAGCCTGGGTACCCGCATTCCCAAGTGCCCAGACGATCGGTTCCCTCCCCAAATTCAGCAATCCGCTTACGGCAGCCGCCGCGCCGAAGACGCCGCACGTGCTCGTGTTGTGGAAGTAGTGGTAGTGGCGCTTCCCAACCACCGCTCCGATCCGGATCGCAATCTCGTAGCCCACTGCGATGGAGCCCAGCACGGACCTTCCGCTGAGGCCGTCCCTCTCGGCCACCGCCAAAGCCGCCGGCATGATCACCGCTCCCGGATGCAGGACCGAGCTGCGATCCAAATCATCCATCTCTACGATGTGGGACAACCCGCCATTGACAAATGCAGCAACCTCGGCAGATCGTGCCATTCCGGTGCCGAGGATTGTCGACGGTCCAACTGGTTGATCTCTGGCGTAAGCCAGCAGCATTTTTCCGGGGGTCGTCGACCCTCCGGCGAGCGCGGATCCAAGCCAGTCAAGCAAGAGTTTCCTCGCAGTACCCAATGCCGGCTCAAGGCGACCGGAGGATCGCCAACGCACAATCCAATCCGCCAATCCCGACGTCAGAGTCTGTCCATTCACAACGCCGCACACTCTCTTTCGCCTAGGCATCTTGACCGAGACGTCTCCGATAATCCCGTTGCCGGATTTCTCGGATGACCTAGAGGGCTTTTACCGCACCTCCATCCACCAGCAGTGACCTCCCAGCAATATAACCGGCCATTTGTGACGCAAGGAAGGCCGCTGCAGGGGCCTGCTCTTCCGGCCGGGCCAGTCGGCCGATTGGCACCGCACTGGCGGCGCGTTCGAGTTCCTCCTGCGCGCTTATACCGCTCTGCGCCGCCCGATCAGCCACCAATTCCAGGGCCCGATCCATCCCAGTCGCCAGACCAAGCCCTCGACCCGAGGCCCCCACCAGCGCCACTCGGCCCCGAATTCCCAAATCCACCGGCTACCTTAATCATGATCACGCCGATTTAACCGGACAATTGACTTTCGATCTGAAACAGGTCCCTGCGATTCCTCTTCGCCGTCTCCCCAACAAAGGCCGACGATCCCGAGCTGTGCGGTGGGACCCGTGGTGACCTGAAATCACGCCCGTGGGAAGCATGATAAGCCATCAACCGCCTGGATTCAAGCCGCCGCTTGTTCCCGGCCTTTCATTATGTGGGCCGGGAGGTTGCGTGACGCTGGCCAACGAAATGCCAATCTACGGTGCCTCTTGATTGGGACCGCCAGTCGATCGTCGTCCAGCGGCAGCTGGCACGGCGGAACTCCGACGACCGGAAGTTTGTCGCGCCCAAGACGAAGGCCGGCCGGCGCATGATCGCGCTGGGATCGATCACCATCGAGGCCCTCAAGGCCCACTGTGAACGTCAGTTTGTCGAAAGAAGCGCCGCTGGAGACGAATGGACGGAGCACGGCCTGATCTTCCCCACATTCGTGGGCACAGCCATCAGCCCGCGGAACCTGCTGCGGGACTTCCGAAAGCTGCTGCGCAGAGCGGGTCTCCCGAGGGTCCGCTTCCACGACCTGCGCCATACCTCCGCATCGCGGATGCTCAACCATGGGGTGCCTCTGATCGTCGTCTCGCGCAGGTTGGGTCACGCCCGGCCCTCCATCACCCTGGACATCTACGGGCAGTTGATCCCAGGGATGGGTGCGGAAGCCGTGGAGAAGATTGATAGGCTCGTCTCGCCGGTAGAACTGAGCGCGGTTGCACCCGGGTTGCACCCAAATCGCACGAATCACGACGCCTATAGCTGATTGTCAGACAACGAGACCCCCACATCTGGGCCATGGAAAGAAAATACCCCCGCATCTGGGGGTAAATGGAGTGGGCGGAACAGGACTCGAACCTGCGACCTCTTCCGTGTTGGGGAGTTAGGGAGCGTTCCACGAGGTCTCAGGCACCCGATGGCGTTTGTTTCTCTCTAGGAAATAGGGTTGGGAATATCCAGGTAGTACATGGCCTCTATGCCTTAACAGCGTGATTGCACCAGAAAAGCACCGAGGGGCGGAAGAGGAGAGGCGGATCGGAAATCCCAACTGCTCTTCCCTTCTTGTCATTGCTGGATGAAGAAGCAGAGGAGCTTGATCGAGGGTGGTTCAATGAGATTCCGATCCGGAACCTTCTGTATGTCTCAAGCTCTCCTCCGCCTGCGCCGTCTTGGCGCATCCATCGGCAGCCGCATACGGCGAACACCATCAAACTGCAGGAGGGCATTGCCCACGGCGGCTGCGGTTGGGAGCAACCCAATCTCCCCCACCCCCTTGGCACCATACGGCCCGATCAGGTCCGGCACTTCTACGCCGATCACCTCCACCTCCGGCATCTCCTTGGCCCGCAGAATCCCCAGCTTCCGCAAGTGTGTGCTGACCGGATATCCGCCTCGCATGGGAAAGTCCTCGCTGATCGCATATCCGATCCCCATGTGGATCGCGCCCTCGATCTGCCCCTCAAACATCTGCGGGTTGAGGATCTTGCCCGCATCGTGCGCCGCCACAACCTTCCGGATGTAGCCCGCCTCCTCGTCCAGGATCACCAACTGCGTGGCATAGCTGTAGGCGAAATGCGTGAGCACCTCATCTACCTCCTCGCCGGGCTTGGTGGTCCAATTCACACACCAGCGGCCTTCATATTCCCGCCCCACCAACTCCTCCAGGGGTTGCGCCCGCAGGTCAGTCCTCAATTGTTTGCAGGCATCAATCAGCGCGTTGCCCACCAGCGCGGAGGCGCGCGAGGCGGTGGTCATCCCTGCGATCTGCCCGGAGGCGGTATCCGCCCGCACCTCGACAATCTCCGGCGGCAGCCCGGTCTCACTGCAGACGACCTGCAAGGCGACCGTGTTCACCCCCTGCCCCATTTCCGTCCAGCCGTGGTCTACCAGAACATGATCAGGAGCAATGACCGTGATGCGGGCGTGCGACTCCTCGACCATGCCGTTCCCGATCCCCGTGTTCTTGAGCGCGCAGGCCAGCCCCGCGTACTTCGCCGCGTAGAACTGATCCTTCACCGCCTCCAGCGTGGCGCGCACGCCGGCGCCGCCCCGGATCACCTGCCCCGTGGCCGTCATGCCCCCGTCGACCAGGGCATTCTCATAGCGGATCTGCCAGCGGTCGAAGCCGCCCTTCTCGCAGAGTTCGTCGATCAGGCTCTCCAGCCCGAAGATGGCTTGATTCGCTCCGAAGCCGCGCATCGCCCCTGCCGGGATATTGTTGGTGTAAACCGCGCACGCATCCACCCAGGCAGCCGGGAAGTGATAAGCCCCCGTGGCATGGCCGGCGGACCTCTCCAAGACCTTGGAACCCACCGAGCCATAGGCACCGGTATCCCCCAAGAAGCTCGCCCTCACGAAGGTGAATTTCCCCCGTGTGTCGCAGCCCAACTGATACTCCATCCAGATAGGGTGCCGCTTGACGCTCATGCGCATGGATTCGTCCCGGTTGAGGCGCACCTTCACCGGCACATCAAGAAGGTAGGCCATCAGCGCAGCGTGGCCCTGCACGGACAAATCCTCCTTGCCGCCGAAGGCGCCGCCGGTCGGCAGCAGTGTCACGCGCACGCGTTCTTCCGGAACGGCGAGCAGCCGGGCGATCCCCTCCCGATCGTCATAGATGCCCTGGCCTTGGGATAGCAGGTGAAGGCCGCCGTCAGAGGGGAAGCAGACGGCGCACTCCGGCTCCAGATATCCATGCTCGATGCGCTGTGTCTCATATACGCCGTGGACGACCCACGTCGAATCAGCTACAGCGCGCTCCATATCCCCGCGGCGGATAATGGTATGCGAATGCAGGTTCCCGCTTTCATGGATTTGAGGCGCGTCTTCCTCCAGCGCACGATGCATGTCCGTCAGCGGCTCGAGCACTTCATATTCGACCCGAATCTTCGCAGCCGCTTCTCGGGCGATCTCCTCACTCTCGGCGACGACGCTGGCGATCACGTCGCCCACATATCGAGTGACCTCCCCCGCCGCTACCATCAACGGCCAATCCTTCTCCACCAGGCCGGTGAAGCGCTCCCCGGGCACATCGGCGGCGGTAAAGACACGCAAGACGCCATATGTCTTCTCGGCCAAGGTGGTGTCGATCGCCAGGATCATCGCCCGCGGATGATCGCTGAACTTCAACGCGCCGTACTTCATACCTTCCATGCGCACATCATCTGAAAAGCGGTGCTCGCCCAAGATCAGCGCCCTGCCATCGTATCTGGGCTGAGGTGAGCCGATCCGCCCGTCGCCAGAGGGCGGCGGGATTTCATCCTCAGCTTGGATTGCTTGTGCGGCCATCTCAATTGCTTGGATCACTTTCTTATACCCGGTGCAGCGGCAGAGATTGGGCGTGAGCGCCTTCTCGATCTCGGCATAGCTCGGCTCGGGGTTGGTGTTGATCAGGGCATTGGCGCGCATCACGATGCCCGGTGTGCAGAAACCGCACTGGGCGGCGCCCATTTTCAGGAAGGCGTTGGCGAACACCTCCCGCCGATATTCTCCAAGGCCTTCGACGGTGGTCACGATCCCGGCATCGACCTTCGTCATCGGCGTGACGCAGGACAGCACGGCCTTGCCGTTCAAGTCGACGGTGCACGCCCCGCAGGCGGCCTGCGGTGCGCAGCCGTTCTTGGCAGAGAGGATGTTCTCGTGCTCGCGCAGATAGGCCAACAGCGGGGTGTCCGGATCGCCGCTGAATTCCCTTCGCTGGCCATTCAGGGAGAATTCCAGATTTCCACCTCTTGACTAGTCGATATAGGGTCCACGAGAAAACTGGTCACGGCATAGCTTCAGCTTGACACACTTTCCGTGCCTTTGGCGAGGAGTCACAGTCCTGATTCCCCCTTTAGATTCTTACTCTCCCGGGGTGAGCCAGGTGCAGACATGCGTTAGCCCGTACGATCTGGATCCTGCCTTCCAGCGAAAAAGGTGTCGCATTCCTTGCGATCGATCGCTTATAGGCGGAGAATCCCATGTGCGGCCTCGCGAGCGAGGAGACGACCTGCTTCAGGTTTGAGCCCTTCCCTGTGTCTTCTTCATCGTCATCGGATGTCCGCAGAGGGCATGTCTCCATCGTTCAAGTCGAGCGGTCGAGGCTTGAGGGACGAGTCGTATCGGGTTGCGAGTAACACAATTCTTCCACCACATCAATCCCAACGAGATTCCTCGAGTCCAGAACGCCGCGATCAGTGATGCCCACATTGGGTACATTCGGAAGACAGAGGAAATTCAGAGTGTATAGCGGACGGTAGCCGATCTTGCATCCGAGGACCTCGACGACTGTCCGCTCAAGATTCTCCATTTGTTCTGCAACGATCTCGTACGGTTCGACAGACATCAGTCCGGCAATGGGCAAAGCAAGTTCTGCCACCGGCTCTCGATCCCTCACAGCTACATAGCCGCCTCCGATCTCAATCAGACGGTTCACCGCTGCGGCCATCTCCTCGAAGTCAACCCCGATGACGAAGATGTTGTGTGAATCGTGATTCACCGTAGACGCGAAGGCTCCATGCTCCATCGCCAGCCGGACAAAGCCTTTCCCGATTCTCCCAGAGTGACGGTGTCGATCCAAGACAGCGATGCTTGAGATTTGCTTGTCTGGGTCTGGACAGACCACCCCATCGCATACTGGCAAAACCTCAGAGCGCATTTCCTTGGGCGAGCCCGGAACAATGACCCGTACTAGTGCGCCACCGGCCTCGCGTGTCACTTGAATCTGCATATCCTTTGATCCGACTTCCCCAGACACGTGCATTGTGTCCTTGGCCCATTCGGGATATTCGAAGGAACTGATAGGAGATACGAGTTCGCCGGACGCTGCAACTAGGTTGCCGCGAACAAGTACCTTGTCAACTTCTACCTTGCTGAGATCATCGAGAATTGCCATGTCCGCATATCTGCCCGGGCAAATGCTCCCATAGTCCCTATCTATGCGCAGGTATTCCGCGACGTTTATTGTCGCCATTTGGATGGCCACCACTGGGTCAACACCGTTCTTGATGGCAAGCTTGATGCGATAGTCCAAGTGCCCCTCAGCCTTGATTTGGTTGGCGTGTGTGTCATCTGTATGAAGCATGATATTCCGAGAGTCCAGTGACCCATCATTGATACGATGTGCAAGTTCTCGAAAATCCATCGCGCCGAACTTGTATGGGCGATGTGTGAGCAGAGCTCGAAGTCCGTGGCGCAGAATATCGATTACCTCCCGGACATCTTTGGACACATGCGAATCTTCAGGGCCTGCGGCCGCGAAGGCGCTTAGGGCGCGATCCCTAAGACCGGGCGATTGGCCACTTACTGTTTTCCCGCGCCGTATGGCGGCCTCAATCTTCATCAGCTGCTCGGTGTCGGCTGAGAGAATCAGACGAGGATTTATGTCCCCGGCGAGAACAACCGCTGTGTCCCAATCAAGCAGCTCAAGGGTGTCTTCGACACTGAGTCGCCCTCCAGAGGTCTCCAAATCTTCGGACAGGGCAGGGACCCGCCCAGGCACGCGCAGAAGGAGATTTAAGGGGGTTCCTTTTGCCTCATCAAAGAGCAACCTTATTCCGTTAATGCCCAAAACATTGGCTATCTCGTGAGGGTCCTCCACAATTGTGGTAACCCCCCTCGGAACAATCGCCCTGCTCAGTTCCGCGATTGTGAGACTGGAGCTTTCGACGTGCATGTGCGGATCTATGAAGCCAGGGACGATGAATTGTCCCGTCGCATCTATGATCTCGGTTTGCCCTTTGTGTTTCTCCTCGTCTTCCAATACCGCACAGATTCTCCCTCCCTTTATGGCGACACTGGCTTGATAGATCTCCCTGGTGAGAACATTCACCAGTCTTCCCCCGACCACGACAAGATCTGCGTCGATCTTCCCGAGCCCCGCCCAGACCAGCCTTCTCCTCTCTTCAACCTCGTTCACGAAGACCCTCCACTCCGATTAAGTCTTCCGACGCAAGACGCTAAAACGGATATGTCGGCTGCTATAGCAACCCCGCGAGAACATGACCGGCTCATTGTCCTCTCGATAATACGTACTATCGAGTTGGATAAGCGGTTCCCATGCCTGTACATCCAAGTGCTGACCCATCACGTTGCCCGCCAGGCGCGAAGTGATCTCCGCCAGTCCGTACGCGACTCTGCAGTGACAGGAGCTTTCCAAAAACTCGAATATCGATTGACCGAAATCTCCTTCCTCGCACGGTTCACGGATGAGGGCTTCCGGGATCATATCGACGACGTAGATCGCCGGGACATCATCAACAAGGAACACTTTGCTGATGCAGAGCAAGTCAGAATCTACATCCCTTTCCAACCGAGCCGCAATCGGCTCCGGCATCGGTTGCGTTTCCACATCTAGAAGTACGCTGCCAGATTCATATCCGGCCTCCTCTATCAGTTCCGAGAATTCTGCATGCGTTTCCAATCGAAGCTTCAATCCAACAACATGCCTGTTTGCATAGGTTCCCGATCCTTGCCGGCGTATTACCATGCCCTCTTGCTCTAGGATATTGAGCGCTTGTCGTACGGTTCCCCGATTCACCCCAAGCATCTGTGCGAGATCGTGCTCACCAGGGATTTGCCCCCCATCTGGAAACTCTCGCCGGATGAATTCACGCAAGCTGCTCGCCGACTTGGAAGCCAACGATACATTCGGCGTTATTCTCACTGGATTCTTCATCAGCTTCTCCAAATCCCTTGGCCCTCAACTCGATCCGGCAATGAACTCAGGCATGAACAGCGACTACGGTGAGTCCCTCATCCCTACTGTTGCCATAGGCTGAGAGTCCCGACTTGTCAGTTCTCGTTTTTCCGGCCCATATGCGGGCCACCACTACCCAGGAAGGAGGCGGAGGCTTTCCTCACTTGACTGGAGCACGCATGTACTCGAAGATTTGCTCTTGATAAGAATATGTCAACTTGTCAGCGGTGAAACTGACATGACTCAACCTAACCTCGAATTGCCCGAGGGTCACGTCAATCGTCTGGGGATCGAGCATTCGATACCTCCCCGTGCTCGTACCCGTGGGTTCCATCGTCGCAAACCCGCCATCCTCGGAGAAGTAACAACGAACTTCAGGATCACCGACTAGAATCCATTCCCCTAAGATATCAGCCTGAGCTGAACTCCTTGCATCCACCGATAATGTACAAGAGGAGAGCCAAGCAACCAACAGAATGAGTAGCGCCAATATGGTGTAGGGGGCTGATCCTTCTCTTGCTCCCTTTTCCTTAGAATCTTGGTCAAGCGATGCACACCCGGACCTCCTCTCCGGCGCGTCGCCGGGCAACGCCACGCTGATCCGCTCATGTGATTCCCTCATAGCTCGCCACTCACACATCCCAGATCGCTACCCATCCTCATCACGCGTATACGGTTTCGTCAAGGCGGCTGGCGAAAGTGCTTGTTTTGACACCGTCACCAGAATCATGAGCGTAAGCACGTACGGAAGCGCAAGGAGAAATTGGTATGGCACCTCGGCTCCTGCAGCCTGAAGCCGAAGCTGAAGAGAGATCGCACCTCCAAAAAGGAGAGCGCCCCACAATGCCCCTATCGGATTCCATCGAGCGAGAATTACCACAGCAAGAGCGATGAATCCTTGGCCACCTGTGATCCCTGGCGCAAACACGCCGTTGAAGGCAAGCGACAGGAAAGCTCCCCCGAAACCTGCGAAACCCCCGTCGATCATCATGCAAATATACCGGACCATGAAAACATCGATTCCCCGGGTATCCGCCGCGGCTGGATTCTCACCTACAGCCCTCACTGCAAGACCGAATTTTGATTTGTACAATAGGAATGCGGCAGGAGGTACGACCAGGAATGCCACATATACAACTGGGCTCTGCCGAAAAAGGATGGGGCCAATGATAGGAAGATCGCTGAGCAGTGGGAGCTGTATTTCGGCCGGCGGCACTATGGACGGGGCTGTCGCCCGGATTCCGAAGGCCAAACGGTAGAGGAATAGCGATAGGCCACCTCCCAATATGTTCAGAGCGAAACCGGTGATCACTTGATTTGCCCGCACAGTGACACTCATGAAGGCCATCAACAATCCCATGAGCAGGCCAGTCAGTATTCCCATGACAAACCCAAACCAGACTTGGCCCGTGAAGTACGCTGCCAAGAAGCCCCCGATTGCACCCATGATCATGGTGCCTTCCTCGCCGACATTGAGAATTCCACATGATTGGGCAAAGATGTTTCCGATCGCGGGCAACATTATTGGCACCGAAAGCCGAATAGCGCCTGCGAGGAAGCTGATGATAAATGACGTAACGATCAGGTGGTCCATCGCTGCTTTCCACTTACCAGCCGGCGCAAGAAGACCCTAGCCAATAGAAGTAAGACGACCAACGCATTGATCACCGCAACTACCGAGAATGAGACACCGGTTGCGCGATCCATCGCGTTGCCTCCAACCAGCAGAGCTGCAAAGAATAGCGAGGAGAATAGAATGCCCAGAGGATGTAGGCCTCCCAAAAGGGCGACGATAATTCCCAAGAATCCATATCCTCCGGTCATTCCATCCAGCAACCGGTGATGCACACCGAAGATTTCGTTCCATCCAGCTAGCCCGCCTATGGCCCCGCTGAGCGAAGCGGTCAGAAGAAGGACCCGTGACGCGTTCACTCCCGCATAGTCCGACGCCTCTGGATTAGCTCCACTCATCTCGATCTCAAACCCCACTCTTGTTCTCCAGAGGACGGCAATCAATGCTGCAAGGATCAGCGCAACGATTAACCCAACGTGAAGCCGGGATCGAGATATTAGACGGGGAAGGAACAGGTCCTGTGGAATAGGGGCTGATTGGGGCCAGAGCATGTTGCTGCTGGGATCGGTCAGGGGGCCTCGAATCAAGTAGGAACTCATATGGAGCATGATATAGTTCAGCATCAGTGTGCTGATCACTTCATTGACGGAGAATCTGAGCTTCAGGTAGCCTGCCAAGAAACCGATCGCAGCTCCGCCTAGCAGCCCTGCAATCAAGCATAGCACAGCGTGCATCAGCGTAGAAAGTCCGGGAAAGCTGAATGCGAGCCAAGCAGACAGCACTGCACCAGCAATGAACTGGCCTTCCCCTCCTAGGTTCCAGAATGAATTCTTGAAGGCGATCGATGTCGCTAGCCCCATCATGAGAAGTGGGACCATCTTGATAATCGTTTCGCTGAAGCGGCTCGCGCCGCCAAACGCCCCCTCCAAGAGTGCTTTGTACGCCAAGACTGGATCCTGACCCGCTATGAGTATCAACACTGTGCCTGCCACTAATGCGAGCAGGATGGCTACCATTGCATCCAACATGCTGGGGGAAAGGACGACCTTCCGGAGAACGCCGCTCCAGCTTCGCCTCCGCGAGCTAGCTGTCATGCCGCTACGCCGCCAAACCTGCCATTAGAGCCCCCACCCTTTCTTTCGTCGCTTCTTGCACCCCGAGGGTATCCATGATGCGGCCCCCATACATGACTGCAATTCGATCACTCAGGCTGAAGATTTCACTCAGTTCACGCGAGACGAGGATGACACCTTTCCCACGTTCTCGATGCTGGAGTAACCGCTTGTGCACAAACTCCATAGCCGCGATATCGAGGCCCCGGGTAGGCTGATTGGCAATGAGAATGTCAGGATCGCCCGATAGCTCACGGGCCAACACCAGTCTCTGTTGATTTCCCCCCGATAGGGTGCGCGCGAATGTCCTGATACTCCGTGCCTGTATCGAGTACTGGGCCAAGAGCCTCTCTGTGAATTCGAAGATCACTGAATATCGAAGGAAGAGGAATCTACAAAACGGGGAGTTGCCATATTCCTTCAATATGGCGTTCTTCCAGAGAGGAAAATCCAAAATCAACCCTGTGCGCTGGCGGTCTTCGGGGACATGGGCGATACCTTCTTCAATTGCCCTTCGGCTTCCCCACTTCTCCACTTTGTGCCCGCGCACTTCGAGGCTTCCCGTACTGATTGGTCGGGTTCCAGCCAAGCCCTCACATAGTTCACGCTGGCCGTTGCCATCCACGCCAGCAATTCCCAGAACCTCACCATGATATAGAGACAGGTCCAAACCCCGAACCGCTGGTTCACCGCGATCCCCTATTATCACCAGATCGCTAGCCCGCAACAATAGTTCTTCATTTGCTGCCGGAGGTCGATCATAGACAAATGTTATGTCACGCCCCACCATCATTCGGGCCAGTTCCTTGGCGGAAGTGTCACTGGTCGACACC
This sequence comes from uncultured Anaerolineaceae bacterium, assembly GCA_964388955.1. Lineage (GTDB taxonomy): Bacteria > Chloroflexota > Anaerolineae > Anaerolineales > E44-bin32 > CAYMCO01. Next base: position 78,555 of record CAYMCO010000003.1, on the reverse strand, counting down.
GTATCGACAAGACTACCGTTTCTCAGAACGGCGACTCGGTCGCTGATGTGCATAATTTCATCTAGCTTGTGAGTGATGAAGACAACCGACTTGCCTTGTCCCCTAAGAAGGCTGATTATCCTGTATAGCTCTTCAACCTCCTGCGGTGTTAGGACCGCGGTCGGTTCATCAAGAATGATAATGCGCGCCTGAGTCATCAAAGCCTTGAGAATCTCTACCCTCTGCTGCTCCCCTACAGAGAGCTGCCATATGAGCGATCCTAGGTCTATGTTGATGGAGTAGGTCTCAATCAGCCCCCTTGCCTTCTGTTCTACGGTTTCCAGGCGGAGAAGAAAGGAACTCGAACCAGCATACCCCAACGCCAGGTTCTCAAGTACAGTGAAGGTTCGGACCAGCATGAAATGTTGGTGGACCATGCCGATTCCGGTGGAGATCGCGTCTGCCGGCGACGCAATCTGAATCTCATGACCGTCGATAAGGATGCTCCCCTCATCGGGCTGATACAAGCCATACAGAATATTCATGAGAGTGGTCTTCCCGGCACCATTCTCTCCCGCCAATCCCAGCACTTCTGATTGCATGACGTCAAGCGAAACACGCCTGTTTGCCACCACTCCGGGAAAGCGCTTGGTGATATTTCGCATCTGGACAATCGGGGTCGGGCTTTGGCGCATGCCCTCGGCCCGGTTGTGACCAAGGTGAGTTGTCTCCACATCCGGTTTCTGGGGTTCTGCAGCAAAGGGATACATTTCTGCACTCAATTCACAAACGCCGAGCCGGGGGATTTGTCGGCAAGATTCCGAAGCCATTCACCAAAATGACATGGTCTTTGGCATCTATGGTGTCAGTTTCGTGTGTTGTCCACTTGGCGCTGGCATGGGGCGGATTACTCGGTCTCAGTGGGAGAGACCTCTCATGAATCAGAGTGAGGTAACCGTGCCCTCGATCTGCAAGGTTACCTCGCTTCATATTTGTATGCTTGATGCCCTATTGCTCAACCGCGGGCATCTGGATCTCGCCGCTTTCTATTCCCGTGATCACGCCATCCAGCTCGCTCCGAATAGGCGCGATGACATCCTCAAGTTTGTATTCCACAGTCATGCCCCGGTTGCCAAAAGTCATGAGGTAACTCTTGTTCCCAAAGGTGTCGCTCTCTATATCATTGACCATTTCTCTCACAACCACTTCGGCATGCTGCAGGATACTGGCGACAAAGACATCAGGTGCTGTGCTGCTCATGTCGCCCTTGGACATGAAATAGATCCCTCGGCTGCGCGCAGCATCCAATACACCCGTGATCATGCCGTCTCCCGAATTGAAAATCACATCCGCCCCTTGATCAATGGCAGAGATAGTCGCCTCTCTTGCTATACCCGCATCATGGAAATCCCCAGTATAGATAATCTGTGTTTCAACATCAGGATTTATAGCTTTGGCGCCTGCCTCAAAGCTGACATTGAGCATGTGTGTATTCGGGACTTCCAAGCCTTGTATGGAAGCGACGATGTTGCTCTTCGTTATCCCACCTGCTATTGACCCAAAGACATATCCGACCTCATCATTCGCCATGTCAAACACGACGACGTTATCGGAGGTCATGAATGCCCCCCGCCCAATCGCGAAGTGCAAATTGGGGTACTCCGGCGATACTGCCATGATCGGATCTTGGAATTGGAAACCATATCCTATGATTAGAGTGCATCCTTGCTCGGCATAGTCGCGCAATGCGGGTTCAATGTCAACAATATCCTCGACGCCTTCAGTGTACCTGACAGAGACAGCTCCGTCGCTCTCATCCTGGATGAGCATCAGGCTTTCATAGAGGAATTGGTCGTTCGACATATCATCGATACGACCAGGCAACAATGCGCAAATAGTCATGGCAGGTTCTGTAGTAGCGCTCGCCATTCCACCTGCAGTAGCTGCTGGCTGTTGAGCGGCTGTCTGGCCGCAAGCCCCTAAGAGAATTGCTAAAACCGCAACGATGGCGAGCGAGAACCCATTGCTATATCTCATGGCGATGCCCCCCGGCAAGATGGTAGTTGTTCAACAAATAGAGTATACAGCCATTTCCCATCGAGTCAAGCACCTTCCTCAGCTTCGGACATGGCTCCGGACATTAGATGATCAACGGCGGTTTTGAGCAAGGAAGGTCCGGAATCGGAAGGATGTGAGCCTCCTTTCCGTCTACCCCTTGCAACGGCAAGGTGTGAGATCAGATTACCGAAGGGGGTCCATCGTGCCGCGCTCGATGACGATGACAGACAAGTAAAGTTGCACATAGCCCGGGGAAAGCAAATCAGCTATCGGGATCTGCGATACAAAGGCAACGTGCGGGTAAATATGGCCGGCACGTGGTGCAGAGCGCTCGAGGAGCCATCATGATCATCACCAATTTGGATCCTGAAGAAGGACTGCCTATATATCAGCAGCGCATGAAAATTGGTCGCACTCCAATATCCTGGCGAGGAATTCGATATCCTCACGCAATGCCTGTGCCTCGTAGGGAACAATCATGACTTGATTATTCGGCGGACCTTGAAACTGATCTCAAGTAGGGGTATTTGGTGAGGTTCTTGCTGTAGCTAGGTTCCCAAGACTGCCCGCATAGTCCCAGATTTGCCGCCACCGCTCCGTCATCCTACGCAACAGAACCTCCAGATCCTTTGAGAGCAATCAGATAACCCTGCCATCACATTTCCCTGACGTATGATTTCGATGCATGCGCCAAAAGTGAAGATGTCATAGCAAGCAGAACATGCCATCTGGTAGCCAGTAGGAGGCGCATCCGTGACCTTGGAAGTTCTCGAAAGTCAACATGGCACGAGAATCCTTGACAGGCTGCTGACCGCGGACGAGGTGGCGGAGAGGCTCAGCATCGGGCTCTCGACCGCCTATCTGCTGCTGCAGCGGGGTAGGCTGCCCAGCGTGCGCATCGGCCGCTCGGTGCGCGTCCGGCCTGAGGATCTCAAACGCTTCGTGCTCGCCAGAAGGGAGGGCGTAGGGGATATCTGAGCAGAGACATGTTGGCCTGTGGTTCAAATGCTGCGCAGATCCCGGTCAGCATGTCGTCAATAGAACGATTCCGCAATCACCTGCTCGCTGATACAATCTCGAGCAGTAGTCGCACATTAACAACCGAAGGCAGAACGGCCGAAGAGCCGCCTTTCCTCAACTCCTCCACCAAGAAGGAGTAGAGGAAAATGGCAAAGAAACGAGGACACGGCGAAGGATCTATCTATCAGCGATCAAACGGCCGGTGGCGGGCCCAAGTCATGTTGGATGGCGAACGTCTCAACTTCAGCGCCGATACACGCAGGGAATGTGTCGAATGGCTGAAGGATACGCTCACCCGCATCGATGAAGGCCTGACCTATGAGAATACCCCGCTAACACTGCGAGAATTCATGCAAGATTGGCTGACGAGTTCCAAGGCCTCCTGGCGACGGACGACATGGCGTCAGTACCGGTATGTGACACGCAAGTTCATTGACCCTGCGTTGGGCCACGTCAAGCTCTCAGAACTCAGACCCCGGGGGATCCAGGAGCTCTACGATCGCTCCCTCAAGGATGGCGTGGGGATCCAGTCTGTGAGCAAGATTCACACCGTCCTGCACAGCGCGCTATCCCACGCAGTGAAGACCGGCATCCTGGGGCAGAATCCCGCCAGCGCCACGATCCCTCCAGTACCCCCAACCAGAGAGATGGATATCCTGGACGAGATTCAGGTCAATCAACTGCTCATCGCCGCCAAAGGCCACCGGCTGGAGGCCCTCTTTCATCTGGCGGTGACGACTGGCATGCGGCAGATGGAGCTCCTGGGGTTGAAGTGGAGCGACCTGGACTGGGATCGCCAATCGATCGTCGTGCAGCGCCAGTTGGCGCGGCGGAGCCACGACGGCCGGAAGTTCGTCGCGCCGAAGACCAAAGCCGGCAGACGCATGATCGCCCTGGGGTCGCTCACGATTGAAGCTCTCAAGGACCACTACGACCGCCAGTTAGCCGAAAGATGCGTCGCTGGAGATGAATGGAAGGAGCACGGGTTGATCTTCCCCACCTCGGTCGGGACACCCATCAGCCCACGCAACCTGCTGCGGGATTTCCGGAAACTGCTGCGGAGAGCGGCACTCCCGAGGATCCGCTTCCATGACCTGCGGCACACCTCCGCATCGCTGATGCTCAACCACGGGGTGCCCCTGATCGTGGTGTCCAAGAGACTGGGACACGCCCGGCCCTCCATCACGCTGGATATCTACGGTCACCTAATTCCAAGCATGGGTGCAGAGGCCGCAGAGAAGATCGACACGCTGGTCGCACCGGTGGAATTGCAACAGATCGCACCAGATCGCACCAGAAAATGATCTATTGTACGTTCTTTCACAAGTAGGACCCCAACATCTGGCGCCTAAACAAGCAAACGCCCCCCCATATGGGGGTAAATGGAGTGGGCGGAACAGGACTCGAACCTGCGACCTCTTCCTTGTAAGGGAAACGCTCTAACCAACTGAGCTATCCGCCCTGGCGCGATTATAGCCGGGGCGATTCACCCCGTCAACGCACCCCGGCTTTCCGACCCATCCCGGGAAATCCCCCGATATACCCCCACGAACCATCTTCCCTGACAACGGGTGAACCCATCGCTCGGGCAGAAGTCTCTGCTCGAGATTCCCACCCGCCCGGACCGCACTCCAGCATCGCTTCAGTTCCATGGGTCGACCCCCCCCCGTTGCCCCTCACCCGGCCCCTGTGCTATAGTTCCCCGGGCCCAAGGCGCCTCCGCGCCGAACAGCATGGAAGGAGAGCCACCTCCGACAATCATGTGGATCGGGATCATAGCCGCCGCGCTCCTCGGGGCCCTCGCGGCCTGGGAACTCTGGATCTGCGAGGGCGCCCATCTGGGCAGACGCTTCGTGGTTTGGTTGTACGATCTCACCGCCACACGCTATGAGCGCATTAAACAGTTCGACCGCGATTGGGAGCGGCATTTCCTCGGCGAGCCCATCGCCCGGGCGCTGCTTAGCCTGCGCGGCGCCCGTATCTTGGATGTCGGCGCGGGTACCGGCCGCGCCGCCCGGGCGCTGCTGTCAAGCCCCGCATTCGATGGCGCCCTCATCAACGTCGAACCCTCCGAAGACATGGCCCGGGTCGGCCGCGGCCTGGTCGGGCACGGCCCAGCGTCATGGGTGCGCGCCTGGGCAGTCCCGCTACCCTTCCCGCCCTCCGCCTTCGATATGGTGATGTGTCTGGAAGTGCTGGAATTCACCTCGCGACCAGAAGCGACTCTCCGGGAACTGGTGCGAGTCTTGCGGCCGGGCGGGTGGTTGCTGGTGACCAATCGAGTCGACTGGCAAGCCCCGCTCATCTTTGGGCGCACCTGGGCCAAAGAGGTTTTCCCGGCTGTGCTGACCCGAACCGGCCTGCAGGATGTTCAGGTGTACCCCTGGCAGAAGACCTATGATCTGGCCTGGGCCCAGAAATCGTGGCCGGCCGAGCCGTCGCGCACCGAATTCGCCTGGAGCAGAGAATGAGAATCCTGCGCTACCGAACCCAATCGGAATCAACGCCCCAGTGGGGCTGGCTTTCCGGAGACCGAGTTGGCCCCATACACGGCACCCCCTTCGAGGAGTTCCGCCGCGGCGAGGCGGTCAAGCCGCTGGATACCCTTGAGCTGCTGGCCCCCGTCCGGCCGAGCAAGATCATCTGCGTCGGGCTGAACTATGCGGCGCACGCCAGCGAGCACCAGGTCCAACTGCCTGACCTGCCGCTGATCTTCTTAAAGCCACCCAGCGCGGCCATCGCGCCCGGGGAGGCCATCCTGCTGCCGCCCCAGTCCGCACAAGTGGAGCATGAGGCCGAATTGGCTGTCATCATCGGCAGGGAGGGCCGCTGGATCCAGCCCGAGGCGGCGATGCAGCATATCCTCGGCTACACCGCGGCCAACGATGTCACGGCCCGCGATCTGCAGCGGCAAGATGGCCAGTGGACACGCGCCAAGGGCTTCGACACATTCTGTCCGCTGGGCCCCTGGATCGATACTGATCTCGATCCGGCTGATGCGCTCATCACCTGCTACGTCAACGGCCAGATGCGCCAGATGGCCTCCACGCGGGACCTGATCTTTCCGGTCTCCCAGCTGGTAGCCTTCATCTCCTCGGTGATGACACTCCTCGCTGGCGATGTGATCCTGACGGGGACGCCGGCCGGCGTATCGGCCCTGTCCGCCGGCGACGAGGTGAGCGTGGAGATCGAAGGGCTGGGCGCCCTCGTCAACCCGGTGCGGAGCGCGATGCCACAACAAAGGGAATGAATTGTCCATTCACAGGAACAGGAGCCGCCCATGGGATTGAAGCCAGATACCTGGATCGCACAGATGGCACGTGAGCAGCGTATGATCGAGCCCTTCGCCGAGGCACAGGTTCGAGATGGGACTATTTCATACGGCGTTTCATCCTACGGTTACGACATCCGCGTGGCCCGCGAATTCAAGATCTTCACCAACGTCTTTTCAGCGATCGTGGATCCGAAGCAATTCGACCCCAAATCCATGATTGACTACACCGGCGATGTGTGCATCATCCCCCCGAACTCATTCGTCCTCGCTCGTACGGTGGAATACTTCCGCATCCCTCGCAAGGTGCTGACCATCTGCGTCGGCAAGTCCACATATGCGCGCTGCGGCATCATCGTCAATGTCACCCCTTTCGAGCCCGAGTGGGAGGGATACGTAACCCTGGAAATCTCCAATACTACGCCGCTGCCGGCCAAGATCTATGCGGATGAAGGTATCGCCCAGGTCATATTCTTCGAGGCCGACGAAGAGTGCCGCATCTCCTACGCGGACAAGCGGGGAAAGTATCAGGGTCAGACCAAGATCGAACTGCCCAAGCTGTGATCTCTCCGGCGCGGCGAAGTCGACACACGAATACGCCGCTTTCCCATACGGGCAAACTCGTCCACGGTCGCCCCTCACGGCCCATAACCATCGCCGGTCCACCACGCTCGAGAAACAGGCAACGCCATCGGCGTATGCCCCCGGATCGCAGGCTGGATGCCGTGAAGCGCCTGAACGAATACGCCCCCGAACGGGGGCGCGCGCAGGACCGCCAAGCCGGATTCGCCTGCCTAGACGTCCGGCAAATCCTCGCCGGTCACACCCTCGATGCTGTGAAGCAGGGCTTCGAAATCTTCCAGACACTCCGGGCACTGCCGGAGGTGATGTATGACTTTCGGCTTGAACCGATCAAGATCCTCGCCTCGCGCGGCCGCCTCCGCCAATTCATCGAAGAAACGAAAGGCTTCGTCGCAGGAGTATTCCACCTGCCGCGTCATCGCCACCCCCCTCAGGATTCTCCGCAACTGTTCAATCATCCGCTGTCGTTTCGCCAAGTGAGCACCGCTCCAACTGTATGACGTTTCTGCCAGGTTCCGTCTTACCCCTCTTCAAATGACGCCAGGACCTCTTCGGGTGACAATCCCTCCCGCGCCATCCTCCTCTTCAGCCGCAGGCGGGCATCGTGCAGGAGCTTATACAACGCGTTGCGGTTGGTATCCATCTTATCCGCCACCACGGATATCGGCATCCCGTGGATCGCAATCGCTATCATCGCATCCCGCTGCTTGTCCGTCAGCTCCTCTTGGATGATTTGCATCACTCGTTCAGCCAGGTCCGCCCGCTCTGCACGGTCCTCCGGGCTCGCGTCTCCCTGGGCCATCAGATCCAGCCGGTCCAAGCTCCCTTCCGGGTCAACTAGGCCTTCAAGAGAGACATCCTCCCAGCGCTTCCTCCGCAGTTCGGTCAGCGCTAGACGGACGGCAATCTTCTGCACCCAAGTGGTCAACTTGCTGCGGCCCTCGAACGTGTCAAGCTTTTCGATCACCCGCAGCAGCGTTTCTTGGGCCGTGTTCTCCACCAGAGAATCAAAAGCCGGGTCACCTGGGGATAGGTATTTCGACAGTGCATAAGGCAAACCCTTTGTGATGACTGCACGCAGATCCGTCAGTGCAGCCTCCTGAGCTGGGCCGGGACTCCGGAGGGCCCTAATCCACTCTTCGTTGGAACGCGACTTCGCCATCGGCCCTGCCCATCCCACGCCGTTTCGACCTCCTCAAGGGGCGCGCGTCGCCGGCGCCCTCCCGCCACGGCCGGCTCAGATCAAGATTACTCCTGCTGCAACCGCATTCACGATATGCTTCTCCCTCGTCATTCTACCAGTGTCGCGGGGGCCGAGGGCCAGGCTGCCAGCAAAGCCCGCCATTATGCCCGCCACAGCCCCTTGTGCCAGCGCGACTCACCCGGAGAGGAGTGAAGAACACGGCCGCTTCAGTCGCCTATTGTGCTCCCCCACTGTAAACCTCCTTCGGCCCGTACCCCGCGGTGTAGAATATGGCCATGCATGAGAATGCTCCGCGTCTGGATGCTCAACGGCAGGAAAAAGCACGGAAATACGCTCGCGCGCGCCGCCGCCTGTGGGCGCTCGACCAGGTGATCCAGTTGACCTACCTGGCGCTTTGGGTCGCTCTGGGCTGGGGGTTGGGACTGCGCTCAGATCTCAACCGGATGCCCCATGGCACATCCCTATCCTTCACCCTTCCCTGGTGGGGGGCGCTGCTGCTCATCGCGATCGTCATGGCCGCGCCCATCGCCCTGCTCACACTACCGCTGAGCTATTATCGCAGCTATCGTCTGCCGCACCTTTTTGGCCAGTCGACGCAATCGCTGGCCGGATGGCTGGGCGACATGCTGAAGGGTCTGATGCTCTCCGTTCTGCTCGGCGTCCCGCTCCTGCTCGCGCTCTATCTGCTCTTGCGGGAGCTACCCGGAACATGGTGGCTTTGGGCGGCGGCCGGGTTCACATTGTTCTCTGCAGCGCTGGCAACCCTGGCGCCGGTTCTGATTCTGCCCCTGTTCTTCAAGCCGGAGCCGCTGGGCGAGGAGTACGAATCGCTCAGAGAGCGCCTGCTGCAGCTCGCCCGCTCCGCGGGCACTCAGGTGCGAGGAGTGTACAAGATCGACATGAGCCGCCGCACCAGGTCCGCCAACGCTGCGCTGGTCGGATTGGGGAGTACGAGGCGCATTCTGCTCGGGGATACCCTTCTGGAGGAATTCACGCCCCCGGAGATCGAGACCATCTTGGCCCACGAGATCGCCCATCACGTGCATGGCGACATCCCCCTCGGCATACTCGGCCAAGGCGGCCTCACCTTCCTGAGCTTCTACCTCCTGAACCTCATCCTGCGCTGGTCTCTGCCGGTGATGGGTTTCACCGGTGGGGGAGATCCGGCCACCCTGCCGCTGCTGGGTCTGGCATTCAGCCTGGGTGGGCTCTTGATGATGCCCCTTTCTAACGCCTACTCGCGCTGGCGCGAGCGCCTGGCGGATACTTTCGCGCTGGATCTCACCGAGAAACCGGCGGCGTTCTCCTCGGCCATGACCCGGTTGGCGAACCAGAATCTGGCCCAGTTGGATCCGCCCACCTGGGAGGTGGCGCTGTTCTATTCCCACCCGCCGCTGCGCGCTCGCCTGGAGATGGCCCACGATTGGGGTCAAACAAACGCCTGAAATGCCTCTTTGATCTCGTACTCTTGCGGGCGCCGGGGATAGCGCAACATCCGGCCCCCATACTCCACTTCCAGGTGCATAGATTTCATTTCAGAGCGGGCGAATGATGCGTCCGTTCCCGCAATATCCCAAATCAGATGCGAAATTCCCCCGAATCGTAGACCAGTTCGTCATCTACCAGGATCTGGCCCCCATCGCGCATGTCGCAGATCATGTCCCAGTGGATGGCGCTTCTGTTCTCCGAGCCTGTCATGGCATACCCCATACCCAACGCCATGTGGATCGTGCCCCCAATTTTCTCGTCGAAGAGAATCTGCTTCACGAAACGGTCGATGCGCTTGTTGGTGCCGATCGCAAACTCACCTACATAGCGCGCACCCTCATCCGTCTCCAACATGCGCAGCAGGAAAGCCTCGTTCTTCTCCGCTGAGGCCTTCACCACCCTTCCCTCTTTAAAGGTCAACTCGATACCCTGCACCTCCCGGCCTTTGTCCACCGCCGGAAAGCTGAAGCGAACGGTGCCTTCCACCGTATCTTCCACCGGCCCGGTGAAAATCTCCCCGCTGGGCATGTTGTTCGTCCCATCCGCATTCACAAACACTCGACCCTCGATGGACATAGTCAGATCCACGTCCGGCCCCTGGACTCGCACATGCTTCCTGCCCTTCAGCCATTCGACCCAGCGCGCCTGCTGTGCGCGAATTTCCTGCCACCTTCCGATCGGATCCTCGAGATCGGCATACATGGAACCGTAGGCGAAATCTTCGAACTCTGAGAGGCTCATTTCCGCATCCTGGGCGTGAGCTGCGGTGGGGAACAGGGTCCCCACCCAGCGAAAAGAGCCCGCCGCTGTGCGCTCGCTGAGGGCCCGCAAAAGGGGCTCCTGGGCTCTGGCGGTCACCGCTTGCAGCTCCGGATCGATATTGCTCAAAGAGCGTGTGTTGTTCTCACCCCGAATGGCGATCAGGACCGGGAATTCCAGATATGCGGCTGCCACGTGTCGTGGAATATAGGAGAGCTGATCCTCATCCGCCTCGGAAAGAGTCAGATAATCCATGCCTTCGAACTTGATGAGCGGATTCGGATACGCGCCGGCTCGCAGGACCTCTCGATAGACCTCCCGCACCAGCGGGATGGAGGCATCTGAATAGGCGTAGATGGCCACCTCCTCCTTCGCTTGTACTTTGGTCGAGTATTCCACGAGTATCTTGGCCAGATTCGCAATCCGTTGGTCCGTCATCTGCGCTCTCCCGATCTTCTCACCGCGTGCGTGCAACGATTCCGAAGCTGATTATACTGCGGCAAGCCGATTCGCAAATCGTTCCGGACTGTGCCGGCAATCCCACTTCAGTCAGCGGGCTGGCCGCAAATATAACGGTGCTCACCGCCCCATCCTGCCTTCGAGTAGAATGGGTCCATGGTCCAGATCTACGACGTGGCGGTGATCGGCGCGGGGCCCGCGGGCGCTGCCACCGCGGCGTTCCTCGCCCACCGCGGGATCCAGGTGCTTCTGCTGGATAAGGCCCGGTTCCCCAGGGACAAGACATGCGGCGACGCGATCTCACCCCGCGCCATTCATTTCCTGCGGCTCTTGGGAATGGAGCACAGATTGCAGGATGCGGCTTTTCGAATCCAATCTGTCGCGGTGACCTCTCCCCGCGGCCATCAGGTCACGATCCCCATCTCCCATCACCCTGACTACCCGTCCTATGCATATGTGCTCCCGCGTCTCAACCTGGATCAATTGATCCTCGATCGCGCCATATCCGCAGGGGCGGAGTTCAAGCCCGGGATGCATGTACGCGACATCGACTCCAATGAAGATGGCAGGCTGTCTCTATCGTGCGAGGGCAGAGGGGGCATCGATAGACCACACGCGCGGCTCGCGGTCGTCGCAACGGGCGCCCACATCCCACTCCTGCGGCAGCTCGGATTGCTCCCGCGCAGAATGCAGTTCTCCTACGCCGCGCGGGCCTACTTTACGGGTGTGCAAGACCTGGGGGACGCGATCCATATCCACTTCGACGGCATGCCCCTGCCCGGCTATGGATGGCTCTTCCCGCTGGCGGGCGGCGGAGCGAACATCGGGGCCGGTTTCTATCGTCGCTCCAGGCGAACGCCCTCCACCGCGCGGGAAGCCACCGAGCGGTTCTTGAACCACGATTCAATCCGCCGGCACCTTCGTTCCGCACAGCAGACGGGGCCCATCAAGGGCTTTCCCATCCGCATGGACTTCCATCGGACCCCCATCGCCGGCCGGCGGATCCTTCTGGTGGGTGAATCCGCCGGCCTCGTGAACCCCTTCACCGGGGAGGGGATCGACTATGCGCTCGAGACGGCGCATATCGCCGCACAACAGATCTACGTCACCTTCCAGAAGGGAGGCGATCCCGGGACCGCGGTCCCGGGATTTGAACGCGCCATGCGCGCCCGCTTCCAGCACAATTTCAGAGCCACCCATTTGTTGCGCGCCATCTACTTGAACCCCATGCTCCTGGATCCGCTGGTGCGCGCCTGCCGGCGCTGGCCAGAGGTGGGCAAGATGCTGGTCGACATCATGATGGAGTATCGGGATCCGTTCGAGGCCCTTCGACCTGGCATCGCCCTGCGCGTGCTGCGTTGCATTCCCCCGGGGTAGATCCTCGAGCGACACCCCATCGCATGCTCTTGCCTTCCTCCCTGCGTCCAGCATGCGGATCACGCCGTAGGGAGGCCGCTGTTGTCGCCTCCCTCTTGCAGGAGGATTCTCCGGCACCAACCCCGAATCCCTTCCCCTACCTGTTGCGACTGCCCTCCCGAGTGTGCCGGCGCGTGGGGGTGGACCAACACGGGGCGGGGGTATACGCATTCGCGTACCTGAACCGGCGGACATCTGGATACTGCGGCAAAGCGAGATCTTTCTCCCCAAGGTGGAACGCATCCTGCGAAGCCGCTTCCCAAATGCTTCCCCCGGCGCTATCATGGCTCCCGGATATTCCACAATGAGGAGAAGAATGGCCGAACTTCCACCCATCGATCTGGTCTACCTGAGGGAAACGCTGATCGAGCTATTGAACACACCCAGCCCGACCGGCTCTACTGCAAGGATCACCGGCTGGCTGCGGGATCACCTGGAGGCGCAGGGCATCACCACCCAAACCAGCGGCAAGGGGGCGCTGATCGTGGATTTGCCCGGCGAAGACGACAGTCGGCCGCGAGCGCTGACGGCGCATATAGATACCCTGGGCGCGGTGGTGAAAGAGATCAAGGAAACCGGCCGCCTGCGGCTCTCTGCTCTTGGCACCTTCGCATGGAACACCGTTGAGGGGGAGGGTTGCACGATCTTCCCCGCCACAGGCGAACCGGTGCGCGGGGCTCTGCTGCCGACCGAGATATCCGCTCACATCTACGGAAGGGCCGTCGGGGAGTCGAAAAGAGACGAAGAACACATGGAGGCCCGCCTGGACATCCTCGCCGAGAGCGCGTCGGATACGCTGGCACGCGGAATTCAGGTGGGAGATTTCATCGCCTTCGATCCCCGCGTAGAGGTCAGCGAGGAAGGGTTCATCCGCTCGCGCCACCTGGATGACAAGGCCTCCGCAGCATGCCTGCTGGCGGCTGTCCGCGCCCTGCGCGGGTCGGGCCTGCAGCCATCCCAACGGGCTCGCCTGCACTTCAGTACCTTCGAGGAGGTGGGCCACGGCGGGGCGTCCGGTTTTCCTCCGGATCTAGCCGAACTCGTGGCCGTGGATATCGGCATCGTGGGGCAGGGCCAGAACTCCAGCGAATTCTCCACGACTCTGTGCGCCAAGGACTCGAGTGGCCCCTATCACCCCATGCTCACCAAACATCTGCGAGACTTGGCCGAGGAATTCGAGATTCCATACAAGATGGATGTATTCCCCCACTACGCCTCGGACGGCAGCGCCCACTGGGCTGCCGGCGGCGATGTGCAGATCGCCCTCTTCGGCCCGGGCATCGACGCTTCCCACAGCTACGAGCGCACGCATATCGATGCCCTGGAGGCGACGGCGAAACTGATCACCGCTTATCTCCTGTCTTGAGCGGCCCTCCCACATGCCCTCTGCCCACACCTCCGCCCGCCGCGAGTTCTTCACGGGAATCAGGGATCAACTGCCGCTTGTCTTGGGCGTTTTTCCGCTGGGGCTGATCTTCGGCGCCCTATCCCTCTCTGCCGGGATCTCACCCGCAGCGACCCAAGGTCTTTCCTTCTTTGTGTTCGCTGGCAGCGCCCAGTTCGTGGCGGTGAGTTTGATCGCCGGCGCGACGCCAGCAGGCCTCGTCATCCTCACCATTTTCATAGTCAACCTTCGCCACGCGCTTTACAGCGCCAATTTTGCCCCCCGCTTGCGGAGGCTGAGCGCGCCCTGGAAGGTGGCGCTCTCCTGGCTTCTCACCGACGAAGCCTTCGCCGTCGCCTCCTTGCGCTATAGCCGGGGCAGGAATCCGCGAGATCACTGGTACACGCTGGGCACTGCGCTGACATTATGGGCATGCTGGCAGGGGAGCACGGCCCTGGGCATCGCTTTGGGAACAGCCGTCCCCGATGGCTGGCATCTTGAGTTCGCCCTGCCGCTCACATTGATGGCGCTGCTCTCACCCCAGCTGACTGATCGCCCAGCGTGGGCGGCGGCGGTCTCGGCGGGGATTTCCTCTGTGCTGCTGGCCGGACTGCCCTTCAGGCTCAATTTGCTCCTGGCCGCGCTGGTCGGTATCGGCAGCGGCGCCTTTCTCGAGGGCACCATCGTGGCACATCGGGCGGAGGTGGATCGTGATTGAGGCCCACATCTGGATGATCATCCTCGGTGGGATGGTCGTCACATTCTTGACGCGGCTTTCCTTCATCCTGCTGCTTCCAGAGAGCTGGCTGTCGCTCTCATTCCAGCGCGCGCTGCGGTTCGTGCCACCTGCCGTGCTCTCCGCGATTATCCTTCCGGAGCTGCTCGCCCCGGCGGGGAGCTTCGATCTCTCACTCCAAAATCACGGCCTCCTGGCGGGAGGGCTGGCAGCGCTGGTCGCTTGGCGATTTCAGAATACCTGGCTCACCATCGCGGTGGGATTGCTGGCCTTGGGGGTATTGTCGCGATTGCTGTAGGCCTCTCGGCCCGGTCTAGAGACCTGAGGCGATTAGTTCCGCGGCGCTCAGCCTCCGGAGCGGTCCGCTCAGGTCGCGCCATGCGGCCATCACGGCTTCGTTGCTGGATGCCACGCCACCGGTCAGGGCGATGATCTCCATCACCTGCTGGCGCGAAATCTTCACCTCCGCGCCCTGGAACAGCGCCTCCAACCGGTCGAGCAGCTCCACCAGAGTCGCCACAGCCAGAAATATCGGCAGCAACACCGCCCGGCGAATCTGCAGCTCATCCTCTGGTAGGACAAGGGCGTAGTCGCGCCCCAGACAAAGATGGCGATAGGCGTAGGCCAGAATCGGTTTCATCTTTCCCACCGGAGCGCCATCCTCGAAAGGCAGGAACTCGGACGGGATATAGTAGCGCCCTTCGAGGTGATCGCGGAAGACGTCCTTGATGATATTCGTTAGCTGCAGCCCAGCTCCGCAAGCGGTTTCCAGCGTCCTGAGCACCAGTAGTCGTGTTCCCTGGAGAGCAGGCCGATACACCGTGATGAGCGCGGTGATCAACTCCCCCACAATTCCGGCCACAGAGTAGCAGTAGTCGTCCAGATCGTTCAATCGCTCGATCCGCAGGCGATTCATATCATCATGGTTGGCCACCCAGCGCTGCATGCGGCGAATCACTCGCGCCACATGCGCCAGGACGGCGGCCGAATAGGCACTCGGAAGCAGGTATAGCTGGTCTAGCAGGTACGGAGTGAGCTTCAAGAGATCCAGATGGGCCTGATCCTGAATGCCTGTCTCCGCAGCGAAGGAGGCCGCAAATCGCTCCGCCGCTTCTCGCGATGGCTCCACGATAACCTGGTGCAATCGGTCCAAGCTGCTGATGCGCTTGGCTTTGGGCCACTGATAAGCATCCTCGAGCGTATCCGCATTCCGCAGCAACAAATACCCCAGCGTCAGCGCGTCCCGCAGCAGGCCCGGCAGCATAGGAATGTTGATCGCGAAGGTCCGTGAAGCCCCAAGGAGCAGTTCATCCAAATGCTCACGGTCCACCGCCACAGATACCTCTTCCATCACCTGTCCTCTCGTCAGATCACGCGGCATCCATGTACCTTAACCCCATTCTGGACAGATAGCAACGCAAGAAATCGGGTGGGGAGGCACAACATGCCTGCGCCCTCTGAAGTGGGGCCGCTGGACTGCTACAAGTGAACCGGCGTCTTCCTAGGGAACTGCCAGGGCGTGAATCGGTCCAGGATTGAATCACCGACGAACTCGCGCAGGATCGAATTGTCGGGAATGAAATTCGTATCGACCGCTCGAAACCATCCCAGAAAGGCAAGCAGCCGTTTGGCCTCGATCCACTCCAGGGTGCCGTATGAGACCTGCCGGATCAACGGCTCTGCGATGGGCGCGATGGCGGCGCCCTCATAGAGCAGGGCGGAGTTGAACATGGCGTCCGCATTGCCCTGGTAGGGGAAGATATGGCGCTTCTCCCCTCTGCGCACCGATTCCCAGCGTTCGATTGTGTCGCTGGCGGAGTAGCCCCGTTGAGATGCATCGCGGACAATGCGGCGGATCAGCCGCGTGTCCGTCGTGGAGACGCGATTGTAGCGATCCAAATTGAGCTGGGTGAGGGCGGAGACATATATGCGGAATGTGGCATGCGTCGGAATACCCCGCAACAGCTCCGGGTTCAACCCATGGATGCCCTCCAGAATGATGATTTGCCCCGGCGCCAACTGAACGGTCTCACCGGGGACCTGTTTACCACTCAGGAAGTCATAGCGCGGCAGTTGCACCCGTTCGCCCCGGATCAGCCGCTCCATATCGTGGTTGAGGCGATCCAGATCCAGCGCCTCCAGGGATTCGTAATCGTACTCCCCCTTCTCGTCCTTCGGAGTTTCCGCCCGATCCACAAAGAAGTTGTCCATCTCCAGCGGGAAGGGGGAGAGACCGGTTGCCAACAATTGGATCGACAGGCGTTTTGAGAAGGTGGTCTTCCCCGAGGCCGAAGGTCCCGCCACCAACACCACCCGCACCTGTTCGGCGCGCTCCGCAATCTGGGCGGAAATCGCAGCGATGTGCCTTTCGTGCAAGGCTTCCGAGACCAGGGTGATCTCCCGCGCCCGGCCCTGCTCCACCGCATCGTTTAGGGCGCCGATGTCGCTGATGCCCAGGGTTTTCAGCCAATCTCCATACTGGCGGAAGGTCGCCAGCAGAGTTGGGTTCTGCGGCAGTGGGAGCAGCTCCATAGGCCGGTGCCGGCGGGGAAAGCGCAGTGTGAAGCCGTCCTCGGTCTTGGCCAACCCAAACCATTTCAGGTAGCCTGTGGAGGGCAGCATATATCCGTGATGGTAATCCCGAAACCCGTCCAGTTGGTAGATGATCAGATATGGTTTGCGGCGATGCCTGAGCAACCGCACTTTGTCTTCATAGCCCTTCTCCTGAAAGAAACGCCGCGCGGTCTCCAGGGGCATCTGGATCTTGGAAAAGGGCAAGTTGCGCTGGGTGAGGTCGCGCATTCGCGCTTCCAACTTCCCCAACTCGGTTTCGCTCAGCGGGGCGCGACCGGAGACGTGGCAGAAATACCCTCCTGAAGAAATAGAATGATCCACTGTGAGAAGCGTGTCGGGAAACAGCTCTTCGAAGGTCGCCGCCAACAAGAAGGTCAGGGAGCGGCGGTAAATGCGCATGCCGTCCGCCTCGGCCATGGTGACCGGCCGCACGGTTGAGTCCATCTCGATGCAGAAGGTCAATTCGCGCAGGCTCCCGTTCACCACTCCGCCCACGATCGGCGCCAAAGGATTCTCTACTGCCCGCATGAAAGACTCCAACTGGGTCCCCCGAGGGCCTTCCAGGACATTCCCGCTCTCCAACTGGATCTGCACTGTGCGCCGCAGGGAGGTCTTCTGGATCTCCCCCTGCCTTTCATCACTCATCTCATCTACCCTTCCTTGGGCAACAGATTGTACCGCGGATGGACGAGTGAATGGAATGGGAAGGCGGTATGTGGCAGTCCGGCCGCGCACGGGAGATGTGTAATGCGCACGGTGCGCTGCGCTGGGCGCAGCGCACGGTCAAGAGTGGGCGGGGGGCAGTGAGCAGGAATTGTGCATCGGACCGCTGACACGTTTGGACGTTTGCACGTTCCAACGCTGAACCTGCAACTTATCACTTTCAACCGGCTCCCGCTGGGCTATTCCCCCTCGGTCGCCTCCACCGGCCGGCAGCAGAGCACCAGCTCCTTGGCCGCCTTCACCTCGTCCAACCGGCCAAAGGGGGTGTTGTGGGGCGCCTGGCGCAGGAGATCCGGATCGGTGTGCGCCTCCCCGGCGATCTTGAGGAGCGCATCGGCGAACTTGTCCAACGAGACTTTGCTTTCCGACTCTGTCGGCTCGATCATCAGGGCGTCGTGCACGATGAGCGGGAAGTAGTTTGTGGGTGGGTGGAAGCCATAGTCCATGATGCGCTTGGACACGTCCAGGGCACCCACGTCCTCCACGTCCTTCCAGCGTCCCTCAGCGACGAACTCGTGCATGTTGATGCGATCAAATGGGACACGGTAGGCATCCCGGATGCGAGCCCGCAGATAGTTGGCGTTCAGCACCGCGTGATCCGCGATGGACCGCAGCCCGGACTTCCCCTGCATCCGCAGATAGGTATAGGCTCGCACATGCATCCCGAAATGCCCATGGAAGGCCTTCACACGCCCGATGGACTTGGCCGGCTGCATGAAGCCATACTTCGCCCCTCGTTCGCCGGCCCCATGCTCCACAATCGTCACGACCGGGGACGGCAGGAAATCGAGCAGGTGCTCCGCGACCAACACCGGGCCGGATCCTGGTCCGCCGCCGCCGTGCGGCGTGGAGAAGGTCTTGTGGAGATTGAAGTGCATGACATCGAATCCCAGGTCGCCGGGCCGCACCACACCCAGCAAAGCGTTCATGTTGGCGCCGTCACCGTATACCAGGCCGCCGCAGCCATGGATCAGCTCGACCACCTCTTCGACATGCTCTTCAAACAGCCCCAGGGTGTTTGGATTGGTGAGCATGATCCCGGCCACCTTCTCGTCGCAAACCTCGCGCATGGCCCGCAGGTCCACATTCCCCCGCTCGTCAGAGGGCAGTTCGACCACATCCATGCCGCTCATCGACGTCGTTGCCGGGTTGGTCCCGTGAGCCGAGTCAGGGATCAAGATCGTATTCCTTTGAACGTCGCCCCGATCCCGATGATAGGCCTGGATGATCAAGATGCCGGTGAACTCCCCCTGGGCGCCCGCCGCCGGCTGCAGCGATACGCCGGCGAAACCCCCGATCTCCTTCAACCATTCCTGCAGCCGATACATCAACTCCAGGCTTCCCTGCGCGAGCGCTGGCGCCTGAAGGGGGTGGCTGAGCGCAAAACCCGGCAGCCGGGCCGTATCCTCGTTGATCTTGGGGTTGTACTTCATGGTGCAGGACCCCAGAGGATAGATGCCGTTATCCACCCCGTAGTTCAGCTGCGACAAGCGCACGAAGTGCCTCACGACATCGATCTCCGAGAGTTCCGGCAGCGGCAGCTCATCCCGCACCAAATCCGCAGGCAACTCGGACCGGGGAACATCCATTTCCGGCAGGGGCACATGCGGCCGACCCGGCGAGGACAGATCATAGATCAAAGGCTCAGTCATTTGCCGCCTCCGCCAACCCTGCCACCAGCCTATCGATATCATCTCTGGTGTTCATCTCGGTCACCGCCAGCAACATGTGGTTTTCCAACCCGGGATAGGCATCTCCCAAATCGTACCCGCCGAGGATATCGCGCTCGAGAAGGCTGCCGTTGATCTTGGAGACCGGTCGTGGGCAGGCGATCACAAACTCATGGAAGAAGTGTCCCTCATTCCACAGCCGATAAGGCTTGAGAGCGGAGATCTGCTCGGCCGCGTAGTGCGCCTTCTGATAGCAGAGCTCCGCCACCTTACGCAGGCCCTGTTTCCCCAAGAGGCTGAGATATACCGTCGATGCGAGCGCCATCAACCCCTGGTTGGTGCATATATTGGAGGTGGCGCGTGCCCGCCGGATGTGCTGTTCCCGAGGTGTCAGCGTGAGCACATAGCCCCGCTGCCCGCGGCTGTCGACCGTCTCCCCGGCCAGCCGCCCGGCCATCTTGCGCACATACTTCTCCAGCGTGGTGAAGATGCCCAGATACGGCCCACCAAAGGAGAGCGGGATGCCCAGCGGCTGTCCTTCACCGACGACGATATCGGCGCCGAACTCCGAAGGTGGCTTCAGCAGGCCCAACGCAGTGGGGTTCACGACCATGCAGAACAGGGCGCCCGCCTCTTTGGCGGCTTTCCCGAGAGCGGAGAAATCCTGAATGCCCCCAAAAAAATCCGGATACTGCACCGCCACCATGGCCGTGTTCTCATCAATGAGATCGGCCAGCCCATTCGCCCCCGTCGAGAGCGCCTCGTCGCCCACAATGTCGAGGTCGACCCCCCGGCTGTACGTCCGCAGCACCTGGCGATATTGCGGGTGGATCGCCGGCGAGATGACAAATCGCGCCCGTTTCTCCCTGTGGTGATGGAGCGCCAGAATCATCGCCTCAGCGAAAGAGGTGGCGCCATCGTAGTGCGAGGCGTTCGAGACCTCCATCCCGGTGAGATTGATCATCAGGCTCTGATATTCAAAGATCACCTGCAGTGTGCCCTGAGATATTTCCGGCTGATAGGGTGTGTAGGAGGTGTAGAACTCGTTGCGCCGCAGTATGTGGTCCAAGGCGGAGGGGATGAAGTGATTGTATGCCCCCGCGCCCAGGAAACAAGCTGAGCGGCTCGCGCCCACGTTCTTCTCAGCCAGCGCAGCCAGCTCGCGCCCCACCTCCAGCTCCGATAGCGGATCCGGAAGATCCAGATCCGGGAAGCGCACTTTGGCCGGCACATCCGCATAAAGGTCGTCGAATCGCTCCACGCCCACGAACGCCAACATCTGCCGCCGCTCTTCTTCGGTATGCGGAATATATGCCATCACTCGCTCCGCTCTTCGCAGTACCGCTCATAGGCATCCGAGTCCATCAAGCCCTCGAGTTCATCCGGGCTGGCTATTTGCACCTGAACCATCCAAGCCTCGCCATATGGGTCAGTGTTGACCAACTCGGGGCTTCCGAGCAGGTCATCGTTGAGCCCGACGACAGTGCCTGCCACCGGCGAGTAAACGTCCGCGGCCGCCTTGACCGACTCCACCGCTGCAAAGGAGTCGCCTTGACCCACGTCCTCGCCGATGTCGACGGTGTATTCCACGTACACCACGTCAGACAACTGGTCTTGGGCGTAATCGGTGATCCCCACCACCGCCGTTTCGCCCTCGATACGGATCCATTCGTCGTTCTCGGTATATTTCAGGTCCGCCGGGTAGTCCATTCCTTCGCCTCCATTCATATGCGTAACGGATTAATTGCCAAAGCCGGAGAGCAAATAAAAGACGCACACCTGCGAGGTGTGCGGCCTCTGTCGCTGACCTGAGAGATTCGCCACCTTCCGATGGCTTGCCCCTTCGGTGTCGATCGGAGGGATCGAACGACTTTCCAGAGGTACGGCCGGATCGGGTCCTGGAACCTGAGAGTTTCAACTCGAGCATGCACCCGCTCGAGACTTGCCCCTTCGGTGCCCGCATATGCCGGGACTCTCCCCGATCTGTGCAGTATGCTGGTTCCATTCTACGGATGGCCGGCAGAATAGTCAAGACGGAAGGGAAGAGTGAGCAGTGAGAGGTGAGCAGCGAACAGTTCACCGCTCGCTGTTCACTGAGCACTCTTTCATTGCTGGCGTTCGCCTTTGCCCGGGAGCATCTCCAGACGATGCACGTCCCTTCCCCGATCCCATGTATAATCGACCCGTGTTCAGTTTCACCATCTCGGCCGCAAATGGTCGGGCGCGGGCGGGCAGTTTCCAGACCCCCCACGGCACGATCCAGACCCCCGTGTTCGCGCCGGTGGGCACTCAGGCGACCGTCAAGGCGGTCAGCCCAGCCGAACTCGAGGCATTGGGGGCGTCGCTCATCCTGGCGAACGCGTATCATCTATACCTCCGGCCCGGGCACGAGATCGTGGCCAGTTCTGGAGGTCTGCACGCTTTCATGGCTTGGGATGGACCGATCCTGACCGATTCCGGCGGATATCAGATTTTCTCACTTGCGGAGCGGCGCGATCTGGATCCGGAGGGAGTGACCTTCCGTTCCCATGTAGATGGATCCGAGCATCGCTTCACCCCCGAGAAATCCATAGAAATCCAGGAGACGCTGGGGGCTGACATCATCATGGCACTGGACGAATGCCCGGAACCCCATGACCGGGAGTACAACCGAGCGGCGCTCGAACGGACCCACGCTTGGGCCCTGCGCTGCAAGGCGGTCAAGCGCCGTCCCGACCAGGCGCTCTTCGGCATCGTCCAGGGCGGCATCTTTCCGGATCTGCGCCGGGAGTCATCCGAATTCATCGCCTCCTTAGGGTTCCCAGGAAACGCCATCGGCGGCCTATCCGTCGGGGAGGAAAAGCCGGAAACCCTCGCCATGCTGGAAACAGTGGATCGGTATTTGCCTTGGGATCGCCCGAGATACCTCATGGGGGTGGGTTCGCCCGATGACATGGTCAACGCCATCCAGCGCGGCGTGGATATCTTCGACTGTGTGCTTCCCACCCGCCTGGCGCGCAATCACGCTGCGATGACGCGGTTGGGGCGCATCAACATCCGGAACGCGCCCTACAGCGATGACCAGCGGCCGATCGAGCCGGGGTGTGACTGCTACACGTGCCGCACTTTCACACGCGCGTATCTGCGCCACTTGAGCCTGGCAAAGGAAATGCTCCTGGCGACCCTGCTGTCCATCCACAATCTGCACGCACTGATCCGCTTGACCGCGGATATTCGCCGGGCGATCATGGATGGGCGGTTGGATCACTTTGTGACGGATTTCTCTGCCGCATATCAGAAACATCGCCCCATGGAGCTGTGAGCTATGACCTTGCTGCAAGCCATTGTGCTCGGCGTAGTTCAGGGGGGGACCGAGTTCCTGCCCATCTCATCCTCCGCCCATCTGGTGCTCGTCCCCTGGGCCCTCGGCTGGCAGATCGATGAGGCCTTCACATTTCCGTTCGATGTGCTGGTCCAATGGGGCACCCTGCTGGCGGTGATCACCTACTTCAGAGATGACCTTTGGGCCATCGTCAAGGGCGCCCTCGCGGCGCTGGGGCGAGGCAGGCCCCTCTCGAATCCGGAGGCGCGTTTGGCGTGGCTGCTGCTTCTCTCCAGCTTGCCCGCCGCGCTCTTGGGTTTGTTGACCAAGCCGCTGGTGGAGGCGTCGCTGCGCAGCCCCCGAGCAGTCGCCCTCTTCCTGCTGGGGACCGCGCTCTTGCTTCTGCTGGGAGAAGGATTGGGAAAACGAACCTCTCGCCTCGAAGACGTCGGCTGGCGGGATGCGGTCTGGATCGGTCTGGCGCAGGCCCTGTCCCTCTTTCCGGGCATTTCTCGCTCGGGGGCGACCATCGCAGGCGGGCTGCTTCGCGATCTCCGCCGCGCGGATGCGGCCCGGTTCTCGTTCCTTATGGCCGTGCCGGTGATGTTCGGCGCGGGCATCGTCGCTCTGATGGACCTGTTCTCTCAACCTGCGCTGATGGCGCAGCTCGGGGCGCTGCTGACCGGCTTTCTGACCGCCACCTTCGTGGGGTATCTGGCCATCGCTTGGCTGCTGTCTTACTTGAAAAGAGGCTCGCTACGGGGGTTCGCCGTTTACTGCGTCGCGGTTGGGGTTCTGGGGCTGATTTTGAGCGTGCTCCGTGCATAGGATCGTCGCACTCGCCCTGCTGGCCCTCATACTGGGGGGCTGTGCGTCGCCGGCCACCCCTGTCCCGACGCCTCCGGAGCTGCCCTTCCTGGCGACAACGCCAGGGTTCCTCCCCTGGGTGGAGGCGAGCCTGTCGAGGTACGTGGCCGAGCGCGGCGCGCTGGATTTCTTCGTCGCGCTCTACCCGCCGGGGGAGATTGAAGCCGCCCTGGAGAACGGGGAGGCCGATCTGGCCGTTGCAGGGCAGGTTCCGCCCCCAGGATGGTTCGCCACACCGCTGGGCGACGAGGCCACTCTCGTCATTCTACCTTTGAGCAATCCCGTCCAGTCGCTCTCTCTCTCCGAGCTCGCCGCCCTCTTTTCCGGGCGCGTCCAGAATTGGCATAGCCTTGATGGTCCATCGAGGGCCGTACAGCCCTACATCCCTCTCCCCGGCGACGCGCTGCGGGAACATTTCGCCGCCAGTATTCTGCGGGAAGAGGGATTCACATCCAACGCCATATTGGCTCCCTCGCCCACGGCCATGCTCGACGCGGTCGGCGCCGACTCCGGGGGCATCGGCCTGCTTCCGGCCCCTCTGCTCGACGAATCGGTGAAGGCAGTCGCCCTTGACGGCCAGCCTCCCAGCGACGGAGAGCCGCCGGAGGATGCCTATCCGCTGCGCGTGCCGGTCATCGCCCTGGCCCCAACCGAGCCGGGCGGCGCCTTGCGCGAATGGCTGGGATGGGCCCAGTCGAACCAGTTGTCGGGCCAGCCGTGAGGCCGGGTATCTTCCGGCGGGAGCGAAGATTCTCGTGCAACACGGGGTGAGCGAAGGCCATGGCGCTCTCCCGCCTGCGCTTCCCTCAATCGCTCAACCGGGTCTTCCATCGGCCGTCAGTTTGCGGCCGGTGTGCCCCATCCGGGTGCATCCCCCCATCCCCGCCAGCTTGACACTCGCACCACCGCGCGGTTACAATCCCGTCACTCCAGCAGGGCCTGTGGCGCAGCTGGGAGCGCGCTTCAATCGCACTGAAGAGGTCGCGGGTTCGAGTCCCGCCAGGTCCACTCGGGACCGTTTTGGGCCCATGGCGCAGCTGGGAGCGCGTCTCAATGGCATTGAGAAGGTCGTGGGTTCGAATCCCACTGGGTCCACTTTAATCGAATCGAAAAGGCTGTTGTCAGGAGCAGTAGGCCATCCACCAGCGAATCGGGGAGGGTGAGAGCCCGGTAGGGTGCCCGTGGAGCACGTGGCTGAACTCGCTTGGCGTCCCATCACAAGGGACAGGCCCTGCGGGCCAGCCCTATGAGCCCACAGCGGGTTTCGCCCGATAGCGCGAAATGAGAGGTCCGCTCGCGCCCTGAGTGCCGGCGGGCAACAAGGGTGGTACCGCGGAGAGACCCTTCGTTCCTATGACGGCGAAGGGATTTTTTTCATTCCCGGCCCGGATCACTCAAACGCCGGAGTGATCCGCAGTGGTAGGCAATGCGGCCTGGAGGGCAGCGATTGGCGGGGTGAAGCCCCCTGGGATGGGCTGTGACCGCCCCCGCGGCTGGAGAAGGAGAGTGATCCATGAGTGAGGGTACGCAGGTCGACAAGGTGCAGGAGCCACAAGCGGTCATCCCGCCCTATGAGGCGGCCGAAATCGAGCCGCGCTGGCAGAAACGTTGGCAGGCGGACGGCCTATACGTCGCTCGGCGGGATCCCGAGCGCAAGAAATTCTACTGCTTGACCATGCTCCCCTACACCTCCGGTAATCTGCACATCGGGCACTGGTACGCCATGTCGCCTTCGGATGCGCGCGCCCGCTATCTGCGGATGCAGGGCTATACCGTGATGTTCCCGATCGGCTTCGACGCCTTCGGATTGCCCGCCGAGAACGCGGCCATCGAGCGCAACATCCATCCGAAGACATGGACCTACAGCAACATCGAAAACATGCGCCGGCAGCTGCGATCCATGGGAGCCATGTGGGATTGGTCGCGCGAGGCCATCAGCTCCGATCCGAAGTACTATCGCTGGACACAGTGGTTCTTCATCCAGTTCTTCAAGAACGATCTGGCCTACCGCAAACTCTCGCCCGTGGATTGGTGCCCGCACTGCAACACATCGCTGGCGCGTGAGCAGGTGATCGGTGAGGCGAGGGTGTGCGAACGCTGCAAGACACCCGTGATCAAGAAGGATCTGGACCAGTGGTTCTTCCGCATCACCGATTATGCCGATGAGCTGCTGGACTTCTCGCACATCGATTGGCCTGACCCCGTCATCGCCTTGCAGACCAATTGGATTGGGCGGAGCGAAGGGGCGACGGTCACCTTCCACACCGAAGCTGGCGACCCAATGGAAGTCTTCACCACCCGCCCCGACACCTTGTGGGGGGCAACTTTCATGGTGCTGGCACCCGAACACCCGCTGGTGGAAAAGGTGACGACGGCGGAGCAGGCCGAAGCGGTGGAGGACTACATCCAGCAGGCGGAACGACAGACGGATATTCAACGGGAGGCGACCGACACTGAGAAGACCGGCGTCTTCACCGGTGGCTACGCCGTCAACCCTGTGAATGATGAACGAATTCCGGTTTGGATTGCCGATTATGTGCTCATGTCCTATGGGACAGGCGCGATTATGTCCGTCCCCGCTCACGACCAGCGCGACTTTGAGTTCGCACGCAAGTACGGTCTCGAGGTCCGACCTGTGATCCTGCCGCAAGGGCACGAGAGCTTGGACGGGGAGACGATGGGGGCCGCAACCCCGGAATATGGCCGGATGATCCATTCCGGGCCGCTGTCGGGCACCTCCGCCGACAAGGCCTTTGAGCGGACAATCGGGTATCTGGAGGATCGGGGCATCGGCAAGCGGGATGTGAACTACCGGCTGCACGACTGGCTGATCTCACGCCAACGCTTCTGGGGGGCGCCCATCCCGATCGTGCACTGTCCGGAGTGCGGCCTGGTCCCCGTCCCGGAGGAGGATCTGCCGGTGCTGCTGCCCGATGACATCGAATGGCGGCCCACGGGGGAGAGCCCACTGAAGCTGCATCCCACCTGGCGCTTCACCACCTGCCCGGAATGCGGCGAGCCGGCGGAGCGCGATACGGATACCATGGACACTTTCATGTGCTCATCTTGGTATCACCTGCGATACCTGAGCCCGGATTATGATCAGGGACCCTTCGATCCCCAGGAATACGCGTATTGGATGCCGGTGGATACCTATACGGGAGGGGTGGAGCATGCCACCTTGCACTTGCTCTACACCCGCTTTTTCCACAAGGCCTGCCGGGATCTCGGGATCACCCAAGGGGATGAACCCATGCTGCAACTGCGCAACCAGGGTCAGATCCTGGGGCCGGATGGCCAGCGCATGAGCAAGTCGCGCGGGAATGTGATCGATCCAGACGAGCAGGTGGAGAACTTCGGCGCGGACTCTGTGCGCGCTTACCTGATGTTTGGCTACCGCTGGTCGGATGGCGGCCCCTGGAACACCGACAACATCTACGGAGTGGTGCGGTGGCTGAACCGTGTCTGGGCGCTTGTGCTGGAGACGGCCGACGCCGAGCCCCAGCCCCAATATGACGATGTCACCCGCTCCCTGCAGCGAAAGGTTCATCAGACCATCCGCCAGGTGTCCCATGATCTGGAGAGCTTCGAATTCAACACGGTGATTTCGGCGCTGATGGAGCTCACCAATGCCATCTCTGACGCGCGCGATTCTGGGCTGGCTGGCCACCCAGTATTTGCCGCGGCCGTGGAGAAGCTGCTGATGATGATGGCACCTGGGACTCCCCACATCGCCGAGGAGTTATGGGCGCGCCTGGGGAAACCGTACTCCATCCACAACCAAGCCTGGCCGGAGTATGACCCCGAGCTGGCCAAGGAAGAAGAAATCACGCTTGTCGTGCAAGTGAACGGCAAGGTCAGGGATCGCATTCAGGCCCCATTGGATATCACCGATGCGGAGGCGCGCGCTGCTGCGCTTTCCAGCCCGGCTGTCAAACGCTACCTGGAGGGCCAAGCGCCGAGGAAGGTCATCGTCGTCCCCGGGCGGCTGGTCAACATCGTGATCTGAGGCCTGACTTTGGAAACGAGACAAAACCAGCCTCTTGCTGCGCCCTGCCGATCCTCTCCCTGAATAGGAGGGGATCGCCTCTTTTGCCCCCGCGATCCGGCCGGCGTACAATCCCCGCGCAAGCGATGACCAGGAGGAACGACATGACAGATCACAAGCAGGTGGTCGAGGCGCCGGAGGCCCCCAGCGCCATCGGGCCGTACTCGGCTGCCATACAGATAGGCGACTTCGTCTTCGCCTCCGGCACCTTGGGTATACAGCGAAGGTCGGGCGAGTTGGCCCCCGGAGGTGTCGAGGCCGAAACGCGACAAGCGCTCACCAACCTGTCTCACGTGCTGGAGGCAGCGGGCAGCTCCCTGCAGTGGGTCGTGAAGACCACGGTTTTCATGCGGAACATCGGCGAATTTGGCGCCATGAACGGCGTATACGCGGAATTCTTCTCCAAGGACCCGCCCGCCCGCTCCACCGTTCAGGTCGCGGCCTTGCCGAAGAACGCCGCCGTGGAAATCGAAGCCATCGCATGGATCCCGGGGCGGGCCTGATTTCGACCAGTCGGCGCTACGCGCCGTTGACCGGGTGACATGAAGCGAAGGATGGCCGACGAACCCGATCCGACCGTGGGCGGCGCCCAATTCCGATATAATGCCACAAACCAACGCGGAGAATCCCATGCAACCGGAACACAAGTCGTCGTCCACGCTGTGGGTGATCATCGGAGTGGTGGCCGCCATGGCCTGCTGCCTGTGCCTGGTGGTCGCCTTGAGCGGGTCCGCCCTGCTGGGCCTGTGGACATACAGAGAGTCGAGCACAAGCACCGAATCGGTGGTGACGGTCGAAGCGCAGCCCGCCACCCCGTCATACGAGCTTGTCGAGACTCCGGCGCCCCCGTCCCCCGAAGCGGAAAGGATGGCGAGCCAGCTAGCGGACACCCTGGTCCCCATCGCAGATCCGATCTCCTTGGCGGAACGACTGATGGGGCTTTCCAATGTGCCGCGCGTGCTGGCGACCCAGGCTGCGCCCATCCCCTTGGGGGCCGTGCAGACCTTCTGGGCCAGCAACGTGGACACCAACGACAACTTCCAGATCGATGCAGAATTGATTTACGCCACGCCACACGTCTACTTCTGGGTCGAATCTGGAGTCGAATACGACCAGGGCGACGTCCAGGATCTGGTGGATGAGTTCGAGAACCACATTTACCCCACGGATCGGGACTTCTTCGGCTCAGAGTGGCGGCCGGGTGTGGACGGCGACCCCCACTTGTATATGCTCTACGCGCGCGGCATCGGCGACACCATCGCCGGCTACTTCGCCTCGTCTGACGAGTTCCCGCCTCAGGTGCACGAGTATTCCAACGGCCACGAGATGTTCTACCTGAGCGCCGACAACCTGCACCTGCGCGACGAATTCACCCTCGGAGTATTGGCACACGAGTTCCAGCACATGATCCAATGGCACCTTGATGCCAATGAGCAGAGCTGGCTCAATGAGGGCTTCTCCGAATTGGCGTCGTTCATTAACGGCTTCGACGTTGGCGGGATGGACTTCGTCTACCTGCAGGACCCGGACATCACCCTGACCTACTGGCCCTCGGAGCCGGGCACCTCCGGCCCGCACTACGGGCAGGCTTTCTTGCTGACGACCTATTTCATGGAGCGATTCGGATCCGAAGCCACGCGGGCCTTGACGGCCAACGTCGAGAATGGCCTGGAATCCATCGATGAGACCCTCGCTTCGCTGGCGGCCACTGATCCGGATACGGGCGGCCTGCTGACCGCCGATGAGGTGTTTCGGGACTGGGCGGTGGCCCTGCTGCAGGATGACAGTATCAGCGACAGCCGCTATCGTATGGATTCATACGACCTGCCTCTGCGGCCGCGCTTCAGCGATGATTTTTCCGAATGCCCGTTGGACCCGCAGACGCGCGACGTCAGCCAATACGGGCTGGATTACATCCGAATCACTTGCGAAGGCGACTATGAACTGCGGTTTGACGGAACTCCCATGAACCGCGTCATCCCGGCGGACCCGCACAGCGGCGACCATGCTTTCTGGTCAAACAAGGGGGATGAGTCGGACATGACGCTCACCCGCCAATTCGACTTCAGCGAGGTAGAGGGGGATTTGACCTTCGACTACTGGGTCTGGTACGACATCGAAGAGGGCTGGGACTACCTGTATCTGGAGATTTCCACGGACGGTGGAGATACCTGGTCCATATTGACCACGCCTTCCGGCACGGACGAGGACCCTTCGGGCAACTCCTTCGGCTGGGGCTACAACGGCTACAGTGGAGGCGGCACGTCTCCGCAGTGGATACACGAGGAAGTCGATCTGAGCCAGTACGCCGGCGAGCAAGTGCTGCTGCGGTTTGAATATGTGACGGACGCGGCGGTGAATGGCGATGGCCTGCTGCTGGACGACGCCCGAATCCGCGCCATCGATTACGAAGATGATTTCGAGGCCGGCGAGGGAGGCTGGGAGAGCGCGGGCTTTGTTTGGCTTTACAACCAGATCCCACAGACCTATCGTCTGACCTTGCTGACCCGCAATGGCCAGACCCGCGTGCAGGAAATCCAGCTTGATGAATCACAGACCGCCAAAATCCCGATCAGCGTTGGTGATGGGGTTCAGGAATACATCCTGATCGTGGCCGGAACTGCGCGGCACACTTGGCAGCCGGCACCCTACCGGATTTCGATCCTGCCTTGACGATGCATTTCTCCCGGCCGCCTTACACGGGCGTGAAACACGCGGGCATTCCGTCCCATACTCTGTCGAGTTGAGCCGCATCGGGACAGACGGCCGGCGGCGGGGCAAGCCGGGCTCAGACGTCCCGGCTCGGATGCCGCATGTCCTCCAATTCGGCCTCCAATTGTGCCACTTGGGCCTCGTAGGCCGCTCGGATTTCCGCGACCAGATCGGACCAGCGCTCTTGCGCTCTATCCCGGAGCTGCTCGCCAGAATACGGCGCCAGGAGCAGGGCCAGACTCGCCCCCACGAGGGCGCCCAGAGTCGCCCCGGTGACAAAATTGAAGAAACGGCGCATTCCCCACCTCCCCTTCGGAGACGCATTTGAGCACATTATATATGAAGGCGCCTCCCCCCGTTTGCTCGAAACACTCCCCTCGCTGCTCCGAAGGCGAGGGGAGGGGCTTTTGGAGACGGGATAGCGGGATGACCATGCCCGGGCCCCGAATTGGATGGGGTCGCGATATACTCATCAGGAGGAAGGCTGCGGCCGGCCGCGGCCTTACAGCCGCCGGCGAAACGCTCAGGTTGTCATTCGGCAGGAGGCGGACATGGTGAACATCTCGATCACATATTGCGCGGTCTGAAATTACACCAACCGAGCCACCAGTTTGGCGGCTGAATTGCTGCAGGAACATGAGGCTCAGATCGAAGGCTTGACTCTGGTCCCCTCGGACGGCGGGCGCTTCGAAGTGGAGGTGGATGGCCAACTGATCTATTCCAAACTCGAGACCGGCCGTCACGCGGAGCCGGGGGAGGTGATGCGGCTGTTCGAGGTGCTTCTGCAGCAGTGAGAACTCAGACCTATGATCGCGCCCTTCTTGTCTCCGGCGGCGCGGGACGGATCCTCAACCCCGGGCCGCTTCCGGCCCCGGTTGTCGGAGCTTGGGAGATGACGGATCGCGTCAATCATCGAGAGCACGCCGACGCAGAGCGCGACCTCACGATCTCAACCAAGCCGGCGTCCGGCGAAAGAGCGAGGCACGTTCGGCCGAAGGAGAGGACGCGGGCGATGTTCCTCGAGAATTCACCCCCGCAGGAGGCCCTCCGTTGCGGGCCGTAGTGCAGCGGGTTCGACGCGGCAAGGTGTCCGTTGCGGGCTCGGCGATCGCCGAGATCGGGCCGGGCTATGTCATACTGCTGGGAGTCGGCCAGGGGGATACTGAAGCGCAGGCCCGGTGGCTGGCAGAGAAGATTGCCGTGCTGCGCGTATTTGAGGACGAGGCGGGGAAGAGCAATCTCTCAATCCAAGATGTGGGCGGAGAAGCGATCGTGGTCTCCCAGTTCACGCTCTACGCCGACAGCCACAAAGGGCGGCGGCCCAGCTTTATCCACGCCGCCCCGCCCGCGGTGGCCGAGCCGCTGGTGAATCGCTTTCAGGAGCTACTGCAGGGCCAGGGTGTTCCTTGCCAGGCGGGCGAATTCGGCGCGCACATGCTCGTCGAGATCGAAAACGACGGGCCGGTCACCATCATCTTGGAACGTGCCCCAATCCTTGAAGACTAGGTTCGAATCCCCCGGTCGGACCGCTGCGTTGCCTCCGGACCGGACCCAGATACCCATCTTGATGAAAGAATAAAGCGGAGCCGCCGCTCCACCTCGGAGATCCATTTCCCGCCGAAACAGCAGCGCAGAGGCCCACGGCCGCCGCAGCAATTCCCCCGATGAGTCCGGGCGCCCCGTCAAGTTGGCAGCTCCCGCCCGATGTCGGCTCTCCAAGGGTATGAGCACCTCATACAAGGAGGGTTGGCGGTCTGCTCGCCGGGAGGGGCGAGGCACCAAATGCGCGTTCTGGGCCCGATGGCATCGCGCTGCGGCGAGCATCGCCAGCGTGATATAATGCCCGCGCTCAAGACGGCATGCAGTCAAGTGAGGCAACACAGAAGGAGAGACGAATGAACATCGCCATCCTGCTGCGCGGCGCGGCCACTGTCTCCTGGTTGGCGGCCATTGCACTGATTGTGCTGGCGGTGGCCCGCACTTCGCGTGGGCGGTCCCTGCATGGCGCGGCATGGTTCGTAATGGGCGCCGTCGTCCTCGCCCTGGTGTTGACAACCGTCGGCGCCGGGTTGGTGTTCATCCAGCCCGAAGAGCGCGGCGTGGTCGTATCCGCGATCGCGCCGAACGGCTACCGCGCCGCGGCCCTCACCCCGGGGCTGCATTGGATCATCCCCTTCGCCGAGAATGTTGTGCGCTACCCGATCTCCCGCCAGACCTACACCATGTCCATCGCGCCGCTGGAGGGTCAAGTGCAAGGCGACGACTCGGTGGCGGCGCGCACCTCCGACGGGCAAGAGGTGCTGATCGATGCCTCGGTGATCTACGCTGTCAACCCGGAAGCCGCCATCAGCGTGCACATCGATTGGCAGAATCGCTACGACCGGGATCTGGTGCGGCCGTTGTCGCGCGGCATCATCCGCGATGAGGCCGCCCAATTTCGCGTGGATGAGATTGTGAGCAGCAAGCGTTTCGAGTTGATCAACTCGATCCGCCAAAAACTGGAGGGGCGCCTGGAAGAAAACGGAATCGTGCTGGTTGACTTCGTGCTGCGCAACATCACCTTTTCGCCCGAATATGCCGCTTCCGTGGAACAGAAGCAGATCGCCGAGCAGCAAGCCCAGCAGGCGGCTTTCGTGGTCGAGCAGCGCAAGCAGGAAGCAGAACAGGCTCGCCAGGTGGCCCAAGGTCAGGCCGATGCCAATGTGATTGCAGCTCAAGGGCGCGCCGAAGCGCGTCTGATCGAGGCTCAGGCGGAGTCGGAGGCGTTGAAGCTGATCGCGGACGCGATCCAGAACAACCCTGAGTTGATCACCTTCGAGTACATCCAGAAGCTCGCGCCCGGGATCCAGGTCATGCTCGTCCCCAGCGACAACCCGTTCCTGCTGCCGCTGCCGGAGATGGGCGGCTTGAGCGGCGTGATGCAGCCCACCCCGCAACCCACTCCCGAGCCCACTCAGACCGCCCCCTAGGCTGTCCCGGCCCGAATTCCGCCCCTTGTGAGGCGCCCGCGGATCTCGCGGGCGCCTTTTCGTGTTTGAGAGGGCGGGCTTGTTTGGGGCGCCCCTCCACCGCCAATCCGTCAACAAGTGAGAGAAGGCATGAGGCCCCCGGAGTGGGGGGCCTCACGGCGATCGTTCCCATGCTCAAGCGCTGCGGGCGCTTGAGCCGCCGGACTTCCTAGATGTTGGCCACGATGTTGCTGAACACATTGCCGATCGCCGGCCCAAGAACCACCAGGATGACGATCACAACCACGGCGACCAATACCAGGATCAAGGCATACTCAACCAGGCCCTGGCCCTTTTCCTTCGGTGCAAACAACATATCCCATTACCTCCTTGCATGCCCGCCCACCTGCGGTTGCATCGCTCACGGGCACGCGCCTGTATGCAGATCTATCGAATTGATCTCTTGGGTCAATCTTTGCGATGTGGATCAGCGGCTGGGATATCTGTGCCGTATCGAAAATCATTCTACAGAGGCCGGATCAACGATCAGCAGGGTTCTCCCACGACACCGGTTCCCCGGGCCACCGATCAACCTTCCATAGGCTCACCTCCCTTTCGCTCTCCCCGGCGCATGTACCGGGGCTGCCGCTGATACCGGCGGGCCCGCATCGCCTCTATTGGGGGATTCCTCACTTCAGAGAAGATTCTAAACCATCGCGGGTGCGATCTTCTCCATCGATTCTTCCATCGCGCCCACCCCTATGGTCCTACCTCGGAACCTCCCCGAGAGATCCGATCCCCTCGAGACCCGCCCTACCTTAGCTGACTATCTAAATCCCAATTAAGTCCTATTTATTTCCTACTTTGTCCATCATACCATACTAACAGTTCTTGTCAAGAGGCAGCATGCGAATGACCCGCGCACAGCTCCGGAAATCCACCCACATGGCGCTTTGGGCCCTGGCCGCGCTCCTCATCGCCTGGCCGGGCCCGGTGCGGCAGCACCCCCTCCCCGTCAGCGGGAGAGCGGGGATCCGGCGCCTACCCCTCATCCCAATCCCCAAGGTGCAGGTGCAGCCCGCGACACTGCCCGAGTTCATGTCGCGCACGGTCAACGGACGTTCTGACCAGGTGGTCGGCATTTTCGTTCCGCACCTCTTCGCCCTGGAGGTGAGTCAGCAGCCCGCGGCCTCGCCGGCGTATGTATCGACCGACGCGAATACGCTCACCCAATTTGGCCTGGCGGGGCGGTATGGCACCATCGGGTTACTGGCCCACAACCACCTGGCCGGGCAGGCCTTCTTCGAGATGCAGGTGGGCACCCCGATCGCCGTGGTGTACGGGGACGGCAGCATGGCGCACTACATCGTGGTGGAGCTCGAGCGCTACCAGGCGCTCAAACCCAACAGCCCCTACTCAGACTTCCTGTCGCTCGATGGGGATGCGGCACGTCTCTCCAGCACGGAGCTCTTCTATCACGCTTACACCGGCGATGGGGGGTTGGTGTTCCAGACCTGCATTGCCCTTGACGGGCAAGCCTCGTGGGGTCGCTTCTTCGTCACCGCCAAGCGGGTAGCATCCCCCTTTGTGGGCCGCTTTGTGCGCGACTTCGGGGAGCGGCCCATCGCCTTCCACTAGATCAGCATTTGCCGGGGCGATCTTTCACCGGCCGCGGAGGAGCCC
Source organism: uncultured Anaerolineaceae bacterium (assembly GCA_964388955.1). Classification (GTDB taxonomy): domain Bacteria; phylum Chloroflexota; class Anaerolineae; order Anaerolineales; family E44-bin32; genus CAYMCO01. Next base: position 43,673 of record CAYMCO010000003.1, on the reverse strand, counting down.
CCGCGCTCCCCCGCGGCCAATCTTGCCTGCCCTCCGCGCCGTCGATTCGGGCCCATGCGCTGCCAGAGACGCTAGAGGTGCGGTTCCGTGTTGAGTTGGTATCCCAATCCGCGCCGGTTGATGATGATCTCATCCGCGCTGGAGTTCTCGGCCAGTTTTTGCCGCAGGCGGTGGATGATCCATCGCAAACGGTTGCGAACACCGGGAGAATCCTCATCCCAGACTTCATGGGCGATGGTTTCATAGGCCACCGGCTTCGGCGCCTCGCGGGCGATCAGCGAAAGCACATCGAATTCCTTTGGCGACAACTCCACACGCGCTTCCTCGAAGATCACCTCTTTCGTATCCAAGTTCACCGCCAATTCCAGCTCCGGGAAAAAGTATGTGCTGATCGGGGTGACCGGCCCTGCCCGGCGCAATACGGCCTGCACACGGGAGACAATCTCCGGCGGGAAGAAGGGTTTGGTGATGTAATCATCCGCCCCCACATCGAGGCCCTGCACCACATCTTGCTGGCCGTTCTTCGCGGAAACGATCACCACCGGCACCTCTGTGATGCGCCGCAACCTGCGAAACGTCTCCCACCCGTCCACCTGGGGCATCATCAAGTCCAGCAAGACGAGATGGGGCTGTAGCGCGACGCACTTCTCAATGGCTTGTTGGGCGTTCAGCGCCCCGGCCACGTCAAAGCCCGCCTTCCGCAGGGTGATCTTGAGAATCTCGACCACATCCGGATCATCATCGATGATAAGGACCCGCTTGCGATCCTCCTTTGATACGAGCGCATCCAGATCCATTCCCGGTATATCAACCGGGCTCCCGGCACCTCGATCCACTCGGTCCGAGGCCACCGGCTCAGAATCCTCAGACTGCTCAGCGATGAATTCATTCTCTCGTAGGTTTGGCATCTCCCTCCCTCGGCTCCTGTGCATGTTCGCCCGCCCGGTGCAGCAGAAGAGGCCGCGCAATGCGGCGCGCCCGGATGCAACGTGACGAGAATTTCTCGTGGTAGGGCCCCATGCAGATTGTGCTTGCTCCATCTGAAGCGGCTGACCGCTTCTCCCTAAACCCTTTGACCCCCATTATGGGCCAAGATATGCCAAGTGTCAAAGGTTTGTAGAAAATAAGTGTATGCCAATATGATGTGTAACTTCCTGTTGGAATGACGATAGTGGGAGTGCCGGCCTGCGCCCAATATGCGGGGCGGCCAGCGAGGGCACGATCGAACTGTCGAAGAAACGAAACCGAGAGGCTCTGCTGTCAGCGAGCAAAGACGGCCCCCGCGCCGCCGGATGCCGTCTTCAGTTGGTCTGCGGGGCGCCGATCAGGTTCATGGTCTCAGGGTCCAGCGGAGTGGCCACGACGACCACCCGGTGGGTGTTGCTGGTGTAGGGCCAACAGGTGATCAGAGTCAACCGCTCATCCTGGGTGGGCTGGATCCAGCGTGCATTCTCCAGTCTTCGCTCCAGCGGCTCGAAGCGCTCCTTCAGGATCATTTTGGCGGCCACTTGGTAGGCGCGGGTTTCAGCGCCGACGGACACGAAGATCAGGTCTCCGGCCTCCAATTCCGATAGATGGCGGAAGACTTCTCCGTAGATGTTGTGATGCCCGTTGAAGACCGTATTTCCGGGCACCCCGATGAGGGCCGAATTCTCATGCCAGCCCACCGCATCGCTGTCCGGCGCTTCCCACTGCCGGTACTCGTGGCCCTGGACTTCCACTTCCACATTGCTGACCGGAATGATCGGCGCGTCCACGCCGATGGAGGGGATGATCAGCCGCTGCGGGACGTATCCGGCCACCGCGGGCGGCGATTCAGATCCCTCGTTTCCTTCCCCAACTGTCGAACCCTCCGCTCCCAGATCCGAGGAGCCGATCTGCGTCTCCCCTCCGCCGGAGCGCATGCCGCGCCGGGCCTCCAATTGGGGGGAAGTCACGGAGGGCGCCGATGTGGTTTCTTCTATAGGCGCGAGCAGGGGGGCGAACCCAGCCTCCAGATCAGCGGAGGGTTGAATCTCCTGGGGGGGCATGACCAGTGCGGCCAACTCGGGCGCGACCCCAAAACTCCCCAGCAATACCAGCACGATCCCCAGGATGACGGGCCACGGATTCACTCGGTCCCGCCCAACCCCTGCCATCCCGGCCCGTGCGTTTGCTCGCCCCACTACGCCCATATCATGGCCTCGATCCCCCGCCGCAAGACATCAGAAGCCTCGATGATCGTGCGTTCGAGGCCTCTGATGATCGCACACTCGCGGCGCGGATCCTGGCTATTCCCGCTTCCGACCGAAGCCGTGAAGCACTAACCCAATGCCGAAGGACAGCAATCCCAGGCCGAAATAGCCTCGCTGGCTGACTCCCACCAGGCCGGGCAGCTCAACTCCCGTGACGGGGATCAGGATCTCACCCGGCTCCGTCGTGGGTGTGGCGGATGGCTGCGTTTGCGGTGGTTGAGTCTTGGTCGGGGTGGGCGTGTCCTGTGGCACCCCCGTGTTCGTCGGCGTCGCCGTGTCCGGCTCCCGGGTCGGCGTGGCCGTCGGGGGGACCGGCGTGTTCGTCGGCGTGTTCGTCGGCGTGAACGTGGGCGTCGCCGTCGGCGGCACCGGGGTGTTCGTCGGTGTCGCAGACGGAGTTTCCGGATTCGGGGTATCCGTCGGGGTGGGCGACGGCCCTTCCGTCGGCGTGCTGGTCGCGGTCGCAGTCGATGTGCTAGTGGCAGTCGCCGTCGCGGTGCTGGTCGAGGTCGACGTGGCCGTGTTGGTGGGCGTGGCCGTGCTGGTGGGCGTGGCCGTCGGCGGCACCGGCGTGTTCGTCGGCGTATCGGTCGGCGGAACCGGCGTGTCCGTGGGTGTTGCCGTGGGCGGCTCCGGCGTGTTCGTGGGCGTGTCGGTGGGTCCCACGGGGGTGTCCGTCGGCGTCGACGTCGGGGGCTCGCCGACCACTCTGTAGTTGTCCCCCTTGACACCCTGGACCTTCACCTGGTATTCGCCGCAATCGTCATTCTGCACGACATACACAATCTCGCAGAAGGCCCCGTTGCCGTCCGTGTTGACCGACCCGCTCGCCACCACGATCCCCGGATCACAGCTCGCGCCCCCTGGTTTTCCGGTGATCGTCCACGAGCGGCTTGCATCCGGGACGAAATTCTCTCCATGCAGAACGATATTGTCCCCATGTTCGTATTGGTTCTTATCCTGGGGGTTCGCACAGGTTCCCGCGGTCGTCCAGATCGCGCCATCCGATTGGGCAAAGGTCTCCTGAGGCTCGCCGATCCCCAGCGATGCCGCCAGCGCGAAGGAGGTCACGCCCAACAGATAGCATCCGATCTCCAGCGCGCGTAGGATCTTGCTTCCGATCTTGGTTTTGCTCCGATATACTTTCATTTGGATCCTCCTCGATTCTCCCCCTTCTCAACGATGATTGGATAATTGCGTGCCTCCGGCCGGCCCTCCTTGCGATCGATATCCTGCCGGCGGGGTCCCGCTCTTGCGATTGCACCTGCCATATTCCACCTCCACTTACCGCTGGGATGATTGCCGTACCCGGCTTAAAACACATGAAACCGACCTCGGTGGTCGGTTTCGCTACTGGCTCCCTGAAGGCCCCGCCACTACATCTGGCCAGCGACCATGAGTAAGTCCTTCAGTTCCTAGCCCCCACGCGCTATGTTATGACAGCGTATGCGACTATTCATTTGTCCAAAGCCACCCTCCAGTCAACCCTCCAGCTCTGGGCGGCATTTGGCTTGGCCTCGAGCGCGCATCCCTCCGGCTAGGGTCTCACGCAGTTGGATAGTACGCTGGTATCTGTATGCTGGCAACGCCCCCTTAGTACTATATCGGGTCTCACTGCAACTCTCTTAACGAGCGGAAAGGGTCTCTGTTACATGCCCACCCCCGGCCGACTGATCGCACGGCTCATCCCGATACGATGCACCGGCGGCGCCCCAAACGGGACATCAGACGGCGCGCGAGCACCCGCATGATGGGTGGGCCATCGATTGTGTTGCCGGACAGGGCCGAATCGGTTTGTCGACATCACCGCTTCTCGCCTGAACGGGCCCCATGGCTGCCGCGTGGATTGCGGGGGGGGCGCAGGCCCGCAGACCTCGCCTCGGGCGCCGCGATGCCAATCCCGGGGCCGATTCCACTCGTAAGGCCATTGTTAGGTTCCCGGTAGCGCATTGTGGTAGCATATAAGTGGCCATCGAATGGTTCTGGGGTGGCGAAACGGCCGCCGGAGAGCAGAATCCGAAATGGCAGAAAGGATGAATCGGGGTGAGGACACAGGAGATCCTATGATCCGCAAGCAGGATTGTCGGACGCCTTCACTCATCTCATCTTCATTCAATGTCCGAGTCAGGCCGCACGACGAGGCCGGTTTCTCCGCATTCCCATTCCCCTCGCCACAGCCGGATATGCGAGTCCATCGTGCCTCCTTTCTGCAATAGCATCCACACCCCGATCCCCTCGGCGAGCTTTCCCCACGAGGAGGGGGAAGATCGCTCAGCGCATTTGCCGATCACGGCCGGCGCAACGACCCGCCCCCCGGAGGTCCCTGTAACGCCGCTGGCAGGTTTTCGTTTTCGGAGGATGCACGGTTTCGGTTGGGGCGCGCTGCGGATTGGGCCTCTTGGCTACACCTGGGCGGCAGCCACCTGGACGAGCCTGGTCTCGGCATGCGCCTTCGCTCATGCCCTTCTGCGTGGGCCCGTCCTGACCCCGACAATGGCCGCCAGCTTCACGGCATCGACCGCTTTCCAGGGGGAAAACGATGAGCACATTCACCCGTTCGCAAACTCAAGTCCGAGCAGAGTCACACCGGGCGTAGCCGCCCGGGCGCGCCACGCGAAAATCGGGGAGGGCTCATATGACAAGAAAGGTTGAACAACCCTAGACACTAATTTGGAAATCCGAACCGAAGTTGGTATGCATGGTCAAGATCGAGAATTCCAAGCAGACAAGAGGAAGGCACTATGGGGATTGCCCACATGGAAACCTACGACGCAGCTCTGGCAGAACCACTGCCGAATGAACCGGTGAAGGACGAAGACCGCTCTATTACCAAGACAAGGACGCGCATCCTGCTGGCGGATGACCACGCCGTGATCTCCCAGGCGTTCCGCCTGGTCTTGGAGAATGCAGGGATGGACGTGGTCGCCGTCGCGGATACCGGCCGGGAGGCGGTGGCGCTGGCGCTGGAGCTCGACCCAGACGTCATACTGCTCGATATCGCAATGCCGGAGATGGACGGGCTGGCGGCCCTGTCCGTCATCCGCTATCTGCGGCCCGAAATTCTCGTTTTCATGCTCACTTCATATGCTGATAAGCAGTACCTGGCGCGCGCGGGCGAGTTGGGCGCCAATGGCTTCTTCTCCAAGAGCGTTGAACCGGCTCAATTGATCCAGGCCATCAAAGAGTCCATCGAACATGGGCCCGTCCCCTTCCCCTCAATCATGGAGGACGAGCCACGCCGCCCCACAGAACTCGGGGTGAATCTGCCCGGAGGCCTGGCCGACACCATGGTGGATCTAACGGACCAGGAGATGCTCATCCTCTCGCTGCTCGCCATGGGCTACGACAACAACGGAATAACGGAACAACTGCACATTTCCTACAACACTTTGAAGACTCACCTGCGAAACATCTACGAGAAACTCGAGGTGAACGACCGCACCCAGGCGGTCATCTGGGCGATCCGCCACGGGATTGCCCCCATCGGCTGAACCTCGGGGGTGAATAGCAGCCGCTCTTCCGGTCTCCCCGAGTGATTTCGCCAGCAGCCCTGACCCTCCCGGCAGCCCAACAGGCGACACCGGGAGGGCTCTCCCTGTTCTTTGCGCACAAGGCCCACCCGGTCCGCGGTGCCCCACATATCCCAAAGGGCCGACCTGCAACGCATGCATCCCGGCCGCCGTCTCCGGAGCGACGGCCACCGCACGGAGTTCGGCACCGGCGGGGGGAGATGAGCACACTTTTCGTCCATAGGTGCGATCCACCACCCAAACCACCTCTTGGGGCGAAGCATCCCAGCTCCCGCGGGCACGAAACGGCTGCGACCTGATACGACGCATCATCCAGCGGGGTGATTCAAGATCGCTCGCGAAGAGGATTGAACATCGTCCAGGAGTGAGCATAATGGTAGATGAAGATCGGCGGTGCGCCGGTCAAGTACGATCCCAGTCAGGGGGGAAAGACCATGAAGAAGAACTCTGGCCAGGCGATGGCCGAATACACAGTGCTGTACCCGGGAGCGGTCATCCTCGCCATCGCGGTGCTGTGGATGATGGGCGGATCCGTGAAGGATATGTTCCGCCGGGCGATCAATGACCTCATCGACAACACCTCCACACCCGCAACCGTCTGCGAGGAGGACATTACCGGGCAGGACGGCGGCTCCTTCTGCGAGCAGAGCGCATCCTGTGACCTTATCGAGCCCGAAACCACCCCGGGCTGTGCTGATTTCAACAACTGCAGCATGGCCCTGGATTGGAACCCGGGCGTTGTGGTCATCAAGGCCGGCCTCGACTATCACATCCATATCGAGGCGCAGGAGCAGTATTCTTACACCACGCCTGACGGCTGCTATTCGGTGAGCTACAGCGCGGTGGGTGGCGGGACGCTGCACTGGCAGAAGACCGGGAGCGGCCCGAGCTGCCAAGACGTCAGCCATGTCCAATCCTGGCACGTCGACACCGTGGTCTCCTGCCAATAGCCCTGCCATGAAGACAGTCATAAACGCGGGGGGATCCGATCCGGCGGGCCCGGCGGCCCTGCTCACCGTCGTGTGCCTCGTCGGCGCGGTTGGCGCCGCGCTGACCCGCATGATCGGCCTTCAAATCCCGGATATCGGCCTGCTGCTCGCGGTCTCCATCGTCGCCGGGGGGGCGCAATACCTCGGAGCCGGCCGAGCGCCTGGTGCGAAGAAGATGGAAAGCGTGCTGTGGACCATCCTGGGCTTCTCCTTTGTGCGCCTGGGGACCGGGGGGACCATCCTGGTGATTTGCGTCGCCCACTTGGTCGAATGGCTGCGGCATAGACGGCCCCCGGCCGCCCTGCTCTTCCACCTGGCATCATTTGTCCTGGCCGCCCACTTCTCGGGGCGCTTCGTCGAAGCCGCCCAACTCAATCTACCCAGCACGGATTTTTCGCAGGTCTGGGGGATCCTGGCGCGCATGACCATCTTTGCCCTGATCCGCTATGCCCTGCTCTTGCCCTACGAGAAGCTGGCCGATCCCGGCAAAGGCCTCCGGACGGCGGCTATAGAGCTCGCTTTTGCGGTTTTCAACCTCTCCGCCATGTCCTTCGGCGCGGCGGCGGCGATCATCTGGACCGTCAACCCCCTGGCTACGCTGCTCATCCTACCCGCCCTGATCGGCCTCTCCACCGCCATCGACCTGCCGCAACTCCGCCAGCGAGCGATCACCGACGCCAAGACTCGGCTCTTCAACCCCGATTACTTCAAGTCCGTGCTGGAGAAGGAGCTCGCCCGCTCTCGCCGCACCGGGATGCCGCTGACCGTTGTGATGGCGGATCTCGACTACCTGCGGGAAGTCAACAACCGCTACGGCCATCTGGTGGGCGACAACGTACTCATTGCGGTCGCCAAGCTGCTCAAGGCCTCATTTCGTGAATACGATGTGGTCGCCCGCTTCGGCGGCGAGGAATTCATCGTCCTGATGCCCGGCGTTTCCCCGGTAGAGATCTTCGGGCGCATCAAATTGCTGCGCGAGCACGTGGCCGCGCTGGAGATCCCTGCGCCAGGCCTGGAGGAGCCCCTGCGGATCACCATGAGCATCGGGATGGCCGGTGCAAAGTCCGAGACCATCTCCGCGGAGGAGCTGATCAGGAATGCGGACACGGCACTATACCATTCGAAACAACGGGGCCGCAACCGGGTGACCATGTATTCGGATCAGGGATTCCGGGGGGTCGTGCACCGATCGGAGCCGGTCGCGCCTTCCCAAAACCGCACCGCTTCCGTGGCGAATCTGCTGGTCCAATCCTACCGCATGCTGATGGACTATCTGCCCCGGCAATCACGCGGCGACCGGGCGCCTTAGGTACTTGAGCTCAGCGGTCAACCACCCAATCTCGTGACCGACGACCCGCCTTGCCGGCCCCAAGACCCTCCCGGCGGCCCGGCTTCCCTTGCACAGCAGGTTTCCGCATGGTCGATTTCCGGGACAATCCCCCAAGGACCCTTCAGACACCCCGGTGTCTTCCCCTCACCCGCAGGGGTGAAGTGAATTCGCCCAGGTGTGCGATTGAAACGCGACGCCGATCGCCCATAATTAAGATACAGCACATCGCACCTTAGCAACGCAGCTGCCCATCACTGTGGAGGCGATGATCCAGAGGCTTGAATTGGTCGCTTTCCCCGGCTTATCTCGCTGGGGGCGGCTTCTGGGGAGCCAGTAGCGAAACCGGCCACATCCGTGGCCGGTTTCTCTTTGTGCCAAGGGCAATCCACACGCAGACCGCCATTTGGACGAAGGTTCGAAATATCAGGGGGTCAGAACATGAACAGCGAAAAAGGTCAAGCACTGGCAGAATATCATGTACTCTATCCAGGGGCCATTCTTCTATCGTTCCTCACGCTCGGGATCATCGGCGGTGCGGCCAAGGACATGTTTCGCCGGGGTATCGACCGCATTATGGACGTGACCACCGACCCGGTCTCGGTCTGCGTGGACGAGATCCGGACGCAGGACGGCGGCTCCGGCTGCGAGCAAAGCGATTTGTGCACGCACATCGAACCGGGTGACAACCCGGCCTGCGGGGATTTCCAGTCCTGCAGCCAGAGCTTCGACTGGCCGCCCGGCGTGGTCGTGCTCAAAGCGAGCACCGATTATTACATCCATATCGAAGATCCCACCACCCCCCACGCGTACCTCACCGACGACGGCTGCTACTCGGTCACCTACAACATGTGGGGGAATCTGGTGTGGCAGAAGGTCGGCAGCGGGCCCGAGTGCCCCGACATCAGCCACGTGGAAGCCTGGGATATCGACGACACGACCTGCGAATAGAGCGCATCGGCAACCATCCGGTGCTTGCGAGATTCGATCGCACGAATCCCGCTGGTGTGACGAAGAGAGGATCATACCCGACAATCGGGAAGCAGATCAAGCCAAGCGCCAGTTCCGGAACGGTTTACACGAACGATTAGAGGCTTCACAAGACAGCGGCCGCAGGAATAACGTCCCGTGGCCGGCAATAAGGGATGAACTGGAGGGGATCGAGGCGGCCATGCGGGGTTTTCACAAGCCTGGCTCCTAAACGGAACACGGGGGAAAGACCACATCGCTGACACCAACCGGCAATATGCCAACAGCGGCCGCCGCATCCCCCACCAGATGAAATCCACCCCCTGACAACCATATGCCCCCGGGAGCGACCCGGGGGCATATGGCCTCATGCAGGCCGGCCGCCTCTCAAATCAATGGGTGGCCAGCCGCTTAACGCCGCCGCTACTGGCCCTCGGCCGGTGCGGGAGCCACCGGGGAGGGCATCCGCACGCCGATCTTGGTGGGGATCGAGACGGAGTAGTTTTCCAGCAAATACTGCAGCGTCACACTGGTGGTTGAGCTCTCGGTCTCGTCCACCGGCGGCCGGAGCGCCAGCGACAGATCGACCCCGGACTTGAACGCCCAGCGCAGGGTGATCGCGTCCTGCGGCGTGACGATCAAGGTGATAATATCCGGCGGCTCCGGCGGCTTGGGCGTGGGCGTGGGAACCGCCTCCTCCTGGGACCCCGGCGCCTCCGCACCGAGCCCCTGTTGTTGGGCCTCCGGCTGCTCCGCGGCGGGCGCGGTTACCGGCTCCTGGGCCACCAGCGGGAAGGTGCCGATGTGCAGCACGGTGGCGTCCTCGATGACGCGCTGCGCCACGGTGCGCGGTTGTTGACCCTCGGAGGGCACCACGTACAGCAGTTGGCCCGTGACCTCCTCCTCCTCTACCCGCCCCAGCCTGGGCGGCTCGCCCCCAACAGCAGCCGTAAGCGACAGCGGGGCCGCCCCCGCTGTGGTCAGGCTGGTGGCCAGGTTCGGCAGGATGCTCTGGAATTCGATATCCTGATCCACGAGCGAAAGTGTGGCGATGATATCCACATGGTCGCCGTCGCGCAGTGCGTATGCCACACTGGAGAGGCGATCGATGGGGATCGATACGGCCAGGTGGCCCGCTGGGATGGCGATGGCGGCGTCGGAGCCGGTGGCCGCCAACGCCCCGATTTCATCCGTGACCATGCCCATGGTCACCGGAGCCCCGCGCGGGATGTCCATGCGCGCATACCTGCCCACGATATCTTCAGGGTCGGTCACCATGCTCTCGATCACCTTGTCAGTGGGAATCTCAGAGACGACCAGGTCGTCTCCCGAGAGCAGCGCCCCGCGGGAGATATCCTTGGATGCAAACACCACGCCGGTCATAGGCGTCTGCTGGATCACCGGCGTTGGCTCTGCCCGGGCCACGAATCTGCCCGGCATGAGCCGCGGCAGCAGGAAATAGCCCGCAACCGCGATGACTATGAGCAGAATCGCGACCAAGATAATGAGTCGACTGCCACGAATCATAACGAAGCCTCCTTGAATTGAGCGTAGAATAGGCTAGTCAAATAAATCCCATCCCATATTACCTGCGAATTCTCTTGTTCATAAACAGGAATTCCCTCCCACCGTTTCGCCGAGACCCCATCGCTGCCTGGGGACAACGGCGCTCGACCCTCTCACTTCCCCCCTAGATTGGGTTTCGGTTGCGCCGCGCAGAGCGGGCACACATCTTCTCGCATATCCCGGGACGGAAATGAATATGCGGCAGCCGCAAGCCCCACAACAGATGCCGGTCCGGAGATCGGGGCGCCGGTCACTCCGGGCCCAAATAGGTCCAGGTGCCACACCCATCCAGCATGACGATGTAATCGGTGTCGCGGATGCGGATCACCCCCCCGGATAGCCCGACGTATTCTCCGAGCAGGTTGTTGGAGTCGTTGTAGCGCGCCCAGTGACACCCCTCCAAGCCGGGGCTGGAACGCCACACGCCGGGCGCAATCTCCTCCCCGACGATATAGAATCCGTCTTCTTTGGGCTCCGTCAACGAGGGGGGCAACGGTGTGCTCGTTCCCTGCGCCGTCGCGGCCGCCTGAGTGGCCCCTATATCCACCTGCGGCGTGGGAGAGGGGGTGGCGGTGATGACCAAAGGCCGCAGGGTCGGCAGGGGCGTGTACGTCGGGTAAGGCGTGTAGGTGGGGAACGGCGTGGGGTCGCCCCCTGCCGCCGAGCGGCCCCCTTCGTACGTCGCGGTGACCTGGGCGGCCACTGCGTTCCGGCCGACCATATAGCCGCCATAGGCGCTGGCGATGGCCAACATCAGGGCGAACAGGATCAGCAGCCACAAGGCCAGGCGATCCACTCTGCGCTTTCCCCCCCGCTCTTCTGGTTCGAATGAAAATGCCATTTGCGATGATTGTCCCCTGCACGTAGTCGTCGAACAAGGCAATCATAACATCCTCTCGCAGGCCCGGACAGCCCTTCCGATTGCATCCCGATAGCTCCATTGTCCTGCCTATTCTGAGCACCGAGATGAGCCCATGCCTGCCCGCCGGACCGCCCACCCGGGCCTGTAACAGAGGCGAATCAATTCCGTTGTTAACGGTGAGGGAATGTGTCCTGACTTCAACCAGATGGCGGTCCACGTGGCGCACTTTTCCATCTGCGCAGGGGCTTCGGTGACCTTGCGTATTGCTTCACCGGGTAGGATCCGGTTCCGGAGGGCCGGAATGGTACCGAAGGCCTGTTGCCAGCGTGGGCCACGCGTGTTAGCTTTCTGTTGAAAGCACGCACATCCTAGCCGGAGGATGGAGGCGATCCCAACCCTCAATCGGGCCGCCCATTTACAAAGCGCTCGGGCGCGCAGGGATCGTCCAGAGAGGCCTGCAAGCCGATAGTTCGAACGTGTGGAGGCTAGGATCTGAAGGGCGGTAATTGGTCGCTTGCCGACGTTGCATCCGGCGAGCCCTTCAGGGAGCCAGTAGCGAAACCGGCCACAGGGCCGGTTTGTGTTCTATATGACCGATGTGTAAGCAGGGTCGCCATTCTATCGGGGGTGGTGGAGGCAGCAACAACATGAAACGCTCCTTGGAACGGGGCCAGAGCCTGGGCCTCTTCGTGCTGGTGTTTGTGTTCGTGGTCCTGCCTTTCACGGCGTTGGCGATCGATCTCCCCAGCCTATGGATGGCGCGCAGAGACCGCCAGAAACTCGCGGATGAAGCCTGCCTCGCCGGCGCAATTGCCGACAAGAGGGGCCTCGACACATACACCGCCATCATCCAGAGTCTCAATGACAACGGCGTAGATCCGGATATGTACACGCCAAACGAAGGCACGGGGGTGACCCTGGGCAAAGGCATTGAAGTGGGCTCATCGATTCGGGTCGCCCTCTGGGGCCCGACGCTTTCCTGGTGGTCCCAATTCCTTCGCAACGCAAACGGTTGGGAGATCGGTGCCCGGGCGCACTGTAAGAAGGGCATCGCCGCTTTTCTGCCGCTGGCCCTCAAGGAATTCGAGGGGCCCGGCTCGAGGATATATGAGACCCCCGGCGATCCAAACGACGAATGGTCCGCACCTTGCAGCATCCAGTCCTCAGAGCAATTGGCTACACCGTTCCTCCAACGTGGCTCTCCGCCGGGCAGCGGCACCGAACCCGACTGCTGGGTGTGGGGCGATCTGCAGATCCTGGCCGGGGACGGCCATGTCGTCAATGAGGGCGGAGTCAGCATGAATGGGCTGATCGCCCCGGATGTGCGCTGTGTGGATCTGCCGCCAGGGGGTGCCAACAGATGCCAGTACAAGTACTACACCGAAACCGTACCGTGGGGCGCGGCAGCCAACACGCTTAAGGCCTACACCCAGCAGTACATCGCCGACGGAGGATACTGGGGCCCACTGCCCATCCCCGGCTGCTATGGGATAGACGGGGTCTGCGAGGATATGAATTCGGCGCTCATCGCCCAGCAGGAGGGGGTGAGCAACAATTTCCTCGCCCAGGAGATCGACCAGCATTACGATTTGGGCGACCTGTTGGTGGTCTTCGTCTATCGCGATGGCGAGCTGTATGACGGCAACAAGAACTTCGACTATGTCGAAGTCATTGGATACGCAGTGGTCTCGATCGAGTATCTCGACGCCAACACGGTGGGCGTGAAACCGTACGATCCCGGGCCGGGCTCCGTATATGCTCGGTGCGGCCGCACCGACACCTTGGCCGAATTCAAGACCTGCATCGAGAACATGCTCTATCCGAGCCCGCAAGCCGTAAGCGACGCCGGATATGACATACGCCCTGTACTGCTGCCGTGGGACTAGATAGGGGACGATATCCGATGAGAAAGCAAGAAGGACAAGGGCAGGGCTTGGCGGAGTTCGCCCTCATTCTTCCCATCGCCCTCTTTGTGATCCTGGGTGTGACCGTCTTGTTCCATTTGTTCGCCGTGCTGGTCACCACGCACAACGCGGCCTCCGAAGGCGGGCGGGTGGCGCAAGTCTGGCGGCCGAATCCGACTTCCGCCTGCAGAGATGAGGTGGTGGCCGCCGTCCAACGCACGACCCCCTTTCTCGACGCCTCCCGGGGGGACGAGGTGCAGATCAGCGCGCCCTGTTGGACGGATCCCCCTGACCCCTCCCTGCCCATTCCCTCCGGCACCCTGATCACGGTCCGTGTGCTGGTCAATTGGCAGCCCGTGTTTTTTGCCACGCTTTTCAAGGATTCTTGGGAGCCGCCCACCACAATACCGTTGGTGGCGGAGATCCAAGTCAGGCATGAGTAGGGGAAGTTGCCGCCAGGTGCACCGGAAAACAGGTATGATTGAGGATCGGAGACATATTCTGTGACGCTTCAAGACCGTATAGAGAGATCCAACCACCGGGACAGCGGCAGGGACGAAGCCGAGGCGCGCTCGAACCGCACTTTCGAGATTGAGAGCGGCCAAACCGCCTCCCGGGAGACCGGCACCTACCAACTGCTGAAAACCCGCATCCAGCGCAAGCTGATGGACCGCCTCGACCCGGGCACGCACACACCGGACGACGCCGAGATCCACAAGCAGATCGAAGAGGTGATGACGACCATCCTGCGCGAGGAGAACGTGGTGCTCTCCGGCAGCCAGCGGGGTGAACTGCTCGCCTACCTTACGGCAGAGATTCTCGGCCTGGGTCCGATTCAGCCGCTGATACAGGATCCAACCATCACCGAGGTGATGGTCAACGGGCCCAACAAGATTTACGTCGAGCGCAGAGGCAAGATCTATCGCACCAAGTTGGCCTTCGACAGCGATCAGCACCTGATGCAGATCATCGACCGCATCATCTCGCCACTGGGGCGGCGGATCGATGAATCGAGCCCATATGTCGACGCACGCCTGCCGGACGGTTCACGCGTGAACGCGGTCATCCCACCGGTATCGCTGATCGGCCCGATCCTCACGGTGCGAAAATTCTCCCAAGACAGCATCACCGACGAGAAGCTTCTCGAATTCGGCACCATTACGCCCCAAGCGCTGGAATTCCTGCGCGCCTGCGTGCGGGCCAAAGTGAACATGATCATTTCCGGCGGCACGAGCACGGGCAAGACCACCCTGCTGAATGTGCTCTCCCAATATATCCCCAGTGATGAGCGCATCGTCACCATCGAGGATTCGGCCGAGCTGCAGCTCCGGCAGGAGCATGTGCTCCCCCTGGAAAAGCGGCCGCCGAACGTGGAGGGCAGGGGGGAGGTCACCATCCGCGACCTGGTGGTCAACTCCCTGCGCATGCGCCCCGATCGCATCATCGTGGGCGAGATCCGCGATGAAGCCGCGCTGGACATGCTGCAGGCCATGAACACAGGCCACGAGGGCTCCATGAGCACCCTCCATTCCAATAGCCCGCGGGACACCCTGGCGCGCATCGAGACGATGACCCTGATGGCCGGCATGGATTTGCCCTCCCGGGCGATCAGGGAGCAGATCGCCTCCGCCATTCATGTCATCATTCACCTGGACCGGCTGCTCGATGGATCCCGGAAGATTGTGGTCATCAGCGAAGTTCAAGGCATGGCGGACGGCGAAATCGTGCTGGAGGACATCTACCGCTTCAAACAGTCCGGAATCCACAACGCGAGAGTGGTCGGCAGGCTGCTTCCGACGGGCAACCTGCCCACCTTCATGGATCGCTTCGAGGCTTTTGGCATTCGATTGCCCGCCAGCATCTTCGGAGTCCGAAGGCAGAAACCCCCCGAGCCGGCCGTTGCAGCGCCCAGATCCGCTTGAGGCGCCCTGACCCTACCAAATACCCCCCTTGCGTTCCCGCGAAGCTGAGCCTGTGGATGTTGTACAATTAGCTGTAATACGGAGAGCTATGGAACAACAAGAGAATTCCCCTACCATGACCGATGAGCCGGAGGCCAAGGGAGCAGCCAGCAGGCTGGCGAGCCTGCTCGCTATGGCGATCCGCCTCGAGCCGGAGCTATATCAAGAGGTCAGGGATCTGGTGGCCCGCGATGAACGCACAGGCGCCTACAAGAACGGATTCTTTCGCTTGAGTATCGATGATGAGTTGAGCCGGGCGCGAGTGCTGGAATACGACCTCTCCCTGGTGGCCGTGCGGGTGATCGGTATCGATGATATCAAGGAAGAGCACGGCTACAACGTCGCCCAGGACATGCTCACCACCGTCGTCAAAGAGCTGCGCCTGCACACCCGCGAGACGGACTGGGTGGCGCAAGGGGAAGAATGGCACGAATTCATCGTTGTCCTCCCTGGCTGCGGAGAGGCCCAGGCGGGGGCGATCGTCGACAAACTGCGGGCGACGCTATCGCAGGCCAGGGTGAGCGTGAAATGGGGCATCGACCTCCCCATTCTATCCCAAGTGGCGCTCATCAGCTGTACAGACGGGAACGTCGCCACCGCTTTCCTGCTGGACCAAATCCGATCCGCGTCCCGGCGTTTCGACCGGATGGGCTTCGAGTCTGGCTCTGCCTCCCAACCGGATGAAGGGGATCAGGACCACTACGGTATCTAATCTGCACCACGAGTGACCACGAAGGGGCCGGTGTATGTCGCTGCTGTCCAACCTGAAGGACTTGCGCCAGCAGGTTGAGGCCAAACTGGATCGCATCCTGTTGCGGGAGAAGGAGATCAACGATCTCCTGGTCAAGTATCGGTTGTACATCACCCAGGTGTCATTCAAAGCCACCAACCTGGATCGCTCGGTGTGGACGAGTTTTGACGACACAGTGTATCGGTCGCAGGATATCCGCGAAGAGTACGCCAGCCTGGTGATCCGAACGCCTGGCCAGCTGCGAAAGATTGTCTCGGAGGCGGATGATCTGCTCCAGGCGCAAGCGGATTTGATCGATTTGATCAACTATTCCATGGAAGGCACCAAATTCTACAATGAGATGGAGCGCGCCAAGCTCGACAAGCGCCGCCAGGAGGCCATCGAAGAGGAACGCTCCCAGATGCTGCTCACAGCCAAGCGCTCGCTTATCCAGGCGCTTCACTATGTGCTGCTCCTGGAGCGGTCCGGGGAACGCATCGTGCAGGAATCGGATTCGCTGGATATCAAACCCATCCTGGATCAATGGGAGGGGGAGATCAGGGCCCTACTGCAATTGAATTCCGATCCGCGCGTGGAGCCCGAAACCCTGGTGCGCCGCATGGAATCGCTCACCGGGGCGATCACCGGGGTGCCCGACGTCGCCCGCAAGATCCGCCGTACAAGGGATGAGTTCGAGAAATTCCTCAGCATCAACCGGGAGTTCGCCACCGAGGGCATCGACGTGACTTCCGAGGCGGAATTGGCGCAATTCCGGTCCTATTTCCAGGAGTCGATCCCCGCCCTCTGGGAGGCAGGCGATCTCGACTCCATACGAACCCTCTTGGACCAGATCCAAGCCTATCTGCAGCGCTTCTCCGAATATGTGATTACCGAAGAGGAGTTTGAACCTCCGGCAGAGACGGAGGACACGTCTCCCGAGGTCGGGGGGTTGCCGTTTCATCTGGGGCCGACCGAGTTGCCCCCATCCGCAGCAGACCGCTCCGATGGCAAGCACGACCCCTCTCTGCCCGGCAATCAGGGGCCCGGAGCAGCCGGGACCGGCCTTCTCTCCCAGGATGAGGACGAATTGTGATGAGTGCTCATCTGGCGCGGAGGGTGTGAGCTGCAGCGACGGAATTCGCCCCCCGAGGCCCGCCGAGGTCCCCATCCATATTGACCCTCAATCCCTGCACCGTGCGCATGAGCTCCAGCACCTGGCGCTCCAGATCCGTGATTCGCAGCCCGAGCTCTCGCCCCCTGCGCGTCAGCCGCACCCGTGTGGCGAAGCGGTCCAAGGCGGCCTCGTCCCCGTTGAAGCGGTCCAGGGGCACATCTTCGCTGCGTGCGCCGAATTCCGCGCCGCGGCCGTTCCCGTCCCCCGACCACTGCCAGAAGTCCCAGTCCTCCCAAGACACGGGCCGATAGAAGTCATTTTGCCACGGGTGGTCCCAATCATCATTCCAGAGCGCGATCCATAGCGGCAGCAGCGGCGCCCAAGGCACATCCCCGACATACGTGTTCCAGAACAGCCCCGTCGTGTAGATCGTTGGCGGGACCTTCAGCCGCAGATTGACGTGCAACACGACGTCCGCCAGCCGGGATTGATCGCCGGCCAATTCGACATCGATGGCGGGCGGCAGATCCCAGGGCACATCCTCGACCAGGTCGCAGAATGTCTCCGCTTGCTCTTGCCAGGGGATGGTGGGCACATGCGGAAAATAGAAGCCAAAATGGATGCCCTTGGTGGGCAGCAGCCTCGCATTGCGCTCGAACTGCTCGTCTACTTCCGAGCCGATGCTCGCCCGAACATAGACGAACTTCACCCCCGCTTCCACCGCCGTGTTCCAGCGCATGCTCCCCTGATACTGGCTGACATCGATCCCGATCGTATAGTCGGCCATAGGCACACTCCCTGGGCCAGCCACGCCCCTGTCATGCGGCCGGTCGTCCTACAGGAAGGATCCGGTCCCGCGACGGGGCCGCTGGGATGACGATCTCCAGCCGGCAACCTTCAGCCAGCCTCTCGGCCAGATAGATGCAATTTGCTTGCCACCGATCCGCACTGGTGCCACCCGAGGGGCGCCAGGGGGGCATCCGGGTTTTTGTTGCGCGGTGCGATTCCGGGGGCAGACGATATTCGACCCTGCCGGCTCGATGAGCCCCCTCCTCCGAGCGCGATGCTATTCCCTCGCCAATCTCGCTGAAGGGAACGCTCGTGGGGGGCACCTGCTGGCGCCAGCCTCCGCCCCCTCCTCCCGCGTTGCTCTTCGATCCACCCCCACCCCCTGGGCCCCCTCCCCCAGCTCCCCTGGGGCCGTCTTCCCCGCTCCTCCGCCCGCTGGGGGAGGGGGGAGAGATCCTTAGGGGGGGAGCGCTGCTCCCCCGCCCCTTGTATTAACTAACCCCTCCCCCCACGGTGACCTCGGGATGGAGGAATCAACGCCAACTATGGGGGGAGGGGATTGGGGTGGGGGGCCAAATCCCGCTCATCCCGCGGGGTCTCGAACCGAATGCCAATTCCTCCGTTCAAGTAGACCGCTGCCAGGCCGCACGGATGCATACTCAACTTGCTCTCTCCGCCCCAGGGCACAGCCTCTGAGACACGAGGCCAACGCCCCTGCAACAAATGACCGGATGCACCCGGCGCCAGCCCTTGGCTTGCCCAGGCCTACTCTCGCGGGGTGAAACCAAATCATCCGGGCGTGCGATTCCAATCGGATGCAGAATCCCTAATAATGTGTAATAGATCTCACAACGCGAATACTCTGTGCTCCCTACCAGTGGATGCATCGAAGCAAAGGCCAAACCTGGTCGCTTAGTCCCAATCAGCAGCGCGGACGGGCCTTTGTGGAGCAAGTAGCGAAACCGGCCACAGTGGCCGGTTTATTTTGTGGATCATCAACATACCCAGAAAGGAGGCACCAGCAATGTTGTATGCACCGAGAGAGCCTGGCCAAGGATTGGTTGAATATGCCCTGATCCTTATGCTCGTCGCCATTGTCGTCATTATCATCCTGATGGTTCTCGGTCCAGCGATTGGGAACGTATTCAGCAATGTCGTCGCCAACATCTAGGGAGGTATGTTCGATCAGACTCGATGCCATTCTGCCAATTTGACCCCTGGATTGGCAGCGGCGATCCAGCACCGCCCTTCTTCCGATGGGCGGTGCTGGTGAACAGCCGATTACACACGGGGATACGTCGACCGGTTTGTTCTGGCAGCATCGCAGATTGCATCAGCGGCTGGTTTTGAGGGGGATAGCGATTCCGTGAAGACTGAACGCGTTTGGATCCGCTCCACCATCGGTGCACCCGCCCGGGAGCCAAAGCGCCCGGCCGCCCCTAGCCGGGCCGGCGGTTTCGGTTTGGCCCAAGGATTGGTCGAATTCGCCCTCATTCTCCCGCTGTTTGTGATCTTGATCATCGGGATGACCGACTTCACGTTGTTGGTGGCCACTCAGACCTCGATGGCCACAGGCACCCGAAACGCGTCCCGCTATGGGGCCACCTCAGGAAAAAATGCTGACGGGGTCGCGCACTACGACGATTGTGCCGGGATGAGAGAAATGGTTTGGAGCGCCACTCTTTTCGCCAGCCCATCCGTCGAGATCTCCTATGATCCCGACGGGCCGGGAGGCCTGCCCCCAGTCGAATACTGCCAAGCAGGCACCGCTGCGGATGACATCGAGGTCGCCATGGGAGGGCAGGTCACCGTCAATTCGGCAACGACCTATTCGCCCGTTGCCCGGTATTTCCTCCAAGTGATACCGGACCTCCCACTGGAAAGCGAGTCGAGCCACTCTTTGCTCATGGACATATACATCAAGTGAGGCGCTATCCACCCGCCCAACAAGGAGCCCATGACCGAGAAGACGAATCCCACCTCACATAGCTGTGCTCGCCAGGCCGGGCGCAAGGGAACGGAGTTCTCTGAGCGAGGGCAGAGCTTGGTCGAATTCGGGTTTGCATCCATCGTTATTCTCCTCGCCATGTTCGGGGCGGTGGATCTGGGGATGGCCTATCTCAATCAGATCGCCCTTCGTGCTGCGGCCAGAGAAGGGGCCATCTATGGATCCATCGCCCCGGATGACGCGGCTGAGATCAGGGCGCATGTCAAAGCCGCCTCGGATAACCCGATCGACCTCAGCGCGTTGCCCGATGACCAGATCGCCGTCGAGCTGATCGGGGAGGCATGCGCGGGAAACTCGATACGGGTAGGAGTGCAGAGCGACTACGTTCTTGTCACACCTTTCTTCTTTGGCAGGACGATCCGGCTGGGTGCGGAGGCGACAAACACCATACTATTGCCGAAATGCCAAGGGGGATAATCGAGGGCTATCTATGAACCACATCCGCAAGCTCAACATGCAATGCGAGAGGGAGACCGGACAAGTCCTCGTTCTCCTTGCGCTGATGATGATATTCTTTCTCGGAATGGTGGGCCTGGCGATCGATGGAGGGCTGGTGTTTTCCGAAAGACGACAAGCCCAAAATGCGGCCGATGGCGCAGTTCTGTCCGCAGCCCTGGCCCAGATCGAGGGTCGGGACGAGTTCTCAGAAGCGCTGGCCAGCGTTGGTGAATTTGGATATGCGGTGACCGCGGCTCCCTGTGATCCCCCCGGGCCAGATTGCGTGATGGGGATCGGGCCTGGACGGGAAGTGATGATCAGCCACCCGCCGAGAACCGGGGAGTACGCGGGCCAATCCTCCTATATCCAAGTCTTGATCACCTCCGAAGTCCGCACGAATTTCGCCTACTTTGTATATTCCGGCCCCGTCTCTGCAAGCGCCGAATCCGTCGCCTATGTGCGCAGGAATAAGGGGATTTCGGACAATGTCATCCACGCCCTTTCGGAAGATGCCTGTTCCGCGCTCTGGTTCGCAGGGACCTCAGACACGTATGTTCATGGAGGGGACGCATTCTCCAATTCCTCCACCACTGATCCGGGGATCTGCGAATCGGGCAAACAGAATGGATCCGGCAACGTCATTCTGGACCCGTGGCCCAGCGCCGTTCGGGCTGCCGGATCCTTCCTAGAGGAAGGACCAGGCGTCGTCAGCCCGCCACCACTCGAGTTCTCACCGCACCAAGACATCCCCCCGGTCCCCGTCCCCGATTGCAGCGAGCTGCCGGATTACGGGACAGCCCATGCGACTTCGGACGAACAACTCACGCTGCAGCCCGGAAGGTACAGCCGAATCACCTTCAACGCGGGGGCCGAGATCACGCTTGAGCCGGGCATGTACTGCATCTATGGGAGCCTTGGTTTCACCGGAGATGGTGGCACGATCACCGGCACCGGAGTCATGCTCTACCTCGAAACCGGGGCCTTCGACCTCGGCGGCAACTCGGTCGTGACACTGGCAGCCGAGCAAACACCCGGGGTCCTGGTGGATCCCTCGCAGAACGATTGGAAAGGCATGCTCCTGTACGTGGCCGCGGGGAATTCGTCCGTCGCAAAGATCACGGGGACCTCGGGGTCGGTCTATTCCGGGACGACCTACGCGCCATCGTCATTGTGCTCTATCCGCGGGACGGGCGATAACCTCTCGATGCAGTCTCAGCTCATTTGCAATACCGTGAAGATCACGGGGACGGCGATGCTGGATATCTCATACCGCCCGGAAGAGAACTATGTTCTGCCTCCCAGGATCGACTTGGCCAAGTAGCATCCCGGGGCGGGCATCAATGTGCCGTCGCGCAGGCCCGGTGGCCCTTCCTCATCCATATCCATGCTGGATGCCGGCCAGAATCCTGGAGGGCCGGTCAGGCCGACCCTAGAAGTGTGTGAGGATGGGCTTCTTCGAGCCGGAGGGGATTGGGGGATCGAGGCTACTTTTCTCTTCGGGGGAGAGGGGCGACATGTGCGCCTCAAACGCCCAGAACATCGGAGGCCCCTCCAGCGGCATGAGAAGGTACAAGTTGGCATCCCCTGCTCGGAAGACGGTCGCAGGAACAACCTCTTCAAGGCGTTCCGCCCGAACCAGGTCCCCGATTTGAAATCGCGCTTTCTGTCGAATCCACTTATTGTTCATCGCATTCTTGTACAACGGAAATACCTCCCCGGGCTCCCACAGAGCCTTCTCTTGGCATCGCAATCCACAGTACCGTTCCCTTATTCGCCGGGTTCTTCGTACTCATCCTGCGTCTCCCCCTCCAGCCGGCGCTCAAAACAGAAGTAGTGGGAAGCGCCCGTTGGCCCACTCCAGGTAGTATGGCTTGCCAATCTCCAACCCTCGGCACCGACTCTATTCATGAATTCGTATATGGGCTCCTTATAGCCGTATGGCAGGGCATTCTCGTCATTCACCTTCATTACATTCCCGCTGTCATCGACGTAGACGTATAGATACGCCCATCTCTCCATGAATCGCCTCCCCTTCCCCTACCATCATAGCGGAAGAAGCATCCCAAACCAATGGTAATTGGGGAATATCCCGCCCTCGGATTATCCAGACGGGACGCCGGAAAGAGCTGACGCCTAGCGCACAGCAGCCGGCCCGTGGGCTTCAGGACGCATGGGGCGGCATTTTCCCATTTCCGGCCGACGGCATGCCGGAAAAGCGAAACCGAAGCCATCACTGCGCGTGCTCAGCGGAGACCCACATCTCTGCGCCGTCTGCAACCACCTCGATCCAACCATCCCGATCCGTGCGCAGCAGTCGAGATTCCTCCAGATGCTCCAACACGGAGGCGGAAGGCTGGCCCCCGCCACCCCCTGCCTCACAGGAGATCACGGCCAACCAGGGGTTCAACAGGTCCAGCCACGCCTCGGGATTCACCGCCTCGCGCCCGCCGCCAGCCAGGAGCACGACCTGCACCGGCCCTGGCCTTCGTGCGGCGGTCAGCTCCGCGATCAGGACAGGATCCGCCCCCGCTGCCAGCAGCAGGTCCGCTGCCCCATAGCGGATCTCCAATACGCCCCCGCCCTCGCCGGCCGCAAGGACGGTCAGCACCGCTCCGGCTCCCAGATCGAGGCTCTGCCCCGGCTCCCCATGCGCAACCCGGCCTCCAGCGCCCTTCACCGCGCCCACCAATTCCTGGTAGACGCTCCCGCCCGGGTCCCCGAGCACCAGCAAGGTATCGATCCTGGCGCGGCCCGCGGCTCCCGCCAGCCCCCCCATCTGATCATATCCACCCCCGCTGAGCACCACGAAATCCAGCTCCCGCTCCAGCAGAGGCAGCCGGGCGCCAAGCTGCTCCGAGAGGCTCACCGGGCTCGAACCCCCATCGATCAGCGCAAAACGACCCGTCGGGGTCTGGATGAGCACGGCATCGCCCGCGCCCACGTCCAGCACTGTGACGTGCAGTCTTCCGTCAGGGAGATCGCCAACCGCCCGCCAGACCACCGCGCAGGCGATCCCCAGAAACGCCAGGCCGGCCGACGCCGGCACCGGCAGCTTGGGAAGGCGAAACCGGGTCAGCGCGCCCGCCTTCACCGCGGCGGTCCCGCCGAACAGCAGCCCGAAAAACAGGGCGATCAGGGCGGGTCCGGTATTCCCCAGTTGAACGCTCGCAGCGGGCCAGCGGGCGAAGAAGGAAACCGTCCGAATCGTAAATGCCACCGACGGCCAGGCTGCCCAGGCGGCAAGCTGCCCCAGCGGAAGCCAGATCAACCCGAGCAGCGCCGCCGCGCCGCCCAACAGCATCACCGCCGGCTGGACCGGCAAGATGCAGGCGTTCGCGGCCAGCGAGACCGGCGAAAGCTGCCCGAAATGGTACGCCATCAATGGCGTGGTCGTCAGTTGAGCGGCGAAGGTGAAGAGGAAGCACTCTCCCGCAGGACCCGCCAGGCGCTCGGCAGTCTCGTCGGCCAGCCACCGTTTCGCCCAACGCACGAAAGCCGCTTGCAGAGGCTCCGCGTACAGCAGCAGGCCAAGCGTAGCGGCAAAGGACAACTGGAACCCCACGTCCCAGAGAACGAAGGGGTTGAGGGCCGTCATACCGATCGCCGCTGCGGCCAGGGAGGCCAGCCCGTCCACCTGGCGGCCCAGACGCCGTGCCACCAGCACCAGCCCGCCCATGATGGCGGCGCGCACCACGGCCGCGTCCGCCCCCACCAGGACCGTGTACAGGCCGATCCCGATCCCCGCCAACCAGTATCCCGGATGGCGGCCGAAAGCGCGCCCGAACAGGTTCGTGAGCAGACCGGCGATGATGGTGATGTTGAAGCCCGAAATGGCGATGATGTGCGCCGTCCCCGTGGCCTGAAAGGCGCCCCGCACATCCGCGGGGATGCCGCTCTCCACGCCGAGCAGAATACCGGCCAGGAGCGAGGCCTCAGGGTCGGGAAACAGGCCATGCAGGGTGTCCAGCGCAGCCCTCCGCAGCCGGAAGATCAGGCTGAGCGCCGGGCTCCCGGCCCCCGCTTCCAAACGGCGGATCTTCGGGCGCCGTATCAGGCTGTATACGCCCTGGCGCGCCAGATAGTCCCGGTAGGAGAACTCCTCCAGCACGGGCGGCGTCTCCAAAAAGCCATCTACCCGCACCCGGTCCCCATAGCGCCAATCTCCGAAACGCGGCGCCCACACCAGGACCTTGCCGTGCACGGGCAGTTCGCTCCCTCCCCGGGAGGCCCGCAATCGCTCCGCCTCGATCCGCAGCCCGACGTAGCTGTCGCGCACATCGGGCCAGGCGGCCACGACGCCCGTCAGGGAGACCGCTTGAGGTGCGTCGTTATAGGATGCGAGATGGCCGGAATCGAAGACGGGCTGGGCGGCGCGCATACGCGCCGCGGCCAGGCTGGCAACCACGATGAGGATGAACACCCAACGATGGGTCTCGTAGCGGCGGAAGAGGAACACGGCAACCAGCGCCCCCGCCGCCAGCAGGAGCCAGCCGGAAGCGGTTGGGCCGTGCGTATTGCCGATGACGATGCCCGAAAGCCACGCCAGGCCGAGCCAGACGAGCCTCATCTTTCCCCCAGCTCGCGCTCACCTTGCGGCTATTATATATCCGATTTGGGAGGCGGCAGGGAAAGCGATGGCCGCGAGCGCGGGTCTGCGCGGTCGGGACGTGCGGAGATCGGGGGATGACGAAGGGCCGGTGGGGTTTCCATATTCAAATGCGTTTGCCCCCTGAAATGGAACGCGCCCAGCCCCGGCTATTGAGATTCGCGCCCCACTTCGCGCGTGGCCATGGAGAACGCCATCGAATCGACCATGCTGCGGTTGAACAACATGGCAGGGGCTCGCGCGCGGACCTCGGAGAACAGGATCGCCGAGAGCTCGGCGTCATAGAGCGGGGCGAGGATATGATCCCCTTCGAATAGGACCACCCCGAAGTCGAACTTGCCCACGGTCTCCAGGGTGCCGTGAAGCTCATAGCCTTCGAGTATGATGTGCACCTGATTGCGCGCAGGGTGCGTATATCCCCGGCGGATCGTCCCCGTGGCGCCGAGTTCGGCGCGGCTGCTCAGCAGCACGGCGTGAATCTCGCGCTTGACCAGAAAGAGCTTCGAATAGCGGGCGATCAGCACCCCCGGCTGGTGGAGGCGATTGATGTGCGCTCCCTCCATCTCCACATACGATTGGGTCGGGATATTCATGAAGCCGTAGAGGCCCTTGGGCCCCGGGTGCAGGCGACCGAGTATACGATGGTACCGGGTATATACCTCAACAGAGACTGTGTCGGTCGCCATCAGTTTGCTCCCTTCAGCTCATCGGGAGAGCGATGCAGACCTGGGTTTCGCCGTCGATCTGGCGATGCCAAATCACCCCACCCATACTGCCCAGGATCAGGCGTATCTCCCCCATGGAAAGCCCACGCCCCATCGCCCCCGCGGAAGGTTCAGCCAACGGCCCGGCCAGCGCCCAAACCTCTGAAGGGTCGAGCCCTCCGCCTCGATCGGCTACCCGGACGAGCGCCCAGAGGCCGTCCAGGGCATGCACGTGGTCCGGCGCGTCCACACCCACCCACCGGCCCCCGCGCACCTCCCCCCGGCCGGCGACCACGTCCACGGGTCCGGAGGGGCTCCTGCGCAGCGCACCCTCTACCAGCGATTCGAGGATCATGCGGATGCGGCCCTCGTCGCCCGGGAAAAGGGGGATGCGGCTGGCCGGATCCACATCGACCCGGATATCCCGCTCAGGGTAGTCCGCCGCCGCTCCTCTCCCGACCTCACGGAGCAGCCGGGGCAGGTCGACCAGTTCTTTGCGCTGGCCCGCGTCGAGCACCGCCATGGGCAGCGAGCCCAGGTTTTCCAGTTGATCATGTATTTGGCGCAGCTTGGCCACATGCGCAGCCGGCAGCGAGTCGGGCCCTCCCTGGATGGCCGCGTCGAGCGATTCCAGCAAAGCGCTGATCTCCCCCACCCATTCCTGCGGCGTGGCCGTCACCTGCGGCGCCTCATCCGGCGACTCGGCCAGCCTCTGCAGCAGCACGGCCCGCTCCAACGCCACACCCGCCCAATCCGCCAACGCCTGCAGCAAGCCCAGGTGGTGTTTTTGAAAGCAGCGGGGGGAGGAATAGTTGTACACGCCCAACACGCCCACCACTTCTTTTCCCACCCGCACCGGGGTCTTGATCAGGGATTGGACCAGGAAACCGGTCTGCACCTTCACCTTCCCGCGTTCGAGCGCGGGCTGAAATACCACGGGCTTTCCGGTGCGATAGACCTTTCCTGCAATGGTATCGGTGATGCGCAGGCGCTGCAAGGTGGCGCGCCGCTCTCCCGCAGGCTTGCTGGCCCGGAGCACCACCTCCTGCGTGTCCGGCTCCGCGAGGTATATGTTGGCCTCCTCCGCCCGGGTGACGTACGCCGCGGCTTCCACCACCCGCGCCAGGATCTCATCCAGATCCTCCAACCCCGTAACGGCGCGGCCGATCTCGGAGAGCAAGCGCATCTCACTCAGACTCAGGCGCGCTTCTTCCTCTTCCGGCGCCGCCTCAGCCTTGGGCGACGGCCCGGCCGGGGCGCTCGCATTCCGGTAGGTGTCCTGGATGGCCTGGCTCACCTCGTCCGCCCGGTAGGGCTTGAAGATGATATCGCGCACGCCGAGCCGGAACAGATCCCGCAGCCGGGATTTCGGCACGTGCGCCGCGAGCAGTATGGCAGGGGAGTGATCGCCTTTCTTGCGCCGCTCCCGCAGCCCGCTGAGCGGATCTCCGACCAGGTGGCTCAGGTCCACCAGGAGCACATCGGCCGGCGGCGACAGATCATCGGCGACCGAGCCCTCGATGCCGGCCGGCCGCAGCACATCGCGGATCAGGGTCTGCGCGTTGCTCTCGATATCCGAAATCACCATCGCCCGCAGGGGATAATGCATGCCTTTCAATACCTCCGCCTGAGGCTCCACAAAGGCTTGCCCGCCGTCCGAGTTTCACCCACCGATTGCCGGGGATCTCACATTAGGATTAACGGATGCCCAAGGTCCAATATTACAGTCAACAGCGCGGTTAGGTCAATTCTGTGAAGGCAAAAGGGGGCGTTCCGGGTTGGCGGGCGCCTCCCGCGCGATGGAGAGCCGGGCAGGCGATTTCCGCGCCCCCGCTCGGGCCAAGCCGCACATACGGTCGTTGGGGCTGGGTTAATTCGGGCGCGCCCGGCGAACGAAAAACGCCCCGCCGGGCGAGCCGGCGGAAGCGCTGTGGCGCATGATCCCGGATGCAGGGCGCATCGGCCCCGGGAGCTAGGGCAGGCCCGGGTACGTGTAGTGATGGACCAGTCCGATTTCGGAAGGCGGCCAGTAGACGATCTCCGCCCTGCCGATGATGTCATCGATGGGCAAGTTGCCCCAATTCTGGGAATCGGAGGAGTTGTTGCGGTTGTCCCCCAGAACGAACACCTCCCCCTCGTCGACCACCCAATCGCCGTCATAGCGCGGCTGGGCCGCCACATAGGGCTCGTCGAGGCGCACCCCGTCCACAAACACCTGGCCCTGCGCCACATGCACCGTCTCCCCCGGCAGCGCGATGATGCGCTTCACAAAGCGGCGCGCCGGGTCGAGCGGGAAGCGGAAGACGACGATATCGCCCCGCTCCGGCGCGCTCCTGAAATAGGCCAGCTTGTTCACCACCACGAACTCGTTGTTGTGCAGGGTGGGCTCCATGCTGTCGCCTTCCACCCGGATGCGGGCGGTGAGCAGATTGACCACCAGGAACAGCAGGGCGGCGATGATGATCGTCTGCAGGAACTCACCCAACCAACGCTTCCAGCGGTCCCGGGCGGTCGGCTCCGAAGCCGAATCCCACTCCGACTCCGCCAAATCGATCAATTCCGGCTCTCGCATAGTGGAAGGATTATAAGACTCGGGTTAGGGGGTGACAAGAACCCAAAGGGGCCATGCCTCCCCGAGGCAGGGGGGCGGGGTCGATTGGTGGCCTCCATCGAAAGATGGGGGCCGCTTCACATTAGGCGGGAGAGAGAATGATGGGCGAGATCGTCGGGACGAGGAAACAGGAGATCATGATCCCCATGCCGGTCGAGAAGAACCCGGCGGCGGTCTATCTGGCTCGCTTGGGGAGCGAGCACAGCCGCTGCGGGATGCGGTGGTGCCTGAACATCGCTGCTTGCATCCTGACGAATGGCCGGTACGAGCTCCACGAGATCGACTGGACGGGGCTCCGCTGCCACCACATCGCAGCGCTGAAGGCCAGATTGATGCAGCCGAATCGAACCGTCGAAGAGAAGGAAGCAATACGCATTCTGGACGGCCAACATGATCCTGTGTCGGGTGCGGGGCGTGATGACGGAGGCCTGGAAGCTCGGCCACATCGAGGACGCCGGGGGCGAGCCGATCAGCCCGCACGATTGCCGGCGGACGTACATCACGAATCTGCTCCCGAACGGGAACGATCTGGCGACGACCGCCAAACCGGCAGGGCACAAGAGCGTGCATGCGACTGCCAGGTATGACCGGTGAGGGATAAACTCGTTGAGGGCGGCTGCTGAGTCACTGATTCTCCCATGTTGAAATAGTGACCGGCGGCATATTGAAAATCGTCTAGCGGGGCTGTAACCTAGAGGACGTGGTAGTCCTCTGAGGAACCTATCCTCGCTTTTCAATGCCAACTGTTTCTTGGAGGAGTAGTGCGGACGTGTGTCCGCAGGGTATTTCTGCCTGCATATAGAAGGTAGCCCGGCAAATCAGTATTGTAGGATGATGAGAGAATCACTTCCTATGCAGCAGACGGAGGGGAAGTGATGCCGAAATACTGGACCAAACCGTACTATGAGCTAACAGCCGCATCCGGCGACAAGGTCACGGTTGACGTCACAAGCTCAGCGTCAGCCGGGTTGGAACCTAGTGGCACCGTAGTCCATAAGCTAATCCCATTTCTTGGGGCTCGAGGAGTAAACAGAGTTCTCGACTTTGGGGCAGGCGCTCTCAGGCATACCTTTCCTCTACTTGATGCAGGATTCCAGGTATGCGCGGTTGAGTTCCAAGAAGGTTTCACTAGACCCGTGGCCAGACAAGCACTTGCTAGGGCCGAGCATCATCACAACTTTTCCGCCTTGGTATGGCCAAACCAGTTCATTGCAGACAAGCGGAAGTTTGATGCAGCAATCCTCGCATTTGTAATTCAGATCATGCCGATCCCTAAGGAACGCAAGGCTGTCATCAAGCACATCTACAAGAAGCTAGACAAGGATGCCTACCTGTTTTACGCAGCCAGGTATGGGCAGGTTTCCGACTCGGATAGGAACCACAAGGTCGGTGACGGATTCTACAGGTGGCCAAGGCGGGAAGCACACTCCTTCTACCGAGAATTCACTACTGAACAGACACATGAAATGTTCGAGCGCCAAGGCTATAGCAGGATCCGCAGTCTCAGCGAGCGGGGGACCCAGCAGATGTTTGTGTACTCAAAAGGCAAAGCGACGTGGGCATAGATAGGGCTCCAGAGCCCGAAGATTCCATCGTTCGCAACGACGCTCATGAGGTGGCTCTTGACTTCGCAAAACAGCTCATTACTCTATCGTCGGGTGTCTTGGCTCTAAGTGCCACGTTCATCCGGGAGCTTCCAGCCGCCACGCTGGTCCAGCTTGTTCTGCTTGCGTTGTCGTGGATAGCTCTAGCCGTCTCAGTCTATGGCGGGCTACAGACCATTTCAGCGATTGTGAAGAGCCGTCTCAACTTTGACGACGCATGGAGTACTGGTGCGGGCAAAAGATACGCCACAACCAGCAAGCTGGCTTTTCTAGTTGGAGTTGTCCTGTTTGCGGCGTTCGCATTCAGTCTCTTGCTCATGTCACGGACACCGAATGCATAGCGGTTGGGCATCAGGATAGGATCCTAGGGGAAACAGTGATCATCATGAAATATCCGCTCTGCCAGATTGGCTCCTTGACCCTTTCCGCATTTGCCATCGGAAGCTCAAGAACGAAGATCAATTCATCCATTTAACCATGCACGGTCTCTGGCGAATCTCCAGACTGCCGGAGCTACTCAGATTGCTGGATGAATCTCATGTTCATGAACCGGATGCTCAAGAAGATCACCTCTCCAATCGATTGGAAGCAGCGGAGAAGGATGCACAATGGGTCGAGAGGGAGATCGATTCTGGCTTTCCTATTCTTCATTCCCACTCAGTCGTGGCAATCTGGGGTGCATTGGAAGTTCTAGTTGAAGACTTGCTCATTACTTGGCTTGAGAACTATGAGGATGCCTGGAATAATGAAGCGGTGCGCAAACTCCGAATTCCTGTTTCTGACTATCACCTATCGGATGAGCGTGAGCGGCTTAGGATGATCGTTAGTGAGCTGGCAAGAAAGGTCAATTCACGTGCACAGTCCGGTGCAAGCAATCTGGCGGCGACACTTTCGATATTCGGATTATCACCAAGAATCGGGGATAATCTCCGACGAGCGTTGCATGAGCTCTGGCAAATCAGAAACGTCATTGTTCATTGTGGTGGAATTGCGGACAAAAGGCTGGTCAGGGAATATCCCTATCTAGGGGTTCAGGTTGGTCAGAGAATTCACATCTACCATTCTATCTATGCATGGTACATGCTTGCCGCGGATCGATATCTCGAGAGATTGCTGGACCAAGCAGCCGTTTCACTCGGCTTTCCAGGTTGCCATTGCCCAGGAATGGACAATATACCAGATCGGCCCCCTGAAGAAGATTTGCCCACATGAATTGGTGATGCCCAATCATTCGCCTCAGCGGACCGGGGATGCGAAAGTCGGTCCGAGCCCCGGCCGCTGAGTTTAGAGCTGTCATGAAGATGTGGCTGGTTTGCAGAAAGGACTACTACAGTGTCGACTTGGATAGCTTGGCCGCCTGAGGATGCTAAGACCAAGTTCCCGCAATCCTATTGGGAAGGCGACCCATTCAATGAGTTTCAGGACCAGGTCGAACAGGAAGCCTGTCCGAATTGCGGATTCACCGTGCAGTTCGTCAGTGATAAGCACCAGTATGAGGAATGGAATGCTCATTCTCACGAATTGATTAGGGGGATTCTGCAGCAGCAGAGACGCCTGGGAGATTGCCCGGCCCATCCGAAGCCCAACTGGATGGTCTAGGTTGCTAAGGATTCTAGCAATAGACTCGGGGGAAGCCATGTGTGCGAAAGAACGAAGCATTGAGGATCGACTGACTGGCCGAGGAACTATACGCCGTGGAGAGGACAAGCTCGCTGAAGTCCACTATACATTGCACGTGCTTCAAGAATACAACGTTTCGAGGACTTTTGGTGGCACAAGCCGGGTGCCGGGAATGAAGGACGTGTCTGGTCTTATTACTGTGATCTCAGGGGAACACATGCTTGCAGGGAAGGGAGTGTTGACACTTGAGTTAGAAGACGGACGCCAATGGGACTTCTTGGCAACCAGTGGCGATCCCGTTACAGGGATATATGAGGTTGTGGCTTCCGGCGCTCAAGGACTTCGAGCTCCCAAGTGAATGTTGCTTGGCTATAGAGGTTACCTGACTACCCTCTACAGACTGGACCGGGGTTGCGGGGGCTAGAGCAGGCCAGTAAGAATCGGCCCGTGGCCCGGCTGGTCAGTTCATAGGTTCTATGACGCACACGCTGGAGAAAGTGATGTCAAAGAACGCAGATTCCCAGGAGATCTCCCGATCACACGAAGACAAACCAAGTCTGCACCAATATATCGAGGAGAATCATAAGTTAATCACCACGTTGGGTGTATTCACTGCTCTCACTCTATTTGCTAGACAGAGTGTCCCAGACTTTCTAGGATCTTTGCTTTCTGCGCTCTTCCTTACCCTTGCCCTGCTGGTCTGGTTTGAGCTGGCCGGTAGAGTCCCTCCAAGAATGGGAACATCGACTATGTACTGGTTTGAAAGCACCCTTACTTTTTGCGTGATGGTTTTGAGCTTCTACTGGTTCTTGTCGGTCAGGTCGGTGTTCCCGTGGCTGAGTATGTTCCTTACATTCTTCCTCGCCATCTCCGTGATTTCCACAATTATGAAGAGATTTGACTTGTTCAACAGAGTGTTCCGCGCAGAACCCGGTGAAAAGAAATCCCTGCGATACTTCATGTCACTTCTTCTAGTAAGTATCGCAGTGACCTTATCAATTCTCGCAGCAATTGTGACTAATCTATATGTTGATCCATGGATAGATAGCATCTTGAAGTGAAGTTCAACATGAGAATGAGTCGATGTGCCCCGACCAGCTAATTCGACAGACGGGCGATACGGCCGACTTTCGGGCGGACTTGGCTGGACCGTTTTCCCGAGGGGCAGGAGATGGATTGGGCTCGGACCATCGAGTTCCTAGCAGCCGGGAGACCCGCGAAAGGGAGAATTTAGAGGTAATCCTCTGTGGAGAATAACGGCAAGAAGGCTGCGACGTTTTGGGATCTTATACCGATCCCTGTATTCCTTGCGTTCACCTCAGCAGCAAGCTATCTTTTGGCATTCTATTTTGAGAAAGGATACTTTGACGCGTTCGGCATACCATCTGATTTGATCGATATTCAGCTGAATACTTTGCTCCTATTCATAGCTATTTCGGTTGGGGTTCTCATATTCCTCTTTCCCATGCTGAATCTATTCACCATCATACTCTCCAACTACGTTCACCCAGCTCTCGCTCGGGCAATCTTGCCTATTGCATGTGTGTTCTTGCTGATGTTGGTACTGATATACATACAATTCCCCGTATCTAGCTGGGCAATGTGGATAGCTCTCCTCATGTTCTTCTCATTCCTTCAGTTGGTCTTTCCTCTGCTAACCCAGCGGAATACAAGAGGGTACTACGCTAAGCTAATCGCACAAGAAGAATATGAATCGAAGATCACATCTCTTTCAAACATCTCTAAGGATCCTCATATAAGGATCGTGATGCTGCTTATCGGCGTTGTTCTAATCGGAACGTCAATCGCGTGGTTTATTGGGCAATCACAGGCCATCAATAAGACCTCATATCTATCGTTGGCGTCCGACCCTAGTCAGTTGGTTGTAAGAGCATATTCTGACCGAATTATCTTAATTCGCTTTGATGAAGAGACGGATTCCTTGCTTTCTGAGTTCGAGATATTACCTGTTGACTCCAATGGCATCCGCTTGATAGAACGCAACCTAGGCGTCAGTCCCTTGCTCGCAGGATCCCGACCAACCGAAACCCCACAGCCCACTCCCGATGGAGAAACCCCGACCGAATCTCTGACTCCCGAGCACTAGTCACCCGAAATCCAAATACTCCATGCATCTTCTGTGATTGTCCAATCGACTGTCTGGCCATTCGTCGCACCGGCCCAGGTTCTGGCAGAGTGCACCCCTTTCTGGAGGTTCTTTCTATGGCTACGTTGATCGATAGTATGTAGGCGGACAGATGATACTCGCCGAATTCCTACCAGAGTCCATCCCCCTTCCCCTCGAAGTTATCCACAATATCCAAACCCAAGTTGAACTGATATCACCCAAGACCGAGCCCTCTCCCGACCCGTGTGATTCTTCCCTGAAATTGGTACTTAACAAAAGCTTGGGTTTCGCGTACCTTTGGTATAGCCAAGCTATCCTCCACATATCTAAGGTGCTGTGACATGAAGTTCAGGATCATCGAATTCGAGGGAACAGCCGAAGAATTCAAAGAAGTCCAACACCTATTTGACCAAGGTCAGGCCGGGACGGTCTCGATCATAGATACATCTCTCGATCCGAAGGAAGCAATAACCAAGGTGCTGAGAAGACTGCCTGTAACGGAAGCACAACGGGACCTTTACGAGGCCCTGGCCGGCGGTCAGCGGGTCGACTACCAGCAGCTTCTCAAGAGGATGGGGAAAGAGAGCGGTGAACTGAGAGGAGCGCTGGGAGCACTTGGCAGACGGATCTCCGCAACGCCGGAGATCAAGCAGGCCGGGTTAGAGCCAAACGTATATGCAATCCTGAACTATGAGTACGAGGGCGACGACGTCTACATCAGCCTGAAACCCTACGCCCTCGAAGCACTCAGAGAGGAGGGAGTCATATGATCTGACATAGCTGACGCCCTGCGAGCATTGTCCCGAGTTGATGCACGAGCAATAGGAGATGAAAGGAGATCTGAGATGAACATGGAGTTCGTAAGCATCCATGGAGATCACTAGCAGATAGAAACGGGGGCGATTGTGGACGGCGACGAGATCAAAGATTTGATCGCAATCGGTCGGAACAAGACAGGCGAATTCCTTTTGATCCTATCGGATTTGGAAGCTCCCGACAATCTGGAAATTGGGATTGTACCTTACAAAACAATCGCCGAGGCAAGAAAGAACGAAATCAGGTTGGTCAACAAGCGGCCAGAATGGAGCTCGTGAAAGCACGGATCTGAGAAGCGGGGGAGTAGACATTGAGGAAGAAGAGTAAAATGATCTAGACGCTAGAAGACTTGGAAGAGGAGATGAGAGGATGAAAGTCCTCGAAAACTGACCACCCCGGCCCACGAAGAGAAAGTGAAGTCGGGGTGGTTTTCTTTCTCAAAGTAGCCAAGATTTGCCCCACGAGGGAGAAGGGGAATGTGAAACCCTAACAGTCAGTGTCTTATCTCACAGGCCAAATTCCACGAGATCATCAGGTTCCACACCCCATCTCTCGCACCCCGCAACCTCGCTCCTCGCACTCACGTTCCCTACGGTCCAGCCATTCCCGAAAACACATGGAAATCAATCCAAGATCGCAGGGTGATCAGGTATCTTCCTACCAGCACGTCGCAGCGCTGAGGGCGAGATTGATGCAGCCCAATCCGACCCCGAAGAGAAGGAAGCCATACGCATTCGGCACGGCCAACATGATTCTGTGTGGGGTGCGGGGTGTGATGACGGAGGCCTGCAAGCTCGGCTACATCCAGCGCAGGCTGAGGCCGGAACCCGTGTACTCGACGCTCCAGCGGAGATGCGAGGCCGCTGGAGTTGAGCCGATCAGTCCACATGACTGCCGAAGCACGTACATAACAAATCTGTTACGGAAGGGGAAGGATCTGGCGACCACGGCCGAACCGGCCGGGCACAAGAGCGTGGATACGACAGCCAGGCATGACCGGAGAGGGATAAACTCGTTGAGGGCGGCTGCTGAGTCACAGATTCTCCCATGTAGAAATAGTGACCGGCGGCATATTGAATTTTGTCTGTCGAAACTTTAATCTATAGCATGTAGTAGTTCTCTGAGAGACCCATCCTCGAACTGCAAAGCTGACCGTTTCTTGGGGGGTTATTGCTGACCTGTGGGTTCGCCGTTTTGCTTTGTAACCCAAAGTTCGAGTGTGGGACTTAGGAGGAATGCAGTGAATGCAACAAATGAAGCATATTGGAGTAACTATGATGGCTTGCAGAATGCAAAGCATCAACTCTTGAACCGCTATCTCAGTGGATGGTTGCCGATACTTGGATCGTGGAATGGCAGAGTCCTGTATATTGATTGCCATGCCGGTCGTGGTCGGCACAATACGGGAGACGAAGGATCCCCCATATTGGCCTTGAGGTTGTTGCTAGATCATAGGTTGCGCAGGCGAATACTCGCAGATACGGAGGTCCACTATTTCTTTTTTGAGATTGATGAGTTCAACTATCAAGAGTTGCTAAGAGAGATTGATACTTTGGGTGATCTACCAGACAACGTATTCATTCATCCTTACCAACAGGATTATGAAGCACAACTCCGGGCTGCGATTCATGACCTAGATGCGCGTGGTAGGGAGATGGCCCCATCATTCGCATTCATCGATCCCTTTGGGTTTTCAATTTCGATGAATTTTCTCGATATGTTCTTGCGGTTTCAGACTTCTGAGATCTTGATCAACTTCATGTTCAGATATATAGATATGGCTATCCATCAAAATGCTCAGGTGGCAAATATGGACGCCCTATTTGGCTGCCAAGATTGGCGGGGCTTGGCAGAGATCGAAGATCCAGATAGAAGATCTCAGGCGACAATCGCCCTGTTTTCGCATCAATTGTCGGCGAAGTATGTTACGCATATGAACATGATCGGGGAAAACAACGCATTAAAGTACGTTCTGATTCATGCATCAAATCATGCAAGGGGGAGAGAGTTGATGAAAGACGCTATGTGGTCAGTCGTACCGGATGGCTCCTTTAGAGCTTATGAACGGAACTCGCCTGAGCAACTCGTCCTTATCGAGGCTGAACCAGATCTCCGTGTGTTTCGCGAGGATATCGTCACTACGTTTCAAGGTTCGACAGCTCAAATGGAAACTCTCTATGAGTGGTTACTTGGCCAAGTCTACACTCGAGTGCACTTGCACCAAGCCCTGAGGGAGCTTCGGGATTCAGGGAAACTGGGATTCAGGGGCTACGAAGGCCGATTTGCATTCAGTAAGAATCCGACGATTGATTTCTTCTGAGGCCGAAGCCTTCATCTTTTCCATCACGAATCTCGAAGTTGACATGATGAATAACTATAGCTAAGATAGAACATATGTGCTAATCTCTATTACTGATTTGATCTGATCCCGGTCAGGGAACCGAGGTGGCGGATGGCGAAGTTGAGCTCAATTGAGTGGACTGAGTCAACGTGGAATCCTTGGCATGGCTGTATCAAAGTGTCACCTGGATGCAAGAATTGCTATATGTACCGTGGGAAGAAAAGATGGGGGAATGACCCAAGAAACGTCGTGCTGAGCAGGACGACATTTGAAGATCCACTATCATGGTCAAAGCCAAGACTGATATTCGCATGTTCATGGTCCGATTGGTTTGTTGAAGATGCCGATTCTTGGCGTGAAAGGGCTTGGGATATCATTCGTCAGACGCCGCATCACACATATCAGATCCTGACAAAGCGTCCAGAGAGAGCCTTGGATTGTCTCCCTGATGACTGGGGGAAAGGGTGGCCAAACGTATGGTTGGGCGTCAGTATCGAAACACAGGCATACCTCTACAGGAAAGACATCTTGCGGCGAGTTCCTGCCTATCTGCGCTTCATTAGCGCAGAACCACTATTGGGACCAATCAATCTTGGATCATTAGAAGCGATTCATTGGGTCATCACAGGCGGAGAAAGCGGACCGGAGTATCGCCCGATGGATTCAGAATGGGCGAGCTCGATTCGGAGACAATGTCAATCCTCTGGAGTATTGTTCTTTCACAAGCAGAATGGTGGAACGAAGAGAATCAACGATAGTTGGGGAGGGAGAATCCTCGACGGTCGAACCTGGGATGAGATCCCTAGTTCTACTCATTGAGAGGTGACTGAATTCTCGAACAAGTATCAGGATCACCCTCCAAACAGCCGAGAATACAGGTGATCCACCCAATCCGTCTATCGATCGTTACGATGGGCATTCTCTAGGGCAATTGCTTGCCGGTGCCCCGGCCGCTGAACTCGTAGCCTCTGGATGCCCTCTCAATATTGAGGTGATTGTCAAATGCCTTTGAAGAATCTTCTTGCATCATTAGATATCAATAGTCGAGATCTTTCGCTCGCCATATGGTTTGGCTTGATATTCATCTGGCTGCTTCGAAGCCACGAGGTGCGTGAAGGACTCTCCAATGTCCTGAATGCGCTTACTCAGAGGATCATTCTACTTTCAATGACAACCATGCTGGTTTACTTGTCCGCATTCGTATATCTACTGCACCGTTCTCAAATATGGGAAATTGGGAATCTGAAGGATACGGTTTATTGGCTATTCGGCTCTGGTCTCGTCCTCTTCATCAACATCGATCATGTAAGAGAGGATGGCTACCTAGTCAAAGCAGTCATTGAAAACTTGAAGTTAGTCATCGTTCTGGAGTTCATAGTCAACCTCTATGTCTTCAATCTCTGGTTGGAGCTAATTCTCGTCCCGTTCCTTCTCTTACTCGGGGGGATGCTGGGCCTTGCATCAACCAATGAGAAGTATGAGCGGGTACGGGACTTCCTTGCGAGAATATTGGGAATTCTGGGGTTCGGTATTCTAATTTTTGTCGGAGTGAGCATTGCCAAGGATATTGGGGAGTTCTTCTCATTGGACAATCTCAGGGATTTTCTGATTCCGATCTTACTCACCATTAGCCTCATACCATTCTTGTATCTCTTTGGTATATTCGTTCTTTATGACTGGATATTCAACAGGCTGGAGATATCCGCTGTGAACAGGAGAATTGCAGCCCACGCGAAGGTCAAGACTTTCCTGGCTTTCGGATTAGACCTCTCTGATGTGAGATCGTGGTCACGGCGAATGGGAATTCTCAAATTGCACGATACGAGCGATATTGTCAATGCGATAAATCAATTCAAATCTGAAGATCGCTGACCATTCACCGCAGCGGACCGGGGATGCGGGGGGAGTTGCGGTCCAAAATACGTGATGGGCGTGGTTGGGGAGCAAGAATGGGGTCGTACCCCGGGCGTTGAGTTCATAGCCGTTAGATTGCCTTGTGATTCTGTTAGGCCCATCCGGGTCCGAGCAGATGTCTTGATGTGCTTACTCAGGAGAAGAAAAGGTGCGGTTGGACAGCATATTCCGTGATTCCATACCTCAAGTCAAGAAGCTGATGGAATACAAGGACGCGATCATTGCATTGCCATTCGTCTTATATGTATTGGGATTTCTAATAACCAACCTACATCTTGGTTCGATTGGAGTAGTGACCTTTGATCTATTCAGAGTTCGATATATCGTGGTCGGGGCCCTCTTCGCCGTGTTCATGGCAACACTCATCATCGCACTGCGAGGGCTGCTCCCAAAGGTCGTATCAGAACAATCCCCACCCAGGCGAGTTCTGTCAGGGATCTTCTACTCATTTTCTGTGTATGGAACCATCTCAATAATCGTATGGATCCTCCGACCATTGTCAGGTTCCCGATATTCCCCTGCAATAGTCTTGCCTGACCGAACCACGTCGACTACGTTCGTGGATGCCTTGCTTGGAAACCCTGATCAATGGAGCGTGGCCGCCCTTCGGGCAGTTGGCATTGTTGTGGCAATCTACACTTCACTTGTCATCCTTGCAGTGCTCGTGGGACCAATGATCATCAAGAAGGAAAAGATCACCAGGAAACGCATCTTGATAGGAGGACTCAAGGGCTATCTGTATCTTCTCTTGATAGTTGCCTTGATAGGTTTGGCTCTCGCAATATCAAGGTACATCACCGAATTAAGGGAGCAGCGTTCGATAGGCCAGCCACGTCAGTCTGCCAATGATTGGACCGGGTTTGTAGCAGTCCATATGGCGGTTTACACGCTGGCTGCTATACACATCACATTATCCTCGCTCGGCCCCCTAGGAGCGGAGAAAGACGAAAATGTGCACATTGAGAATGACCCTAGACGCCAACTATCGTATCACTTCTCCTTCACGTTTATGACCTTTCTTCTAATCTCAGGCACTCTCATACCTGCCTATGCGCTGTCAGCATATCCGGGCATCCCGCAGCAGCTAGGTGGCGGAGCTGTCATTCCTGCTAAGATCGTCACTGCGTGGGATACTTCCATATCCGAAGATGACTTCTGCGATGCGCCAACCTATCTGCTTGATAGGTCTTCGCGCAGCATTCTTGTAGTGCGTTTTTCCCCGAGAACCGAGGACTTGGAGGCATATGAGTTCATGAACTCAGAGATAAGGTCAATACAGTATTATCCAACTTGCCCAGGTTCGAGCCATTGAGTCTGGCAGAAGTCCGCGGCCAAGGCAATCTAGTCATCCGCTGCAGTGAACCGGGGATGCATGACTCCTGGAAAGGAGAGATGACGAGGATGAGAGTCCTCGAAAAATGACCACCCCGGCCCACAAAGACGAAGTGAAGCCGGGGTGGTTGTCTTTTCACAGCAGCCAGGACTTATCCCACATGGGAGAAGAGTATTCTGAAACCCGAACAGTCAGTCTCTCAAATCACAGCCTACGTTCCACGAGATCAACAGGTTCCATACCCCATCTCACGCACCCCGCAATCTCGCTCCTCGCACTCACGTTCCCTTCGGTCCAGTCATTCCCGAAAATACATGGAAATCAATCGAAGATCGCAGAGTGATAAGGTGTCTCCATACGAGCACGTCGCAGCACTGAAGGCCAGATTGATGCAGCCGAATCCGACCGCCAAGAGGACAAAACCATACGCATTCGGCACGGCCAACATGATCCTATATGGGGTTCGGGGAGTGATGAAGGAGGCCTGGAAGGTCGGCCACATCGATGACGCCGGGGTCGAGCCGATCAGCCCACACGACCGCCGGCGGACCTACATACCGAATCTCCTGCAGAACGGGAACGATCTGGCGACCACAGCCAAACCGGCCGGGGGCAAGAGCGTGGATACAACCGCCAGGTATGACCGGAGAGGGCTGAGTCATTGAGAGCAGCTGCGGAGTCGATCATTCTGCCCGTGTCGGAATAGTGACCGGCGGCATATTGAATTTTGTCTGTCAAAACTTTAGTCTATAGTATGTAGTGAGCCTCTAGGAGACTCATCCTCGCTTTCCAATGCCAACTGTTTCTTGG
Source organism: uncultured Anaerolineaceae bacterium (assembly GCA_964388955.1). Classification (GTDB taxonomy): domain Bacteria; phylum Chloroflexota; class Anaerolineae; order Anaerolineales; family E44-bin32; genus CAYMCO01. The sequence continues at coordinate 2,765 of CAYMCO010000003.1, read as the reverse complement.
GGGTGTGCTGTGGACTGTGTGTCCGCAGTGTTTGTTTGTCTGGAAGAACGAGACAAAGTGATGCACATTTCCGGGGTGATCGAAGGCGAAATCGCATGAGAATTACCGGTTAGACCGAGCAGGATCAACCACATGCAGAGTGGGACGATGACATGGATGAAATACTAAGTTCGATAAGAAGCAGTGTTGAGAGCTTTCTGCAGAGCGACCAGAATTCTTCCGACTTGGACCAACTCAAGTTCGACCCTCATGATCTCTTGCTTATCAACAACTCATTCATCAAACGGGAAAAGACTTCCATTAGGACGACGAAGAATGATAAGTATCTAGCTGTTCCAATCACCGAAGGACGCCTCTTGGCGAATTCTCCGCTAGTCGTTTCTGGAATCCAAATCAACTCGGATTGGAAGCGATTGCCTCAATCAGCGAGGGAGAAGCTAGAGGAGAGCACCATTGAAAGAGCCGTGGAGGATGAACTCTCTCGATTGGGAAGGCTACTGTTCATAATAATAGGCAAGGTCGACGACTCCATAGTGTTGAGGCAGGAGGTCTCGAGTAGTCATTTCTCTGAAATAGTCTGGGATCCAAAATGGCCTTCAGCAATAGATGTTCAAGATGAAACAATAACCATTCGCAATGCAACTGATGAGCTGGCTATCTGGGATGCGGTTCAGAAGGTTTACAAGGAGCAAGGCAAAGAGATGCCGGCAAACCTGCAAAAGGCTCTCGCAAAAGCACTTGATGAGCTAAAGGATAATGCCGTTGCCAATCTTGTTCTCCCAAACGGCGTGGGATCTCTCCGGGAATCAATGATTGATTCGATCCTCGAGGTTCTTAGACTGCAACGCGATGAATACCGGGGCTATGTCCAGAAAGGAGACCAAGACGGCGAAGTGGCAAACGATGTCCTCCGAATCGCGTACAATTTCGCAACTGACGCGCTGATATTCATTAGGCTTCTGGTGAGCATTTGTGACCTAAAGCCGATCGTTTTGTGGGGGACATTTGCGGAACACTCCCAATTGGCGCAGGCTCTCAAGAATCTGCCTTTGCACACTCAGAGCGCCAAGCCTTCTCTTCGTGACTACCACAGGGCAATCGCGGATGCCAGGAATAGCGCATTTCACAATCTCTTCCCATTCAGAAAATCGCTCCGAGTCAATCTTCCCGAGGAAGCTCTCCAAAATGCGTCTCTACAGATCTTTTCAGAACATGGGAGGAAAAAGGAAAATGAACTCCTTTATCAGGATAAGGAGTTGGTTGATCTATTATTCGAGTTCACTCGAGCTCGTGAACGAAACGTCTCTATGTCATTCTGGAGAAGGAACCTGCATGTTATGGATGCAACCATTCAGCTTTGTGAAGCAACCTCCAGTTACCTGAAGCTCCTTTGTGCCACAGTGGGGGAATGAGATACGCTCTCTTGTCCTCGAGTGGTCGAATCCTCACGTGTACCGAACCGGAGATCCAGGGCGAGACTGTAGTCAGGTTGTACAATGGAATCGCACGAGCAAGGAGATACATGCAGGTCCCCAGCCACTGAGCTCAGAGCTGTTATGCAGCACAGCTTCATCTCGGACTTGGGCATGCTCAAAAGGAGATTGACATGGCAAAGAAACGAGACACATACAAATACCACTTCAAAGTAGGCAACAAAATCGTTCATGGCGGCATAACGAAAGACTTGAAGCAAAGGGAACAAGCCCATTTTCAGAAATGGCCAAACGGCCACATAGTTCAAGTAGGCCGCCGCACAACCGAAGAGGCCGCAAGAAGATGGGAACAGGAGAAAGGCTTCAGCTGATCAGGATACTCTCAATCCTCCCAAGTGCCGTCATAAATCCGCTTGGCTTGATCGCTCTATCCCAGCTTGAATTCAGGGCCTGCGTGGTCAAGTTGTCGGTCTTTGTCAGAAGCGGCTACCGCAAATCCGGTGGCAGCTCAGCTTTTCCTTTGGGCCCAGGCAATCAGTGTGATCGGCCAACTCCTAACACCAAGCTCACATGAGGATGCGATCAAGAAACTGCTGCCTGCAGAAGCTCATGCAAAGGAGCATCAAAACCCACAGACTTGTCCAGAAGGTTCGTGCCCCGGCCGCTGAATTCAAGCCCGTTGGGCCACTTGATCATTGAGTATGGCAGAATCTGGGGAAGAGATGGAACATGCAGAATTAACTAGGAATCAGTCAGCCCAACTTCTTTGGGAAGAGTGGAAGTACAGACATGAGCTCTTCTGGAGGTCCCTCTTCAGGTGGGGAACCGCCGCAACTCTGATTACAGTTGCCCCATGGGTGCAGACCGACTTGGTCGACAAGCTTGGACTAATGGTGTTATTCTTTCCTTTCCTCGCCTCATTAATTGCCGTGTTTGCCTCATGGCATGTCGCAGCGGAATACTCTCGCCTGCGGAAGGTGGATAGACGGTACCGCGATCTGCTTGGTAGATTTGCGCCCGATCCCATAGTGGAAAAGCCATTTCCCGTTGGATGGCTTTGGAAATTGCCCATTGGTTGGGTTGTTCCGATCTGCTTCTTGATATTCGCCATCCCCGTTTCTATTCTCAATGCAGTCTTATTGGCAATCCGAGTATGCATAGCAAAATAGCGCAGCCTACAACATGGGCCTATCTGCAAGCGGCCTAATCATCCGCTACAGCGGACCGGGGATGCTGGGCGAAGACCGGGCTGTGCAGTATGATGTAGCTGTGCGCGGGCCAAGAGATTGACCATGCCCTGGCCGCTCATCTCGCGGCCATGAGCCACTTCAC